>SSSZ01000091.1 GCA_009469675.1 Azonexaceae bacterium | reverse complement strand
TGCGCCGTTCGCAGGGTGGGAAGCACTCAGCAGCGAATCTCCTGCATTCGTGCCAGATGTGCCACGCCTACATCCACGACAACCCGGCCGAGTCCTACGAGCGCGGGTGGCTGAAGCGGAGCGGAGCGTCGTGAAGCCGTACTACGAGGACGACGCCGTCACCATTTACCACGGGGACTGTCTCGACGTGCTGCCGTCGCTGTCCGGCGTCGACCTTGTGTTCACGTCCCCGCCGTACAACCTGGGGCAGACCGGGGGCACTGAGTGGACCCGACTTTCCGACGGCTATGGCGCGTACCACGACGCCATGCCACACGACGATTACGTCGCATGGCAGAAGGACGTACTCCGGGCGTGCTGGAACGCACTGTCGGAGGCTGGCGCCATCTACTACCAGCACAAGCCGAGGGTGCTCAACAAAGGCGTTCTGTTGCCGCTTGAGCTGAACCCCGGCCTGCCGCTTCGCCAAATCGTGACCTGGGACCGCGGGTCGGGGTTCATGCGTCAGTTCACCTGCTACGTCCCCCGCTACGAGTGGGTGCTCATCTTCGCCAAGGACGAGTTTCGCATCAACACGCGCAGCGTGTTCGACGTGTGGCGCATCCCACCCGAGGTCGGGTCACAGCACCCGGCGCCGTTCCCGCTTGCTTTGGCGCTCCGCGCTGTGTCCACGACGAGCGCCGAAGTGGTGTGCGACCCGTTCATGGGGTCAGGCACGACGCTGCGAGCAGCCAAAGACCTTGGCCGTCGCGCTATCGGCATCGAGTTGGACGAACGCTACTGCGAAATGGCAGCGAAGCGCATGGCTCAGGAGGTGCTACCCCTGTGACCACCTACCCCTTCTCTGCGTTGCTCGACAAGCTCGGCAACCCAACGGTTGGACCGGGGTCGCGCACCCTTGGCATCTCCGGGGAGTCGTTCAAGCGCTACCAGGCCAACGGGCTGACCGCAGAGCAAGCGGACCGGCTCGCGGTTCGTGCTGGATTCCACCCGCTCGAGGTCTGGCCAGACTGGGAGCTGGACGAGTTCGCCGGTCGTCACGGCCGCAAGTGGACCTATTCGTGCGGCTGCCGCTGTGACGCCTGTGTCGAAGCGAACCGGACATCGGGACGCAACCACTACGAGAAGAACCGTGAGGCCCGCAGGGAGCAAATGAGGGCCTACTACGAGGCTGCCAGCGAGTACGAGCGCAAGCGGCGACGCGAGCGGTACTGGAAAGACCCGGAAGCGGCTCGCGCGGCGCGCCGCGAGCACTACGAGCGGACGAAGGCATGAGCGTGGAGGCCATCGTGTGGGCTCTCGGGCTCACTGACGTGAAAGGCACCGACAAGCTGGTGCTCATCGGGTTGGCGAACCACGCGGACCCGCACGGCCACAACTGCTGGCCGGCGGTGTCGACGCTGGCGAAGTACGCGTCGGTGACGAAGCGCAACGTGCAGCGGTCGCTCGCTCGGCTCGAGGAGTCCGGCTTCATCTCTGTGGAGCACAACCGGGGTGGCACCAGTGACACCCCGTCGGATCGTAGGCCGAACCGGTACACCCTGAACTTGTCCACAGGGGTGGCGGAGGTGACACCCCGCGGGGTGGCGCGTGTGACGCAACGGGGTGGCGCGTGTGACACCTACGGGGTGGCGGACGCGCCACCCGAACCGTCATTGAACCATCAGAGAACAGCGCGGACCGTCAAAGCGCGTTCAACGTTCCTGCCCGGAACCGGGTGGATTCAGTCAGGGGTAGGGGAATGAGTCTCATCCGCGGTGACGCCATCGCCATCCCCCTGCGCGACGAATCCGTCGACCTCATCGTCACGTCACCCCCGTACTCAGATGCCGACGCGGTTGAGTTCCCGCGCGACGTTGTAGCAAGCCTCAAGCTCGGTCGTCAGCGCCGGGTCCCGTCGCGGCGACGTGCCGCGCTCTGCCCACACGGGCAGGAACGACTCAGGGATGCGCACTTGGCGGGGTCCGGTGCGGACGTGTGGCACCGAGCCGTTGCGCACGGCTTGGATCACCGTTCCGTAGGACTTGCCGATGCGTCGGGCGGCTTCCGCCATCGTGACCATCGGCTCTCCCGGTACGACCTC
>SSSZ01000090.1 GCA_009469675.1 Azonexaceae bacterium | reverse complement strand
GGCGGCGTGGGCGGAAGCGGCCAGCAGGAGGGCGGCGGCCAGGGCGGCGGGGCGAAGCGGCATCGGGGTCTCCGGAAAGCGATAGGGGCACGGGATTGTAGCGCAGGAACAAGCAGATAGCCTGCGAACCGGCGTTTCCCCCAGGGCAATCGCACGAATGCCGCTGTCGTGAACTGCAAAAATAGGCGTTGACGATCAAAGGGTTACCCAGGGGGTGTTCACAGGTGTTGGATTTGTGTAGTTTTCTGTCTTTTTGGGGTGAGCCATGGAGACGGAAAGCCGGCTGAGTTTGGCGGACGCATTCGTATCGATCACCGACCCTCGTCAAGCGAAGAAGACGCGGCACAACCTGGTCGAAGTGCTGGTGGTCGCGGTCAATGGGGTTCTGGCCGGAGCCGACACCTTCGTCGAGATTGAAGCCTGGGCGAACGAGAAGCTCGACTGGTTCCGGCAGTACCTCAAGCTTGAACACGGGATTCCGTCGCACGACACCCTGGGGCGGTTATTCGGACTGATCCGTCCGGACGAATTCGAAGCCGCGTTCCGCCGCTGGGTCGGCAGCGTCTTGCCGGCCCTCGGGCCGGACGCCGTCGTCGCCATTGATGGCAAGACCAGTCGGCGCTCGGGCAAGGTGGATGCGACGGCACTGCATCTGGTCAGTGCGTTTGCCGCCGGGGCCGGTTTGGTGCTGGGACAGACCGCGACGGCCGCCAAGTCGAACGAAATCACGGCGATTCCGCTGTTGCTGCAAACCCTGGCGCTCGAAGGCTGCATCGTCACGATTGACGCGATGGGAACCCAAACCCAGATTGCTCAGACCATCCGGAGCTGCCAGGCCGACTACGTGCTGGCGGTGAAGGAGAATCATCCGACCCTGGCTGACTCATTGCACGACTTCTTTGCCAGTTTCAGCGCTGCCCCTGACAAGACGCCCTACAGCTTCTTCGAGTCCATCGAGAAGGATCACGGCCGCATCGAGCAGCGGCGCTGCTTTGCCTTCGACCAACTGGATTGCCTGTACAAGCCCGATCAATGGCCCGATCTCCAGTCTTTCGTCGTCATCGAAGCCCAGCGGACAATCCGGGGCAAAACCTCGGTCGAGCATCGTTACTACATCAGCAGTCTTCCGGCCGATGCCCCGCGCATCGGTAGCGCCATCCGTCAGCACTGGGCCGTCGAGAACCGACTGCATTGGTGCATGGACGTCGCCTTCGCCGATGACCAGATGCGCCTCCGTACCGGCTATGCCGCTCATAACCTCGCCGTCCTTAAACACATCACCATGAACCTCATCCGCCTTGATCCCGTTCCCCGTAAAGGCGGCATCAAGGTCCGACGGCTCATCGCCGCTACTTCCGACAACTATCGCGCTCATCTCTTCGGTCTTGTATAAGATTCGTGCGATTGCCCTGGGCAGGGGACAGGCCCCTGCCGCACCGCCGGTCACATGTTGGGGTAAGTCGGCCCCTCGCCGCCCTGGGGCGTCACCCAGTTGATGTTCTGGGTCGGATCCTTGATATCGCAGGTTTTGCAATGCACGCAGTTCTGGGCGTTGATCTGCAGCCGCGGGCTGTTGGCCGAATCGTCGCGCAGGATTTCATAGACGCCGGCCGGGCAAAAACGCTGTTCCGGGGCGTCGTACTTGGCCAGATTGACCAGGATGGGAGTTTCCGCATCCTTCAACTGCAGGTGGCAGGGCTGGTCTTCCTCGTGGTTGGTGCTGGAGAGGAAAACCGACGACAGCCGGTCGAAGGTCAACACGCCGTCGGGCTTGGGATAGGCGATGGGCTGGCAGGCTGCGGCCGGCTTGAGCTTTTCGTGGTCGGGCGTGGTGTTGCGCAGGGTCCACGGCGCCTTGCCCCGGAAGACGATCTGGTCGATGCCGAACATGATCGAACCCAGGGTCAGGCCCTTGGCCATCCACGGCTTGAAATTGCGGGTGGCGTGGAGTTCCTCGTACAGCCAGCTGGCGCGGAAGGCTTCCGGGTAGGCGGTGAGTTCGTCGCGCTGGCGTTCGCCGGCCAGCGCCGCGAAGCAGGCCTCGGCAGCCAGGGCGCCGGTCTTGAGGGCGCAGTGGGAACCCTTGATGCGGGCCGCGTTGAGAAAGCCGGCGTCGTCGCCGATCAGGACGCCGCCCGGGAAGGTGAGCTTGGGCAGGGACTGCAGGCCGCCAGCGGTGAGCGCCCGGGCGCCATAGGCGATGCGCTTGCCGCCTTCGAGGAATTTGCGGATTTCCGGGTGGGTCTTGTAGCGCTGGAATTCCTCATAGGGCGAGAGGTAGGGGTTCTCGTAGCCGAGGCCCACCACGTAGCCGACCGAGACCTGATTGTTTTCCAGGTGGTAGAGAAAGCCGCCGCCGTAGGTGTCGGGCTGCATCGGCCAGCCGCCGGTATGGACGACGAGGCCGGGCTGGTGGTTCTCGGGTTTGATTTCCCAGAGTTCCTTGATGCCGATGCCGTAGGTTTGCGGGTCGGCGCCCTCCTGGAGCTTGAAGCGGGCCTGCAGTTGCTTGCCCAGGTGGCCGCGGCAGCCTTCGGCGAAGAAGGTGTATTTGGCGTGCAGTTCCATGCCCGGCTGGTGGTTGGGGCCGGGTTCGCCGTTCTTGAGCAGGCCCATGTCGCCGGTGGCGACGCCTTTGACGGCGCCATTTTCGTCGAACAACACTTCGGACCCGGCGAAGCCCGGGTAGATTTCCACCCCCAGGGCCTCGGCGCGTTCCCCCAGCCAGCGGCAGACGTTGCCCAGGGAAATGACGTAATTGCCTTCGTTGTGGAAGCAGCCCGGCAGCACCCAGTTGGGGACGCGAAAGCCGCCGCTTTCATTGAGGATGAAGAAGCGGTCTTCGACCACGGGGGCGTTGAGGGGCGCGCCTTCTTCCTTCCAGTTGGGGAAGAGTTCGCTCAGGGCGCGGGGGTCCATGACGGCGCCGGACAGGATGTGTGCGCCGATTTCCGAGCCTTTTTCGATGAGGCACACCGAAACCTCCCGGTTCTGCTCCGCCGCCAGTTGTTTCAGGCGAATCGCCGCGGATAGTCCGGCCGGGCCGCCGCCAACGACGACCACGTCGAATTCCATCGCATCCCGTTCCATGCTCTCTCCTTGATTATGGGGATTGTCTTGTGACGTTGTAGACAATACGGTACAGTATGGAAACGCTTAGATCAACCCCATAGGAAAGACAAGGCAATGGAGCCGCGCAAACTTGTCCATACGACGCAGATCGCCATGCGCTGGGGCGACATGGACGCCTACGGCCATGTGAACAATACCGTCTATTTCCGCTACATGGAGCAGGCCCGCGTCGAATGGGTGGAAAGCTTCGGGCAGGAGCTCCTCGCCGGGGGTGGCCGGCCGGTCATCGTCAATGCCGGTTGTACCTTCCTGATCCCCTTGACCTACCCCGGCACCGTCGAGGTCCGGACCTACGCCGGCAAGCCCGGGCGCTCCAGCGTCCAGACCCATATCGAGATGCGCCTGGTGGGCGATGAGCGGCTCTACGCCGAGGGCGCCGCCAAGATTGTCTGGATGGATCGGCGGACGGGAAAATCGGTGCCCATGCCCGAGGGCGTGCGGACCCTGCTCGAAGCAGGGTAAACTTGGCCGGAAAAACCGTTTCCGGGAGAAAACCATGAAAAAACTGCTGTGCTGCCTCGCCGGCGCCCTGGCCCTGGCCCTGTGCGCTGCCGCCCAGGCCGGGACGGTGAGCGGCGATGCCTACGTGGGCGAGCGTTTCGGGCGCCTTGAAATCGCTCCCCCGGCGGGGCGCTGGGCAATCACCGACCGGGAATCCGCCGGGACCAGCGACGAAGGCGGCCCGGTGGCCGATCTCCAGCTCACGGCGCCGGTCGGCGACATCCGCCCCCTGGTGCGGGTCACCGGCGTCAAGAAGGTCGATGCCGCGGTGACCGCCGACTTCGTCCTCAAGACCAGCCGCGATGCCCTGCAGCAGCAAGGGGGCGAGGCCGGGCCGGTGCAGCGCATCCAGGTCGGAGCAAGGAGCGTCTGGTCCTACGAGGCACGGCTCGACGCCGAGGGGCAGCCGCTGCGCACCCGGCTGGTCGTCATCGAGGGGGCACAGGCCTTTTTCCTCCTCCAGATGGTCGTGCCGGCGGCGGCCTTCGACGAGGCCGGGCGGGCCTTCGACCAGTTGCTGCCGGCCGTGAAGTACTGACGGGGCACCGGCCATGAGGCAAAGGGAAGTCTGGGAGAAGCTCCTTTCCGCCGAGCGCCTGGGGGCCGGTGCGGCGCCGAGCGCGCCGGTACGCACCGCCTACCAGCAGGATTACGACCGCATCGTCTTCACCTCGGCGTTCCGGCGCTTGAAGGACAAGACCCAGGTCTTTCCGCTTTCCAAGAGCGACTATGTCCGTACCCGCCTGACCCACAGCCTGGAGGCCAGTTGCGTCGGACGCTCCCTGGGCGCCCTGGTGGGCCGCGAGATCATCGCCCGCCACGGCCTGGAGCACGTCGAGACCGCCGATTTCGGCGCCATCGTCGCCGCCGCCTGCCTGGCCCACGATATCGGCAATCCACCCTTCGGCCACGCCGGAGAGGACGCCATCCGCGAATGGTTCAGGAATTCCGGGCTGCTCGACCGCCACCCCTTCACCCCCGCCCAGCGCACCGATTTCGAGCGCTACGAGGGCAACGCCCAGGGCTTTCGCATCGTCACCCGCCTGCAGAGCCCGGCCAATCCGGGCCTGCAACTGACCGCCGCGGTCCTCGCCACCTTCACCAAGTACCCGCGGCCTTCCCAGGTCGACGCCGAGCTGGACGGCAAGAGCGGCAAGAAATTCGGCTATTTCCAGCACGATGCCGAATCCTTCCGCCGGGTCGCCGCCGCCACCGGCCTGGTCGAGCGTATTTCGGGCCAGGCCTGGCGCCGCCACCCCCTGGCGACCCTGGTCGAGGTGGCCGACGACACCTGCTACCTCATCGTCGACCTGGAAGACGCGGCCCGCCTCGGCTTCGTCCCCTACAAGGACGCTGAACTGCTGCTCGCCGACCTGGCCGGAGACAGCGTCAGCGGCGGGCGCATCGGCCGCCTGCACGATCCCAAGGAGCGCCTCGAATACCTGCGCGCCAAAGCCATCGGGCGGCTCCTGGAGAGCGCCGCCGCCGTTTTCCTGGCGAACGAGGAGGCCATCCTCGACGGTCGCTTCGACGACGAACTCCTCGACAATTCTCCCGTGGCCATCCCCCTGCAGGCCGTGTTGCGGGTCGCCAAGGAGGCCATCTACGTCGCCCGGCCCGCCCTGGAAATCGAAACCGCCGGCTTCGAGGTTCTCGGCGGCCTCCTGTCGCTCTTCGTCACGGCGGTGGAAGCCGGTGCCGGCCACGGCCGCCTGACCACCCGCGAACGCATGCTCCTGAAACTCCTGCCCGCCCAGTTCCTCGGCCACGACGGCCAGCCCGACCCCGACCCCTACGTCCGCCTCCTGCAGGTGGCCGATTTCGTCGCCGGCATGACCGACTCCTACGCCGTCGACCTCTACCGCAAGCTCAAGGGGATCGACCTGCCGAGCGATTGAGTTTTTCTTGCCTTTTTGCCATAAACTGTATATAAATACAGCTATTGGTTCAGGAGAAAAATCATGGACAAACTCACCCCCCGGCAGCAGGAAATTCTCGATTTCATCCGCAACAGCCTCGAAGTCCTCGGCGCCCCGCCGACCCGGGTGGAAATCTCCCAGGCCTTCGGTTTTGCTTCCCCCAACGCCGCCGAGGATCACCTGCGCGCCCTCGCCAAAAAGGGCGCCATCGTCCTCGAACCCGGCTCGGCCCGGGGCATCCGCCTGGTCGAACAGCTCGGCCTGCCGCTCATCGGGCTGGTCGCCGCCGGCTCGCCCATCCTGGCGGTGGAAAACGTCCAGGGCCGCTACGCCCTCGACGCCCACCTCTTTTCGCCGCGGGCCGACTTTCTCTTGAAGGTGCGGGGGCTTTCCATGATCGACGCCGGCATCTTCGACGGCGACCTTATCGCCGTGCATCGCACCCAAGAGGCCCGGGACGGCCAGATCGTCGTCGCCCGCGTCGCCGACGACGTCACGGTCAAACGCTTGAAGCGCCGCAACGGCTTCGTCGAACTGATCGCCGAAAATGCCGATTTCGAACCCATCATCGTGGATCCGAGCCGCGTCGATTTTGCCATCGAAGGCATTGCCGTCGGCCTCATCCGCGGCAACCTCATGAGTCTTTCGTGAACAACGGGTTGGCAATGCAAGGCCGCAGAAAGCACCCAGGCCGACCAGGGGGGGTTCCCGTCTTTCCCGTGCGATCGGCCGGCCGCTTCGTCTCCTGCCGGAGGTCGCCGAGGCTCGGTAATGCGCTGCCTCATCGCGCCTCGGCCCCGGGGTTTTCACCGTGACCGCCGCCCCGCTGCCGGCGGGGCTTTCCGAGGTGCTGGCCCGGGGCGACGTGTGGTGCGGCGACACCCTGGCCCGCCTGCCGGAGGCCGGTATTCCCAGCGGCCATGCCCAACTCGATGCCGAACTGCCCGGTGGCGGCTGGCCCCGGGGCGGCTTGACCGAATTGCTCTGCGAGCGCCCCGGCATCGGCGAACTGTCCCTGCTCCTGCCCGCCCTGGCGGCCCTTTCCGTCGCCGACGGCTGGATCGCCCTGGTGGCTCCCCCCTGGCAGCCCCATGCTCCGGCCTGGGCGGCGGCCGGTCTGGCCCTGGAGCGGTTGGTGGTGGTCCGGGCCGGCCGTGATGCCGCCTGGTGCTGCGAACAACTGCTCCTTTCCGGCGGCTTTGCCGGCATTCTCGCCTGGCCCCCGGTTGGCCTCGACGCCCGGGCGCTGCGCCGCCTGCAGGTCGCCGCCGAGGGGCAGCCCACCCTGGCCTGCCTGTGGCGGCCGGCGGCGATGGCCGCGACGCCCTCGCCGGCACCCCTGCGCCTGGTCCTGGCGCCATTCGCCGCAGGGCTGTCGCTGCACATTCTCAAGCGGCGCGGCCGGCCGGCGGCTCAGCCCCTGACGGTCACGCTCCCGCGGTCGGGAAAACCCCGTGCTCTGGTTTGCCCTCCATTTTCCCTTCCTGCCCCTCGAAGCGCAGCCCCTCAGGCAGTCGCCTAGCGTCGTCGTGGCCCGCGGCCGGGTTCTGGCCGCCGATGCGGCCGCCCGGGCGGCGGGAGTGCGGGACGGCCTGCGCCTATCCACCGCCCTTGGCCTTGTGCCGGGGCTGGCCGTCTGCGAACGGGCCGCCGGCCGCGAAGCTGCTGCCCTCGAAGCCCTGGCCTGCTGGGCCGGCAGGTTTACGCCCGAAGTCAGCCTGGCGCCGCCGGCCACCCTGTTGCTCGAAATCGGCGGCTGCCTGCGCCTTTTCGGCGGGGCCGAGGCGCTGATTGCCGCTGCCCTGGCCGCTTGCGGCAGCCAGGGTTATACCGCCGCCTGGGCGGCGGCACCGACGCCCCTGGGGGCGACCTGGCTGGCCTGGGGCGGCGCCGCCGCCATCCATGCCGAAGCCGGCGGCTTCCAGCGTGCCCTGGCTGCCCTGCCGGCGGGCGTTGCCGCCTGGCCGGCCGAAATCCAGGCCCGGCTCGCAGCCTTCGGCGCCGCCACCCTGGGCGACCTGCGCCGGCTGCCCGGGGCCGGCCTGCGCCGCCGCCTGGGCAGCGGCGTGGTGGACGACCTGCTGCGGGCCTGGGGTGAAATCCCCGATCCCCGTCCGGTCTTCGTCTTTCCCGAACGCTTTGCCCAGACCCTCGAACTCCCGGCCCGGGTGGACGCCGCCGCCGCCCTGGCCTTCGCCGGCCAGCGCCTCTTCGCCGCCCTGGCTGGCTGGCTCAACGCCCGCCAGCGGCTGGTCCGCGGCTGCCGGCTGGGGCTGATCCACGACGACGGCGGCACGACCGAGCTACCCCTGCGCCTGGCCGAAGCCACCGCCGACGAGGTTCGCCTCGGCCGGCTCCTGCGAGAACACCTGGGCCGCCTGCGGCTCGCCGCCCCGGTCGAGGGCCTCACCCTTGCAGCCGACGACTGGGTGGCCCGCCCCGGAAGCAGCGGCCATCTCTTCGACCTCCCGCCGGCCGGGGAGGGCGTCATGGCCTGTCTGGAACGCCTCCAGGGGCGTCTGGGCGAAACTGCCGTCCATACCCTCGGGCTGGCCGCCGATTACCGGCCGGAGTGCGCCAGCCGCGCCGTGCCGCCGGGCAACCCGTCCTCGGCCATGGCCGTGCCGGCCGGGCTGCGCCCCCTCTGGCTCCTGCCCCGGCCCCAGCCCCTGGCAGAACGGGCCGGGCGGCCCCAATGGCATGGCCCCCTGGCGCTTGAGACCCGCCCGGAACGCCTCGAAAGCGGCTGGTGGGACGCCGGCGAACCCGGTGCCCCGGGGGACGCCCGCCGCGACTATTGTGTTGCCAAGAATCCCCTGGGCCAGTGGCTCTGGGTTTTCCGGGACGGGGAGGGATGGTTCCTGCATGGCCTGTTCGGCTAGGTCAGGGTCTTGCCGGCAATCCGCCGTGCCCGTCGTGCCGGCAAAAATATACCTATCCTTGTGCCAGATCATGGCGGGCGCATGCCAAGCTGCTATCGTCGAACTTGTAAACCGCAATTCGCCCCCTGCCAATGCCTGGGAGTTGCGATGGATATTGGATTTCACCCTGGTGGACTCGTCCAGACGCGGTGTTTTGGTGAAAACAAAATGGCAGCTTGCCTCCGCTGGGAACAAGGAGGATTCGATGACAAACACCCTGCTTCGTGTCGGCACGGCGGTCCTGCTGGCCTTGGCGGCCTTGGCCGTCCAGGCGCGGGGGCCGTGGCGCTCTGACGAAGGCAATACCCGGGGCTGGCAGTTCATGTCGCCGGAAGAGCGCATCGATCACCAGGCCCGCATACGCGGGTTTAAAACCTTTGACGAATGCCAAGCCTACCGGGTGGAGCACCATCGCCTGATGGCGCAGCGGGCGCGGCAAGAGGGCCAGATCCTGCCCGGCGGCGGCCGCGATTTCTGCGCTCACCTGCGGGAAACCCGGGATCCGCCCTGAGCAGGGAAGCGCCGCGCATGCCTGCCGTGCCATTCCTCGCTATTCCCTGCCTCGTCGCCATCCTGGTGGGGGGGGCGATTTTCTGGACTTTCCCCGAGGCCTTGCCCTTCTGGCGTAGCCTCGGCATCGTGCTCGGCTGGGGCGGCTGCGGCCTGTTGCTGGCGAGCCTGCTCCTCATGGTGCGGGAGGCCCGGCTGGCCCGTTGGCTGGGCGGTTTGGAAAGGATGTATCGCTGGCACCACGGTACCGGCGTGGTTGCCTACCTCTGCCTGCTGGCCCACCCCCTGGCCCTGGCCGCCGGCGCCTGGGAAGAATCGCCCCGCCTGGCCTGGCAGACTCTCTCCCCGTGGAGCGAAAGCTGGCCAGTGTGGGCGGGGTGGGGCTCCCTGCTGTTGCTCATGGCAGGCCTTGCCGCCACCTTTCGCCGCGGCCTTGGCTACCGGATCTGGCGCGGGCTGCACGGCCTGCTCGGCGTGGCGGTCCTGGTCGGCCTCGGGCATCTGGTTCTTCTCGGGCTGTCGGCGCCGATCCTGGCGGCTTTGATTCTGGCTGTGGCCTTCCTTGGCTGGCGGCTGGTGCGCGTCGATTTCGGCAGCGCCGCCCGCCCTTACACGGTTGCCGCCGTGCGCCCGGTGGCCCGGGATATGGTGGAGATCGCCCTCACTCCCCTGGCGGAGCCTATTGCCGCCCAGGTCGGGCAGTTTGTCCTGGTGGCTTTCCTGCGCGGCGAACACTTTCGGGGCTGCGGCGAATTCCATCCCTTCACCCTCAGTGCCGTCGACCCGCCAGGGCGATTACGGATCGGCGTCAAGGCCCTGGGGGACTGTACCCGCCACATCCAGGCCATTGAACCCGGGGTCGCGGTCCGGGTGCAGGGGTCCTTTGGCGTCTTTCTCGACGCGGCCGTCGCCGCACCGCAGTTCTGGATCGCCGGCGGCATAGGCATCACGCCGTTCCTGGCCGCCTTGCGGGGTGGGATGCCCGCCCAGTCCATCCGCCTGCTCTATCTCTATCGCCACGATGCCGACGCCGCCTTCGTGGACGAACTGCAAGCCATCGCCGCCCAGGAACCCGGTTTGACGCTGCGGCTCCAGGCCACCGGCGATGGCATTCCGGATCTTCGCCAATGGCTGCCCGAGGCCGCCGATCTGGTCGGGCACGAGTGTTATCTCTGCGGCCCGCCGGCCCTGGTGGCCGCCCTTCGGCCGCTGCTCGAGGAGCGTGGTCTGGCCGGCCGGCACCTGCATTTCGAGAGCTTCGATTTCCGATGATGCGCCGGCTCGCCTACTTCGCCACGGTTACCTTCTGGCTCCTCGTCCTGGCCTTCTGGGCCGGCGGCCGCCTCGCTCCGCCGCCGGCTCCGGCGGCGGCGGTCGAACGCGGTATTGCCCTCGCAGAAGTCGCCCGCCACGACCAGCCGGAAGACTGCTGGATGGTCATCCGGGGCGGCGTATACGATGTGGGCGCCTATCTCCCCGAGCATCCTTCCCGCCCCGCCCTGGTTTTGCCCTGGTGCGGCAAGGAAGCCAGCGAAGCCTATGCCACCAAGGGCAAGGGCAAGCCCCATTCGGCGGCGGCCGACGCCTTGCTGGAGGAGTATCGGATCGGGAGGGTAGAGCCATGACGTGGCTCGGCTTCGAGGCAGTCGGATAGTCGTTTCTTTCGGCGCCGTTCTTGCCGAGGCGGATCAGATCGGGTTGGCGAGATGGCAAACCTGTCGATTTTTTGGGCGCCAAGCCCCCGGCCTAGCGCGCCACCGGGGAAAGACTTCTCTTTGTGGTACGGCCGTGCCTGAGCATCGGGATTTCCGGCTTGCCGAAAACAGGCTTACCGGCTATAACTGTATATAAATACAGTTATAGCTTCCATGCCTGCCTTTCCCAGCGAATTTCCCGGCTACGCCGAACTCCACTGCCTTTCCAACTTCAGCTTCCTGCGCGGCGCGTCGCATCCGGAAGAACTGGTGGAGCAGGCCGCGGCCCAGGGCTACGCCGCCCTGGCCCTGACCGACGAGTGTTCCCTGGCCGGGGTGGTGCGGGGGCATCGGGCGGCCCGGGCGGCGGGGCTGAAATTCATCGTCGGCAGCGAAATGGTGCTGGCCGACGGCCTGAAGCTGGTCGTCCTGGCCTGCAACCGGGCCGGCTACGGCAATCTTTCGGCCCTCGTCACCCTGGGGCGGCGGCGGGCGGAGAAGGGCCGCTACCGCCTCACCCGGGGCGATCTGGAAAGCCTTGCCCCGAGCGGCGCCGTACCCGACTGCCTGGTCCTCTGGGTGCCCGGGGTGGCGCCGGCGCCGGAGGACGGCGCTTGGCTGGCCGAGCGTTTTCCCGGCCGGGCCTGGATCGCCGCCGAACTCCACGCCGGCCCCGACGACGGCGCCCGCATTGAAGCTCTGCGGGAATTGGCGGCGACGAGCGGCCTGCCGGTGGCGGCGGCGGGGGACGTTCATATGCACGTCCGCGCCCGGCGGCCGGTGCAGGATGTGTTGACGGCGCTGCGCCTCAGGACCACGGTGTTCGCCGCCGGTTATGCCCTCTTTCCCAATGGCGAGCGGCATCTGCGTTCGCGGTTGCGGCTTTCCCGCCTCTATCCGCCGGAATGGCTGGCCGAAACCCTGGCTGTCGCCGGGCGCTGCGATTTTTCCCTCGACCAGTTGCGCTACGAGTACCCGGAGGAGATCGTCCCCGCCGGCGAGACCCCGGCTTCCTGGCTGCGGGCCGAGACCGAGCGGGGGCTGGCCCGGCGCTACCCGGGGGGCGTACCGGCGGCGGTGCGCCAGCGCATCGAGCACGAACTGGCGCTGATCGCCGAACTGGGGTACGAGGCCTATTTTCTCACCGTATACGACATCGTCGGTTTTGCCAGGAGCCGGGAAATCCTCTGCCAGGGCCGCGGTTCGGCGGCCAATTCGGCGGTCTGCTACGCTCTCGGCATCACCGAGGTGGACCCGGCCGCGTCGTCGCTTCTCTTCGAGCGCTTCATTTCCAAGGAGCGGGGCGAACCCCCCGACATCGACGTCGATTTCGAACACGAGCGGCGCGAAGAGGTCATCCAGTACATCTACGGCAAATACGGCCGCGAGAGGGCAGCCCTGGCGGCGGCGCTCATCACCTACCGCACCAGGGGGGCGCTGCGCGATGCCGGCCGGGCGCTCGGCTTCGGCATCGCCCAGATCGACGCCCTGACCGCCTCCCTCGCCTGGTGGGACAAACGGGAACAGCTGCCGGCCCGCTTCCGGGAGCAGGGCCTCGACCCGGAGTCGCCCCGCGTCGCCAAGTGGCTGGCCATCGCCGAGGCCCTGCGCGGCTTCCCCCGCCACCTGACCCAGCACGTCGGCGGCTTCGTCATCTCCCGCGGGCCGCTGTCCCGCCTGGTGCCCGTCGAGAACGCGGCCATGCCGGAGCGCAGCGTCATCCAGTGGGACAAGGACGACCTCGACGCCCTGGGTTTGCTCAAGGTCGATATCCTGGCCCTGGGCATGCTCTGCGCCATCCGCAAGAGCCTCGCCATCGTCGCCGCCCGCCGGGGGCGGCCCTTCGGCCTGCCGGACATCCCGCGGGAAGACCCGGCGGTCTACGAGATGCTCTGCCGCGCCGACAGCATGGGGGTCTTCCAGGTCGAATCCCGGGCCCAGATGGCCATGCTGCCGCGCCTCAAGCCCCGGAACTTCTACGACCTGGTGGTCGAGGTGGCCCTGGTCCGCCCCGGGCCGATCCAGGGCGACATGGTCCATCCCTACTTGAAGCGCCGCCATGGCAAGGAGCGGATCGAGGCCATCTCGCCGGCGGTGGACGCCGTGCTGGCTCGCACCTACGGCGTCCCCATCTTCCAGGAGCAGGTCATGCAGCTGGCCGTGGTGGCGGCCAATTTCACCCCCGGCGAGGCCGACCAGCTGCGCCGCTCCATGGCGGCCTGGCGCCGCAAGGGCGGCCTCGAACCCTTCGAGCGGAAGCTCCTCGCCGGCATGGCCGCCAACGGGCTGCCGGAGGGGTTCGCCCGGCGCATCATCGCCCAGATTCAGGGCTTCGGCGAATACGGCTTTCCCGAATCCCACGCCGCCAGCTTCGCGCTCCTCGTCTATGTCTCGGCCTGGCTCAAGCGCCATGAGCCGGCCGCCTTCCTCTGTGGCCTGCTCAACAGCCAGCCCATGGGCTTCTATTCGCCCTCGATGCTGGTCCAGGACGCCCGCCGCCACGGGGTGACGGTGCGGCCGCCGGCGGTCGAGGCCAGCGACTGGAACAACCGGGTGGACCCGGATGGCGGCGTCCGCCTCGGCCTGCGGGAAATCGGGGGGTTCTCCCGGGCCGTCGCCGAGCGCATCGCCGCCGCCCGCCAGGCTCGTCCCCTGGCCGATGTCGGCGACCTTGCCGCCCGGGCCGCTCTGACCCGCCACGATCTCGACCGGCTGGCCGCCGCCGACGCCCTGGCCGGGCTGGCCGGCCACCGCCGGCAGGCGGCCTGGGCGGCCAGCGCTGCCGTCGTCCAGGGGGATTTGTTCGACGGCGTGCCGCTGCGCGCCGAACCGGCCGCCGACCTGCCGCCCCCCGGCGAGGGCGAAAACCTGGTGGCCGACTACCGAAGCCTCGGCCTGACCCTGCGGTCCCATCCCCTCACGCTGCTGCGCCGTCACCTTGCCCGGCGCCGCTTCCTCACCGCCGCCCAGCTCGTCCAGGCCGGCGACCGCGCCCTGGTCCGCGCCGCCGGCCTGGTCACCGGCCGCCAGCGCCCGGGCACCGCCAGCGGCATCGTCTTCGTCACCCTCGAAGACGAAACCGGCTGGGCCAATATCGTCGTCCATCCCCGTCTCGTCGAGCGGCAGCGGCGCGAACTTCTGGGCGCCGGGCTGCTCGGGGTCTTCGGCCAATTGCAGAAGGAAGGCGAGGTGGTGCATCTGGTGGCCAAGCGTCTGGTGGACTTGTCGGCCTGGCTGGGGCGGTTGGAAACCAGCAGCCGGGATTTCCATTGAGACGGCAGCCCCGGCCGGTGCTGCCGCTTTCGCCCAAAACGGGCAACCCATGGGCATTTCCCGGCCTCCCGGGTTTGACGCACCGGGGAGGACTCCGGGATACTTGAAGCAGTGCCCCTGGAGGTCATGCATGCGCCAGCCGACCCGTTCAGCCCGCATCTTCATCAGCTACCGCAGCGCCGATGGCGTCGACAAAGCCACTGCGCTGGCCCGCGACCTTGGGCAGCGCTTCGGCGATGCCGCGGTCTTCCTCGACAAGGACGACCTGCGCGGCGGTTCCGCCTGGCGCGCCGAAATCGCCAGCGCCATCGATGCCCGCCCCGTCCTCTTGCTGCTCCTCACGCCGCAGCTGCTGGCGGCCGTGGACGACCAGGGTGGCCTGCGCATCGCCGACCCCGCCGACCCCGTGCGGCGCGAACTCGAATCGGCCCTGGACGCCGGTGCCCAGGTCATTCCGGTACTCTGCGACGGCCTCGACGATCCCCCCGCCAGCCGGCGCCTGCCGCCGCCCTTCGACCGCATCGGCGACTTCACCTGGCGCCGCCTGCGTGCCTTCGACTGGGCGAACGACGTCGACCGCCTGGCCGGCGACCTGGAGGCCCTGGGGATTTCCCGGGCCGCTGCGACCACCCCCGCCGCCGCCCCGGCCGATCGCCACGGCCGGCCCTTGTGGGTCGGCCTCCTGGCCGGCATCGCCGCCACCGCCGCCCTGCTTTGGCTTCTGGCCCGGCCCGCCGCCCTCGCCAGCGTCGCCGGCACCTGGCAAGGCCGACTCTGGCAGGGCGAAGCCGTCGTCCTGGTGGTTACCGAGACGGCGGGTAAGCTGACTTTGGCAAGCCAGCCCATCGCCATCGCCGACCGCCCCGACTGGGCCGACTACCGCGGCTTCTGGCGGCAGCGGACGGGGAGCGAACTCGACACCGTGGTCTATCGCGGCGAAGGCCGGCGCAGCGAAAATCCGGGCCAGCCGCCCCAGGTCGACTTCGCCCTGGCGCTCCTGCCCGGTTCCGGCGGCGACGACAAGATCGACGGCGGCAACCTCAGCCTGCGCCTCTCGCCGGACGGCCGCACCCTGACCGGCCGCATCTGGCGCAACGGCCCCCAGGCCGAACACCCCGCCGTCCTCACCCGCCTGCGCTAAACGCAGCCCGGTCCGGCGGGGGTAGAATAGGCACCCTACCCGTAGCACCGCTCGCCCCCCATGGATTCCTACGCCGTCCTCGGCATTCCGCTCGACGCCAACCCGGCCCAGATCAAGCGCGCCTATCGGCGCCTGGCCATGGCCTGGCACCCGGACCGCAACAGTCATCCGGAGGCCACCGAACGCTTCAAGCAGATTCGCGCCGCCTACGATGCCCTGCTGGCCCGGGAAGACGACCCGGCCGGCGGTGACTCCGAAGACCGGGCCGACGACGAGACCGCCGACCGGACCGACGGCGGGCCGGGGCGGCAAGAAAGCGCGCCCGCCGCCGAACCCGAAGCGCCCCGCGCCCCGGATATCCGCCTCGACCTGGAAATCACCCTGGAAGAAGGCGCCGCCGGGTGCAAAAAAACCATCCACTACCGCCGCGGCAAACCCTGCGCCAACTGCGAGGGCAGCGGCGAAGCCGGCATCACCCGCTCGCGCCTGTGCGGCGCCTGCCACGGCAGCGGCCGGGTGCAACACAAGAAACACGGCTTGGAACGCTGCAGCGAGTGCGCCGGCCGCGGTTTCTTCAGCCAGCGCGTCTGTCCCGAATGCGCAGGCAGCGGCCGCGACGAAGCCGACGCCAAACTTGTCGTCACCGTTCCCAAGGGCATGCTTCCCGGGGACGAATTGCGCCTCGCCGGGCAAGGCGAAGCCCCCCGGGGCGATCTGGCGGCGGGCGATCTGTTTCTCACCATCCGGCTCAAGCCCCACGCGCTGTTCACGCTCCAGGGCCGCGATCTGGCGCTGACCGTGCCGGTCAGCCTCCTGGCGCTCCTCGCCGGGGGCGGCGTCGACATACCTCTCCTGCACGGCAGCCACCGCCTCGAACTCGAACCCGGCGGCCTGGAAGCCCGCAATCTGCGCCTGGCCGGCCTGGGGTACCCGGGCCGTCACCGGGGCGGGGCCGGCGACCTGGTGGTGAACCTCGTGCCGGTGCGCCCCCGTCACCTGGACGAGCGAACGCGCAAACTCCTCATCCAGGCCGACGCCGCCCTGGAAAAACACCTCGCCGAAAGCCTGCCGGAAATCGCCGCCTGGCGGGCCAAGCTCAAGGGACGGTAAGCAGGTAGAGGCCGGCGCCCCCGGCCAGCGCCGCCAGCCCCCAGGCGGCCAGACCGGCGCCCGGGCTGTGGCGCCGGCAGCTGCGGGCCCGGCTTTGCCATCCGGCGATACCTACCGCCGCAGCAAGCAGGGCGAACCCTAGCAGGCGGATCATCGGCGCGGCGCGCAGGGCGCCGGCAGCAGGCGCAGCCCCAGCCAGGCAACGACAATCACCGAATCGACGGCGAGGCTGAGGGAGAGAAAGATGAACCCGGGCAGGGCGGCCCAGCCCGTCGGGTCGGCCAGGCTGCCGGCGCAGCCCAGGGCGAACGAGAGAAGGCCAAGCCCCAGCCAGCGCTTCAAATAGACCAGCAGCCAGGGCGCCTGCTCCCGGTTGTGCCGCCAGGCCGCCGCCCGCTCCGCCGAACCGCCCCGGTCGGCATCCCGGAACAGCCAAGAGAAGAAGAAATACCGGTAGAGCAGCGAGAGAAAACTGTCATTTTCCATGGCGGGTGTCCGGGAGGTTCTGGGAAAGACAACGCGGGCCGGCAGGCGTTCCGAGGATTCCAGATTTTTCCCCGCCTGTCGAGGCTTGCGGCCGGTCTGGCGCCGCGGCCTACTTGATCCCGAACAGCACCCGCTTGGCTTCGTCGTCGTAGGGTTTTGGCTTGGGGTTGATGGCCTCGGCCCGGGCGTAGGCCCGTTGCACGGCGGGGCGGGCGGCGAGGGCGGCGAACCAGCGGGCGAGGTGGGGGAAGTCGTCGAGTTGCTGCCCCTGGCGCTGCCAGGGGACGATCCAGGGGTAGATCGCCATGTCGGCGATGGAATAGTCGCCGGCGACGCATTCCCGGTCGGCGAGGCGGCGGTCGAGAACGCCGTAGAGGCGGGTGGTCTCCCGGACGTAGCGCTCGATGGCGTAGGGGATCGGTTCCGGGGCGTAGTGGGCGAAATGGTGGTTCTGGCCGGCCATGGGGCCGAGGCCGCCCATCTGCCAGAACAGCCACTGCAGGGTTGCGCTGCGGCCCCGCGGGTCGGCGGGGAGGAAACGGCCGGTCTTTTCCGCAAGATAGCAAAGGATGGCGCCGGATTCGAAGACGCTGACGGCTTCCCCGCCGTCGGCCGGGGCCGGGTCGACGAGGGCCGGAATGCGGTTGTTGGGGGAAATTTTGAGGAATTCCGGGGCGAA
This sequence comes from Azonexaceae bacterium, assembly GCA_009469675.1. Taxonomy (GTDB): domain Bacteria; phylum Pseudomonadota; class Gammaproteobacteria; order Burkholderiales; family Rhodocyclaceae; genus SSSZ01. Next base: position 23,194 of record SSSZ01000090.1, on the reverse strand, counting down.
CTGCTCGCCCTTGCCGATGTTGATGGGGATGATGCGATAGGGCAGGCCGGCTTCTTCCAGAAAGATGGTGATCTTGTGGCCGTTGGGAGTGGTCCAGTAGTAGAGATCGATCACGGTTGCGGGTCCGGGTTGAAGCCGAAGCGCCCGGCGACGTCGGCGCGGCGGATGGGGCGAAGGGGCAGGCCCTGCCAGGTGGTGCCTGTGGCGTCGTCGCCGGCCAGGATAGCCATGAGAGCGGCTTCCTCGGCCGGGGTTCCATCGGCGCCCCGGCAGGCGGCGAAAAAGCCGGGGAGGTCGCGGTCGTCGAGGAGGCCGGCGCCGAGGTCGGTGGCCAGGAGCACGCTGCCGTCTTCATCGAGCCAGGCGGCCCGGGGCGGCCCCGCGGCTTCGCCGGTGTGGGCGGTGAGGGTGCCAGCGGCGCCGGCCAGGTGGAACACCCAGGGGGTGTAGTCGAGGGCGGCATAGACGCGCTGGGGGCCGTTTTGCAGGAACCAGTTGCCCGCGGCATCGCTGCCGTACTGCCGGTTGATGAAGGCGATCAGGCCGGGGTGGGCGACAGGCTGGCCCTGCAGGCGCCAGCGGCCCCGTCGGTCGAGGGAAAGCCAGCCGTAGCAGGCGGGGACGTTGGGCCACTTGGCGACGGCGGAGAGGTCAGGGATGGGCATGGCGGGGAGTTTATCCGGCGGTACCGGGATCATGCCGGGCGCGGCGGGCAGCGGCAAGAAAATCGAGCATGATGGGGGTGCTGTCGAGCAGTTCCGGGTCGCCCCGGTGAAATTCCGGGTGCCACTGGAAGCCGGCGACGTAGCCCGCCCCCTTCCAGCGGATGGCCTCGATGATACCGTCGCCGGACTGGGCTTCGACCAGCAGGTCGTTGCCCAGGCGTTCGATGGCCTGGTGATGGATGCTGATGACCTGGCCGTGGCGGCGGCCGGGGTAGAGGTCGGCGAGGCGGGTGGCGGGGAGGACGATGACTTCGTGGCGGTGGTTGTCGTAGAGGCGGGGTTCGAGGTGGCGGGCGGCGTCGGGGCGGCAGGTCGGGATATCCTGGTAGAGGGTGCCGCCGAGGGCGACGTTGATGAGCTGGCAGCCGCGGCAGATGCCGAGGACGGGTTTGCCCTGGATGACGAATTCCCAGAACAGTTCGACCTCGTAGCGGTCGCGGATGCGATCGCCGGCCCAGGCCGGGTCGAGGGGGCGGGCGCCGTAGGACTCGGGCGCCAGGTCGGCACCGCCCTGGAGGACCAGGGCGTCGAGTTCGCGCCCGTAGCTCCTGACCGAAATGGCCCGCCGCTGGACGCCGCCGCCGGATTCGATGGTCGGCACCATGAAGGCCAGGGCGCCGTGGGCCATGACCCAGTGGGCAATGGATTGTTCGAGGTATTGCAGGGTCTTGCCGGGGAAATTGAGTTCCGCCGGCGGATTGTGCAAAAGCCGGGCGGAAAGGCCGATGCGCAGCGGCCGTGGTTCGCCGTCGATTGCCGCCGCCGGGGTCATGCCTCGGCCCAGCGCAGGCATTGCTGCCGCACCAGTTCGGGCAGCAGGGGGTCGGCACCCTGGCGCTGGCGCAGCCAGAGGGCGTCGTTGTCCCGGGCGCGGGCGTCGTTGCCGAGGGCGGCGACGGCTTCGTCGGTCCCCAGTTCGACCGCGTGGTGGCCGATGCGGCTGAGGAGCCGGGTGATCTCGTCGCCCAGGACGCGCTGCTCGCCGCTCGCCGGGTCCACCCACACGCCGCCGTAGCCGAAGCGGCAAGCCTGGAAACGGTTGAAGGCATAGACCAGGTAGTCGTCTTCGGCGGGGCGGAAGGGCTTTTCGATAATCAGCCAGCGGGCCAGGGTCTGGATGAGGACGGCCAGGCGGGCGGCGCGCCCGACGGTGAGCGGGGTGTCGAGGACGCGCACCTCGATGGTGCCGAATTCCGGCTTGGGGCGGATGTCCCAGTAAAAATCCTTCATCGACTCGACGACGCCGGTGTGGGCCATCTTGTCGAAATAACGCTGGAATTCCGCCCAGGTCAGGGCGAAGGGGGCGCGGCCCGAAAGGGGAAAGGCAAAGATGGAATTGAGCCGGGCCGAATCGAAGCCCGTGTCGTTGCCCTGGACGAAGGGCGACGAGGCGGAGAGGGCGATGAGGTGGGGGATGAAGCGCGACAGCCCGTGCAGCAGGAGGAGTGCTTCGTCCGGCCCGGGGCAGCCGATGTGGACATGCTGGCCGAAAATGGTGAATTGCTTGGCCAGGTAGCCGTAGAGGTCGTTCAGGTGGCGGAAGCGGGCGCCGTCGGAAATGCGCTGCTCGCCCCAGTGCTGGAAGGGATGGGCGCCGCCGCCGCAGATGCCGATGTCGAGCCGGCGGGCCCCGTCGAGGAGGCCGTCGCGCAGGGCGGTGAGCTGCTCCAGGGCCTGGCCGTAGGTGGCACAGACGCCGGTGGCGATTTCGATCATGCTGGCCGTGATTTCCGGCTTGACGTCGCCGGCGAAGCCCCGTTGCTTGAGGATACGCAGCAGATCGGGAGCAGCGGCGACGAGGTCGTAGTCGTGGGTGCTGACCAGCTGCAATTCGAGTTCGATGCCCAGGGTCAGGCAGCGGGAGGGGGCGAAGGATTCAAGCGGCACGGGCTTCCTCCTGGCCCGGGTGGGCTTCGCGGCAGAACTTCAACGCCCACTGGGTAGCCAGGGGGCCGGCGATTTCCATCACGGCCACCGCTCCGGCCAGGGCCGAAGCGACCCGCACGCCGAATTCGGGAAAGGCCGAATGGAGGCTGGCGGTGAGCAGGACGGCGGTGCCTGACATGGGCAGGAGCGCCACCCCCAGGGCCGCCGACTGGCCGGCGGAAAGGCCGGAAAGGCGCCCGAAGAGCACAGCCCCGGCGATTTTGGCGCCGGCCCGCAGGGCGATCAGGGTGAGGGCCGCCAGGCCGCCGGCGGCGATCAGGCGCCAGTCGGCGGCCATGCCGTTGACGACGAAGAGCAGCACCACCAGCGCCCCGCCGGCTGTGCCGAAGTGGCGCGGCCAGAGGCGCGGCCGCGGGTCGCGGCTGCGCAGGACGATGCCGGCCAGGAGCGGGACCAGGAGCGGCGAGGCGCCGGCCAGGCGGACCAGGGCAAGGGTCAGCAGGAGCAGCCCGATGAGGAGGAGGGCGCTGTTTTCGTCGCGCAGGTCGAGGCGGCGCTGGGCCACGCCGACGGCGCCGGCCAGCAGCAGGGCCAGGACGAAGGAGGCGGCGAAGACGCCCAGGGGCTGTCCCACGGCCGACCACGGATCGTGGCTCTTGAGGTGGTCGAGGGAGGCAAGGAGGATCTGGATGGCGACGACGGCGTAGATGGTGTTGAGGGCTGAAAAGAGGAGCAGGCGTTCGGTGACCTGGCCGCGGGCGCTCATTTCCGCCGCGACGCGCATCACCACGGCCGGCGAACTGACCAGGCAGACGGCGGCGACGGCGACCGAACTACCGCTGCCGAGGCCGAGGTAGTGGCCGAAGGCGGCGACGAGGACGAAGGTCAGGCCGGCTTCCGCCAGGCTGGTGGCGATGAGCCAGGGGTTGGCCCGCAACCAGGCCGGATTGATGCGGCTGCCCAGTTCGAAGAGCAACACGGCGAGGGCCACTTCAAGGGCGCGGCGAAACCCTTCGGAAAGCTGCAGGCCGCTGGTGTCGAAGCTGGCGGCGGAGGCGGCGAGGCCGACCAGGGTGTAGCCGACGATGCGCGGCCAGCGCAGCAGGCGGAAGACGGCTTCGCCGGCCAGGGGGGCGACCACCAGGAGGACGGCGGCCCAGAAACTGCCACCGAGTTGCGGCGGCCAGGCGGGAAGAAACGAGAGATCGGGGGGCATGCGTCCTCCTGCGGGCAGGCGGCGCCGATTGAACCCCCGGAATCGGCTGGGTTGGGGATGGGCGTGTGACGAATACGCCCGAAGAAGGCGGACCCTAGATGGCCGGCTTTCGAGGTGGCCTTTTTACCACAGAAGCGGTGCAGCGGGAATGGCTGCTGCCGGAATCCGTCTCAGGCGGTGGTATCGATGACGGTGCCGGGCGGGCTGGCGGCCGGCGCCACGACCACGGCGACCCGGGGTGCCGGCGAAGCCGAGGCGGCGCTTTGCGCCGTGGCGACCCGTTGGTAGGTGTTCTCCAGGCGCTCGCCCAGGCGTTGCAGCGACTTCAAGCTGGCCGCTCCCTGGCGGGCGTTGTCGGCGCTGCCTTCTGCCTGGTCCGACTGGAGTTTGAGGCTGCGTGCCGTGTCCACCGCCCGGTCGGCCTCCCGCTGGGCGGCGTCGGAGCGCTGCCGCAGGGCGCGGGCGGCCTGTTCGGCCTGTTCGGCGGCCCGCTGGGCCTGGAGCTGGCGGAACGATGGCGGGCTTGCGGAGAGCGACGAAATCGCCATGGGAACCCTCCCCGGCGCGGAAAATCAGGCGGTGACGTTGATCCGCGTGCCGGTGGTCTGGCCCTCGGCATTGACCACGGGACGGGGTGCCTCTTCCTGCTTTTCGCTACGCTCCTTGACCTTGGGTTCCTGCTTTTCGGCCTGGATCTGCTGCGTCTGCTGGTTTTCGGCATTGCGGCGCAGGGCGGAGGCGGCGGCGCTGCTGCTGGACGTGACGGAATCGACAGCCATGGTGATCTCCTTCGACAAAACCTGGTTTAACTTTACACCACCGGCGGATTTTGACCAGTACCGCCGGTCGGCAGCCCGGTGCAGGCCGTCGGCAGGGCTACTGGAAGGCTCCCGGCGAGACCCGCGAGGGCGGCTGGAGGGGGCGCGAGCCGACGGGGAAGACGAATTCGGCCTGGGGTACGAGGGAACGCGCCCCGGCCATGCCGGCGGTGCGCACCGAGCCGCGTAGCGGCGAATCGGTGGTGAGCCGCAGGGGCACCCCGCCGGTTTCGATAAGGGCGGCGCGGGAGACCGTGGGGTTGCCTTCGAAACGCCCGTGGGGCGCCGGATCGAGGTTGCCGTAGCCGACCAGCAGGTTGTTGATGGCCCAGACTTCGGTGGCGGGGCCGAGCTTGTCGGCCCAGGCGAAGACGAAGTTGCCGTGGTGCAGGTCGTTGATTAGGGTGTTGTGGGCGAGGTAGAGGGCGTTTTCCGGCCAGCGCGGGCCTTCGGCGCCGTAGGCCACGAGGGTCGGGTTGTCGGTGCCGGCGCTTTGGCCGATGACGTTGCCGATGACGTAGGCGATGCCGCCGTTGGGGAATTCCAGCTCGTAGGAGGCCTTGCCGGCGGGGCCGTCGACCAGGAGGTTGTAGGCGACGAAATTGTCCCGGGCCCGGGATTTCACCAGATGGCCGCGATAACCGCCGGAAAAGCGGCTGCCCGTCAGGCTGAATTTGCCGATCGCGCCGACGTAGAGCAGATGGTGCAGGGGGCCGTCGTGGCGGGGCGCCTGGCCGAATTCGCTGTCGCTGATCTCAAGGGTCGAGTCGGCGTTGTTGCCGGCAAGGAGTCCCATTTCGTTGTCGAAAAAGGCGCAGCGCTTCAAGCGCAGGCTGCCCCGCTCGAAGCGGATGCCGGCGCCGTTGCCGTCGGCCACGCGGGCGCCGCGGAACTCGATGTTGTCGACGGTGAAATCGCCGTGGCGGATGACCCAGATCGCCTTGCCTTCGGCGCTCGCCCCGTCGGCTACCATGACCGGGCGCTCGCCGACCCCCCGGATGGTCAGGCGTTTTTGCGTCCACACCACCGGCTGGCGGCGATAGCTCCCCGGCGCAATTTCGACGATGTCGCCGTCCCGGGCCAGGCGGGCCGCTTCCGCCAGGGAAATGAGGCCGTCGCCGTCGCCGACCCGGATCACCTTCTGGCCCGGGCCGAGCGCCGTCGCCGGCATCGCTGCGGCCGGGGCGGGTTCCGCCGCCGGCGCCGGCACGGTCCGCAACTGTCCGTCGGGGCCGCGCCGGATTTCGCCGATATAGTCCGGCGACGGCGGCAGCTTGTTGTCGTACTGGTAGGGCGCCTGAGCGATCGCCGCGGTGGCGGCGCAGGCCAGGGCGGCGAGGGCGGCCAGGCGGGGCAGATCGGGTGCAGTCATCGCGGTCTCCGGAAACCGGGCGGGGCAGATAGAACCGAATTGCAGTTGCGGACCAACCATAGTCAGGTGGCTAATCGGTTAACGAGTCGCAGAAATGCCGTGCAAGGAAAAACAACCACGGAATCTGGCTTCGCTGAAGCAGGGCAGAATTGAATGCTTCGGGCACGTTCCGTGTGGAGACGATTTCCGCCAAATCTGAAATCGTGTAGCCATAATCATCGGCGTCAAACTCTCCCGGTCGAACGCAGGCGCGAATTAACGCCGTGCATAGTTCGATGAAACAGGTTGGGCCGCCGAGAAAGTCCCACCAGGTTTTTCCAATGCGAATCGTAGCCGTAGTGTCGATTCCTTGATGAGTGAATCGACAGTGCCAACGGTTGTGCGGGTGCTCATGAAAACAGGTGTCGGGCAACTTCTCGGCAAGATTGCGCAAAATATGCCAATCTTTCTTGTTAGAACGCTTCTCGGTTCCGTAGAGTACGCCGTAGGTGAAATCGAGGTGCCTAACCCCCGCTTCTTCAGCCCAGGTTGGTGCATGGCTGATGATGGCATCGGCGAAGTTTTCGCTCATCTCATCATTCAAACAACGCGGGCCGCTCTTGAGCGTGGCGACCTTAAGTACATTGCCTTCGCGCCGCCTCCCGTCAAGAGATGAGTTTGAGCTATGCATCTCGCTGAGAACGCATTGCCAACCAAATACGGGTAGCAAAATCTCCTCGATCATCCTCCCAGCGGAGGTTTCCATGGAGGAAAAGAGCTTTGCCGGCAGAATGTCACCTTCGATCTGGCTGATTCGCGAGTAGTGATTGCGCTGGGAATACATCATCAGCACGAACGGGCTTGTGGAGAATTTGGCAAATGCCGACTCGGCGGCAGGTAGGTTGGCTACATGGTTGCCAATCTTGGCGCGAAACCGACTTTCGATCTCCAAGACTCGTTGTCTGGCGCGACTGTCACGGTCAATCTGGTTGAGCGCCAGAAGCAGTGTTGACTTGCTTAAGGTGAGCGGACCACCTTTGGGTAGTCCCGAATGACCTCTTGCCATGGCATTCTTTCCTATGCGATTTTCCGCGTTTTTCGCTGAGTCTTGCTTGGCGCGTAGGTGGCTTCGTCGGAGTCGTGCCCCTCTTGCCAGACGATTGTCCTTCCGTTCTTGAACCACTGGCGAGTTCGGACGTGTGACTGAATGTAGATTATTCTAAATGCATCAGGAGCTGCGGCCAATCTTTTCCAGGCACCCGCTTGTATTGAATCAAGGCACTCTGCGATGGTTTTTCCGGCGACTCTTCCCAGTCTGGTGGGAACCGCGTTGCCGACTTGGCGATACTGCTCGGAAACCGTTCCGGCAAACTCCCAGCAATCGGGAAATTCCTGGATACGTGCATACTCGCGCAGGCTGAGCGCCCTCGTTTCAACAGGATGGCAAAGCGAAGTGCTGGCATGATTTGGCATTGTGACTAGCGTTGGGCAAGGAAGGTCGAATGTTAGCCGGCGCCACCACCCGGATCGCCCGCCTTTGGCATGCCATGCCCTGCCCATCGATTCTTGTTGCAACTCAACGGGCAGGCTTCTCCAATTTGCTCCTTGTGGAATGAGCGACAAAAAGCGCTTCTTCCTCGGGCTGAAATCCAGCACAACCGGACTATCCTCGTGCAGATCACCGATGGCATCACGCAAAGTCGCCCACGGCTGAATGGCTTCGGGGTGAAATAGATCTGCCTGAGGTTTTACAACACCGATTGGACCGTGAGTGGGATTGGGGAAATCCACCTGCACATTGAAACGATTGCCGACGAAAATCACTCTTTCACGAATTTGTGGCGCACCGTAATTGACCGAATTTACTTCGAACACGTCAAGGTGGTACGCCGAATTCGGAATCGCTTGGAGGTCACGGGAAAAGCGCCTTACGACTGAGCCAGGTTCTTCTTCGACGCTAAGGGGTGGCCCCCCGTTTTCTGGGCGTTGAGCAATCGGGCGGTGCTGCAGGGCCGCCGAAATTAGCCCGCGAACATTCTCCATCAAAAAGAACTTGGGCTGCATATATTCGACAAACCGCAGAAACTGCCAAAGCAGTGTCCCTCTAGGGTCTTGTACCGTCCCCCTATTGCCGGCAGTACTGAAGGATTGGCAGGGAGGGCCGCCGATCAGCAAATCGACTTCACCCGGCTTGAGTCCCACGGCATGCAGAACTTCTGCTGGATTGAGGTGGGAGATATCTCGTTCAAATACGAGAAGATTTGGGTTGATTCTACCTGCCGCGATGTTTCGTTTGATCGTCGTGCAGAAGATACCTTCCTTTTCGACGCAGGCAACGATCTCGTATCGCCCCGTCGCATCGAGGCCAAGATCTAGGCCCATCCCGCCCGAAAATAGTGAGATAACTTTGAATTTCTGTTTCTTTTCCATGTTCTTCGCGTAGTCCTATTGCCCGGCGGATCTCGACTGACGGTTGCCATCCTAGCCCAACCTTGCCGCTATGAACGGCTGCTTTTCGGGAATTTCAAGAGGCCAGCAACTTCGGTGGCAGGTTGGGATCGTACGTGAATGAACTCCGGATCGGCTTCACAACAGAGGATTCTATTCGGCACCGATGTAAACGGCCCCGGCGGATGATTCCGCCCGGGCCTCTTCGCGTTGCGGTCAGGCGTAGTCGGCCATGGGCGGGCAGGCGCAGTTGAGGTTGCGGTCGCCAAACACATCGTCGATGCGGTTGACGCTCGGCCAGAACTTGTTGGCTGCCACCCAGGGCAGCGGAAAGACGGCCTCCTGGCGGCTGTAGGGGTGGGACCAGTCGGTGTCGGCGAGGTCGGCCTGGGTGTGGGGGGCGTTCTTGAGCGGGTTGTCGTCGGCGGGCCAGAGGCCGGCTTCGATCTTGCGGATTTCCTCGCGGATGGCGATCAAGGCCGCGATGAAGCGGTCGAGTTCGGCCTGGGATTCCGATTCCGTGGGTTCGACCATGATCGTCCCGGCCACCGGGAAGCTCACCGTCGGGGCGTGGAAGCCGTAATCCATGAGGCGCTTGGCGATGTCGATCTCGGCGATGCCCACATTTCCGCCTGTTGCGGCCTTGATGGGGCGGATGTCGAGGATGCACTCGTGGGCGACGCGGCCGTTCTTGCCGACGTAGAGTACCGGATAGTGGTCCTTGAGTTTTTCCGCCACGTAGTTGGCGTTGAGGATGGCGACCTGGGTCGCCTTCTTGAGTCCGGCGCCGCCCAGCATGGCGATGTACATCCAGGAGATGGTGAGGATCGACGCCGAGCCGAAGGGGGCGGCGCTGACCGCTCCCTGGCCGGCGTGGGGGCCTTCGACGGTCTGCACGGCGTGGTTGGCCATGAAGGGGGCGAGGTGGGCCTTGAGCCCGATCGGCCCCATGCCCGGCCCGCCGCCGCCGTGGGGGATGGCGAAGGTCTTGTGCAGGTTCATGTGGCTGACGTCGGCGCCGATGAAGCCGGGGGAGGTGAGGCCGACCTGGGCGTTCAGGTTGGCGCCGTCCATGTACACCTGGCCGCCGTGTTTGTGCACGATGGCGCAGACGTCCCGCACGGCCTCTTCGAAGACGCCGTGGGTCGAGGGATAGGTGAGCATCAGGCAGGCCAGGTTGGCGGCGTGTTGTTCCGCCTTGGCGTGGAGGTCGGCGACGTCGACGTTGCCGCCGGCGTCGCAATCCACTGCCACGACCTGCATGTTGCACATCTGGGCGGTGGCCGGGTTGGTGCCGTGGGCCGACCTGGGGATGAGGCAGATGTTGCGGTGCCCTTCGCCCCGGCTCTTGTGGTAGCGGGCGATCGCCACCAGGCCGGCGTATTCGCCCTGGGCGCCGGAATTGGGCTGCATGCAGATGGCGTCGAAGCCGGTGATGGTCCTGAGCCAGTCCTCCAGGCCGCGGATCATCTGCAGGTAGCCCTGGGCCTGGTCCAGGGGCGCGAAGGGATGCAGGCCGCCGAATTCGGGCCAGGTCACCGGGATCATCTCGCTGGTGGCGTTCAACTTCATGGTGCACGACCCGAGGGAGATCATCGAGTGGTCCAGCGCCAGATCCCTGTTCTGCAGGGACTTCAGGTAGCGCAGCATCTCGTGTTCGGTGCGGTGGGTGTTGAACACCGGGTGGGCGAGGATGGCGTCGTCGCGCATCAGGCCGGGCGGCAGGGCGGGGTCGGCGACCGCCACCTGGGCGTCGATGGCGCCGATATCCATGGTCACCTGGACGATGACCTTGAAGAGGGCGGCGATGTCGTCGCGGGTGGTGGTTTCGTCGAAGGAGACGCCGAGCACGCCGGCGGAGACCCGGCGCAGGTTGTAGCCGGCGGCCTGGGCGTTGCGGCAGATGGTTTCGGCCCGGGCGCCGAGGTCGAAATGGACGGTGTCGAAGAACTGCAGCGTCAATAGCGGCACCCCGGCCCGCCGCAGGCCTTCGGCGAAGATGGCGGTGAGGCGGTGGATGCGGCCGGCGATGGTCCTGAGGCCCTGGGGTCCGTGGTAGACGGCGTACAGGCCGGCCATGTTGGCGAGCAGCACCTGGGAGGTGCAGATGTTGGAATTGGCCTTTTCGCGGCGGATGTGCTGTTCGCGGGTCTGCAGGGCCATGCGCAGCGCCGTCTTGCCGCGGGCGTCCTTGGAGACGCCGATGATGCGGCCCGGCATGGCCCGGACGTTGGCCTCGCGGGTGGCGAAGAAGGCGGCGTGGGGGCCGCCGAACCCCATGGGGACGCCGAAGCGCTGGCTCGAACCGAGGGCGATGTCGGCCCCCATGCTGCCCGGCGATTTCAAGAGAACCAGGGCCATCAGATCGCTGGCCACGGCGACGGTGGCGCCCTTGGCCTTGAGGGCGGCGATCAGGCCGGTGAGATCGCTGACTTCGCCGCGGTCGTTGGGGTACTGCAGGAGGGCGCCGAAGAATTCCTCGTCGGCGGCGTACTCGGCGGGCTGGACGACCAGTTCGAAGCCGAAGTAGGCGGCCCGGGTCTTGACCACGTCGATGGTCTGGGGAAAACAGGCGCTATCGACGAGGAAGCGGTTGGATTTGGATTTGGAGACGCGCCGCGCCATGGTCATGGCTTCGGCCGCGGCGGTGGCTTCGTCGAGGAGCGAGGCGTTGGCGAGTTCCAGGCCGGTGAGGTCCACCACCATCTGCTGGAAATTCAACAGCGCCTCCAGCCGGCCCTGGGCGATTTCCGCCTGGTAGGGCGTGTAGGCCGTGTACCAGCCGGGGTTTTCCAGGACGTTCCTGAGGATGACCTTGGGGGTCAGGGTGTCGTAATAGCCCATGCCGATCAGCGAGCGATTCACCCGGTTGCGTCCGGCGATGGCCTTCAAGGCAGCCAGGGCCTCGTGCTCGCGCAGGGGGTCGGGCAGCGGCAGGTCGGCGGGCAGGCGGATGGCGGCGGGGATGGTCTCGTCGATCAGTTGTTCCAGGCTGGAAGCGCCGACGGTGGCGAGCATGGCGGCGATTTCGCCGGCGCAGGGGCCGATGTGGCGGCCGACGAATTCGTCCTGCTGCTCCAGAGCGGAAAGGGGCTGGCTGTAGGGCATGGGCGGTCCTCGCTCAGGCGTCGGCGCTGGCCTGGTAGGCAGCAGGTTCGAGCAGCCCGGCGAAGTCGGCGGCGTTGTCGGGTTTCATCTTGAACAGCCAGGCGGCGTAGGCGTCTCGGTTGACGCTTTCGGGGGCGTCGGCGGCGTCCTGGTTCACCGCCGTGACGGTGCCGGAAAGCGGCGCGTAGACGTCGGCCGCCGCCTTGACCGATTCGACCACGGCCAGTTCCTTGTCGGCGGCGAAATGGGCGCCGACTTCGGGCAGTTCGATATAGACCAGGTCGCCCAGGGCCTCCTGGGCGTGGTCGGTGATGCCGACCGTGACCGTGCCGTCGGCTTCGAGGCGCAGCCATTCGTGGGAGGCGGTGTATTTGAGATCGGCGGGAACGAGGGACATGGCTTTCTCCTGACAGGGTTATTTGGTAAAGAGGTTGGGGCGGGCGGCGGCCCCCGCGACGGCCCGGAAGCGGGGGGCGCGGGGGCCGCAGCGCCGGGTCATTGGGGTGGGCGGGTCGGAGCGGTCAAACCAGGGCCTTGCCGTGGCGGGCGAAGACCGGCTTGACGACCTTGGCCTTGAGGCGCTTGTCGCGGATCAGGACGTGCACTTCGTCGCCGACGGCGACGCCGCGGGGCAGGCGGGCCAGGGCGATGGACTGCTGCAGGGTGGGCGAGAAGCTGCCGCTGGTGATTTCGCCTTCGCCCCAGGCCGTGAGGACGGTCTGGTGGCTGCGCAAAACGCCCTTGTCGAGCAGCACCAGGCCGAGGAAGCCGCGCTGCTGGCCGGTGGCGACCAGGGCCGCCCGGCCGACGAAGTCGCGGTCGCCGTCCAGGGACACCGTCCAGGCCAGGCCGGCGTCGAGGGGGGAGATGTTCTCGTCCATGTCCTGGCCGTAGAGATTCATCCCGGCTTCCAGGCGCAGGGTGTCGCGGGCACCCAGGCCGCAGGGGGCGACGCCGGCGGCGTGGAGCGCCGCCCACAGGGCTTCGGCGCGCTCGGTGGGAAGCATGATCTCGTAGCCGTCCTCGCCGGTGTAGCCGGTGCTGGCGATGAAATAGTCGCCCGCCTCGACGGCGAAGAAGGGTTTCAACTCCCGGGTCGCCGCCTCGGTCTCGGGCAGAACCTGCCAGACCTTGGCGCGGGCGTTGGGGCCCTGGACGGCGATCATGGCCAGATCGCGCCGGGGGGTGATGGCGAGGTCGAGCTTCCACTCGGCCAGGCGGTCGTGCATCCAGCGGATGTCCTTGTCGGCGGTGCCGGCGTTGACCACGACGCGAAAACGTCCTTCGGCAAGGAAGTAGATGATGAGATCGTCCACCACCCCGCCGCTCGGGTTGAGCATGCAGGCGTAGAGCGCCTTGCCCGGGGCCCGGAGCTTGGCCACATCGTTGGCGACGAGGCGGGCAAGAAAGGCGCGGGCGGCGGGGCCGGCGATATCGATCGGGCACATGTGGGAAACATCGAACATGCCGCAGTCGCGGCGCACGGCGTGGTGTTCCTCGATCTGGGAGCCGTAATTGACGGGCATGTCCCAGCCGCCGAAATCGACCATCCGGGCGCCAAGGGCGCGGTGGGCGGCATTCAAGACAGTTTTCTTCAGCATATCAATCCCTTGCAGGCGTTTGTGCACGCCGATTCGAGAAACGGAAACAGGGTGGAACGATCTAACGTTTCACCCCTCTGTCCTTGATACCTGAGAGATTTGCCCCATCGGTGGGCGCCGTCGACAGCGGCGCCGCTCTCCAGAGTTGCAGGGCCTGACCGGCCCCGGTTCCGCGGTCCTTTGGCCTGAGCGTTTTCGGGTGGATTGCGCCTTCGGCGGCAGAATGATCTGCGCTCTCCCGCGGAACGGGGCGAACTTTAGCCCAAGCGCCAGGCTCTGGCAACTACGGCCGCGGCAGAACGGTTCCGGGGGAAGCCTGGCCTTCATGCTAAAATACTCGATTAGCCAAAATGCCTGTCATGTCACCCGTCAACTCTCCCGCCAACTTCGATTTTCACTGCCATTCCGTGGTTTCCGACGGCCTCCTGCCGCCTGCCGAACTTGCCCGGCGGGCCGCGGCCAACGGTGTCGACCTGTGGGCCCTGACCGACCACGACGCCATCGGCGGGCTGCCCGAAGCCGCCGCCGCCGCCGCCGAATGCGGCATGGGCTTCATCAGCGGGGTGGAAATCTCGATCGAATGGCAGGGCACGCCCATCCACATCGTCGGCCTGGGCTTCGATCCCCAGGCCCCGGCCCTGGTTTCCGGGCTGGAGAGCCTGCGCCAGGGCCGCGTCGAGCGCGCCCGCCGCATGGCCGAAGCCCTTGCGGCCATCGGCATCCCTGGCGTCTTCGAAGGGGCCATGCGCTATGCCGGCAACCCGAGCCTGATCTCCCGCGCCCACTTCGCCCGCTACCTCGTCGAAGCCGGCGTCGCCAAGGATGTGCCCAGCGTCTTCCAGTACTACCTGACGCCGGGCAAGCCCGGTTACGTCGATCACCGCTGGGCCACCCTCGAGGACGCCATCGGCTGGATCGGCGCGGCGGGCGGCGTGGCAGTGGTGGCTCACCCGGCCCGCTACAAGGTCTCCAACGGCGAACTGCGCCGTTTTCTCGACGCCTTCAAGGATACCGGCGGCCAGGGGCTGGAAGTGGTCTGCGGCAGCCATACGCCCGACCATGTCCTGCATTTCGCCCGCCTGGCGCGGCACTACGGCTTTCATGCCTCGCGGGGGTCGGATTTCCACGGGCCGGGCGAGAGTTACGTCGATCTCGGCCGCCTGCCCGGCCTGCCCGAAGACTTGAAGCCGATCTGGCGCCTGGTGGGCTGATGCCGGTCACCCAGTACCTCGTTATCCACCCCGATACGCCGCAGCCCCGGCTCCTCGCCCGGGCCGCCGAAATCGTGCGGGGCGGCGGCATCGTCGTCATCCCCACCGATTCCTGCTACGCCCTGGGTTGCCACCTGGGAGACAAGGCGGCGGTGGACCGCATCCGCCAGATTCGCCAGGTGGACGAGCGCCACCATCTGACCCTGATGGTTCGCGACCTTTCCGAAATCGCTCAGTACGCCAAGGTGGACAACGTCCAGTACCGGCTGCTCAAGGCCGCCACGCCGGGCAGCTACACCTTCATTCTCGAAGGTACCAAGGAATTGCCGCGCCGGGTGCTCCACCCCAAGCGCAAGACCATCGGCCTGCGGGTGCCCGACCATCCGGTGGCCCTGGCGGTCTTGCAGGAACTCAACGAACCCCTGCTTACCAGCACCCTTCTCTTGCCGGGGGAGGACGAACCCCTCACCGAAGGCTGGGAAATCCGCGACCGCCTGGACGACGTCGTCGACCTCATCCTCGACGGCGGCCATTGCGGCACCGCTCCGACCACGGTCATCGACCTCACCGCCGCGACGCCCCAGCTCGTCCGCGCCGGCCGCGGCAAGCTCGACCTCTTCGGCCTGGAGTGAGCGCCTTTGGTATACTTTTCCCCTTTTTAGGCCGATGCTCGACAGCCTGATCCAGACGCTCGCCATTGCGGCCCTGCCGGTGATCTTCGCCATCACCCTGCACGAGGCCGCCCATGGCTATGCGGCGCGGCACTTCGGCGACCCCACCGCCTGGCTGGCCGGGCGCATCAGCCTCAACCCGATCCGCCACATCGACCTCTGGGGGACCATCGTCATCCCCATCGTCATCCTGCTCTTTTCCGGGGGCGGCATGATGTTCGGCTACGCCAAGCCGGTGCCGGTGGATTTCAGCCGCCTGAAAAAGCCCAAGCAGGACATGCTCTGGGTCGCCGCCGCCGGCCCCCTGGCCAACCTGGCCATGGCCGTGGGCTGGGCGGCGCTGGTCAAGCTCGCCTGGCTGCTGCCGGGCAATGCCTTCACCGTGCCCATGACCGAAATGGGCAAGATCGGCATCCTCGTCAATTGCGTCCTCATGGTGCTCAACCTGATTCCCCTGCCGCCCCTCGACGGCGGCCGGATCATGGTCAGCCTGCTGCCCGGCCGCCTGGCCTGGAAGTTTTCCCGGATCGAGCCCTGGGGCTTTCCGATCCTGCTGCTGCTTTTGTTTACCGGCATCCTCGGCACCGTCATGCACCCCCTGGTGAGCCTGGCGACCCTGATCGTCGAAGGATTTTTTGGACTGTACTGACCACCTATGTACGCAGAACGTGTTCTCTCCGGCATGCGCCCCACCGGGTCGCTGCACCTCGGCCACTACCATGGCGTCTTGAAAAACTGGGTCAAGCTCCAGCACGAATACCCCTGCCTCTTCTTCGTCGCCGACTGGCACGCCCTCACCACCCACTACGACAACCCCCAGGGCATCGAGCAGGCCGCCTGGGACATGGTCATCGACTGGCTGGCGGCAGGGGTCGATCCCAACCAGGCGACCCTCTTCATCCAGTCCCGGGTGCCCGAGCACGCCGAACTCCACCTCCTGCTCTCGATGATGACCCCCCTGGGCTGGCTCGAGCGTGTGCCGACCTACAAGGACCAGCAGGAAAAGCTCGAGCACAAGGATTTGTCCACCTACGGCTTTCTCGGCTATCCCCTCCTGCAGTCGGCCGACATCCTCATCTACCGTGCCGACAAGGTGCCGGTGGGCGAGGACCAGGTGCCCCACATCGAGTTCTCCCGGGAGATCGCCCGCCGCTTCAACCACCTCTACGGCCGCGAACCGGGCTTCGAGGACAAGGCCCGGGAGGCCGTCAAGAAGCTCGGCGGCAAGAAGGCCAAGCTCTACGAGGAATTGCGCGTCCGCTTCCAGCAGAACGGCGACAAGGAAGCCGTCGAGCAGGCCCACGCGCTGCTCGACGAAGTGCAGCACCTTTCCGTGGCTGACCGGGAGCGCCTCTTCGGCTACCTGGAAGGGACCGGCAAGATGATCCTGGCCGAACCCGGCGCGCTCCTCACCGAGGCCTCCCGCATGCCCGGCCTGGACGGTCAGAAGATGTCCAAGTCCTACAGCAACACCATCACCCTGCGGGAATCCGCCGAATCGGTGAGCAAGAAGGTGCGGGGCATGCCCACCGACCCCGCCCGGGTGCGCCGCACCGACCCCGGCGAGCCGGAAAAATGCCCGGTCTGGCAGCTGCACCAGGTCTATTCCGACGAAGGCTGCAAGGAATGGGTGCAGCAGGGTTGCCGCAGCGCCGGCATCGGCTGCCTCGAATGCAAGCAGCCGGTGATCGACGGCATCCTGCGCGAACAGGCGCCCATGCGCGAACGCGCCCAGAGCTACCTGGACGACCCCGGCCTGGTCCGGAACATCATCGCCGACGGCTGCGAGAAGGCCCGCGAACTGGCCCGCGAAACCATGCGCGACGTGCGCGCCGCCATGGGCCTGGAGTACAACTGATGGCCGACAATTCCCGCTCCGTCTCGGTCGTCGTCCCGGCCCTCAACGAGGCCGAGAACATCCGGCCCCTGGTCAATGAAATCGTCGCCGCCCTGGGCCACGATCCGGAACTCGAAATCATCTACGTGGACGACGGCAGCGACGACGCTTCCCCCGCCATTTTCGCCAAGCTCGCCGAGGAGCTGGCGCCCCGTTTCAAGTGCATCCGCCACCAGCGGCGCTGCGGCCAGAGCACCGGCGTATGGACCGGGGTGCGCCACGCCAAGAACCCCTGGATCGCCACCCTCGATGCCGACGGCCAGAACGATCCGGCCAATATCCCCAAGATGCTCGACCAGCTCTTCGCGGCGGCCCGGCCCGAACTGCGCCTCGTCGCCGGCTGGCGGCAGAAGCGCCGCGACACCTGGCTCAAGCGCGTCTCCTCCCGCATCGCCAACCGCGTGCGTGCGGCCTTCCTCAAGGACAGCACGCCGGATACGGGCTGCGGCCTCAAGGTCTTTTCCCGGGATCTTTTCCTGCGCCTGCCCTATTTCGACCACATGCACCGCTTCCTGCCCGCCCTGGTCATCCGGGCCGGCGGCGAGGTCGTGTCGGTGCCGGTCAACCATCGCCCGCGCACCCTCGGCGTTTCCAAGTACGGATTCCACAACCGCCTGTGGGTGGGCATCGTCGATCTCTTCGGCGTCGCCTGGCTGCAACGGCGGGCCAAGGTGCCGGTGGTCGAGCGCATCACCGGCGGGGAGAGGTAAGCCATGGACGAGAGAATCTGGCTCGGCATCGGCCTTCTGGGGCAGGCGCTCTTTTCGGCGCGCTTCATCATCCAGTGGCTCTATAGCGAAAAGGTCAAGCGCAGCGTCGTTCCCGTTGCCTTCTGGTACTTCAGCCTGGCCGGCGGCCTGGTGCTGACGGCCTACGCCATCTACCGTATGGATCCGGTCTTCATCATCGGCCAGGGAGCCGGCCTGGTGGTCTATTTCCGCAATCTCGTCCTGATCCGCAAGCACCACCTCAAGGCCGGCGACGAGGCGCCGGTCGAATAGGCATGACCGGTCGCCAGCCCGGTTGGATCTGGTTGGCGTGCCTCGCCGGGGTCTGGCTCGCCTCGGTTTTCGGGCGGCCCGACATTCCCATTGACGAAACCCGCTACGTCAGCGTCGCCTGGGAAATGTGGTCGGGGGGCGACTGGCTCGTGCTCCACCGAAACGGCGTCCCCTACCACCACAAACCGCCGCTGCTCTTCTGGCTGATCGGCGCCGGCTGGAGCCTGTTTGGCGTCAACGACTGGTGGCCGCGGGCCATCTCGGCCCTGGCCTCCCTGGCCTGCCTCAGCCTCACCGGGGCCATCGCCCGCCGCCTCTGGCCGAGCGAGGAGGGCATCGGCGAACGGGCCGGCTGGCTTCTGTTGGGCGGGGTTTTCTGGCTCTTTTTCAGCACCTCGGTCATTTTCGACATTCTCCTCACGGCCTGCGTCCTTCTCGCCCTTCTGGCGGCGCTGCGGGCCTGGCAGGGGGAAAGCCGCGGCACCTGGGGGCTGTTCGGCGTCGCCCTGGGCCTGGGCATCCTGGCCAAGGGGCCGGTCGTCCTGCTCCACGTCCTGCCGCCGCTGCTCCTCGTCCGCTGGTGGGACGGCTCGGCCCGGGTCGGCCGGGGCTGGTTCGGCGGCATCGCCCTGGGCGTCCTGACGGGCGCCGCCATCGCCCTGGCTTGGGCGATCCCGGCCGCCCTCCACGGCGGCGAGGAATTCCGCAACGCCATCTTCTGGGGCCAGACGGCGGGCCGGGTCACCGGCTCGCTGGCCCACCGGCAACCCTTCTGGTTCTACCTGGCGGTCCTGCCGCTCCTGCTCTTTCCCTGGTTCTTCTGGGGCAGCGCCTGGCGGGCGCTGATCGCCGCGGTCAAGGACCGGACCGACCACGGCGTGCGCTTCTGCCTGGCCTGGATCTTTCCCGCCTTCATCGGCTTCTCCCTGGCCGGCGGCAAACAGGCTCATTACATTCTTCCCCTCCTGCCCGCCTTTGCCCTGCTGCCCGCCTTCGGCTGGCGCCGGGTGGGGTGGAGCGGCGGCCGGGCGGTGCTGCCCCTGGCGCTGGTCGCCGGGGTGGCGGGCGTCGTCTTTTTGCTTTCGCCCAACTGGGCGGGCAAGCTCTGGTTTGCCGGGTTCATCGGCAAGGCCTGGCCGGTCGGCGGCGCGCTTCTCATCGCCCTGGGCGCCGCCTGCCTCTTTTTCGCCCGCGGTGACGGGGCGCTGCCGCGGGTGGCGGTGATTTCCGCGGCCCTGGTCGGAGTCGTCCTGCTCGCCCTGTTGCGGCCCCTGGCGCCGGCCTTCGACATGACGCCCCTTGGTCGCCAACTCAAGGCCCTGGAAGAGGGCGGGGTGCCGGTGGCCCACGCCAGCGCCTACAACGACCAGTACCACTACTACGGCCGGCTGCTGCGGCCCCTGCAAGAAATCGGCCGGGACGACGTTGCCGCCTGGCTGGCCGAGCACCCCCAGGGCCGGGTCGTCGCCTATCTCAAGAAGGCCGACGAGGTCGAAGCGGTGCAGCCGGTCTTCGCCCAAGCCTACCTCGACGGCGCCGTCGTCCTCCTCGATGCCGCCGCCGCGGCGCGCCTGCCCGGGGCCAGGCCATGAGCGAAACGGTGGCCGAAGAACGCCAGCCCGAACTCGATCTGGCCCACGTCGCCCGCATCTACGGCGAGCCGCTGGCGCAGATGCCGCAGGATCTCTACATCCCGCCCGATGCCCTGGAGATCATGCTCGACGCCTTCGAGGGGCCCCTCGACCTGCTGCTCTACCTGATTCGCAAGGCCAACGTCGACATCCTCGACATCCCCATGGCGCCGCTCACCCGGCAGTACCTCGACTACATCGAGTCGATGCGGGCCAGCAACCTCGAACTCGCCGCCGACTACCTGGTCATGGCGGCCATGCTCATCGAGATCAAGTCGCGCATGCTGCTGCCCCGGCCCAAGGCGGCCGGGGACGACGAAGGCGACGACCCCCGCGCCGAACTGGTGCGCCGGCTGATGGAATACGAGCAGATGAAGCTGGCCGGCCAGAAATTGAACGCAATGCCCCAGGCCGATCGGGAGTTCTTCTGGGTCGAGACCCTGGTGGAGAAATCCCTGCTGGTCCGCCATCCCGAGGTCAGTATCGACGACCTCAAGGAAGCCTGGATGGCCATCATCCGCCAGGCCCGGCTGAAAAAACACCACAAGATCGAGCGCGAGGAACTCTCGGTCCGGGAGCACATGGGAATCATCCTGCGCGCCCTGCAGGACAAGGGCGGCTTCGTCCAGTTCGAGACCCTCTTTGACGTCGCCATGGGGGTGCCCGGCCTGGTCGTCCATTTTCTCGCCATGCTCGAACTGGCCCGGGAAAAGCTCATCCAGATCACCCAGACCGAGGCTTTTCAGCCCATTTACGTGAAGGTGCACGAAGGTGGAACCGACGACAGTCAAGAGAGTGCTTGAGGCGGCGCTGCTCGCCGCCCGCGAGCCGATGACCCCCTCCGACCTGAAGAAGATGTTCGACGAGGAACTGTCTACCGAAACCCTGCGCAAGCTGCTCGACGAACTGCGGCAAGAATGGCAGGAACGCCCGGTGGAACTGGTCCAGCTCGCCTCCGGCTGGCGCTTTCGCACCCGGCCCGAGTACCTTCCCTACCTTGAGCGCCTCAATCCCGAGAAGGCGCCGCGCTATTCCCGCGCCGTCCTGGAAACCATCGCCATCATCGCCTACCGCCAGCCGGTCACCCGCGGCGACATCGAAGACATCCGCGGCGTGGCGGTCAACGCCAACGTCGTCAAGACCCTGGAGGAACGCGGCTGGATCGACGTCGTCGGCCACCGGGACACCCCCGGCCGGCCCGCCCTTTTTGCCACCACCAAGCAGTTTCTCGACGACCTGGGTCTGCGCAGCATCAGCGAGCTGCCGCCCCTCGAACAGATCAGCCAGACCCTGGAACTGAACAATGAAAACTAAACGCACCCCCTTCCGCCCCTCCCAGAAGCCCGCCGACGCCGAAGCGCCGGCCCCGCGTCGCGGGCGCCCCGCCGCCGATGGCGGCCAAGCACCCGCCCCCCGCGGGCGCGGCGCCGCCCGGCCGCGTTCCGAGGAAGCCGGCGAATGGCATTCCGGCAAACCGCCCAAGGAACGCGGTCCCGCCGGTCGAGGCCGCGTCCAGCCCGCCGGCCGCAGCCCGGCCCGGCCCTCCGCCCCTCCCGCGGCCAAGCCCGAGCGCCTGCACAAGATCCTCGCCCAGGTTGGCGTCGGCTCCCGCCGCGAAATGGAAGAATGGATCGCCGCCGGCCGCGTCAGCGTCAACGGTGAAGTCGCCCAACTCGGCCAACTGGTCAGCCCCACCGACCGCGTCAAGGTCAACGGCAAACTGGTCAACATCCGCTTCGTCGCCAACCGCCTGCCGCGGGTGCTCATGTACCACAAGCCGGAAGGCGAAATCGTCTCCCGCGACGACCCGGACGGCCGCCCCTCCGTCTTCGAAGCCCTGCCGCGCCTGCGGGGCGGGCGCTGGATCGCCGTCGGCCGGCTCGACTTCAACACCTCCGGCCTCCTGCTCTTCACCACCTCCGGCGAACTCGCCAACCAGCTCATGCACCCCAGCGCCCAACTGGTGCGCGAATACGCCGTGCGCGTCCTGGGCGAACTGACCGAAGACGCCAAGAAACAACTCCTGGCCGGCCTCGAGCTCGAAGACGGCCCCGCCAACTTCGGCAGCCTCGAAGACGCCGGCGGCGAAGGCGCCAACCGCTGGGTCCACGTCACCATCTTCGAAGGCCGCAACCGCGAAGTCCGCCGCATGTTCGAAGCCGTGGGCTGCACCGTGAGCCGCCTCATCCGCGTCCGCTACGGCCCCTTCAGCCTGCCGCCCCAGCTCAAGCGCGGCCGCTGCCACGAACTCGCCGAAACCGAGGTTAAGGCCCTGACCAAATCCCTGGCCAAGGTCGCCGCCCCCGAAACCGCCACGGGCGAAGAAGAAACCATCGCCCCCAAACCCGCCCGCACCCCCAGGCCCGCCGTCACCGTCCGCCCCGCCGGCCCGCTCCACCAGGGCCAAGGCAAGGCCGGCCCCGGCCGCGGCGAAACCAAGAGCCGCCCCACCCGCGACGACAACCGAAAAACCACCGCCCGCCCGCCGACCGGAAAAGCACAAACCGGCAGCGGCGAAACCCGCAGCCGCTCCCCCGCCCGCCCGGCCACCCAGGCCAAGCGGGGTGGGAAGAAAGGCTAGGGGGTGGTGGTGGGGCTTGACGCAAAATGCAAGACCTGACCCCGGCGTTATGTGTGACCCCGGCGTTATGTGACCCCGGCGTTATGACCCCGGCGTTAGATGTGACCCCGGCGTTAGATGCTGGCCCGCTCCGCAGCAACTCTCCGTTACTCCATCATCTGCTCCACCAGCTTCATAGGAGTTGAGCCCGGGCTACCATGGGGTCCAGTGGGTGCCTGGGACATTAAGGACTTCGGCCACCACTACTTTGGAATGGCAGCTACTGGCACAGTTCCGCCTCGGGCATATCGTGAAATAGCACTGCACAATTCCCCTGATTGCGCATTCCCTGGGCGCCGTTACGCGGGAGTATGGCGGCATCTCCTTGCCATAGAGGCCTGCCATCATGCTCCGCACCGTGATACTGCTGTTGCTTCTGCTGCTACTTTCGGTTTGGCCCAACCCCGGCCTTGCAGTTAATCTGCGGGGGCCACTATGGCCACCTGCGGGGTATCTGGTAGGTGCCCCCCTGTAGCCGCCAACGCTTGACGCGTCCTTGCCGCTGGTGGGAGCATGCGACTACCTTATATGACGAAAGGGGAGGTCATGAAATCTGGTAAGAAATTGGTTGCGGGGGTGCTAGTCGCCGTTGCGGTAGGGACAGGATTGGTGTGGGCGAATAGCGGCAACCCAAGGACGCCCGTGGAATTCTTCGGCGGACACACCCACGACAGTGAAGGAACGCACGGTGCCCCGTCCCATAGCGGCGGGACGGACCGCTACGGGTGCCACAACGGTTCTGCGCCATACCACTGCCACTAATCGCCTGGGCTAGGGGGGCTTTCCCGGAACCACCTTCTGCACCTCTGCCAGCTCCAGCGGGTCCGTCTTATACCAATTTGCGTTCAATAATATAAATACTATACTTATTCCATGCGATCTTAGGGGGCATGGAATGAAGACACTGATTACAGGAGACCAGGCGACGGTAGAGCGCCTGGCGGAGCGACTCAAGAAGGCGAGTACGCACGCCGAATACCAGCGGATTCAATGTGTGCTGATCCGCGCC
>SSSZ01000089.1 GCA_009469675.1 Azonexaceae bacterium | reverse complement strand
TCCCCCGCCACGAGGAAGAGCATGTCGCGCTCCCCTCGCCGGACGACGATGGGGTGCTGCAACCCATACGACGTCTCCGTGATGGAGGTGCGCAGTTCCGCGAGCTGCATGGGGTCGAACTCCCGCCGTTGACGGTTCGGCGGTACGGTGATTTCTTCGATCGAGACTGTTCTCATTTCGGTTCTCGAAAAAGGGAGGGCCGAAGCCCTCCCAGCCCTCACATCTGAGGTGCGCCGTGGTAGATCCTCGATGCCATTTGGCCCAGCGCCATGATGGCCGCCCGGATGGTCTCCTGGTCGGAGCCAGCATCCTTCAGCGTCGTCACCATCTCCGAGATCGCACGGGCGGCTTTCGCGGGGTCCGGTTCGGGGGCGGTGAAGTGCTTGAGCCCTTCCACGTCAGGCCACCTTCGCCAGCGCGCCGACTCGCTCCTGCAGGTTGCCCTGGTACTCCTCGTGCGTGAGGCGGACCTTGAGGGTCCGACCGATCAGCATGCGGGGAGTGAAGACCTCCCCCGGCGTGTTCAGGCCGCACGCTTCGCGGTACTGCCGAAGGCGGGAGTTCTTTCCGGGGGAGTAGTCGATGGCGTTCTCCGCCGTCCGGTCGATCAGCACGCCGTCCTTGATGGTCAGCGCAGGGATCTTGCACATCTCTGCGATGGCGGCCGGAAGGTCCACCTTCAACACGATGTCGAACCGGATGCCGGACTTGAGCTGCCCGGTGACCGGGTCGACCTTGTCCTTGGAGGTCCACGACTCCGACAAGAGGTCGGTGATGGAGGCGACGTAATCCCCTACGGGAACGGGCGGGCGACGCTCGGAAGCTTGGGTTGTGGGTGCGTCGAGGTATGCTTGCGGATCGAAGTCCATGGTTGTGACACCTTTCGGTTAGTCGTCATCGCCGAGCGGGGTTTCTTGAGGATCTGCGTGGCTCGGCGTCACGCGAGATTCGATGAGAGAGCAGACCGCATCAAGGTCTCCGGCGGTCACTTCGAGATTGCTGAAGCGAAGCACCGGGATCGACGGGTCACGGGGGTAGGCGGAGCGAACCGCTCGCCACCAGGAAAGGAGGGCTAGAGGGTTTGACATTGGTTGGATCTTAGAGGGTGGTCAGCGTGCGATCGTCCGCTGGCGTTCGCGCGCCGCAGCCATGATGGCGCACTCAGAAAGCAGCGCTCGCACCTGCGAGGCGGTGTAAAGCTGCTCCCTGTTGCCCCAGCCGAGCGCCTGCACATGCTCGCGAGTCTGCAAAATCAGGTCACTCACCTCGGCCGGCGAAGGCGGCAGCGGAGGGAACGACATGGCATCTCGCATGTCTGCCGCTAGCTCGGCGCCTGGCGGCCGTTTCGGGCCGGTTAACCTAGCGTGCGCCGCAAGGCGCGCCTCACCTCCAACGTTAGGCCGCATACCCGGCCTCGTTGCGTGCGTCGGCATCTTCGGCCATCGCATCGTCAAGCGCCTGGTCCAGTTCAGAAGCGCCGCGCACCTTGAATGTCTCCATCGTCACCACTTGCCCTTCCAGCGTCTTGGCAAAGGCGTAACGGTCAGCGTCTTCCTTCGCCAAGTACCAAAGCCGCTCGAAGTGTTCGGCCTGGTCGTTGGCTTTCTTCACCACGCCGGCCAGCCTTTCAATCTCGGCGTGCAGCAAGCGTAGAACCGGACTTGCGCCGGCAAAAGTGTCGTTCATCGTTGCTCCTGCTCCGGCGCAAGCCGGTTACCGCCGACGTTGGGCTTCACGGCGTCACCACCACGCTCATGTCCTGCAGTTCAAGGTCGTCGGCGTCGAGCCAGTCGCGGTCGTCGCGGCGGATGTACTTGTCCGCGAGTTCTTCGACCACCTTGTCATAGGCTCGGCCGGCCGTGCTGTCGAGTCGGTTGTCCCAATCTCGATACTCGGCCTCGCTCATCTCAACCTCGCGGCAGTACGTGACCTTCTCGCTCACCGTGATCTTCACTGTCGGCATGGGCCGGCACTCCTACATTCGCGCGCTTCGGGTGGGTGAAGCACAACCCCAGGTCGAACGGACGGCCTAAAGGCCGCCGTTCACCACGACGTTAGCCGGCCTGTGGCGGGCGAAGGTCCGGGTTGTAGTGCGCGGGGATGTCCGCGCGTCCGGCCTTCCACCGCGCCAGCAGGCTTTCGATCAGTTCGCGCCCGTCCTTGCGGTCGCAGTTGCTGACGTACTGCGCCACGCCGTCAGCCTGGCACACCAGCACGAACGCGCAGGGCTCGCCGGCCGCTTCGTTCAGCGTGTCCTCCAGAGCCTGCGCAATGGCTTGCAGGCGAATGCTCAGGTTGAGGCTGGCGCTCATGGTCAGAACGTGCTGGGCTGGGCAATGCCGCGAATCACGGCCATGAACCCGCGCTGCAAGTCCGTGGCGCCGATGCTCACCCACCGCTGGTCGATGCTGGGCACCGGGCCGTCCGGGCTGTCGTTCGTGAACGGCACGCCGTTGGCGCCCGTGGCAGGCATTGCGCGCAGCTTGGCAATGTAGGCGCCGCACTGTTCGGCCAGGGCCTTGCCCTCGTTCATCAGCGCGGCCTCGGTCGCCGTCAGTTGTCGGTAGCCCGTCACCTTCGGTTGAATCATCGTTTCCATGTCGTTCCTACGTTGTGCCGCTTTTCGGGGGAGCCGGCTAACCCCTCATTCCAGCCGACGCCTAGCGGCGCGGCTGAATTCGCGAACGTTAGGCCCTTAAGCCCCGCCAGCCAGCGCATCGCCGGCCAACATGCCGCTTCGCGGGTCCGATGCCGCAGCCAGCAGTGCGTCGTGCGAAGGCCCGACCGCTTCGTCAGGGTCGAGTCCGGCGTATCGCATCACTTGGCGCCAGCAGTCGTCAAGGCTGCGGCGGTGCTTGTTCTCCAGGGGCCGTTGCGCCACTTCCGCGCGCCATCGACTCACAGCCCATTCGCGCAGCGCAATCAGGCCACGCTCGCGTTCTGCATCTAGCGCCGCTTGGTCGTACAAGTAGTGCACGCCGCTTAACCACGCGGCTTGCGGCACATGGTCGGGCATTGGTATGTGCCACCGCAAAGACCCGGCGCACACTTCCGCCACAGGCCTAACCCCTCGGTCAACGGCGACACCTGCCGGCTGGTCACTTTGGCTCATCTTCCACCTCCTGCGCAGCCGTCAGGCGCGCGTTACCTCGAACGTCATGCAGCAGCCAATGCACCGCGCGCCAAGGCCCGCGCGTCTTCCAGCGCGTTGTGCGGAACGGCCGAAGTGCTGGCGGTGTCGGGTAGGTCACGACGCACCTCGAACGTCATGCGGTCTGGGCCAATACGCTCGCCCGGCAAGTATTCGAGGAAGTTGCAGAAGTGCGCAATGTCGCCCGGCCAATCCGAGACGATGTGC
>SSSZ01000088.1 GCA_009469675.1 Azonexaceae bacterium | reverse complement strand
TGCCTTCTTCAATTGTGCGGTGCGTGGCATGTCGGCCTCCAAATGAGGCCGGAACGGACTGGAGCAGGCCCGATGACGGGTTATGATCTGCGGCAGCCGATCCGGCGTTAGCGCGCTGGTTCGGTGAGTCGGGGGCGCCGGTCGTGTTGCAAGCACGGTCGGCGTCACCGCAATTGAGCCACAACCAGCCCGCCGCCGTCAACGGGGTTACGGCCTTTTCGGTTTCCCCCCGCTGCCGAGAATCGCGTTCACGACAGCCTCTGCGCGGACATGATCGACCGCTGAATCTGGTCCGCCACCCGCCGCGCCAGCCCGCTCTCGGTGTCGACAATCTGGAACGTGTTGTGGACCGTGACGCCACCGCTCCCGCTGGGCGTGATGAAGCCCGACGAGCCCGGCGTGAAGAGTTCCGGCCCGCGCTCACCCACCATGTACGGCTGACCAGGCGACACGTTGCCGCCGGTGGCCCGCGCTGGCCAAGGGAGATTCGCCACCGACGTCAGCATCGACGCGACCATCGGCGTCGAGCCGGTGCCGAGGAACGAGCCCGGGCGCATCCCAGCGGCCGACAGCGAATCCGGCGTCGGCACGCTCCCGCCGGCGAACATCATGTCGAGTTGCCGCTTGGCCTCCTGCACCTGACGCACGGTGTCGGCGACGGCCGCGGACGCCTTCTGTCCCGCCGTCTCGAACCCGGTCCCGAAGGCCGATGCCGCCATCTGTGCCGCGTCGGCCGTCTCGCGGAAGTGCTGGATCGACTCGTCGGAGAACTCGCCGACATGCACGAGCGCCTGCTCGTAGGTGGCCCGCGCCTGGTCCGCGATCTGCTGCAGCCCGGCCTTCGTGCCGGTCGTCAGCTCGCCGTTGATGGCCTGCCAGTCGACCGCAATCCCTTGCAGCTTGGCGGACGTCGTCGCGGCCAACGCGTCGTAGAACGCGGCCGTGTCGGTGCCGGCCTTCGCCGCCGCGGCCGACGTCTCGTCAGCCCAGCGCAGGACGTTGGCGATCGCCTGGTCGGTGCTCGTGGTGCCTTGCGTACTCCGGACCGAGTCGTACTCGGCCCACAGGCGGGCGGTGGCGGCAATGGCCTCCTGCTCGAGCTTCAGCGCGTCCTTCTCGGCGGCCAGTACCTTCGCCACAGCGGCCACTTCGGTGGCGGTCAGCGCGTACGCTTTCTGCAGCGTGCCCTGTGCGACGCCCGCCTGCAGGTAGTACTTCACGCCCTCGACCACCTCGCCGTTCATGCCCGCGACGGTGTCGGACGCTTTCCCGGCCGCGGCATCCAGCTCGCGCAGGACGGCTGCCCATTCGGCCTGCGCCTTTGTCATTTCGAGCTGGTCCGCCAGTCCGCCCTTCAGCAGCGCCGATGCGGATGGCCCGCCCAGGAGCGGCGAGTCGAATCGACCCGATCCGCCCGAGGTCCGCGATTGGCGCGATGCCGGGCTGCCGAGGCGCGCCCGGTGCATACGCAGTGTCCCCGCGGATGAGTGCCAGTCGCTGCGCCGCTGTAAGCTGCGCCTGCATCGACTCGGGCACGCCTGGTGCCTGTCCGGCCATGTCGGGAATGGAGACCGGTGGTAGGTCTTGTCCCCAGGTGAAGAGCGCTGCCAGCTTGCCACGCTTCGCCGCCGCATCATCGATGGCGCGACCGACCGCACCCAGCGCGTCCGGCAGTTCCCCCAGGCTCTTCGCGAACTGCAGCGCCGATCCGGCCATGTCGCCGAAGCCCGCAAGGGCACTGGTCTTCAGGCGCCCCAGCTCATCGCCGAACTCGTCGAGCGCCTTTGCGGATTCTTCCGACATGCGGAGCGTCGAGTCTTTCAGACTGTCGATGTTGGACTTGAGCGTCGGCAGGAGTTCGGCGCCGCTCTTCCCGAACAGCGCCATCGCCGCTTGTGCTTGTCGGGCCGGATCCTTGATGCTCTGGATCCCCTTCGCGATGCGAAAGAACTGGTCATCCGGAGACAGCTTCTGGAGGTCGGTGATCGGCACACTGATGGCGGCAAGCGCCTGCACCGTCTCAGCGGAGCCCTCCACGAGCCGCTTCTGCATCTGGGACACGGCCGACGTGACTTGGTCGAGCGAGTTGCCTGATGGCTCCGCGACGGCCTGCAGCCGCTGCAAGGCGTCGATGCCGATGCCGGTCTGGTCGGCCATGCGGGTCAGGTTGTCCGCGGCGCCCAGCACCTCACGCCCGAAGGCGATAACGGCGCCCGCGCCCAGCCCCATACCGAACAGGCCGAGCAGTTGATTCGCATTCCCCAGCGGACCGAGCAGCGAAGCGAACCCGCTTTCGGTCGACTGCGCCGCGCCGGCGATCTTCTGGAGGCCCGGCGGGATGTCCAGCCCCATGGCGCGCATTTTGGCCACCGCTTCAGAGGCCGTCGCCCCGACGCGTTGCAGTTCGGTCTCGGTGAGCTTCGAGACGCCGCCGATTTCTTCGATCGCCCGCGCCATCATCTGCGCGTCCTGAATCACCTTGCGACCGGAGAATGAATCCGTCATCCGGCCGAGCGCCCGCTCGACCTTTCCGGCGTCTGCCTCGAAGGACCTGAGTTGTACTTCGGCCTGCGCCACGGCGGTGGCGAAGTCGCTAAAATCGGCTCGGAAGACCGCGGTTACAGCCATGAGTCTCGCTCCCTTGGATAGATCGGAGCGAACAGGTTGGATCGCCAAGGTCGGGAGTCAATCGACCTTGACGCCGGGCGCCCTGTTCGCCCCCACTCGTGCGCCCGCTTCGAGACTCGAGCTACGGACGCACGCCCGTCAGCACTTCAACGGCGGCCACGTCCAGCACGCCCATGCCCCAGCGGGTCGTCGTCCGGATGGCGACCTGATCGTTTTTCGCGTACGTGAACGGGTCGTACAGCACGGTCATCTCCTGACGCTGCGCGACCACGATCCGCGACATGTCGACGACCGCGATCCACGAGCAATCCGTGCTCGTGCCGATCGTCTCCGTGATGGTCATCTGCGAGGAGAGGAACACCGGGAGCCCGAAGAGGTTCTTCGGTGCCGCCTCGGCCGGCGTCGGCGCAAGCTGGTACCGGCTCTGGCCGTCGACAAGCTTCCGGAGCGTGTTCCACGTCCGCGGGTGCATGAAGATGGCGGACGGCTGCGCGTTGTTGGCCTCGAGCCGGTAGATCGCGTCCACGATGTTGCTCAGGCTCGGCGTCGCGCCGTTCGTCGCGAGAGACGTCGCGGTGCCCTGGTAACGCAGGCCCTGCAGGTTGTTGCCAGCGCCGTTGCCCTGCAGCATGTCGAGGTCGAGCTTGGCCGCGAGCTGCAGCCGGTGATCGGTCTCGATGATCTGCCGAGCGCCCGGACGGGAGTCGTCCAGCAGTTCAGACGACGAGAGCGTGTACGCGGCGTACTTCCGCATCGGGATCCGCAGCTGCTGAAACTGCGGTGACGACTCGGTGATGGATGACGCCTCGCCGGTTGCTGCGACCGTGACCGACGACGACAACCCCGGCAGGAGCAGCGAATCGCTGTCACACGGCTCGATGCGCGGCTCGGCGGCGAGCACGACGCTGAGCGGGCGCAAGCGGTCGAAGAACGGGCCGATCGTGGAGTTCACCAGATAGCCGCCGCCCGGGTCCGAGTTGATGCTTGCGGCTCGGTACTCGCGCATCGACGGCACGATGGACTTCCACGCGTAGCGGTCTCCCGCCGACCGGCCCTGGACCGTGTCATCACCGGGGCGCGTCGCGCTGGCGACCTTCCGCTGCATGGTGGCCGTCGCCGAATGGATGCGCCGCTCGGCGTCGAAGACAGCCCGCTGGACGTCGTCTCGTTCACGCTTCAGGCGGTCGACCTGTCGCTGCTCATCGGCGTGCAGGCGCTCTCGCTTCTCGTTGCGTGCCTTCACGTCGATGTACAGCAGCTCAGCGCCGATGATGTTGTTGTAGTGCTCTTCGCTCCGCTTCACGCCTTCCAACTCGTCGTCGAATCGACAGTTGCCGGCGGCCGCGATGACTTCGTCGGCCAGTGCGCGGCGGTCCTGGTTGAGCATGATCTCGTTGTCAGTTGCCATGATGATCGGTATCCATTCCGGCGCCGTCAGACAGCGCCTGGTTGCGCGCTGCAACAGCGCCAGGCACACACCGTGCGGCACACGAGCAGAACGCGAGTTTCGGTTGTCGGTGGAGTACCGCGAGGCGGCCGCCTGGAACAGGCGCGCGGGGGACTCGAAGAGTCTGCCCGGAGTGTGGCGTGGCGCTGCACCGAAGATGCTGGCGCCGTTGCCAAGTGTAATTGTACCACGTCGAAGCCATCAGTGGGAGACCGCGCCTTTCGGCACCACGATCGCCAGGTCGGACACGCCGAACGTGTCGACCGCCTTCTGGTCGATCGGGAACGTCTCGACGATGACTGCGCGGTCGTCGCCGATCCGCAGGCCGAGCGTCAGCCGCTGTGTTGCCAGGTCGACCGTGAGCACGGCGCCTTGACTCTTGAAGCCGGCTACTTCGGGCCGGTTCTTCAGGACGGCCATCAACAAGGCCATCACGTCGGCCACGATTTCGCCTGCGTAGCCCCGGTAACTGTGAGGCACGATCTGCTGATTGTCGGACTTCATCGATGCTCCTTAAGATGCAAACCAAGGCCGTGAAACTGTGCAAATCCCAGAAACAAGGGCTGGCATGGTTTGGAGGCGACAGCCTCCCAACTTCTTGAGGGGGATCCCTTCCCCTACGGGGAACCGGTGTCGCCGGTGGTTCCCGGTTCCCTGTATAAGGAACAGGAACCGGGGAACCGTAGTTCCGGTGGTTCCCAATGGTTCCGGGAACCGGAGGGAACTAAGGGAACCGACTACGCGCATACGAACCATCCGCCGGGATGCTTCTTCACGATCCCTGCGGCGAGAAGGTCTTTCCACACCGCGAGTCCCGCGGCTCGCTTGACGCCGGCTGCCGCGACTGCGCGTCCAGCGCTCTTGAGACCGTCCCCGGCCTCGGCGTGCAGCCGGACCGCATCAACCAACTTCCTCGAAACGGTCCCGTGCGATGACGCCGCCTCAATGCCGTTCAGCGTCCAGCCCGAAGAGGTGAGGTGAGCTTCGAACGGCGCGACGGCCTGCCCGTGCACGCCGCGCGTTTTCGTGAACTCCACCAGGAACCGCGCGCCTTCATCTGCCTGGTAGCCCTCTGGGCGCGACAACTTGATGACCATGTCCATTGCGTCCTCCGCTTTGGAATGGCCACGGGCCCCGCCCTGCCGGTTGCTGTGGTGGGCGAGGAGAACGGCCTTGCCTCGCCTGCGCAGCGACAGCAGGAAGTCTTGTGCTGGCTGCCAGGCCGTGGCGTCCTTCTCGGCCTCCGGATCGAACAGTGAGGAGCGGTTATCGATGACGACCAGGTCGGCGCCGTCGACGGCTCGTCCGATGAAGCTCTGCCCCTGCACGGTGTCGAGCCGCGGCAGGTAGTCGGGTTGCCAGTCGGCGGCCAGCACGGACAGGTTGGCGTTGTGGTGGAAGATGCCGAGCCGGTCAGCGAGCTCGATGAGCCGCGATTGAATGTCCTCGCTGCTCATCTCTCCATCGACGAGCAGCACACGAACAGGTGTCGGCGCTTCGAAGCCGAGCACGCTCACACCGGCAGAGGCTGCGAGCGCCAGGCTCTCGACGAACCACGTCTTGCCGATACCACGCTCGGCGAAGACCATCATCAGGTGGCCCTCTCGAAGCACGGCCGCCCCGGCTCGAGTCAGGATTTCGCGGCGAACCGGAAACCGGTACGCGGCGAGTTCAGCGAGCGTGAACGCGACGGCCGACGGCTCATCGCCGGCCGGCCAAATCTCATCGCGTGTCACCATCACGCGGCCGCCGATGGCGAGTGGCGCGACGCCCTGAGCTCGTCTCGCAGATGCTGGTTCTGCAGGCGCAGGCGCGCGCACTCTTCGTGCTTACCGGCCAAGAGCCGCAATGCCTCCTGCGCTAGTTCGCGCCAGACAGCCGCGTCGCCCTTGATGGTGGAGAGTTGGATCTCTGCCTCGATGCTGTCGAGCGCAAGCCCCTGCTCGACGGCATCGCAGATGCGGTGGTGTGCTGGTATGCTGGTCATGCGTGTTCACGCCCGAACGCGCTGAGCCTGTGTGACCGTGCCCTGGTCCGCAGGCTCTCGCCGTTTCTAGGCGCGCTCCTTTCGCGATTCAATCCAGCGGTCGATGTCGACGCGGTCGAAGTACCACGCGCGACCGACCTTGACGACAGGGATCTCGCCCCGGAACGCGAGATCGCGCAGAGAGCCGTACGGAATTCCGATGCGGCGAGAAGTGACTTTCGCGGATTCGAGCCGCGGTGCGAGCGGTGATGTGGTGGCTGGCGTCATCTCGCAGGCAATCATGCGAGATGCGTAGAAGCGCCCTGCGGATTAGTCGGGCGCTTCCGACCTACTTATTCGGAAGGACGAAGCAAGACCAGAAGATCGGCTCTCTTCTTCGGATAGTCGACGCCGCCGAGATTGCAGGCACTCTCGACGAAGTGCGCAAGGTCGTTGTCGTCACACTCGGGACTCGCGAACTGCTCGAAAGCGGCAACGAGTCTGCGCACGGTTATTCCTCTTGCAACCTTTCTCGGAGCCCCCATACTGTGCTCGCGAGAGAGGTCTAGAGCCAGGCACGACAGCCGCGCGGACAACCGTGCGACCTGCGAGCGAACTGCAGCCAGAATTTCCCGATCGTCGTCGATGATCTCACTGGTGTCTGCTTCGAGGGAGTCGAGCCAGGAGGCCAGCCCATCGGCGCGGCCCAGCCCTTCGCTGACGACTCTGGCATGGTCTGACGATCTAGCCTCACCTTGCAGGGCCAACGACATCGGGTGATGGTTTCCGAGCACTTGGCGAACGACCGTTATCAACTGCGCGCCGCGACGAGCGTGGCTCTTCCGCCTCGGATCGAGCCCCGCATCCTCGCACAGTCCAGCAGCCGCGCGAGATGAGATCTTGACGGGATCACCACCCCACCATACACCAGCACGCGAACGGTTACCCTGTCCCCGGCTTTGTCCCTGTCGTCTCGTTTTAGACGTCATCTGCCGTATTCTACGCACGTCTCAAGAGTGATGCGAACCGCCGGAAATAGCGAATAACAATAGGGTTTTTCACGCTTTGCGCCTTTTGCTTGGTTGGATTGAAAATCGTAGTGTCCCCGGTTCGATCCCGGGTCTCGCCACCACTAACCCCTTCCTACGCACCGACTTAGACAACCGCTCGCGGAGCGTGTCTCCGCTCAAGTCGGTGGCTGTCCCCGAAAATGTCCCTGCCAGCGCTTGCAGCCGGCGTGAGGCTTCGGCCAGGTCCTCTTCGCTCGTGATGTCATAGCGGTCGAACACACTCCGTGTCTTGTGACCGGTGATCTTCATCGCCACCGTCTCAGGCACACCCGCTCGATTGAGGTTGCGGACCGCTGTGCGGCGGAAATCGTGCGGGATGCGGCCCGGACACCCGGCCGCCTCACACGCGCTCTTCCAGCGCTTCCAGAACGTCCGGACGCGCTGCCCCTTCAGGCGGCAGAACACGAGCGGAGTCAGGACGCCGGCTTTCGTCAGCGCCTCATGGCGCGCCCAGAGCCCGTCGATCGCCGCGGTCACTTCCGTCAGGCCCGCATACTTGAACACCCGCCCATCTCGGTTCTTCGTGGTCTCAGGCTCCAGCCGGATGATCCCGGCCTGTCGGTCCACCTGTCGCCATTCGAGCGTCAGAATCTCGCTGTTGACGCGCCACCCGGTGTAGTAGGCCAAGGTGACCAGCGCCTGATACATCGGCGGGAGCCGGTTGCGGACCGCGTCGAACTGGTCCCGCTCGAAGAAGCCCTTCCGCGCGTTCCGCTCGATGAGCATCGGAATGTAGGGACGCTGCAGGAGCTTCCCGGCCTGGACCGCGAGCGTAAACATGCGCTTCAGGGCGGCGAGCTCGCGGTTGATGGTGGCGTTCGCGTAGGCCTTGGCCTGCCTGTCGGCTACGTATGCGCGCACGTCGGCCGTCGTAATCGACGCCATCCGCCGGCCGCGGAACCACGGTTCCAGCGCTCCCTCCACCACTGACGATTTCACGTTCTCGTACGACCGCTTCCCGTTGATCTTGTAGTCGTTCAACAGGTCGGCTGCCGCGTCCTCGAAGCGGAGCCTGCCGATCTTCGCGGAGATCGGCAGGCCTTTGGCAACATCCCCCTCACGCTGCTTCAGAAGCTTCTCAGCTTCGGTCTTCTTGTCGGTGCGCGCGCTCTCTTCCTCGCGGCGTCCGTTCACGTAGTAGCGGATCCACCAGACGTTGCCCCGCTTGAGCACCTGTCCCATCTACCTTCTCGCCTCGTTGAGGATGGAGTGAACGTCGACATGCACACCGGCAACGAGTCCGAGCAGATAGCCCGCCAGCGCGCCAATCGCGACTCCTGCACAGAGCGATGCCCCGTGGTCAGGTAGCTCGTGCCCTGCTCTGACCCTAGCGTCAGTCGTCATGGCCCGCTGGCTCTCGGCGATGAACTCTGGCAGTGTTTCGGCCCACTCAGACGCGATGAGTTCCACGTCAGTGGAGTTGCCGCTCACGCCGCGAAGATTCAGCGGGCCGCAGGCGAAAATCAGCGGCGTGAGCGCCTGCGCCTGCCGGATCAGGTCGAACAGGTCGCCGAGCGCTTCCATGTCGCCCGCGTACGAATGGTTCTTCAACGGCAGGGGTGCAAGCTTCGTGCGGGTGTGTGCCTTCTTCAATTGTGCGGTGCGTGGCATGTCGGCCTCCAAATGAGGCCGGAACGGACTGGAGCAGGCCCGATGACGGGTTATGATCTGCGGCAGCCGATCCGGCGTTAGCGCGCTGGTTCGGTGAGTCGGGGGCGCCGG
>SSSZ01000087.1 GCA_009469675.1 Azonexaceae bacterium | reverse complement strand
TCGCGGAGGTTGTCGGCCAGCTGGATGCTGGAGATCTCTCTGCCTGCGTAGGGGCCGGTCTGCTCGAGCAGCTGGCTGGTCAGGGTCTGGATCGGGAAGGTCGGAGCTGTCACTGCGAGGGAAGGTTATCCGGCCCGGTCAGATCCTTCCCAGAACCTGCTTTCAATTGAAAGAGAAACCTGCCATACTGCCTCAAGCAGTCCAGACCAGCCAGACCAAAGGAGTCAGCATGACCAACCAGACCGCCCCCACCGTTCCAGTCCGCATCCGCCGCCTTGACGGCACCACTGAGACCGTCCAGATCAAAGACCAGCAGCACTATCTGGTCAGCATCTTCCACGATGCAGCAAAGGACGAAGACATCTACTCCAGAGAGATTCTGGTCGCCGCACCGACCGCTCCAGCAGCAAAGAAGAAGGTCAAGTCCGCCCTGCTCGAGGCTGACGAAGAAGTCACTTCTGCCCAGAAGATCTCAGTCCCTGACGCCGCTGTCCTGAAGCTCCGCGGCTGGACCATCCACCAGTAACAGACCAGACCAGAAAGACCAAAGGAGACCACTGAAAATGAGCAGCATGAATGCCCACCAGATAACCCAGATCAAGGACCAGTCCTGATGAACCGCTCTGACCAGATAGACCGAGCCATCCAGATCTTTCAGGACTGCGACCCAGCTGACTCCGAGCGCGCCCAGAAGTTCCTGACCGCGCTCCACTCAGCTGGAGCTGCCTTCCACCCTGAAGACCGCGGAGAGCGGATCATTGACCACCGAACTGGAGAGCCGCTCTTCACCGATCAGCAGCATGCCGCTGTCAAGTCCGCTCTGGACTGGATCTACGACACCGCCGGCCAGCCAGATCCCTGCGAGATCCTGCTGGACCTAGAAAAGAAGGAGACCACCGATGCCTGAAGCACTGACAGACCTCGAGATAGGCAGCTGCCAGAGCTGACCCCTTCCAGAGATCCAGCAGCACCAGAGAGCGGCCCTCAGTGGCCGCTCTCTTTCTGTCTGGTCAGTCTTGAGCAGACTGGTCAGCTGGAGCAGGCAGCGCTGCCTTGAAGCTCAGGAATCCAGTCTCTGAGCTTCTGGTCAGACCCGGCAGTCCAGCCGCTTCCAGACCCCTGTATCTCTCTGCTCTGACTGCTCTCTCAGCGACTGCCTTGAAGACGTCGCGGAACTGCGCTCTCTGGGTCGGACCGATCTCTCCGTGGCAGAACTCCCGCCATCCGAACTGCCTGACCGCGGCTGCTGCCAGCGGAGAGCGCTCTTCCAGCCAGTCGAGGCCGTGGTGAAAGCCGCCACCTTCACCAGCTGCCCGGAGAGCCAGTTCATAGGCTTCTGAGTAATCAGGGACCGGGCCTTGAAGCTCTAGCACCTTCTCCCGGATCTGGCCGCCGGTCGGAATCCACTCTCTGCCGTCCCTGCCCAGCGCCCGGATCGCGGCCCCGACCTGCTCCGCGGGAAACTCCTCGAGATCAGCAAACCACAACCGGAAGCTCTCTGCTGAGACCGATCGGTTCGGCCAGTAAGCCAGCATCCCTACCTGTATCTCTTCCCACTCTTCCAGAGTCACTGGCCGGCCCCTTCAGCACCCTGCTGACGGAGCTTCTCAAGGTCCCGGGCTGCTCGGTCTCGCTGGATCTCTTCCGCCCGGATCTGGGCCGGTGACTTCTGGGTCTGCTGGTCCCTGCCAGCTGCCATGAAGAGCTGCTGATACTTCTCCCGGAACTTCGGCATTGAGAGAATGTTCCCTCTCCAGAACTGGTCTTGCTGGCACCAGATGATCAGTGCTCTGGCTTGCTCCGGGTCTCGCTTGTCGAGCCGCAGCATCCGGTCTTCAGCGGCAACCCAGCTGGCTGTCACCCGGGGCCGCTTCCCGCTCGGATCATTCTTCTGGATCTGATCGGCCAGCAGAGCGCAGAGCGGCGGTTCCTCTTCCACCGGGACCACGCCGCCCCTCTTCTTCGCTGGCTCTGCTGGAGCTGGAGCTGGAGCTGGAGCCTCTGGCCGGGTCAGCTCTCTGACCGCATCAGCCAGATCAAGCAGAGCCCACACCAGCCGGTCTTCCGGGTCGCGGGTCTGATTCTCAGCTCTCTCTCGAGCAGTCCGCTTGGAGTGCAGGATGGCTGGCTTGTCTTGGTCTTTCACTGGTGGATCTCCTTCTGGTCAGGGTAGGTCTGGACCCGGGCGACTCTAGCGCCGCCCCGGTTCCCGGTCAGCAGCAGCTCCAGCCGCTATCTTTCAGATGAAGCTGGAGAGATACCAGCTGAAAACCAGACCAAAGGAGACCAGAAGTGCCGACCAAAAAAGACTTCGAGGCCGTGGCAGCAGCAGTCCGGGCAGAGCGGCCAGCCAGTCTGCTGACCAGCTACGCCAAGGGCAGAGAGGCAGCCGCTCAGGGAATCGCTGAGTCTCTGGCTGACTACTTCGCAGAGACCAACCCGCGCTTCGACCGGGACCAGTTCATGGCCGCTACCGGAGAGAGGTCCAGCAGAATCTGAATCCAGAACGAAGGAAGGCTCCCCGATCTCTCGGAGAGCCTTCCACCAGACCGGCGCTTCTGACCAAAGGAGCAGCCGGTCTCACAGACTACAGACCAAGACCAAAGGAGCAGCAGAAGTGAAACAAGAACCGAACGAAGAGACAGGAATGAATCTGGGCGAAGCTCTCGCTCTCAGCACCGCTGGAGATCTGGTGCTGGCTTATCTGGTGGACACCGGCCAGAGCGAAGACGCAGAGCAGCTGGCAGCCGCCCTCAAGAAGTTCAAGGCAGCCATCCGGCAGTCAATCCCCCAGACACCCGGGGCAGCAGTCGCCCGGTTCCTTGAAGCCGCCGCGAAGAAGGGAGATCCGCGAGATGCCCACCTCAACTAGAGCAGCTGACCGCCTGCTGGATGCCGCAGGCAGCGGAGATCTCTCACCCTTCGACATGGACGCCGACGAGATCATGGGGGAGACAGACTGCCCCCACGGATGCCAAGTCGAGCCGGACGGGATCTGCCCTCACGGATGGCAGTCAGCAGCCCTCTCCGCGGGAATGATCTGATGCCGACTGCCAGCAGCATGACCTTCACCGAGATCACCAGAGCTGCCGACCAGATCCGTGGTCGGTGGAACTTCAACTGGCTCCAGTCAGCCCCTGAGTGGGACTGGCCGGCCAGAAGGAAACTGGCCGCACCCCGCCACCCGGGGGCAGCCGGAGACAGCAGTAAAGTGACCAGCACCAACCAGACCAAAGGAGCAGCAGCATGAGCGAATCACCAGAAGACCGGCCTGAGCCGGAGGAAATAGTGGATGCGGAAGTGGTCCCTGACGACCACACCGCCAGCAGAGAGACCAGCAGCGCAGAGGTCGCCGTGGTCGAGGCAGCAGGGAAAGCCACCGGCGTCCTGATGCCCTACGACGCCGACGAAGTCAAGACCGCCATGACCGCCTACCAGCAGGCCGTGGCCGCGGTACTAGACGAGTCCGACTGGCAGAACGCAGGCCGTGGAGAGCGCTTCATCAAGAAGAGCGGCTGGAGGAAGATCGCCAAGGCCTTCGGTCTCTCCGTTGCCCGGGTCGAGTCCGGGGTTGAGCGGGACGCTGAAGGCAATCCGGTCAGAGCCTTCGCAGTCTTCAGGGCAACCGCCCCGAACGGCCAGAGTCAAGACGGTGACGGTTACTGCTCAGTGGACGAGAGCCGCTTCCAGAAGGACTCCGGCCGGAAGAAGCTGGAGAACGACATGAGAGCTACTGCTACCACCCGGGCGAAGAACCGGGCCATCTCCGATCTGGTCGGAATGGGTGAAGTCTCAGCTGAAGAGGTCGAGCTTGGCGGCGGCGGCAGCCAGCAGCAGGACCCGCGACTGGCCCCGTTCGATCAGGACCTGATGCCAGCATGGAGAGAGATCGAGCGGCAGGCCGGAACGGAGAAGACCCAGAACCTCTCCAACTGGCTGCTCGAAGACAACGGCGGAACTATCCCGCGGAACGTGGGAAGAGCGCTGCTGGCGACCATGAGACTGCTGGCGAACACGGCAGCGGAGACCAAGGCCGCCGGCCAGACCGGGCAGACCCCGGATCTGACCCCCCCTGCTCCAGCTGGAACACCGGCCCCGGCAGAGCCGGCCGCTCCAACTGCTCCAGCCCCGACCCCGGAACCGCAGGAAGACACGACCCCGCCGCCAGAAGATCCGCGGCTGGTCGCTGACGCCCAGAAGTTCGGAGAGGATGCGCCGTTCTGATGGCCACCAGCAGAAAGCCAACCCTCTACCACGTGCTGCTCTCCCGGAAGGGCGCTCTCTACCAGTGCGGCACCGTGGAAGCGGTCACCAAAGATCAGGCCCGGTCCCGGGCCAGAAAGCTGGACGGAGTAGAAGAGCAGCTGCGACTCCTGAAAGAGCAGGGAGATCTCTACGTGATCCCGGCAACCTCGATGGTCCCGATCAAGGTCGGCCTGAAGACCGAGGTCCAGAAGGAGCAGACCAATGACTGAGTCTCTCTTCGACCTGCCACCAGTCGCCCGGGCCAGAAGGACAGATCCTCCAGAGAGCCATGAAGCAGCCAAGTCAGTCACCGAACTGACCGCGCGGCAGAACGCGGTTCTGGAGTGTCTGCGCTTCGCGGCCATTCCGCTCTCAGATCCCGAACTGGCCGACCAGTACCGGGTCGGAGCATCCACGTTTGAATGGCCGGAGCAGTCTGACTCCGGTCTCAGAACCCGCCGCGCCGAACTGGTGAAGCGGCAGCTGGTCGAGAAGACCGGCACCACCCGGCTGAAGACAGGCCGGACAGCAGCACTCTGGTC
>SSSZ01000086.1 GCA_009469675.1 Azonexaceae bacterium | reverse complement strand
GGGCCTGCAGGCCATGGGTGCCGAGATCAAGGTCGAACACGGCTACGTCCATGCCAAGGCCACCCGCTTGAAGGGCGCTCGCATCTGTACCGACATGGTCACCGTCACCGGCACCGAAAACCTGATGATGGCGGCCTGCCTTGCCGACGGCGAAACGATCATCGAAAACGCCGCCCGGGAACCCGAGGTCGTCGACCTCGCCAACTGCCTCATCAGCATGGGCGCCCGCATTTCCGGCGCCGGCACCGACGTCATCCGCATCCGCGGCGTCGAGCGCCTGGCCGGCGCCGACCACGCGATCATGCCCGACCGCATCGAGACCGGCACCTATCTCTGCGCCGCCGCCGCCACCGGCGGCGACATCCGGCTGACCCGGACCTCCGGCGCCTACCTCGACACGGTCATCGACAAGCTCATGGACGCCGGCTGCGACATCGTCACCGAACGCGACGCCATCCGCCTCAAGGCGCCGAACCGGCTCAAGGCGGTGAGCGTCCGCACGGCACCCTATCCCGCCTTCCCGACCGACATGCAGGCCCAGTTCATGGCCATCAACGCGGTCGCCGACGGCGTCGCCACCATCCGCGAAACCATTTTTGAAAACCGCTTCATGCACGCCGTCGAACTCATGCGCCTGGGGGCCGACATCCAGATCGAAGGCAACAACGCCATCGTGCGCGGCGTCGGCGGTCTTGAGGGCGCCAAGGTGATGGCCACCGACCTGCGGGCTTCCGCCTCCCTGGTGATCGCCGGCCTGGTCGCCCAGGGCGAAACCCTGATCGATCGCATCTACCACCTCGACCGCGGTTACGAGCGCATCGAGGAAAAACTCGCCCGCCTGGGAGCCTGCGTCAAGCGCGTCCATTGAGCGGCGGGGGAAGCCCCGGATGGCGCGACGGTCCGGGGCGGCCAGTGGCGTGAAAACGCCGCGTTTTCCGGGTCTGGCCGGAAAAAGCGTTTGCCTTAAGCCATTCCACGGCGCATACTCCGTCCATCGGGATTTCCAGGCAGTGTTTTGCGCCTAACTCCGTACCCAGTTCAGCGGTACTCCAGTTTGTCAGCTCCTCGGTCTTGATTCTCGTTTTCCCCCGGGCGTTCGCCCGATTATTACTGTTTTTTCCAAGGAAGCTATTCAATGGCAACTGGTACCGTCAAGTGGTTCAACGACTCCAAGGGTTTTGGTTTTATCTCCCCGTCCGACGGCGGTGAGGATCTCTTCGCCCATTTTTCCGCAATTCAAGGCAACGGGTTCAAGACCCTGGCCGAAAACCAAAAGGTGACCTTCGACGTCGTCACCGGCCCCAAGGGCAAGCAAGCCGCCAATATTCGCCCCGCCGAATAAGTCTGGCCGCTGCAGCAACCAAGAAGCCCGGGAATCCCGGGCTTTTTTGCGTTTACCGCAGGGCGTCCGGGCGCTTGTCGTCGGGTTCGAAAAAGACCCAGCGGATTTCCGGGAAGCTCCCCTTGAATTCGTCCTGGACGCGGTTGATCGCGGCGACCAGTCCGGGTGCCGAAACGTCCTCGGCCATCCGCGCCTTGACCGCGGCGAAGATATAACTCCCCATCTGGAAGGTGATGAGGTTATAGACCTCTTCGACCTCGGGGCGGGCCTCCAGCCATTCGGCCATGGCCTGTTCGCTTTCCGGGGCGGCGCTTTCGCCGATCAGCAGGCTTTGCACCTGCAGCCCGACGCCGATGGCGACGACGATGAGGAGGACGCCGACGGCGATGCTTCCCACTGCGTCGAAAAGCGGATTGCCGGTGGCCATGGCGAGCAGCACCGCGGCCAGGGCGATGGCGAGGCCGCAGAGGGCGGCGATGTCTTCGCCCATGACGACGATCAGTTCGGACTCCCGGCTTTCCTTGAAATAGCGCCAGAGGGGGATGGCCCCCGCCTTCTCCCGGATTTCGGCGATGCAGCCCTTGAGGGACCAGGCCTCGAGTACCACCCCGACGGCCAGGACGATCACCGCCACCCAGGGGTTCTCCAGGGGTTCCGGCCGGGAAAGCTTATGCACCCCTTCGTAGATGGAAAAGGCGCCGCCCAGGGAAAAGAGCATGAGCGCCACCATGAAGGACCAGAAATAGGTGGCCTTGCCGTAGCCCAGGGGGTGTTGCGCCGACGGTTCGCGCCGGGCCTGTTTGATGCCCAGCAGGAGAAGGAGCTGGTTGGCGCAGTCGGCCGCGCTGTGGACGGCTTCGGCGAGCATGGCGGAAGACCCGGTATAGGCCGCAGCGGCTGCTTTCGAAGCGGCGATGCCGGCATTGGCGCTGAGGGCGTAGAGGATGGCGCTCATAAAGGGGAAGCGGTTGCTTTGCGGTAAAATGCGCTTTTTACCACGAGAACCCCCGTGAACGGCATCACCATCGCCCTTTCCAAGGGCCGCATTTTCGACGAGACCCTGCCGCTCCTGGCGGCGGCCGGCATCGTCCCCAGCGAAAACCCCGAGACCTCGCGCAAGCTCATCATCGGCACCAACCGGCCCGAGGTGCGGGTGGTCATCGTCCGCGCCACCGACGTCCCGACCTACGTCCAATACGGTGCCGCCGATCTCGGCGTGGCCGGCAAGGATGTCCTCATCGAGCACGGTGGGGAGGGCTTGTACGCGCCCCTCGATCTCAACATCGCCAAATGCCGCATGATGGTGGCGGTGCCCGCCGGCTTCGACTACGACCGGGCCGTCCGCCAGGGGGCACGGCTGAAGGTGGCGAGCAAATACATCAAGACGGCGCGGGAACACTTCGCCGCCAAGGGGGTCCATGTGGACCTCATCAAACTCTACGGTTCGATGGAACTGGCGCCCCTGGCCGGGCTGGCCG
This sequence comes from Azonexaceae bacterium, assembly GCA_009469675.1. Taxonomy (GTDB): domain Bacteria; phylum Pseudomonadota; class Gammaproteobacteria; order Burkholderiales; family Rhodocyclaceae; genus SSSZ01. The sequence goes on along the minus strand of SSSZ01000086.1, from coordinate 21,383 downwards.
ATGCCATCGTCGACCTGGTGTCCACCGGCGGCACCTTGAAGGCCAACAACCTGGTGGCGGTCGAGGACATCATGCCCATTTCCAGCCGCCTGGTGGTCAACCAGGCCTCCCTCAAGGTCAAGCGGGAAACCCTGCAACCCATCATCGACGCCTTTGCCCGGGCGGTGGAGAAGTAACGTGATTGCCATCAAGCGCCTCAATACGGCCGACGCCGCCTTCAAGGAGCGCCTCGATGCCCTGCTGGCCTTCGAAACCGCCCAGGATCAAGGCATCGAAAGCACGGTCGCCGCCATCCTGGCCGACGTCAAGTCCCGGGGCGACGCCGCCGTGGTCGAGTACACCAACCGGTTCGACCGGCTGGCCGCCGTTTCCATGGCCGATCTCGAACTGCCCCCGGCGGCCCTGCAGGCCGCCCTCGACGGCCTTCCCGACGGGCAGCGCCAGGCCCTGGAGGCCGCCGCCCGGCGCATCCGCAGCTATCACGAGCGGCAGAAGCTGGAGGGCTGGCAGTACACGGAGGCCGACGGCACCCGGCTCGGCCAGATGATTACTCCCCTTGACCGGGTCGGGCTGTACGTCCCGGGCGGCAAGGCGGCCTATCCCTCCTCGGTCCTGATGAACGCCGTACCGGCCAAGGTGGCGGGGGTGAAGGAACTCATCATGGTGGTACCCACCCCGGGCGGCGAAAAGAACGCCCTGGTTCTCGCCGCCGCCTGTCTGGCGGGCGTGGACCGCGTCTTCACCCTGGGCGGCGCCCAGGCTGTCGGGGCCCTGGCCTACGGCACCGCCACGGTGCCCCAGGTGGACAAGATCGTCGGCCCCGGCAATGCCTACGTCGCCTGCGCCAAGCGCCGCGTCTTCGGCATCGTCGGAATCGACATGGTGGCCGGCCCCTCGGAAATCCTCGTGGTCTCCGACGGCAGCGCCGACCCCGACTGGGTGGCCATGGATCTCTTTTCCCAGGCCGAACACGATGAACTCGCCCAGTCCATCCTGATCTGCACCGACGGCGCCTTCATCGACCGCGTCCAGGCCAGCATCGAAAAACTCCTCCCCACCATGCCGCGGCAGGCGGTGATCCGCCAGTCCCTGGCGGACCGCGGAGCCCTCATCCAGGTGCGCGACCTGGAGGAAGCCTGCGCCATCGCCAACCGCGTCGCACCGGAACACCTCGAACTGTCCCTGGCCGACCCCGACCCCTGGGTGGAGAAAATCCATCACGCCGGGGCCATCTTCATCGGCCACTACACCTCGGAATCCCTCGGCGACTACTGCGCCGGCCCCAACCACGTTCTGCCCACCTCGGGCAGCGCCCGCTTCTCGTCGCCCCTGGGCGTGTACGATTTCCAGAAGCGGACCAGCCTCATCAAGGTCTCCCGGGCCGGCGCCCAGACGCTGGGCCGCATCGCCTCGACCCTGGCCCACGGCGAAGGCCTGCCGGCCCACGCCAAATCGGCCGAATACCGCTTGGACAACTGATGGCGACGGACACGGCGCCGCAACCCGGCCTCAAGGCGCTGTTTCTCGGATTTTCGGCGGTCGGGCTGTCGGGTTTCGGCGGCGTCCTGCCTTTTGCCCGGCGCATGCTGGTGGACCAGCGGGGCTGGCTGTCGGCCGAGGAATTCAACTCGCTCCTCGGTCTCTGCCAGTTCCTCCCCGGACCCAACGTCATCAACCTTTCGGTCGTCGTCGGGGCACGCTACCGCGGCGTCGCCGGTTCGTCTGCCGCCGTCCTCGGCCTGCTCGCCGGGCCGCTGGTCATCGTCCTCGCCCTGGCGGCGCTCTACGACCGTTTCGGCGAATGGCCCGCCATCCAGGGCATGCTGCGCGGCATTGCCGCCGCCGGCTGCGGCCTGCTCTTCGCCACCGCCTGGCGCATGGCTGCCGGCGTCGAGGAAAAACCCTACCTCCTGCCCTTCGCCGTCATCGCCTTCGCCGCCATCGCCATTCTGCGCTGGCCCCTGCCGGCGACGATGCTCGGGCTGCTCGTCCTGTCGGCCGGAGTGGCCTACTGGCGCTTGCAAGATGCCGCTGCTGGCTGACCTCTTCCTGCAATTCGCCCTGCTTTTTTGCGTCGCCTTCGGCGGGGCCACCGCCCTCTTGCCGGAAATGCAGCGCCTGGTGGTCGAGGAGCGGCACTGGCTCGACCAGGCCACCTTCATTCATCTCTACGCCATCGCCCAGGCGGCGCCCGGCCCCAACGGCCTGGTCGTGACCCTGATCGGTTGGGAGGTCGCCGGCCTGGCGGGCGCCCTCGTCGCCACCCTGGCCATGAGTCTGCCCATGAGCGTCGTGATTTTTCTCCTCTTCCGCCACTGGGAGCGCTTCCGCGGCCAGCGCTGGCGCCAGGCGCTGCAGTTGGGCGTGGCGCCGCTCGCCGTCGGCCTCGTCTTTTCCAGTGCCGCCCTGATCGGCAGCGGAGCCGGCCTGGGCTGGGGCGGCTGGCTGATCGCCGCCGCCACCGTGGCGGGCAATTTGCGCGCCGGCTGCCATCCCCTGTGGTTCATCGCCGCCGGTGCGGTGGCGGGCGTCGCCGGCCTGGTCTGACGGCGTTTTTCCCGGTCCGCTTGCCGCCGGCCGACGGATGGTTCACCATCCCAAATCCATAGACCCCGTTCGTCTGGAGGACAGATCATGGCCATCCCGGCAATTTCCGACGCCCTGCGCGCCGAATACCAGCGCCTCTTCGATACCTGCCAGATCCGCCCGGAACGCCACGCCGAGGCCGACCTGGTGGCGACCCGCCTCCTCGCCGGCAAGGCCCGCTACGACGCGGTGAGCGCCGTCACCGGCGTGCCCGCCGTGGCGGTGGGTTTGCTCCATCAGATGGAATGCGGCGGCAGCTTCAAGGGGCATCTGCACAACGGCGACCCCCTCACGGCCCGCACCGTGCGGGTGCCGGCTGGCCGGCCGAAAGCCGGCCAGCCGCCCTTCGCCTGGGAAGACAGCGCCGCCGACGCCCTGACCTTCGACGGCTTCGCCGCCTGGCGGGACTGGTCGCCGGCGACCCTCCTCTATTGTATGGAGCGCTACAACGGCTGGGGCTACCGCGCCCACCACCCCGAGGTGTTGAGTCCCTATCTCTGGTCGGGGTCCAACCACTATCGCTGCGGCAAATACGTCCAGGACGGCCTGTGGTCGGCGACGGCGGTGTCGAAGCAGATCGGCGCCGGCATTCTCCTGCGGCGTTTGGCGGAAACGGCCGATCTGGCCGCCTGGGGCCTGCCGCCGGCGGGGGCGCCGACGCAGCCGACCCCGGTGCCAGCGGCCGGGCCGGTCGCTGCGCCGTCGGCGGCGGCCCCGGCGATGCTGCACTACGATCCGGACCACGTCCAGGCACTGGGCATCGTCCTGCAGCAATCCCTCAACCGTCTGCCCGACGTCTACCTGCGGGAGGACGGCAAACTCGGGCCGCGCACATCCGACGCCGTGCGCCAGGTGTTCGGGTGGTATTTGGTGGGGGATCCGCGGGGATAGGGCGGGTTTCCGCGCTGGCCGGCAGGGGCCTCGGAAGGTGGCTACCCTTGGGTTCCGCCGTTGACCGGCGGGCGTACTTTCTTTTTGGTGGCCAAGCAGCCAAAGAACAAGCCGCTCCTAGGTCGGTGCCGGGCTGCGCCCGGTCCCCTGCGTTACCCGGCTCGGGCGGGGGCTGCGCAACTCGGGGCTGCGCCCCTCGGACAGTACTCGCCCTTGTCCGCCCCAGCCTGCGTCGCTCGGCGCCTCGCAAGGGCCCCGAGAGTGTCTCGGCATTACCGCGAAACGGTTCAGGATGCGCCCGGCCCTTCGAGTCGCGCAGGGAACCCCCGCAGGGGTCGCCTTTTCTTTGGCGGCTTTTTTTGGCGAAGCAAAAGAAAGCACGCCCGCCGGCCAGGCGGAATAGGGCGCCCATACCAATTCCAGGTATCCCTTGGCCAAGGCGCCCCGTTCAATCCCGCCGGTAAGGATTCTCCAACGAAGCAATCACTTCCAGGAACACCGCCCGAATCTGCTCCTCGGCGCATTCCATCAGGAGCGCGTCCTCGAAGGCGTTCTGGGCGACCTGGCGCAGTTCGGCGAGGTTTTCCCGCAGCACCTTGATCTTTTCGGTGCAGGCAACGACGGAGCCGTCGGGGCGCTGCCAGCGGATTTCGCCGGCGTCGTCGGAGGGGGTGGAGAGCGGCTTGGGCATGGGGGATTCTGACGGCAGGTAAGGATTGGACGGGCCGGCGGATGGGAAGTTCTGCGCCCCCCGGGGGGTTCAGGCCGTCTTCTTGGGCGCTTCCGCCGGGCGGGCCATGGCGACCGAGCCGACGGCCCGGCCCTGGTCGTCGGCGACCACGGCGAAGGTCATGTGGACGTAGAGGGATGCGCCGGAGCGGTGGGTGGCCTTGGTCAGGGTGGGGCGGCCGGCATTGCGGGTGCGGCCTTCGGCTATGGCGAGGTGATAGCCCTTCCAGTGGGCCGGGCGCAGGCGCTCGGGGATGATGAGGTCGAGGCTCTGGCCGAGGGCCTCCCCCGCCGGGTAGCCGAATAGCTGTTCCGCCGCCCGGTTCCAGAAGGCAATGGTGCCCTGGCGGTCGGCGTAGACGAGGGCGTCGGCGACCTGGTCGAGAATGGCGCCGGCGAGTTCGGGGGGTAGCGCCGCGGTCATCCGAGAATCTCCTTGAGGGCTTCCACCAGGGCGGCGCATTCGCCGTCGGTGCCGATGCTGATGCGCAGATGCTGGTCAATGCGCGGCAGCTTGAAGTGGCGGACGATGATGCTCCGTTGGCGCAGGGCCTGGGCGATGGCGGCGGCATCCCGTCCAGGGTGGCGGGCGAAGACGAAATTGGCGGCCGAGGGAACGACCTCGAAGCCCTGGCCGGCGAGGTCGGCGACCAGCCGCTCCCGCGTCGCCATGACGGCCCGGCGGCAGGCGTCGAAGTGGGCCTTGTCCTCCAGGGCGGCGACGGCGCCGACGATGGCGAGGCGGTCCAGGGGGTAGGAATTGAAGCTGTTCTTGACCCGTTCCAGGGCTTCGATCAAGGGCGCCTGGCCGACCGCGTAACCGACCCGCAGCCCGGCGAGCGACCGGGACTTGGACAGGGTGTGCACCACCAGCAGGTTGGGAAAGCGGGCCACCAGGGGAATGGCGGTGTCGCCGCCGAAATCGACGTAGGCCTCGTCCACCACCACCACCGACTCCGGGTTGGCGGCCAGGATGCGTTCGATGGCCTCAAGCGGCAGGAGGCGGCCGGTGGGGGCGTTGGGGTTGGGGAAAATGATGCCGCCGTTGGGGCCGGCGTAATCGGCCGGGTCGATGGCGAAATCGGCGGTGAGGGGCACCGTCCGGTAGGCGATGCCGTAGAGGCCGCAATAGACCGGATAGAAGCTGTAGGTGATGTCGGGAAAGAGAATCGGCGCCGCGTGTTTGAGCAGCGCCAGGAAGGCGTGGGCCAGCACCTCGTCGGACCCGTTGCCGACGAAGACTTCGCCGGGTGCCACGCCGAATTCCCGGGCCACGGCGGCCTTCAGGAGATCGGCGTTGGGGTCCGGATAGAGCCGCAGGCGGGCCCCGTCGGCCCCGAGTTCGCCCTGCAGCGCCGCCAGCACCCGGGGGGAGGGCGGGTAGGGGTTCTCGTTGGTGTTGAGCTTGACGAGATTGGCGAGTTTGGGCTGCTCGCCGGGGACGTAGGGGGTGAGGCCGCGGACGACCTGGCTCCAGTAGCGACTCATGGGGGTAGGGGAGAACCAGTTGAGAAGCGAAATGGTATCATGCCGCTTTGCCCCATTGCCCCGGCGGACCCTCGCCAGAACACCATGCGCCAAGCCGAAGTCACCCGCAACACCCTGGAGACGCAGATCACCGTGCGTCTTGACCTGGACGGCACCGGCCAGGGCCGGTTCGCCACCGGCGTGCCCTTCCTCGACCACATGCTCGACCAGATCGCCCGCCACGGCCTCATCGACCTCGAAGTCGAAGCCAGGGGCGACCTCCACATCGACGCCCATCACACCGTCGAGGACATCGGCATCACCCTCGGCCAGGCTCTGGCCAAGGCCTGGGGCGACAAAAAGGGCCTGACCCGCTACGGGCACGCCTACGTGCCCCTGGACGAGGCGCTGTCCCGGGTGGTGATCGACCTCTCCGGCCGCCCCGGCCTCGAGTTCCAGGTCCAATTCACCCGGGCCTGGATCGGCCAGTTCGACGTGGACCTGGTGAACGAATTTTTCCAGGGGCTGGTGAACCACGCCGGCATGACGCTCCACATCGATAACCTGCGCGGCAGCAACGCCCACCACCAGGCCGAGACCGTCTTCAAGGCCTTTGGCCGGGCGCTGCGCCAGGCGGCGACGCCCGATCCGCGCATGGCCGGGGCCATGCCGTCGACCAAGGGCAGCCTGTGACTATTGCCGTCATCGACTACGGCATGGGCAACCTGCGCTCCGTGTCGAAGGCCCTGGAACACGTCGCCGGCGGCCAGGACGTGGTGGTTACCGCCGACCCGGCCGTGGTTGCCGCCGCCGACCGCGTCGTCTTCCCGGGGCAGGGCGCCATGCCCGACTGCATGCGCGAACTCGACGCCCGCGGCCTGCGGCCGGCGGTGCTCGCCGCCGCCCGGGCCAAACCCTTTCTCGGCATCTGCATCGGCCTGCAGATGCTTTTCGACCACAGCGAAGAAGGCGATGTCACCGGCCTCGGCGTCTTTGCCGGCGAAGTCCGGCGGTTTCCCGAGGCCCGCATGGTCGGCGCCGACGGCCAGCGCCTCAAGGTGCCCCACATGGGCTGGAACCAGGTGCAGCAGCGGCCCCATGCCCTGTGGCACGACATCGCCGATGGCGCCCGCTTCTATTTCGTGCACAGCTACTGCGTCCAGCCGCGGGATGCCGCCCTGGTCGCCGGCTCGGCCGACTACGGCATCCCCTTTACCTGTGCGGTGGGGCGGGATAATATCTTTGCCGTCCAGTTCCACCCGGAGAAAAGCGCCCGCGACGGGCTGCAATTGCTCAAGAACTTTGCCGAATGGCGGCCATGATCTGCCGGCGCTGACCTGCGCTATCCCGTTTTATCGAGTTCACCTCTCCCCCTTCCCATGCTGATTATCCCCGCCATCGATTTGAAGGACGGCCAATGCGTCCGTCTTAAGCAGGGCCTGATGGAACAGGCCACCGTCTTTTCCGAGAAGCCCGCCGACATGGCCCGCCACTGGGTCGAGCAGGGCGCCCGCCGGCTCCATCTGGTCGACCTGAACGGCGCCTTCGCCGGCAAGCCCAAGAACGAATCGGCGATCAAGGCCATCCTGCGGGAAGTCGGCGACGACATTCCGGTCCAGCTCGGCGGTGGCATCCGCGATCTCGACACCATCGAACGCTGCCTCGACGACGGCATCACCTACATCATCATCGGCACCGCCGCCGTCAAGAACCCCGGCTTCCTGCACGACGCCTGCGGCGCCTTCCCCGGCCACATCATCGTCGGCCTCGACGCCAAGGACGGCAAGGTGGCCACCGACGGCTGGTCCAAGCTGACCGGCCACGATGTCGTTGACCTCGCCAGGAAATACGAGGATTACGGCGTCGAAGCCATCATCTATACCGATATCGGCCGCGACGGCATGCTCACCGGCGTCAATGTCGAAGCCACGGTACGCCTGGCCCAGGCCCTGACCATTCCGGTCATCGCCTCGGGCGGCCTGTCCAGCGTCGACGACGTGGCGAAGCTCTGCGCCGTCGAGAGCGAGGGCGTCGTCGGTTCCATCGCCGGCCGCGCCATCTACGACGGCACCCTGGACTTCAAGGCGGCACAGGCGGCGGCTGACAAGGCCGGCCGCTGATGGGCCTCGCCAAGCGGATCATTCCCTGCCTGGACGTGACCGCCGGCCGGGTGGTCAAGGGCACCAATTTCGTCGCCCTGCGCGATGCCGGCGATCCCGTCGAGATCGCCCGCCGCTACGACGAGCAGGGCGCCGACGAGGTGACCTTCCTCGACATCACGGCCTCCTCCGACCAGCGCGACATCATTCTCCACATCGTCGAGGCCTGCGCCGAGCAGGTCTTCATCCCCCTCACCGTGGGCGGCGGCGTGCGCAAGGTCGAGGACGTGCGGCGCCTCCTGAATGCCGGGGCCGACAAGGTTTCCATGAACACCGCCGCGGTGCAGAACCCGGATCTGGTCTTCGATGCGTCCAGCAAAGTCGGTTCCCAGTGCATCGTTGTCGCCATTGACGCCAAACAGGTGGCTCCCGGCCAGTGGTCGGTGTTTACCCACGGCGGACGCAACAATACCGGCCTCGACGCAATAGCCTGGGCGCAGCGGGTCGAAGCCCTGGGGGCGGGCGAAATCCTGCTCACCAGCATGGATCGCGACGGCACCAAGAACGGTTTCGATCTGGCCCTCACCCGGGCGGTGGCCGATGCGGTCAGGGTTCCCGTCATCGCCTCCGGCGGGGTGGGCAACCTGCAGCACCTGGCCGACGGCGTGGCCGAGGGGCGGGCCGACGCCGTCCTGGCGGCGTCGATCTTCCATTTCGGCGAATTCACGGTGCGGCAGGCCAAGGAATATATGCAAGGCCGCGGTATCGAGGTGCGCTTATGAACCCTGCGCCGGGCCGTCCCAAACTGGACGGCGTCCCGTCCGGCGGGGCGGGGCCGGGGTTTCGGAAAGCGCCCCTCGGCGCCCGCGAAACGGGGCGGCCGGGCCAAGCCGCCCTCCGTCCGGCGCGCCGCGCCGAGGGTGCCCGGCCGTGAGCGATCTCGACAACGCCCTGCCCTGGCTCGACGCCCTCAAATGGGACGGCGACGGCATGATCCCGGCCATCGCCCAGGATGCCGCGAGCGGGCGGGTGGTGATGTTCGCCTACATGAACCGGGAGTCCCTGGCCGAAACGGTGAAGACCGGCAACGCGGTATACTGGTCCCGTTCGCGTCAGAAGCTGTGGCGCAAAGGCGAAGAGTCCGGCCACTGGCAGAGGGTCAAGGCCATCCGCACCGATTGCGATGGCGACGTCCTCCTTCTGGCGGTCGAGCAGGTCGGCGGCATTGCCTGCCACACCGGCCGGGAAAGCTGCTTCTTCAACGAGTTACAGGGGGAACGCTGGGTTCCCGCCGATCCGGTTATCAAAGACCCTAAGGAAATCTACGCAAAATGAGCACCCACGACATCCTGCACCGTCTGTCCGAGACGCTGGCGTCTCGTCGTAATGCCGATCCGGAAACCTCCTATACGGCCCAGCTTTTCGCCAAGGGGCCGGATTCGATCCTGAAGAAGATCGGCGAGGAATGCGCCGAACTCATCATGGCGGGCAAGGAAGGCAAGCGGCTCAACATCGTCTGGGAATCCACCGACGTCATTTACCACGTCCTGGTTCTGCTCGCCTTCTACGGCCTCAGCATCGAAGACGTTTCCCAGGAGATGCGCCGGCGCGAAGGCATTTCCGGAATCGACGAAAAAAAGGCGCGGAGCATCGAGCAATGACCGCGTCCGTCGTCACATCGGAAGTCACCGCCGGGCCGGACCTCGCCCTGCCCCGGGGCGCTCGGGCGGAGGGCCGGCAATGAGCGACTGCATCTTCTGCAAGATCGTGCGCGGCGAGATTCCGTCCAAGAAAGTCTTCGAAGACGACGACATCCTCGCCTTCAACGACATTACCCCGCAACGGCCGGTCCATGTGCTGGTCATCCCCAAGAAGCACATCACCTCGCTCGCCACCGCCGCCGCCGACGATGCGCCGGTACTCGGGAAGATTCTCGCCAAGGCCAACGAAATCGCCGTCGCCCAGGGCAGCCCGGACGGCTTTCGCGTCATCATCAACACGGGCCGGGTCGGGAACCAGGAAGTCCCCCACCTGCATGCCCATATCGTGGGCGGACCGGACCCGGTCGGCCCCATGCTGAAACGCATCTGAGGAGACAGTCATGGGTAGTTTTTCCGTCTGGCACTGGTTGATCGTCCTGGTTATCGTGCTCGTCGTGTTCGGCACCAAGAAATTGCGCAACATCGGGTCCGACCTGGGCGGCGCCGTCAAGGGCTTCAAGGAAGGCATGAAGGAGGCCGGTACCGATAAACCCGCCGAGCCGGTGCCGCCGCAGCAGGTGGGCGGACAGACCATCGATGTCGAAGTCAAGGAAAAGACCAAGAGCTAGGACTTAGGGTCAAGGATTTCGTAGGCGACAGGCCCGGCGCCTGGTCCCTTCGCCCTAAATCCCAAATCCTCGTTCTTAAATCCTGAATCCCCTATGTTCGACGTCGGCTTTTCCGAACTCGTGGTCATCGGCATCGTGGCGCTCATCGTCATCGGTCCCGAACGCCTGCCCAAGGTGGCGCGCACCGTCGGCCACCTGCTCGGCCGGGCGCAGCGCTACGTCAGCGACGTCAAGGCCGATATCAACCGGGAAATCCAGCTCGACGAATTGAAGAAGCTCCAGTCCCAGGTCACCGAATCGGCCCGCAGCATCGAGGAATCGGTGAAAAAGGAATATGAGGCCGCCCGGGGTGCCGTCGAAACCCCGGCCCAGGCCACCGTGGCCGAACTCCAGGCGACCGCCAGGGCCCTTGAAAGCCCGGCCGAGGCGTCTCCGGCCGGCCAGGCGGCAGCCGCCCCGGCCGCCACCGATCCGGCGGCTCAACCCAAAGCATGAGCGACGCGCCGGAAGAATCCTTCATTTCCCATCTGGTCGAGTTGCGTGACCGGCTGCTGCGCAGCCTCATCGCCATCGGCGTGGTGTTCGGCGGACTCTGCCTCTATCCCGGCCCCGGCGAAATCTACGACCTCCTCGCCCTGCCCCTCACCCAGACCCTGCCGGAGGGGGCCAAGATGGTAGCGATCGGCGTCATCACGCCCTTCATGGTGCCCTTGAAGATCACCGCCATGGTGGCCTTCGTCGTGGCGCTGCCCTTCATCCTCTACCAGGCCTGGGCCTTCATCGCCCCCGGTCTTTACGCCCACGAGAAGCGCCTGGGGATTCCCCTCATCATTTCGAGCACCTTCCTCTTTCTGCTCGGCATGTCCTTCTGCTATTTCTTCGTTTTCGGCCAGGTCTTCAAATTCATCGCCGGCTTTGCCCCCAAGAGCATCACCCCGGCTCCGGACATCGAGGCCTATCTGTCCTTCGTCCTCACCATGTTCGTCGCCTTCGGCATCGCCTTCGAGGTGCCGGTGGCCCTGGTCGTCCTCGTCAAGCTGGGGATGGTCACTGTCGACAAATTGAAGGAATGGCGTTCCTACTTCATCGTCGGCGCCTTCGTCGTCGCCGCCGTGGTGACGCCGCCCGACGTGGTGTCGCAACTGGCCCTGGCGATTCCCATGTGCATCCTCTACGAACTGGGAATCCTCTTCGCCCGCCTGGTGTCCAAACCGGTGCCGTCGGCCCGGGTCGCCACCGATCTGGCGGCGGAAGCGGGTGAGGCCGAGGGCGACAAAGCCGACCGGTAGGGCCGGCGATTCAGCCGGCGGGCTTTTTCTCCGGCCCGGGAACGGTTTCCAGGCTGCGCACCGCATCCCCTTCGGCAAACCACCACAGGCTGCCGGCCGGCATCAGCGTCCACAATTCGTTGTCGGTGAGCGGAATGGTGGCGATCACCGCCACCCGGTCCTCCGGCTTGGTCACCTGGTTGAAATCCACGGTCACGTCCTGATCCTTGAGGTGGGCCTGGGCGAAGGGCGCCTGGCGGACGATGTAGGCCAGCCGGGTCGAGGCGTGGGCGAGCAGCCACTGGCCGTTGGACAGGAGGAAGTTGAACTCGCCGTGGCGGGCGATCTCCAGGGTGAGCGCATGGATGGCCGAAAACAGTGCTTCGTCTCCCGGCGGCGTGGACCCGAACCGGCGGCGGAGTTCCTGCAGCATCCAGCAAAAGGCGCGTTCGCTGTCGGTGCAGCCGACGGGTAGGGTGCTGCCGTCGAAGGGCGGGGAGAAATCGACCAGGTTGCCGTTATGGGCGAAAATCCAATAGCGGCCCCAGAGTTCCCGCATGAAGGGGTGGGTGTTTTCCAGCCCGATGGCGCCCTGGGTGGCCTTGCGGATGTGGGCCACGACGTTCTTGGAGCGGATCGGGTAATGGCGGACCAGTTCGGCAATGGGCGAGGCGCTCGACGGCTGCGGGTCGAGGAAGAGGCGGGCGCCCCGTTCCTCGAAGAAGGCGATGCCCCAGCCGTCGGTATGGACGTCGGTGGCGCCGCCCCGGGCCTGGAAACCGGTGAAGGAAAAGCAGATGTCGGTCGGCACGTTGCAGTTCATGCCGAGCAACTGGCACATGCCGCTACTCCTCTTCCCGCTTCATGGCGGGGCGTTTGCCGATCTTGACCTGGACTTCGACGATGGTTTTGTCGCGGCGCAGGCGGAAGGCCGCTTTTTCCTCGGGCTTGAGGGCGGCGATGAGATCGAGCATGACCTGGGGATCCTTGACCCCCTTGCCGTTGACCGCCAGGAGCACATCGCCGGGCCGCACGCCGGCGCTATCGGCCGGGCTGCCCCGGACGACGCCCGCGATCAGCGCGCCTTCGACATCGGGCAGGCCGAAGGATTCGGCGAGTTCCGGCGTGATTTCCTGGGCTTCGACGCCGATCCAGCCGCGGATCACGGCGCCGTTCTGGATGATCTGCTCCATGATGCTCTTGGCGCTGGAAACGGGAATCGCGAAACCGATGCCGTGGGAGCCGCCGGTGCGGGAGTAGATGGCGGTGTTGATGCCGACCAGGTTGCCGGCGGCATCGACCAGGGCGCCGCCGGAATTGCCCGGGTTGATGGCGGCGTCGGTCTGGATGAAGTTTTCGAAGGTGTTGATGCCCAGGTGGGAACGCCCCAGGGCCGAGACGATGCCCATGGTCACCGTCTGGCCGACGCCGAAGGGGTTGCCGATGGCGAGCACGACGTCGCCGACCCGCAGATTGTCCATCTGGCCGAAGGTGATGGCGGGCAACTTGTCGCCCTTGATCTGCAGCACTGCGAGGTCGGATTCCGGGTCGCTGCCGATCACCCGGGCTTTCTGGGTGTGGCCGTCGGCGAGGGAGACCTGGATGTCGTCGGCGGCTTCGACGACGTGGAAATTGGTCAGGATGTAGCCGCTGGCGCTGACGATGACGCCGGAACCCAGGCCGGAAGTCCGTTGCGGCCGGCCGTCGAAGCGGTCGCCGAAGAAATGGCGGAAGATCGGGTCGTCGAGCAGCGGATGGCGCTGGGTCTTGATCTCCTGGGTGGTGTAGATATGCACCACCGAGGGCAGGGCCTTGCGGGCGGCATCACGGTAGGAGGACTGGCCCCGGGGGCCGTCGTCGCCGCCGGAAGCGGCTTCCTGCAGGGCGACCACGGCCGGGCGCTGAGGGCCAAGCCATTCCGGCTTGAGGGTACCCACCACGAACAGGACGGCGAGCGCAACCGTCACTGTTTGTGCAAAAATCAGCCACAACCTCTGCATGGAAGACCGGATCGATGAAACGCGAAGAATTGGTGAGCTATCTGGAGCAGCTGCTGGAAACCGGCCGCTTCCGGGATTATTGCCCAAACGGCCTGCAAGTGGAAGGACGGGCCGAGATTCGCCGCATCGTCGCCGGGGTGACCGCCAGCCAAGCGCTTCTCGACGCCGCCGTGGCCCGCGGCGCCGATGCCGTGCTCGTCCACCACGGCTACTTCTGGCGGGGCGAGGACGGGCGGGTGGTGGGCCTGCGCCGGGAGCGCCTCAAGACCCTGCTGGCCAACGACCTCAACCTGCTGGCCTACCACCTGCCCCTCGACGCCCACCCCGAACTGGGCAACAACGCCCAACTCGCCCGGCGCCTGGGCTGGGAGCCTGCGGGGCGGTTCGGCGACCAGGAGATCGCCTGGTACGGCCGGCCGGGGGCGCCGGTCTCGACCGCCGATCTGGCCCGCCACCTGGCCGTCGCGCTGGATCGGGAACCTCTCCTGATCGGCGATCCGGCCCGCGAGGTACGCCGCATCGCGTGGTGTAGCGGCGGCGCCCAGGGCTATTTCGAACAGGCCATCGCCCTGGGGGTCGATGCCTATGTTTCGGGAGAAATTTCCGAACCCACCGTCCATCTCGCCCGGGAAAGCGGCGTGGCCTACCTGGCCTGCGGCCACCATGCCACCGAACGCGGCGGAGTCGAAGCCCTGGCTGCCCATCTGGCGGGCCGCTGGGGGCTGGATTGCCAGTTCGTCGACATTCCCAACCCGGTCTGAGGGCAGGGGCGCCGGACCCCGGGGCAGCGAACCCCGGGGGGCGAAAGGCCGAGGCCGGCCGGGCCGTGGCTCCGCGGGCGGAGTCGGGACTCAGGCGGCCTTGGGGAAGACGTCGTGGTCGGGCCGCTGGCAGCCGTAGCTGTCTTCGAGGAGGCGCATGAGCATGGCGATCTCCTCGACCACTTCGAGCGGGAAACCGGCCCGCTGGCCTTGGCGATTGTCCTGGACGAGGCTCAGCAGGTAATCCATGCAGCTTTGCGTCCCCCAGCTCTTGGCCAATCTTTGGGCGATGTGGGCGTAGTCTTCGAGGGATTTCAGGCCGGAGATCGGGGTCTGGGAGCTGTCCCAATCGGGAACGCGGAAATTGAAGCGCTCGCGGATCTTGTGCATGAGGGATTCGAATTCGGGCCGCATGCCGCCGCGGCGATAGAGATTGAGCAGCATCAGCCAGGGTTCGATGCGGTCGGGAACCCGTTCCTCGATGTAGGCGGCCAGGGTATCGGCGGCGCCCTGGACGCGGCCGAAGGAGAGCATGATCTCGGCGAGCTGGAGGGCCGATTCGCTTTCGTCGACGATAACGCCCTCGGATTGCGGGGCCATCTCCCCGGTGACGTCGACGACGGTCCCCGTGCCGTGGGAGTCGTCGAGGACGACGTCGATGCCGTCGTCGACCGGGGTGGTGGCCTGGAACACCGGGGTCATGGCCGAACGCCCCGGGGCGGCGGATGCCGGCAGCGGAGCGGCGGGCGGCCGGGCGGCCGGAGGCGGTGCCGGCGGTGCTTCGAAAACCGATAGTGCGGAGGCTGGCCCAGGGGCCGGAGCAGCCGCGGCTGGCGCCACCGGCGCGGCGGGCGCCAGTTCCTCGTGCCTGGTGCGCTGGCGCCGCTTGGCGAGGGAGTGGGCGAAGACGGAGGCGACGCCGCCCCCGACCAGGGCGCTCAAGAGCAATTCCAGCCAGTGGTTGGACTGCGGGGCCGGCGGCAGCGGCGCGGGTTGCGCCGCGGGTGCGGGCAGGGTCGGCGTCTGCAGCGTCTGGGCCATTTGCAGCTTCTGCTGCACGACCAGAGTTTCGGCAGCCAGGGTGAGGGCCTGGTTGAGTTTGTCCACCTGCTCGTTGAGCATGCCGAGGGTGGTTTCCATTTTGAGGATGCGGGCCTCGACCTCGGGCATGGTGGTGCGCAGGGCGCTCGGTTTTTCTCCGGGTTTCAATTCTTCCGGGGCGGCACCGAGCACCAGGCGGTCGCCGCCCGGCGCGGCGGCCGCGGCCTTTGCGGCCGGCTGCGGGGCCGGCAGGGGCCGCACCGGGGCGGCCGCGCCGTTGCTGCGAGGCGGGGCTTCGGGGGCGGGTTTGCGGCGGGCTTCGGGCATGCGGACCCGGGTGCCGGCGGCCAGCGGCATGTCGCTTTCGAGTTCGGGATTGGCCCGCTTCAGGCCGGCCACCAGGCGGCGCTGCTTGGCGGGATTGTCCGGGGAGAGCGTTTCGGCAATGCTTTCCAGAGAATCGCCTTCGTCGGCGCGCCAACTGCGGCCGGGCTGCGGGCGGGCGGGGGCCGCGGCCAGGTTCGGGCGGTCGCCGGCGGAGGCTTCCGGCAGGCCCACGGGGGCCTGGGGCATGAGGACGTAATCGCGCTGCAGTTCGGCGCCGCAGCCCGCCCGGAGGGCGATGACGAAGGCCGGGTCGTAGATCGGCCGGCTGCCGCTGAGGATCAGGCGATAGCCCGCGCCGACCTTGACCAGCCGGGTGCGGGCGGCGGTGATGACGGGGAGGTCCGAGTCGCCAAGCGGGGCGAGGCGAAAGCAGGCGAGGTCGAGATTGGCGGCGTCGTCGCCGACGATCGCCACTTCGGCGCGCAGCGGTTCGCCCACCCGGGACTGCAGCGAAATTTCGCCCAATCCGGCGGCCCCCGCGTCCAAAGTCAGTAGCGCCAGGCCGATGGCGCTCAGACGAAGCATGTTAACCTGCATGGTATCCCCCGGTTTTTGCCTAATTTAGCGGCAATTTATCATCTTGTTTTGCCGGGGCAAGTGAAATGTTCCACGTTTTGGTCCGCCAAGGAGATGATGGTGTCCTTCGTTTTCCCTCCTTTCCCCCCGGGTTCCCTGCCCGTGGCGGGGCTGCGGCAGGAATTTCCCGTGCGTCGTATTTTTTGCGTCGGCCGCAACTACGCCGACCATGCCCGCGAAATGGGGGCGGTGGATCAGGCCGAGGGGCGGGAACCTCCCTTTTTTTTCATGAAGCCGGCCGATGCCCTGGTCGCCGGCGACGGGGAACTGGCCGTCGCCTATCCGCCGCAGACCGCCGACCTGCAGCACGAGGTGGAACTGGTCGTCGCCCTGGCCGGGGGCGGCGCCGACATCTCCGTCGAGGCAGCTCCGGCGGCGGTCTATGGTTACGCCGTCGGACTCGACCTGACGCGCCGCGACCTCCAGGCGCGGGCCAAGGAAAAAGGCCATCCCTGGGACATGGGCAAGGGGTTCGACCAGTCGGCGGTGGCCGGGCTGCTCCACCCCGCGTCGGTCTGCGGCCATCCGGCCGGGGGGCGGATCTGGCTGCGGGTCAACGGCACTCTGCGCCAGGACGGCGATCTGGCGGCGATGGCGTGGAAGGTGCCCGAGATCATCGCCCGGCTGTCCCGTTCGGTGCGCCTCGCCCCCGGTGACCTCATCTATACCGGCACCCCGGCCGGAGTTGGCCGGCTGGTCCGCGGCGACCGCCTCGAAGCCGGGGTGGACGGGGTGGGCAGCCTGCGGGCCCGGATCGTTTAAGCCTTACTTCGGGCGCTGGTCGACGACCCGCCTGGCCTTGCCGACAGATCGCTCGATGCCGCCCGCTTCGACCACCTCGATGCGGGCCGAGATGCCGATGTAGGATTTGATGTGGTGCTGCAGTTCGTGGGCGGCGTACTCCTTTTCGGCCGCCGTCGCGAACTGGTGTTCGGCTTTCATCTCGATCTTGACCTTGAGCGAGTCGAGGTGGCCGTCGCGGCTGACTTCGATCAGGTAGTGGGGGGAAAGCTTGGCCTGTTTGAGGATCAGCTCCTCGATCTGGGAGGGAAAGACGTTGACCCCCCGGATGATGAGCATGTCGTCGGAGCGCCCGGTGATCTTGCCGATGCGGCGCATGGCGCGGGCGGTGGGCGGCAGGAGGCGGGTGAGGTCGCGGGTGCGGTAGCGCACCACGGGCATCGCCTCCTTGGTCAGCGAGGTGAATACCAGTTCCCCCAGGCTGCCCTCGGGAAGCACCTCGCCGCTCACCGGATCGATGATCTCGGGGTAGAAATGGTCTTCCCAGATCACCGGCCCGTCCTTGGTTTCGACGCATTCGTTGGCGACGCCCGGGCCGATCACCTCGGAAAGGCCGTAGATGTCGACGGCGTCGATGGCGAAGACCGCCTCGATTTCCCGGCGCATCTCGTTGGTCCACGGTTCGGCGCCGTGGATGCCGACGCGCAGCGCCGTGCTCCGGGCGTCGATGCCTTGGCGGCGGAATTCGTCGGCGATGGCGAGCATGTAGGAGGGCGTCACCATGATGATGCTCGGCTTGAAATCGCAGATCAGCTGGACCTGCTTCTCGGTCTGCCCGCCGGACATGGGAATCACCGTGCACCCCAGCTTCTCGGCGCCGTAGTGGGCGCCCAGGCCGCCGGTGAACAGGCCGTAGCCGTAGGCGATATGGACGATGTCGCCGGGCCGCCCGCCGGAAGCGTGGATCGAGCGGGCGATGAGTTCGGCCCAGGTGTCCACATCGTTGCGGGTGTAGCCGACGACCGTGGGTTTGCCCGTGGTGCCCGACGAGGCGTGGATGCGGACCACCTCCTCCCGCGGCACGGCGAACATGCTGTAGGGGTAGTTGTCGCGCAGATCCTGCTTGCCGGTGAAGGGGAATTTGGCCAGGTCTTCGAGGCGCTTGAAATCCCCGGGGTGCACTCCGGCGGCGTCGAATTTGGCGCGGTAATGGGGAACGTTGGCGTAGACGTGGTGCAGGGTCCACGCCAGGCGCTCGGTCTGCAGGGCCGCGATTTCGTCGCGGCTGGCGGTTTCTATGGCGTGGTAGCCGCGGTGTCGATCCATGTCATTCCTCCCGAAGCCGGCCATTGTCCAGCAGCCTTCCCCTGCGGCGCTTGAGGCAGATCAAACCGGCGGGAGAGGCCAGCCCATGCGACAATGCCGGCCATGCTGTTCGCCGCCGCCCGGGGGCTGGTCGCCCACGCCCTGCCGATCCTCATCGCCCAACTGTCGTCCATCGGCATGATGGTCGTCGATACCGCCGTCCTCGGCCACGTCGGGGCGGCCGACCTGGCGGCCGTGGCCATCGGCGGCGGCCTGCACGTCTCGGTGGTCTTCGCCCTGGTCGGCATCCTCCAGGCGGTGGCGCCGGTCGTCGCCCACCTGCACGGCGCCCGCCGCGACGGCGAAGTCGCCGGCGTCCTCCAGCAGGGGTTCTGGCTGGCCCTGCTGCTCTGCCTGCCGGGCATCGCCTTCTTGCTCCATCCGGGAATCGTCCTCGGTCTGGCCTCGATGGAGCCGGCCGTCGAGGCCAAGGTCCGGCAATACCTCGGCCTGCTCGCTTGGGGGCTACCCGCCGCCCTCTGCTATCGCACCTTCTACGCCTTCTGCAACGCCCTGGGAAAACCCCGGGTGTTGATGGGGATCGGCCTCGCCAGCCTCGGCATCCACGCCCTCCTGGCCTGGGGCTTCGCCCTTCAGGGCTGGCTCGGCGCCGGGCTGGGGGTGGCCGGTTGCGCCCTTTCCAACATCACCGTCGCCTGGCTCGCCTGCCTGTCGGCCGCCTTCTACCTGTGGCGCGGCCCCCTCGGCGCCCGCTACCGCCCCTTCGCGGGCTGGCGGCGGCCCCGCTGGGCATCGTGGCGCGAACTGCTGCGCTTGGGGCTGCCCATGGGGCTGTCGAATCTGGTGGAAATCACCTCCTTCACCCTCATCGCGCTGTTCATCGCCTCCCTGGGGGCCACCGTCGTCGCCGGCCACCGGGTGGTGGCCAACTTGGCCGCCCTCTGCTACATGCTCCCGCTTTCGCTCGCCATCGCCACCCTGGCCGCCGTCGGTCAGGCGGTGGGCGCCCGCGACTGGCGCCGGGCCCGGGCCGCCGTGGTCGCCGGAATGGGTCTGGCGGCCGCCCTGTCCACCGCGCTCGGCGGCCTTCTCTGGCTGGCCGCCGAACCGGTCGTGGCGGCCTATACCGACGACCCGGCGGTGCGCACGGTAGCCCTCGGGTTGATCGCCTACATCGCCGTCTATCAGTTCTTCGACGCCCTGCAGACGGTGGCGGGCCACGCCTTGCGGGCCTATCGCGTGACTTTTCTGCCCATGGTGGTCCAGACCTTCTGTTTTTGGGGGGTGGGGCTGGCGGGAGGCTGGTGGCTCTGTTACCGTTGGGCACCGCCCCTGGGTGTGGGGGGCTTCTGGATTGCCTCGGTGGCAAGCCTGATTTTGGCCGCGGCGATGCTCGGACCGATGCTGCGCCGAACCATGCAAGCGACGGAATCCACGCGGTAATTATGAATTTCCGGCTGCTAATTTCCCCGCCCGCTGTGGTAGTATTTCACGTTCCAACAACGGTATAACCGGGCGCGGCCGTGGTTCCCCATCCGGCCGGCTGCCTAATTGCTCGCAACTCAACTCAACGCAAGGAAAGCGCATGAAAATTCACGAATATCAGGGCAAACAAATCCTGAAGAAATTCGGCGTTAACGTTCCGCGCGGGATTCACTGCACTTCCGTGGACGACGCGGTCAAGGCAGCTGAATCCCTGGGCGGCAATGTCTGGGTGGTCAAGGCCCAGATTCACGCCGGTGGCCGTGGCAAGGGCGGCGGCGTCAAGGTCGCCAAGTCCCTCGAGCAAGTGCGCGAGTACGCCAGCCAGATCCTCGGCATGCAGCTCGTGACCCACCAGACCGGCCCGGCCGGCCAGAAGGTGCGCAACCTGCTGATCGAAGAAGGCGCCGACATCAAGCACGAATACTACTGTGCCGCGCTCACCGACCGCGCCACCCAGTCCGTGGCCATGATGGCCTCTTCGGAAGGCGGCATGGACATCGAGGAAGTCGCCCACAAGACCCCGGAGAAGATCATCAAGGTCTTCATCAACCCGCTGGTCGGCATGACCGACGAGCAGGCCAAGAAGCTGGCCGACGGCATCGGCGTTCCCGCCGCTTCCCAGGCCCAGGCCATCGATACCTTCAAGAAGCTCTACACCTGCTACATGGAGACCGATGCCTCCCTCGCCGAGATCAACCCGCTGATCCTCGAAGGCAACGGCAACATCAAGGCCCTGGACGCCAAGTTCAACTTCGACTCCAACGCCCTCTACCGCCAGGACGAAATCGTCGCCATGCGCGACCTGGACGAAGAAGACCCCGATGAAGTCGAGGCGTCCAAGTTCGACCTCGCCTACATCTCCCTCGACGGCAACATCGGCTGCCTGGTCAACGGCGCCGGTCTGGCCATGGCCACCATGGACACCATCAAGCTCTTCGGCGCCGAGCCGGCCAACTTCCTCGACGTCGGCGGCGGCGCCACCACCGAGAAGGTGACCGAAGCCTTCAAGCTGATGCTGAAGAACCCCAAGGTCAAGGGCATCCTGGTCAACATCTTCGGCGGCATCATGCGCTGCGACACCATCGCCGAAGGCGTGGTCGCCGCTTCCCGCGCCGTCAACCTGTCCGTGCCCCTGGTGGTGCGCATGAAGGGTACCAACGAGGATCTGGGCAAGAAGATTCTCAAGGATTCCGGTCTGCCCATCATCGCCGCCGATTCCATGGCGGAAGCCGCCACCAAGATCGTTGCCGCGGTCAAGTAAGGAGCGTTTGAATGTCCATCCTGATTAACAAAGACACCAAGATCATCACCCAGGGCATCACCGGCAAGACCGGCCAGTTCCATACTGAGAAGTGCCAGGAATACGCCAACGGCAAGAACTGCTTCGTGGCCGGGGTGAATCCCAAGAAGGCGGGCGAGAAGATTTTCGACATCCCCATCTTCGGTTCCGTCAAGGAAGCCGCCCAGCAGACCGGCGCCACCGTTTCCGTCATCTACGTGCCGCCCCCGGGTGCTGCCGCCGCCATCTGGGAAGCCGTTGAAGCCGACCTCGACCTGGCCATCTGCATCACCGAAGGCATCCCCGTCCGCGACATGCTGATGGTGCGCAACAAGATGAAGGAAAAGGAAGCCAAGGGCGGCAAGAAGACCCTGCTGCTCGGCCCCAACTGCCCCGGCCTCATCACCCCCGACGAAGT
>SSSZ01000085.1 GCA_009469675.1 Azonexaceae bacterium | reverse complement strand
GTCATCCAGCCATCGCGCTCGGCATCTGCCGCTCTGGCTGCATCAATACAACTGGCACAGACCTCATGCCAGCCTTCAATATCAGCCCCCCATCTCCCGCGTCACCTTACTGAACAACCTGGTGGGTTTACACAGCTAGCGGCCTGCTCGGCAATTGGCGGGACACCGGATTCGTGACCCTGGCTGGGTGCGAAACGCAGTGCCCGCCGCGGTGTCGCGACGATGAGCGACAACCCCGCGACAACCCCAGGAACGCGAAGGCAGGCTTTCGTGTCGCGTTGATCGCCGTGCCGACCGCTTGCCCGTCCGCCGGTAAGCCGCGGGGCAGGCAAGAAAAAGGCGAGGCCGCGGCCTCGCCCGGCTTGCTCAGGGGCCGTTTCAGGCCTTGGTGACCGTGGCGATGGCCTGGGCGACGTAGTCCAGGTTCTTGCTGTTGAGCGCGGCCAGACAGATGCGGCCGGTGGATACCGCGTAGATGCCGAACTCGTCCTTCATGCGCTCCACCTGGGCGGCGGTGAGGCCGGTGTAGGAGAACATGCCGCGCTGCGTGACGACGAAGGAGAAGTCCTGGGCGACGCCCTGGGCCTTGATGGCGTCGACGAGGCCGGTGCGCATGGCGCGGATGCGGTCGCGCATGCCGGCCAGTTCGGTTTCCCACATCTGGCGCAGTTCCGGCGAGGCGAGTACGGCGGCCACCAGGGCGCCGCCGTGGGTCGGCGGGTTGGAGTAGTTGGTGCGGATAACCCGCTTCAACTGGGACATGACGCGGGCGGCCTCGTCCTTGCTGGCGGTGACGATGGACAGCGCCCCGACGCGCTCGCCGTAGAGCGAGAAGTTCTTGGAAAACGAACTGGAGGCGAAGAACTGCAGGCCGGAGGCGGAGAAGGCGCGCACCGCCACGGCGTCGGCGTCGATGCCGTCGGCGAAGCCCTGGTAGGCCATGTCGAGGAAGGGCACCAGGCCGCGCTCCTGGCAGACGGCGACCACTTCGGCCCACTGGGCGTCGGAGAGGTCGGCGCCGGTGGGGTTGTGGCAGCAGGCGTGCAGGACGACGATGGAACCGGCGGGCAGGGCGCCCAGGCAGGCTTTCATGCCGGCGAAATTGACGCCGCGGGTGGCGGCATCGTAGTAGGGGTAGTTCTCGACCAGGAAGCCGGCGGACTCGAAGAGGGCGCGGTGGTTTTCCCAGGAGGGATCGCTGATGTACACCTTGGCGGCAGGGTTGAGGCGCTTCAGGTAGTCGGCGCCGATCTTGAGGGCACCGGTGCCGCCCAGGGCTTCGGCGGTCACCACCTGGCCGTTGGCGAGGAGGGAGGAATCCTTGCCGAAAAGCAGGTTTTGCACGGCCGTGTTGTAGGCGCCCAGGCCTTCGATGGGCTGGTAGCCGCGGGGCGGGGCGGCCTTGAGGCGGGCTTCCTCGGCGGCCTTGACGGCGGCCAGGAGGGGAATCTTGCCGTTGTCGTCGAAATAGACGCCGACGCCAAGGTTGACCTTGGTGCTACGGGGGTCGGCGTTGAATGCTTCGTTCAGGCCGAGGATGGGGTCACGCGGGGCCATCTCCACCGCGGCAAAGATCGAAGAGGTCATAGGTACTCCGTGGAATGTTATGCTGTGGTTCCCCGCGGCCCTCTGGCCCGAGGCTTGTCAAACCGTGTTAGTTTAGCATGAGCGATACCGCCGTCAGTACGCCCGAAGTCCCCGTCGCCACCTTTGCCGGCAGTCCGTTCCGGCTGTATCAGCCGTTTCCGCCGGCCGGCGACCAGCCCGAGGCTATCGCCAAGCTCATGGAGGGCCTGGAGGACGGTCTCTCCTTCCAGACGCTGCTTGGCGTGACCGGCTCGGGCAAGACCTACACCATGGCCAACGTCATCGCCCGCAGCGGCCGTCCGGCCTTGGTTCTGGCGCCCAACAAGACCCTGGCGGCGCAGCTCTACTCCGAATTCAAGGAGTTCTTCCCCGAAAACGCCGTCGAGTATTTCGTCTCCTACTACGATTACTACCAGCCCGAAGCCTACGTCCCGTCCCGCGATCTCTACATCGAGAAGGACAGTTCGATCAACGACCACATCGAGCAGATGCGGCTGTCGGCCACCAAGAGCCTGATCGAGCGGCGCGACGTGGTGATCGTGGCGACGGTGTCGTGCATCTACGGCATCGGCGACCGCGACGAATACCACAACATGATCCTCACCATGCGGGTGGGGGACAAACTCGACCAGCGGGCCATCGTCAAGCGCCTGGCCGAGATGCAGTACGAGCGCAACGACGTCGATTTCCACCGGGGAACCTTCCGCGTACGGGGCGACGTCATCGACATCTTTCCGGCCGAGCACGCCGAACACGCCATCCGCGTCTCGCTTTTCGACGACGAGGTCGAGGGGCTGCAGTTCTTCGATCCCCTCACCGGCCACCTCACCAACAAGGCCCTGCGCTTCACGGTCTTTCCGGCCTCCCACTACGTGACGCCGCGGGCCACGGTGCTGCGGGCCATTGACGCCATCAAAACGGAACTCAACCAGCGGGTCAGGTTCTTCACCGACAGCCAGAAACTGGTCGAGGCCCAGCGCATCGAGCAGCGTACCCGCTTCGACCTCGAACTCCTCGACCAGATCGGCTTTTGCAAGGGCATCGAAAACTATTCGCGCCATCTGTCGGGACGCAAGGCCGGCGAACCGCCGCCCACGTTGATCGACTACCTGCCCGCCGACGCCCTCATGTTCATCGACGAATCCCACGTCGCCATCGGGCAGGTCGGCGGCATGTACAAGGGCGATCGCTCGCGCAAGGAAAACCTGGTCGATTACGGATTTCGCCTGCCTTCGGCTTTGGACAACCGGCCGCTCCGCTTTGAGGAATTCGAGGCCCATCTACGGCAGACGGTTTTCGTTTCCGCCACCCCGGCCGACTACGAAAACCGCCATGCCGGCCAGGTCGTCGAGCAGGTCGCCCGCCCCACCGGCCTGGTGGACCCGGAGGTGTCGGTCCGTCCGGCCTCGACGCAGGTCGACGACCTCCTGGGGGAAATCAGGAAACGCACCGCAGCCCGCGAACGGGTGCTGGTCACCACCTTGACCAAGCGGATGGCCGAGGATTTGACCGATTTTCTCGCCGACAACGGGGTCAAGGTGCGTTACCTCCATTCCGACATCGATACCGTCGAGCGGGTGGAGATCATCCGTGACCTGCGGCTCGGCGAATTCGACGTCCTGGTCGGCATCAATCTGCTGCGCGAAGGCCTCGATATCCCGGAAGTCTCGCTCGTCGCCATTCTCGATGCCGACAAGGAGGGCTTCCTGCGTTCGGAGCGCTCGCTCATCCAGACCATGGGCCGGGCCGCCCGGCACATCAACGGCGCCGCCATCCTGTACGCCGACCGGCTCACCGAATCGATGCAGCGGGCCATGGCCGAAACCGAAAGACGACGGAACAAACAGATCGCCTTCAATGCCCAACACGGAATTACGCCGCGGGGCGTTTCCAAGCGCATCAAAGACATCATCGACGGCGTGTATGATATGGAAACGGCTCAGACCGAGTTGAAAGCTGCGCAGCAGCAGGCGGTCTACGAGGCGATGGATGAAAAGGCGCTGGCACGGGAAATCAAGCGCCTGGAAAAACAGATGCTCGAGTGCGCCAGAAACCTCGAGTTTGAAAAAGCGGCGGCGGCACGCGACGAACTATTCCGCGTCAAGGAACGCGTATTCGGCGCAGCGCCCCACGATCGCGACGGAGACGAGAGACCATGACCTTTCGCGTGCTGCTGGTCTGCATGGGCAACATCTGCCGCTCGCCGACGGCGGAAGGCGTATTGAGAAAAATAATAGTAAACAATGGATTGGGAGACGTTGTTGAAGTTGATTCTGCGGGAACCCACGGCTACCACGTGGGTGAATCGCCGGATCAGCGGACCCAGCGGGCCGCCTCGGTCAGGGGCTACAACCTGTCGCAGCAGCGGGCGCGGAAAGTGGCGCCCCAGGATATCGAATACTTCGATCTCATTCTCGCCATGGACCGGGCCAATCTCGACAGCCTGAAGCGCCTGGCCGGCCCCGAGCATTACGACAAGATCAGGTTGTTCATGGACTATGCCCAGCATTTCGACGACGATGAAGTCCCCGATCCCTATTACGGGTTGGGCCATGGCTTCGATCTGGTCCTCGATATGGTCGAGGATGCCGCCCAGGGGCTGGTCGATTCGTTGAAGCAACAGCTCGCTCGGAGCTGACCCGGGGAAGCAAATAAAACGGGGCGCCGCTGGCGCCCCGTTTTATTGGGTACAGGAAAAACTTACTTTCCGGTTTCGACCATGACCATGGGTTCGCCTTCCGCCCCGGTCGGGGCGTTTTGCTTGCGCGGCCTGCCCAGCTTGACCGGCGGTGCTTCCGGCTGCCAATTCTGGTCGGCGACCGTCTGGACAAGAACCAGGCCGCTTTCCTCGAGCGCCTTTTCCAGCTGGATCGGTTGCGGAGTCGGTAGCGGAACGGGGGCGGCCGCCTCGACCTTTAACTCGACCGCCGGCTGGGCCGGCTCCAGTTCTACCGCCGGGGGTATCACCGTTGCGGCCGGCTCAAGGGGGGCGGACTCCCGGGGGGCGTCGACCGCCACCGGAGCGGTTTGGCGTGAGACCGCTGCCGCTTCGGCGATGGGTTCCATCGCGGCCGGCGGCACGTTTACGACGGGGGAAGCCCCTTCCTCCGGTGCCGGGGGCGAGGTTTCGGCGGGCGCAACCGCGGCGGGCGCTTCGGCCACGACCGGCGGCACCGGTGCCGGCGCGGTGGCCGGTTCGGCGACGACTGCCGGCGCCTCGGCCGGGGTCATGGCCGGAGATTCGGCCTGGGCTTCGATCGGGGCGGCGGTGTTTTCGCCGTTGCCTTCGTTGCGGCCACGGCCGCGACCGCCGCGCCGACCGCGGCGACGGGCATTCTGGTCATCGCCGCCTTCCGGGGTTTCGGCGGCGAGGGCTGGCGGCAGGGCGGTCAAGGCGGCGCTGGCGGCCTCGGGGCGGGTTTCGGCAACTTCGGCCCCCGGCTGGCGGTCGCGGCGCTCCTTGCGCTCGCCGCGGGGACGTCGTTCCTGGCGCTCGGGACGTTCGCCGACGGGGGCTGCGGCTTCTTCCCGCGGCGTGCGTTCGGCGGAGCGTTCGCCGCGATTATCGCGGTTGTCGCGGCCATTGCGCTCCGGGCGTTCGCCCCGGCCTTCACCCCGTTCTTCGTCGCGGCGGTTGCTGCCGCGACCGCCGCGGCGACCGTCGCCCCGGCCTTCACTCCGTTCGCGCCGACCGTCACGCTGGCCTTCCCGCGGCTTGCGAACAGGTTCTGGCGCGGGGGCGGGCGCCGGAGCGACCGGCTCCGGGCTGCTGCGGAACCAGGAGAAGAGTTTGGACAGGAGTCCCTTCTCTTCCTTGGGGGCCGCGGCGGGGGCAGGGGCTTCGGGCGCCTTCTCGGGCATGATCGGGGCCGGCTGCTCCGGCGTGATGTTCTTGATCGCCGCTTCCTGGCGGGGCTTGCCGGCGTCCTTGTCGGCGGAGGGCAGGCGGGAGTTTTCCTCGGCCGGCATATCCACCATCTTGTAGGACGGCTCCTTGAGATCGTCCTGGTTGAGGTCGTCGTGCCGCAGGCGGACCACGGTGTGAGCCGGGGTTTCCAGGTGGATGTTGGGGATCAGCAGGATGGTGACCTTGTGCCGCAACTCGATGGCCTGAATGTCGGGGCGCTTTTCGTTGAGCAGGAAGGTGGCGACATCCACCGGCACCTGGACGTGCACCGCGGCGGTGTTTTCCTTCATGGCTTCCTCTTCGAGGATGCGCAGGATGTGCAGGGCGGCGGATTCCGTCGAGCGGATGTGGCCGGTGCCGGTGCAGCGCGGGCAGGGGATGTAGCTGGTCTCGGCGAGGGCCGGGCGCAGGCGCTGGCGGGACAGTTCCATTAGGCCGAAGCGGCTGATCTTGCCCATCTGGACGCGGGCCCGGTCGAAGCGCAGGGCGTCGCGCAGGCGGTTTTCCACCTCCCGCTGGTTGCGCTGGTTCTCCATGTCGATGAAATCGATGACGATGAGGCCGCCCAAATCGCGCAGGCGCAGCTGGCGGGCCAGTTCGTCGGCGGCTTCGATATTGGTCTTGAGCGCCGTTTCCTCGATGTCCGAACCCTTGGTGGCGCGGCCGGAGTTCACGTCGACGGCGACCAGGGCTTCGGTATGGTCGATGACGATGGCGCCGCCGGAGGGCAGGTTGACCTGGCGGGCGAAGGCCGTCTCGATCTGGTGTTCGATCTGGAAGCGGGAAAAGAGCGGCACGTCGTCGCGGTAGCGCTTGACGCGATTGACGTTGCCCGGCATGACCGTGCCCATGAAGGCGCGGGCCTGCTCGAAGACCTCGTCGGTATCGATGAGGATTTCGCCGATGTCGGGCTGGAAGTAGTCGCGGATGGCGCGAATCACCAGACTGCCTTCCAGGTAAATGAGGAAGGCGCCGGTCTGCTGGTTGGCGGCGCCCTCGATGGCGCTCCACAACTGCAGGAGATAGTTCAAGTCCCACTGCAGCTCCTCGGCCTGGCGGCCGATGGCGGCGGTGCGGGCGATCAGGCTCATGCCGTTGGGCACTTCGAGCTGATCCATGGTGTCGCGGAGTTCGGCCCGTTCGTCGCCGTCGACGCGGCGGGAAACGCCGCCGCCCCTGGGGATGTTGGGCATCAGGACGAGATAGCGGCCGGCCAGGGAGACGTAGGTGGTCAGCGCCGCACCTTTGTTGCCGCGTTCGTCCTTGTCGACCTGGACGATAAGTTCCTGGCCTTCCTTCAGGGCCTCGTTGATCTTGGCCTTGGATACCTCGACCCCGGGCTGGAAATAGGCCCGGGAGACTTCCTTGAAGGGCAGGAAACCGTGGCGCTCGGCGCCGTAGTCTACGAAGCAGGCTTCGAGGGACGGTTCGATGCGGGTGATGACACCCTTGTAGATGTTGCTTTTCCGCTGTTCCTTGGCGGCCGATTCAATGTCGAGGTCGATCAGTTTCTGACCATCAACAATGGCGACACGAAGTTCCTCGGCCTGTGTCGCGTTGAAGAGCATGCGTTTCATTATTGTGGGGCTCCAGCGCACCAAAGCACGCTGCAACGGAGCGCCCGCGCAGGCAGCGACACGTTCAGTTATCGGGTTGCGTCATGAGTCGTATTCAGTGGCAACAAGGTGTGAAGTGGTCTTTCGCTGATTATTATTCGCCGCATTTTTGTACCAAGGCGGCGGTGAAATTCCTGCAACGGGCAAACCGTGCGTGCTTACAGTGGGCTAATCCATTACCATCGCTACTTTTGGTGAGCGAAGTTAACCAGTCGATCTGCGTTGGTCTGGCTTGTGCAAGTCGCGCAAGTGAGGGGCCGGAGCCTGCCGCGATGCGGTCGCAAAAAATGCGAGGGCGAACGGTCTGACGGTGCAGTCTCTCTTACAAACCGAGACGCAAATCAAGTTTAGTATATTTCAAAATGAACGGGGCAGGTAACAATTCGGTCACCCACCTGGTGATCGACGAAGAAGAGCAGGGCCAGCGCCTCGACAACTTTCTCATTCGTCGCTGCAAGGGGGTTCCCAAGAGCCATCTCTATCGCATATTGCGGAGCGGCGAAGTGCGGGTCAACAGCCGCCGGGTCGACGCGACCTATCGCCTGGTCGCCGGCGATACCGTGCGTCTGCCGCCCATCCGCCTGGCGGCCCGGCCCGAGGTCGAAGCCGAGGAGGTGGCCAAGCAGCGGGTCGATCTGCCCATCGTGTTCGAAGACGAGGCCCTGCTCGTCATCGACAAGCCGGAGGGGGTGGCGGTCCATGGGGGCAGCGGCGTCAGCTTCGGTGTCATCGAGGCCCTGCGGCGGCAGCGGCCCCAGGCGAAATTCCTGGAACTCGCCCACCGCCTCGACCGCGAAACCTCGGGCATCCTCCTGGTGGGCAAGAAGCGGCTGGCCCTCACCGCGCTCCACGACATGTTCCGCGAGCACGGCGCCGGGGCCGACAAGCGCTACCTGGTGCTGGTCAGGGGGCGTTGGATGAACGCCACCCAGCACGTCCGCCAACCGCTCCACAAATACCTCACCGACGCCGGCGAACGCCGGGTCAGCATCGACCCGCAAGGCAAGGCTGCCCATACGGTATTCCGGCTCCTGGCGCGCTGGCCGAGCGCCAGCCTGCTGGAAGCGCAGCTGAAAACCGGGCGAACCCACCAGATCCGGGTGCACCTCGCTCATCTCGGCTTTCCCATCCTGGGGGACGAGAAATATGGCGACTTCGCCCTCAACAAGGCACTCAGGAAGGACGGGTTGAAGCGCATGGCGCTTCACGCCTGGCGGCTCGCCTGCCGCCACCCGCTGACGGCGGCGCCCCTGGAATTCCGGGCCCCCCTGCCGGCCGGGCTGAAGAGCTATGTTCATGCGCTTTCGGCGCGGGAAGGCCGGGAGTTTGCCGGCGAAAACCTGGAACAAATACTGGCCTGACGGCTCTCTACCCTTGCCATGAACCGCTACGAACTGATTGTCTTCGACTGGGACGGCACCCTGATGGATTCGGCGGCCGCGATCGTCCGCTCGATCCAGGCGGCGTGCCGCGACCTCGACCTGGTGCCGCCCTCCGATTCCCAGGCCCGCCATGTCATCGGCCTGGGGCTGGTCGACGCCATGCGCCAGGCGGTTCCCAACCTGCCCGCCGAGCGCTATCCGGAAATGGCGGCGCGCTACCGCCATCACTACCTGGCCGGCGACCACGAGCTCGAACTCTTTGCCGGCATCCGCGAAATCGTCGGGGAACTTCGCGAGTCCGGCCGGATTCTCGCCATCGCCACGGGCAAAAGCCGGGTCGGTCTCGACCGGGCCTTGGGGCATTGCGGGCTGGGGCCGATGTTCCACGCCTCCCGCTGTGCCGACGAATGTTTCTCCAAACCCCATCCCCAGATGCTGGCCGAGCTGATGGCCGAATTCGCCGTCGAACCGGAGCGCACGCTGATGATCGGTGATACCTCCCACGATCTGCTCATGGCCACCAATACCGGTGTCGACGGCCTGGCCGTCACCTACGGCGCCCATGGTCACGAGCATCTGCGGGAATACCGGCCGGTTGCCTGCCTCCACACTGTGCCGGAACTGGCGGAATGGCTGCGGCAGAACGCCTGATCTGCGCTTCCGCCGACCTGCCCGAGGGGGGTAAGGGGTGGCGCTTCACCGTCGATCGCTTCGGACGGGAGACGCCGGCCTTCGCCATCCGCCATCGCGGCCGGGTTTTTGCGTATTTGAACGAATGCGGCCACGTTCCCGCCCAGCTGGACTGGATGCCGGGCGAGTTTTTCGATTATTCCAAGCTATACTTGGTCTGCTCCGTTCACGGCGCACTCTATGCCCCCGACACCGGGCGTTGCCTGGGCGGTCGCTGCCAGGGCAAAGGCCTCAAGCCGCTGCCGGTGGAAGAGCGCGGCGGCGCCATCTATCTCCTCGTACCCGAAAAGCAAAATGGACACTCAGCAAGCCCCTGAAAATACCCATTGGGAAAGACAGACCCTGGAAAAACTGGCTTTTGCCGCCCTGGAAGAGCAGAAAACGCGGCGTCGCTGGGGTATTTTCTTCAAGTCCCTGGGCTTCGTCTATCTCCTGGTCGTCCTGGCCGCCCTGGTCGATTGGGGCGGCACCGCGGCCCACGAGGAAAAACACACCGCTCTCGTCCATCTCAATGGGGTCATCGAAGCCCGGGGCGAGGCCAGCGCCGAGAAGCTGATCGCCGCCCTGCAAAGCGCCTTCGACGAGAAAAACGCCCAGGGCGTCGTGCTGCGCATCAACAGCCCTGGCGGCAGCCCGGTCCAGGCCGGCATGGTCAACGACGAAATCAAGCGCCTGCGCGCCAAGCATCCGGACAAGCCGCTCTACGCCGTGGTCGAGGATCTCTGCGCCTCGGGCGGTTATTACGTCGCCGCCGCCGCCGACAAGATTTATGTGAACAAGGCCAGCATCGTCGGCTCCATCGGAGTCCTTATGGACGGTTTCGGCTTTACCGGCAGCATGGACAAGCTCGGCGTCGAGCGCCGCCTTCTCACGGCCGGCGAGAACAAGGGCTTCCTCGATCCCTTCTCGCCCCAGGATGCCCGCCACAAGGCCCATGCCCAGGTCTTGCTCGACGACATTCACAAACAGTTCATCGATGTCGTCAAGACCGGCCGCGGCAAGCGCCTCAAGGAAACGCCGGACATGTTCTCCGGCTTGATGTGGACCGGCGTCCAGAGCATCGAACTGGGACTGGCCGACGACTACGGCTCGGTCGAATCCGTCGCCCGCGACGTCATCAAGGCGGAGAAGGTGCTCGAATACACGGTCAAGGACAACATCGCCGAGCGGGTCGCCAAGCGGCTCGGAGCCGGCGCCGCGGCGGGGTTCTGGAACGGCTTCGCCGAAACCTCGAGCGCTCGGCTGCGCTAGATATTTGGAGTGGGCATGCTCCCATCTATGTTGCGTTGCCTGATCGTCAGTACCGGTCTTTTCTAGGTTTTTCAAGGTGAACCTGGCATCGATTCAAGTGCTGCGCGCATTTGCCGCATGGGTAGTGGTTATCCATCACGTTCATCAAGTCTTCTTTGGGTTTAACGCGACCTCCATATTCGGATGGTTGGCGGCGACAAAGGGCGCCGTCGGCGTTGACATATTTTTTGTCATCAGTGGATTCGTAATGGTCGTGTCGACACACGGACGAGACATGTCGGCCCGGGAATTCTTGCTGCGCAGGCTATCCAGAATTGTGCCGATCTATTGGATCGCGAGCCTCATCACACTTGGCATGATGGTGGCCTTCCCAGTTTTGAAAACCGGGGAGGTGAAGACGACACTTGACCACTTCGTCGCCTCGCTTGCTTTCCTGACGAGTTTCGATCAGCAGAATTTTTTCCCGGTTCTGCCCGTTGGATGGTCGCTCAATTTTGAAATGGCGTTCTATGTGATGTTTGCGGCCAGCCTCTATGTCGCTTCACGATTTGTAGACAGTAGCGTTATGAATTCAACGGCCTGGCCGTTAGCCTTAATGATACTGGGTTGCCAGGTTTATCCATCGGGACTACCGGGTTCCGGCTTCGCGAAAAACAGTCTTATGCTGTTATTTCTGGTCGGGGCGCTGTTTGGCTGGTGTCATGTCCGCAAACTGCTACCCAAGACAAGAATGCTCGGTGTCCTATTTCTGGTCGGCGGCGTGACCTTGATCCTGATGAGTTCTGCGCGAGGATTTCTCGGGTGGGGGATCGGTTCGGCGCTGATTGTTTGGGGGATTTTGTGCTTTGATCGCGACCTTAGTGCCCATAAGCGTTTGCAGCATTGGGGTGATTGCTCCTATTCGACTTACCTTCTGCACTTGCTGGTGTTATGGCCGATCAATATGTTTTACGTTACCCTTTGGCAAAATGGCAACGCCGTGATGCAGTGGGGGCTGATCCTGGTTTCAGTGTTGACCATCGGGCTGATATCCCAGGTTTCGTTTACCCGACTCGAAGTTCCGTTGACCCGCTGGTGCAACAACACGTTGCGCTCTGTTTTTTCCAAGGCAACCCAGGTTGCGAAGGGATAAGCGGCTTCGCTGCGAATTAAGCCAGGAGCAGGAAAACCGTTGGACGCCGCTCGAAATCGGGCGGCGTTTCGTTTTTCCATTGGCCGATGCTGCGGGTGCGCACGCTTTCGCCGGGCAGGGTCAGGTCGGTGGCGACGGTAAGCCGGGTGGCGGGCTGACAGGTCTTGAGCACGGCGTCGTAAAGCTGCCGGTTACGGTAGGGAGTTTCGATGAAAATCTGGGTCTGGCGGCGCTTGCGGGATTCGGCTTCGAGGTCGCGCAATTCCTTTTGCCGTTCGGCCTCCTTGGCCGGCAGGTAGCCGTGGAAGGCGAAGCGCTGGCCGTTGAGTCCGGAGGCCATGAGGGCGAGCAGCAGCGACGAGGGGCCGATCAGGGGCACGACCGCGATGCCGTGCCGCTGGGCCAGGGCCACCAGATCGGCGCCAGGGTCGGCCACGGCCGGACAGCCGGCTTCCGATATGAGGCCGACGTCGTGGCCGGCGAGCAGCGGGGCGAGGAGGGCGTCCAGTTGGTCGCGTTTGGTATGTTCGTTGAGTTCCCGGATCTCGAGTTCCTGCAGCGGCGTCGCCACCCCGGCCGCCTTGAGGAAGGCCCGCGCCGTCCTGGCGCCTTCGACAACGAAGTGACGCAGCGGCCGCAAAGCTTCCAGGACCGGTTGCGGCAGGACCGCTTGCGGTGCCGAGGGGCCGAGGGGGACAGGGATAAGGAGGAGGCGGCCCGGAGTCACAGGATGTCCACACCTTCGGCCCGCAGCATGTCGCAGAGGGCGATCAGCGGGAGGCCGACGAGGGCGTTGGGGTCGCTGCCCTCAAGGGCGGAGAGGAGGGCGATGCCGAGTCCTTCCGATTTGGCCGAGCCGGCGCAGTTGTACGGTTGTTCGCGGGCGACGTAGTTTTCGATCTCACGGCGGGAAAGCGCCCGGAAGGTGACCAGGGTCGGTACGCCCCGCACCTGGGTATGCCCGGTGGCGGCGTTGTAGAGACAAAGTCCGGTGTAGAAATTGACGGTCTTGCCGGCGAGCTGTTCCAGTTGTTCGACCGCCCGGGCGTGGGTGCCGGGTTTGCCGAAGACCCGGCCGTCCATCACCGCGACCTGGTCGCTGCCGATGATGAGGGCGCCGGGGAAGGCGTCGGCGACGGCGCGGGCCTTGGCTTCCGAGAGCCGCCGGGCGGT
This sequence comes from Azonexaceae bacterium, assembly GCA_009469675.1. Taxonomy (GTDB): domain Bacteria; phylum Pseudomonadota; class Gammaproteobacteria; order Burkholderiales; family Rhodocyclaceae; genus SSSZ01. The sequence goes on along the minus strand of SSSZ01000085.1, from coordinate 18,996 downwards.
TTCTTCGGGCGCCTCGCTGGGATGCGGAGTCTCGTCGGTCCGTGGGTTGGCGACCTCGAAGGCGAGTCCGAGGCGGGCGAGCAATTCGCGACGATAGGGTGAGGTCGAGGCGAGAACGAGTTTCTTTGCCATAAATTGTTGCATCAACAAGCCTTTGCGGCTTTTTGTTGAAGCGTTGCCTTGTTTTGACTTGGTAGGCCAAAAATAATATCATTCAACGTTTATGTCGCAACAGCTCGCGATCGATAGTTTTGCCTTTGCCCGGAACGGCCGTGTTCTCGAAGGAACGCTGGCGGTTTCCGACCTTGAGCGCCTGCATGACCTGCTGGCCGAGGTGGAGGGAGAGGTGCGGTTCCGCGTGCAGGGGGTGAAGGGTGAGCAAGGTCAGGCGCAACTGAGGCTGACCGCTTCCGCAACCCTGCCGCTGGCCTGCCAACGGTGCCTGGGCGCCATCGACTTTGCCGTCGAGGTGGACAGCCTGCTGGAATTGGTGCCGGAGGGCGCCGAGATGTCGCAGGACGAGCTGGAAGACGACAGCAAGGATTTTCTGCCCGTGGCGGGCGAACTGGACGTGGCCGAACTGGTGGAGGACGAAGTCCTCCTGGCCCTGCCGGTGGCGCCGCGGCACGAAAAATGTAGCTTGCCCGGGGCGACCGAGGCGGGTGAGCGGATTTCTCCGTTTGCCGTGCTGGCGGGACTCAAGGGCAAGCCGAACTGATTTTTTTGGAGTAATGAAATGGCCGTTCAACAGAACAAAAAATCCCCGTCCAAGCGCGGCATGCACCGCGCCCACGATTTCCTCACCAACCCCGCGCTGGCCGTCGAACCGACCACCGGCGAGGTGCATCTGCGCCACCACATTTCTCCGTCCGGGTTCTACCGCGGCAAGAAAGTCGTCAAGGGCAAGGGCGAGTAATCGTCTGAGACAGGGCAGGCAGTTCCCACCGGACTGCCTGCCTTTTCTTTTGCCATGACTACCCGCATCGCCATCGATTGCATGGGGGGCGACCACGGACCGTCGGTGACGGTGCCGGCGGCTGTCCGCTTTCTTACCGATCATCCCCAGGCGCACGTCATCCTGGTCGGGCGGGACGAGGCGATTCGTCCCCATCTCGGCGCTGCCGCCGAGAGCGGCCGCCTGACCATCGTTCACGCTGCGGAAGTCGTCGCCATGGACGAGTCCCCGGCCCTGGCGCTGCGCAATAAGAAAGATTCGTCGATGCGGGTGGCGATCAACCTGGTCAAGGCCGGGGAGGCCGATGCCTGCGTTTCCGCCGGCAATACCGGGGCCTTGATGGCGATTTCCCGCTTCGTCCTCAAGATGCTGCCGGGCATCGACCGGCCGGCCATCTGTGCGCCCCTGCCCACCCTGAACGGCCATACCCACATGCTCGACCTCGGGGCCAACGTCGATTGTGGTCCCGAGCACCTGCTCCAGTTCGGCATCATGGGGGCCACGCTGGTGTCGGCGCTGGAACACGCCGACCGCCCCACGGTCGGGCTCCTCAATATCGGCGAGGAAGACATCAAGGGCAACGAGGTCGTCAAGGCGGCGGCTGAGTTGCTCCGGCAGTCGGGCCTCAATTTCGTCGGCAACGTTGAAGGGGACGGCATCTACAAAGGCGATGCCGACGTCGTGGTGTGCGACGGTTTTGTCGGCAACGTCGCCCTCAAGACCTCGGAAGGCCTGGCGCAAATGCTGGCTTCCTTCCTGCGCCAGGAATTCAAGCGCAATCTGCTGACCAAGATCGTTGCGCTGATGGCCTTGCCGGTCCTCAACGCCTTCAAGAAGCGGGTCGATCATCGGCGCTACAACGGCGCCATCCTGCTCGGGTTGCGGGGGATTTCCGTCAAGAGCCACGGCTCCGCCGACTGTTTTTCGTTTGCCAACGCCATCGCCCGGGCCTACGATGCCGCCGAGAACCGCGTGCTCGAACGGATCGCCGGTCGCCTGGCCCAGGAATCCGCAGCCGTTCCGGCTGCCGTCGAGGAGAATGTCTGAATGTATTCGCGCTTGATCGGCACCGGCAGCTTTCTGCCGGGAAACCCCGTCAGCAATGCAGATCTCGCTGGTCGCGGCATCGACACCAACGATGACTGGATCGTCACCCGCACCGGCATCCGCAGCCGCCATCTCGCGGCCCCCGGCGTCACCTCGAGCGAACTCGGACTCGAAGCCGCCCGGCGCGCCCTGGACATGGCCGGCGTCGACGCGGCGGATCTCGACCTCATCATCGTCGCCACGTCGACCCCCGATTTCATCTTTCCCAGCACGGCCTGCCTGATCCAGGGCAAGCTCGGCAACAAGGGGGCCACGGCCTTCGACGTCCAGGCCGTTTGTGCCGGCTTCGCCTACGCCCTCGGCATCGCCGACAAGTTCATCGCCTCGGGCAGCCACAAGAAGGCCCTGGTGATCGGCGCCGAGGTCTTTTCCCGCATTCTCGACTGGCAGGACCGCGGTACCTGCGTCCTCTTCGGCGATGGCGCCGGCGCCATCGTTCTCGAGGCTTCCGACAAGCCCGGCATCCTGGCCACCGCGCTGCACGCCGACGGCAGCCAGAGCGGCATCCTCAACGTGCCGGGCCAGATTTGCGGCGGCCAGGTGACCGGCGACCCCTTCCTGCGCATGGACGGCCAGGCCGTCTTCAAGTTCGCCGTGCGGGTGCTGTCCGAAGTCGCCGAAGAGGTCTGCGCGGCGGCGGGCCTGTCCACCGCCGAGGTCGATTGGCTGATCCCCCATCAGGCCAATATCCGTATCATCGAGGCCACCGGCAAAAAACTCGGCGTCGACCGGGGACGCATCATCGTCACCGTCGATCGCCACGGCAATACCTCGGCGGCCTCCGTGCCGCTCGCCCTCGACGAAGCGGTGCGCGACGGCCGTATCCGCCGCGGCCAGAAGGTGCTGGTCGAAGGGGTGGGCGGCGGCTTTACGTGGGGCGCCGCCCTGTTCGAATTCTGATCGGGAGACTGAAAATGGCTTTTGCATTCGTTTTTCCGGGACAAGGCTCCCAGAGCGTCGGCATGATGGCCGCCTATGGCGATTCGCCCATCGTCCGCGCCACTTTCGACGAGGCCTCGACGGCCCTGGGCGACGACCTCTGGGCGATGGTCGCCAACGGCCCGGCCGAAATCCTGACGCAAACCGTCAATACCCAGCCGGTCATGCTCACCGCCGGCATCGCCGCCTGGCGTTTGTGGCTCGACAAGGGCGGCCGGCAGCCGGCCGTGGTGGCCGGCCATAGCCTGGGCGAGTATTCGGCCCTGGTCGCCGCTGGCGTCCTCGCCTTCACCGACGCCGTGCCCCTGGTGCGCCTGCGCGCCGCCGCCATGCAGGCCGCGGTGCCCCTCGGCACCGGCGCCATGGCGGCCATCCTCGGCCTCGACGACGACGGCATCCGGGCCGCCTGTGCCGAAGTGGCCCAGGGTGAAGTCGTCGAGCCGGTCAATTTCAACGCCGCCGGCCAGACCGTCATTGCCGGCCACAAGGGGGCCGTCGAGCGGGCCATGGTCGCCTGCAAGGCCAAGGGCGCCAAACTGACCAAGGCCCTGCCGGTTTCCGCGCCCTTCCATTCTTCCCTGATCCGCCCGGCCGCCGACCAGCTCGCCGCCCGTCTGGCTGAACTGCCGATCCAGGCGCCGCGTATTCCGGTGGTCAACAACGTCGATGTCGCCGTCGAAAGCGATCCGGCCCGCATCAAGGACGCCCTGGTCCGGCAGGCCTACAACCCGGTGCGCTGGGTCGAGACCATCCAGAAGATGGCCGCCATGGGCGTGACGACGGTGGCCGAGTGCGGCCCCGGCAAGGTGCTGGCCGGCCTCACCAAGCGCTGCGCCGACGGACTCAACGGCCTCGCCCTGGCCGATCTGGCCGCCATCGAAACCAACCTCAATCTGGAATGAACGCCATGCTCAACGGACAAGTCGCCCTCGTCACCGGCGCCACCCGCGGCATCGGCCGCGCCATCGCCCTTGAACTGGGGCGCCTGGGCGCCACCGTGGTCGGCACCGCCACCAGCGAGGACGGCGCCGGACGGATTGTCGCCTACCTCGGCGAGGCCGGGGTCAAGGGCCGGGGTCTGGTCCTCGAAGTCCGCGACCAGGCCCAGGTCGATGGGGTGATTGCCGGCATCGACAAGGAATTCGGCCCCGTCGGCATCCTCGTCAATAACGCCGGCATCACCCGCGACAACCTCGCCATGCGCATGAAAGACGAGGAATGGGACGCCGTCATCGAGACCAATCTGAAAGCCGTCTTCCGCCTTTCCAAGGCGGTCATGCGGGGCATGATGAAGGCCCGCCAGGGACGCATCATCAACATCACGTCGGTGGTCGGCTATGCCGGCAACCCGGGGCAGGCCAACTACTGCGCCGCCAAGGCCGGGGTGGCCGGCATGACCCGGTCCCTGGCCCGGGAACTGGGCAGCCGCAACATCACGGTCAATTGCGTGGCCCCCGGCTTCATCGCCACCGACATGACCCATGCCCTCGACGAAAAGCAGAAGGAAGCCATGCTCGCCGGCATTCCGCTCGGCCGGGCGGGCACCCCGGAAGACGTGGCGGGGGCCGTGGCCTATCTCGCTTCGCCAGGCGCCGCCTACGTTTCGGGCACGACGATCCACGTCAACGGCGGCATGTTCATGGACTGATTTCCGGGAAGGCCGGGTTTTGGTACACTTGCAACGTTTTTTATACCCGTAGGGGGAAGGAGTTTTTTCACATGGATAACATCGTAGAGCGCGTCAAGAAGATCGTCGCCGAACAACTCGGCGTGAACGAAGCGGATATCAAGAACGAGTCCTCCTTCGTGGACGATCTGGGCGCTGATTCTCTGGATACCGTCGAACTGGTGATGGCCCTCGAAGAAGAATTCGAATGCGAGATTCCCGACGAAGACGCCGAGAAGATCACCACTGTCCAGCAGGCGGTTGATTACATCCTCGCCAACAAGAAGTAATCCATTCTCAGGTTTTAGCGGATGAGGCCGGCCACTTGGCCGGCCTTGCCGTCTTCGAATTCGGAGTGCACCTTGGCACGTCGCAGAGTCGTCATCACCGGCCTGGGAATCGTTTCCCCGGTCGGCAATACCGTCGAAGAGGCCTGGCAGAATCTGCTGGCCGGCCGCTCCGGCATCGCCCCGATCACCAAGTTCGACGTTTCGAGCTTCCCGGTCCAGTTCGCCGGCGAGGTCAAGAATTTCGACATTGGAACCTACCTGTCGCCGAAGGAGGCGCGCCGCATGGATGCCTTCATCCATTACGGCATGGCGGCGGGAATCCAGGCCATCCGTGACGCCGGCCTGGCGGAAAACCCGGAAAACGCGGAACGGATCGGCGTCGCCATCGGTTCCGGCATCGGCGGGCTGCCGCTCATCGAGGCGACCAAGGAAGAATACGCGGCCGGCGGCGTGCGCAAGATTTCCCCCTTCTTCGTTCCCGGTTCGATCATCAACATGATTTCGGGCAACCTCTCGATCATGTACGGTCTCAAAGGGCCGAACATCGCCCTGGTCACCGCCTGCACCACCGGTACCCACTCCGTGGGCGAGGCAGCCCGCATCATCGAATACGGCGATGCCGACGTGATGGTCGCCGGTGGTGCCGAATCGACGGTTTCGCCCCTCGGCCTGGGGGGCTTCTGCGCCGCCCGCGCCCTGTCCACCCGCAACGACGACCCGCAGACCGCCAGCCGGCCGTGGGACAAGGACCGCGACGGCTTCGTCCTGGGTGAAGGCGCCGGGGTCATGGTTCTCGAGGAATACGAGCACGCCAAGGCCCGGGGCGCCCGGATCTACGCCGAAGTGGCGGGCTACGGCATGAGCGCCGATGCCTTCCACATGACGCAGCCCGCCGAAGACGGTGACGGCGCCCGCCGCTGCATGCTGGCCGCCCTCAAGAACGCCGGGCTGGCGCCGGGCGACATCCAGTACATCAACGCCCACGGCACCTCGACGCCCCTCGGCGACATCGCCGAGACCATGGCGGTTAAGCGCGCCTTCGGCGATGCGGCCAAGAACCTGGTCATGAATTCGACCAAGTCGATGACTGGCCACCTCCTCGGCGCCGCCGGCGGCATCGAGGCGGTGTTCACCACCCTGGCCATTTATCACCAGATTTCGCCGCCCACCATCAATCTCTTCAACCAGGACGAGCGCTGCGATCTTGATTACTGCGCCAATACGGCCCGGCCGATGAAGATCGATGCGGCGATTTCCAATTCCTTCGGCTTCGGCGGAACCAACGGGACGGTCGCCTTCAAGCGCGTCTAAGCCGGCAGCCGGATCAGCACGGTGCAGTTTCCGATCACCATCGGACTGCACCGTTCTTCTTTTCTCGGCCGGGCTTTGCTCCTGGTGCATGCGGTGGCGCTGGGTACGGTGCTCGGCGTGCCGTGGCCGCCGGCACTGCAGGGGGCGGTCGCGGTAGGGCTGGGGCTTTCCGCCTGGGTGGGCTGGCGGCGCTGCGCTCCTCCGGTTTCGACCCTGCGGCTCCTCGCCGACGGCCGTCTCGAAGTGCAGGCCGCCTCGCGGGCTCCGGTCGTCGCGGCCGATCTCGCTCCCTACGCCGTCGTCCATCCCTGGCTGACGGTGCTACGCCTACGGGTCGAGGGGCGGGGGCTGACCCTGATCGTGGTAGCGGACAGCCTGTTGCCCGACGATTTTCGCCGGTTGCGCGTGTGGCTGCGCTGGCGTGCCGATTTCAGCGGCGCGGCGAGCGACGCCTGAGCACCGTGTTGCGGGGCCGCTCCAGGGTCTTCGGGTAGTCGCGGGAAAAGTGCAGGCCGCGGCTTTCCCGGCGCTGCATGGCGCAGCGCACGATGAGGTCGGCGGTGACCACCAGGTTGCGCAGCTCGATGAGGTCGTGGCTGACCCGGAAATTGGCGTAAAACTCCTCGATTTCCCGCATCAGCAGGCGTATCCGGTGGGATGCCCGCTTCAGCCGTTTGGTCGTGCGCACGATCCCGACGTAGTCCCACATGAAGCGGCGCAACTCGTCCCAGTTGTGGGAGATGACCACCTCCTCGTCGGCATCGGTGACCCGGCTTTCATCCCAGCGGGGCAGGCGGGGCAGGGGAGGGGTGGCCGTGGCGACCATGTCGGCGACCGCCGTCTCGGCGAAGACCAGGCATTCGAGCAGCGAATTCGAGGCCAGGCGGTTGGCGCCGTGCAGCCCGGTGCACGAGGCTTCGCCCGCGACATAGAGGCCGGGCAGGTCGGTGCGGCCCCGCAGGTCGGTGATGATGCCGCCGCAGGTGTAGTGGGCGGCGGGGACGACGGGGATGCCTTCCCGGGTGATGTCGATGCCCAGTTCGAGGCAGCGGGCGTGGATATTGGGAAAGTGCGAGCGGATGAAGGCTTCGCCCTTGTGCGAAATGTCGAGAAAGACACAATCCAGGCCGCGTTTCTTCATTTCGAAATCGATGGCGCGGGCGACGATGTCCCGGGGCGCCAGTTCGCCCCGCTCGTCGTGGTCGGGCATGAAGCGAGTGCCGTCGGGCAGCCGCAGCAGCCCGCCTTCGCCGCGCACCGCTTCGGAAATCAGGAAGGATTTGGCTTGCGGATGGTAGAGGCAGGTCGGGTGGAACTGGATGAATTCCATGTTCGCCACCCGGCAGCCGGCCCGCCAGGCCATGGCGATGCCATCGCCGGTGGAGGTGTCCGGATTGGTGGTGTAGAGGTAGACCTTGCCGGCACCGCCCGTGGCGATCAACGTATGGGCGGCCCCCAGGGTGGTGACCTTGCCGCTGCGGTTGTCGAGCACATAGGCCCCGTAGCACCGGTCTTCGCCACGGCCCAGCTTGGCGCCGGTGATGAGGTCGATGGCGATGTGGTCCTCAAGCACCGTGATGTTGGGGTGGGCGCGGACCTTGCGGGTCAGGGTCTCCTGGACCGCCAGGCCGGTGGCGTCGGCGACGTGAATGACCCGGCGGGCGCTGTGGCCGCCTTCCCGGGTGAGGTGGTAGCCGGAGGCGTCCTGGGTGAAGGGAACGCCCTGTTCGATCAGCCATTCGATGGCCCGGCGGCCGTTTTCGACGACGAAGCGGGTGGCTTTCGCGTCATTGAGCCAGGCGCCGGCAACCAAGGTGTCGCGGATATGGGCTTCGATCGAATCCTGGCTGTCGAGGACGGCGGCGATGCCGCCCTGGGCCCAGCCCGAGGCGCTGTCTTCGAGACTGCGCTTGCTCACCAGGACGACGCGGCGATCCCGGGCGAGGCGCAAAGCAGCCGATTGGCCGGCCAGTCCACTGCCGACGATCAGGACATCGTAGGTTTTCACGCTATTCTTCGCTTCTCTGTTGATTTCGGGCGAATATAGCACGGCAGATCGGCCGCCAGTCGTTACATTCGGTCACAAACAACCGTAAAACGACGCTTATGCAAGGAATACTGTGCGCTATACTCCCCTCCACAACATACCAAATACAACCCCCAGGGAACGCGGTAGACGATGAGCGAGCGCGAAATTGACCAGGCGTTGGTCGAACGGGCCCAAGGCGGAGAACAACACGCCTTCGACCAGTTGGTGAGCAAATACCAGCGAAAGCTGGGTCGTTTGCTGTCCCGCTTCATCCGCGATCCGGCCGAAGTCGAGGACGTCACCCAGGAAGCGTTCATCAAGGCTTACCGGGCTCTGCCGGCTTTTCGCGGCGACAGCGCGTTCTATACCTGGCTTTATCGCATCGGCATCAACACCGCCAAGAACTACCTGGTATCCCAGGGGCGCCGGGCGCCGACCACCACCGAATACGATTCCGAGGAAGCAGAAACTTTCGACGACGCCGACCAACTAAGGGATATCAATACCCCGGAAAGCGTTCTCCTTTCCAAGCAGATCGGTGAAACGGTCAATGCCGCCATGGATGCCTTGCCGGAAGAACTGCGCACCGCCATCGTGCTGCGTGAAATCGAAGGCATGTCCTATGAGGAAATCGCCCAGATCATGAAGTGTCCCATCGGCACCGTCCGTTCCCGCATTTTCCGCGCCCGCGAGGCGGTCGCCGCCAAACTCCGGCCGCTGCTCGACATCGCCCCGGACCGTCGCTGGTGATGGCTGCCGAAACGACGACCGTCGCCGCCGTGGTGCGCGCCCTGGACGGAAGCCAGGCCGTGGTCGAAGTGGAAACCGGCGGTTGCGGCCGCTGCCACGAAAAGGGCGGCTGCGGCGGCCAGCAGTTGACGCAGATGATGTGCTCGTCGCCCAAGACCTATCACGTCGACAACCCCGCCGGGGCCGCGATCGGCGACCGGGTGACCATCGCCATCGCGGCCGGCGCCGTCCGGCGCAGCGCCAACCTCGCCTATGTTTTTCCAGTGGTCGGGCTGATCGCCGGCGCCGGGCTGGGCAGTTGGGCCGCCGGCGATCCCGGTGCCATGGCCGGGGCCGTGGCCGGCCTTGCCGCCGCCTGGTTCCTCGCCCGTTCCCGAAGCAATCGGGGGGCTGGAAATCACGATATCCGTCCCCACATCGTTAGTCGTTCCTAGCATTTCGGAGGTAGACCATCCATGAAACGCGTGATGGCTGTTGTTTTCCTATTCTTCGCCGCGGCCTTTGCCCAGGCGCAGGTCTCGGCGCCCCTGCGGGGCTTGCCGGACTTTACCGAACTGGCGGAAAAGCAGGGCCCGGCCGTGGTCAATATCAGCACGACCCAGGTCATGCGCGGGCGGGGCCAGCATGCTTTGCCCTTTGACGAAAACGATCCGATGTTCGAGTTCTTCCGCCGTTTCATCCCCCGTCAGCCGGGGGGCGGATCGCCGCGGGAGTTCGAGAGCAAGTCGTTGGGTTCGGGCTTCATCGTCAGTGCCGACGGATTTATCCTGACCAACTCCCACGTCGTCGAGGCAGCCGATGAAATCACCGTGCGCCTGACCGACAAGCGCGAATTCAAGGCCAAGGTCATCGGCGCTGACAAGCGCACCGACGTCGCCCTCATCAAGATCGAAGCGACCGGTTTGCCCGCCGTCAAGCTGGGCGACCCGCACCAGACCAAGGTCGGCGAATGGGTGGTGGCCATCGGCTCGCCCTTCGGCTTCGACAATTCGGTGACGGCGGGAATCGTTTCGGCCAAGGGGCGTTCCTTGCCCCAGGAGAATTTCGTGCCCTTCATCCAGACCGACGTGGCGATCAACCCGGGCAATTCCGGCGGGCCGCTCTTCAACCTCCGGGGCGAGGTGATCGGCATCAATTCCCAGATCTACAGCCGTAGCGGCGGCTACATGGGGCTTTCCTTCGCCATCCCCATCGACGTGGCGATGGAGGTCCAGAACCAGTTGCGCAGCCAGGGCAAGGTCAGCCGCGGTCGTCTCGGCGTGGTCATCCAGGAGGTGAGCAAGGAACTGGCCGAGTCCCTGGGCCTGGGCAAAGCCATGGGCGCCATCGTCAACGCGGTGGAGAAGGGCAGTCCGGCGGAAAAGGCCGGCCTCGAGCCGGGGGACGTCATCCTCAAGTTCGACGGCAAAAGCATCAACGCTTCCGCCGATCTGCCGCGCCTCGTCGCCGCCACCAAGCCGGGAAGCAAATCGACGGTCCAGGTCTGGCGCAAGGGCGGAACCAAGGACTTCGCCATCACGGTGGGTGAAATCCAGGAAGAGCAGCCGAGTCCGGCCCGCCAGAGCCGGGGCGGCAAATCCGGCGAGCAGTCGGCCAACCGCCTGGGGCTGGTGGTGAGCGAATTGTCGGCGGAGCAAAAGCGGGAACTGAAAGTTGCCGGCGGCCTCTTCATCGAGGACGTGCGCGGCAGCACTTCCCGCGCCGATCTGCGGCCCGGCGACATCATCCTGGCCCTCATCAGCAAGGGCGCCACCACCGAGATCAAGAGCGCCGAGCAGTTCAACAAGCTCCTCGCCCAGTTCGACAAGACCGCCAACGTGACGCTCCTCATCCGCCGCGGCGAGATGCAGACCTTCGTCACCATCAAGGGCTTGAATGGCGGCTGACCTCACCCTGGTCAGCCGCGACTACTGCCACCTCTGCCATGACATGGAGGTGGCGGTGGCGCCCCTGGCGGCGGAGTTCGGCGTCGGGCTGGCGGTGGTCGACGTCGACGCCGACCCGGCCCTCGAGGCCAAATACGACGAGCTGGTGCCGGTGCTTCTGCACGGCGACACCGAACTCTGCCATTACTTCCTGGACGAAGCCAAAGTCCGTGAATATTTGGCCGGAATCCGCTAAAATTACCGGTCTTCTGAAAACAGGAAGGGCGCCCGAAAGCGCCCTTTTTTAATCCCGATGCAGCACATCCGCAATTTTTCCATCATCGCCCATATCGACCACGGCAAATCGACCCTCGCCGACCGCATCATCCACCTCTGCGGCGGGCTTTCCGACCGCGAAATGGAAGAGCAGGTGCTCGATTCGATGGATATCGAGCGCGAGCGCGGCATCACCATCAAGGCCCAGACCGCAGCCCTGTCCTACAAGGCCCGCGACGGCCAGACCTACAACCTCAACCTGATCGACACCCCGGGGCACGTCGATTTCTCCTACGAAGTCTCCCGCTCGCTGTCGGCCTGCGAAGGCGCCTTGCTGGTGGTGGATGCCTCCCAGGGCGTCGAGGCCCAGACCGTGGCCAACTGCTACACCGCCATCGAACTCGGGGTCGAAGTCCTGCCGGTCTTGAACAAAATCGACCTGCCTTCGGCCGACCCGGACAACGCCCGCGGCGAGATCGAGGACGTCATCGGCATCGACGCCACCGAAGCGGTGCTCTGTTCCGCCAAGACGGGCCTTGGCGTCGAGGACATCCTGGAGGCGGTGATCGCCCGCGTGCCGCCGCCCCAGGGCGACCCGGCGGCGCCCTTGAAGGCCCTGATTATCGATTCGTGGTTCGACAACTATGTCGGCGTGGTCATGCTGGTGCGCGTCATCGACGGCGAACTGAAGCCCAAGGACAAGATCCTCCTCATGGCGGCCGAAGCCCAATACCTCTGCGACCAGGTCGGCGTGTTCACCCCCCGCTCGCTGCAACGGCCGGCGCTGCGGGCCGGCGAGGTGGGTTTCGTCATTTCCGGCATCAAGGAACTCAAGGCGGCCAAGGTGGGCGACACCATCACCCTGGCGGACCGGCCGGCGACGGAGGCCTTGCCCGGCTTCAAGGAGATCAAGCCGCAGGTCTTCGCCGGCCTCTACCCGGTGGAATCGAACCAGTACGACTCGCTGCGCGAATCCCTGGAAAAGCTGAAGCTCAACGACGCTTCGCTGCAGTATGAGCCGGAAGTTTCCCAGGCCCTGGGTTTCGGCTTTCGCTGCGGCTTCCTCGGCCTCCTTCACATGGAGATCGTGCAGGAGCGCCTGGAGCGGGAATTCGACCAGGATCTCATCACCACGGCACCCACCGTAGTGTATGAAGTGGCGCTGCGCGACGGCACGGTCATCCAGATGGAGAACCCCTCCAAGCTGCCCGACGTCTCCAAGATCGAAGAAATCCGCGAGCCCATCATCACCGCCACCATCTTCGTTCCCCAGGACTACCTGGGCAGCGTCATCACCCTCTGCAACCAGAAGCGCGGCAACCAGGTGGATATGCACTACCACGGGCGGCAGGTGAAGCTGGTCTACGAAATGCCCATGGCCGAAGTGGTCATGGATTTCTTCGACAAGCTGAAGTCCTGTTCCCGCGGCTACGCATCGCTGGACTACGATTTCAAGGAATACCGGGCGGCCGACGTGGTCAAGCTCGACATCCTGATTAACGGCGAAAAGGTCGATGCCCTGTCGCTCATCGTGCACCGGGCCAATTCCCAGTACCGGGGCCGCGAACTGGCGAGCAAGATGCGCGAATTGATTCCCCGCCAGATGTACGACGTCGCCATCCAGGCCGCCATCGGCTCCCACATCATCGCGCGCGAGAACGTCAAGGCCATGCGCAAGGACGTGCTGGCCAAGTGCTACGGCGGCGACATCAGCCGCAAGAAAAAGCTGCTGGAGAAGCAGAAGGCCGGCAAGAAGCGCATGAAGCAGGTAGGCAGTGTGGAAATTCCCCAGGAAGCCTTCCTCGCCGTGCTGTGCGTCGATAACTAAGACGAGACAACCCGATGAACTTCGCCCTCATTCTGTTTATCCTGCTCCTGGTGACCGGCGCCCTCTACGCGCTCGACGTCGTCAGGTTCCGCAAGACCCGCGCCAAGGACGCCAAGGAACCGCTCTGGGTGGAGTGGGGCGCCGGTTTCTTCCCGGTCATCCTCGTCGTCTTCGTGCTCCGCTCCTTCATCATCGAACCCTTCAAGATTCCCTCCGGGTCGATGATCCCGACGCTCCTGGTGGGCGATTTCATCCTCGTCAACAAGTACACCTACGGTATCCGCCTGCCGGTCATCAACAAGAAGATCATCGACGTCAACCTGCCGCAACGGGGCGACGTCATGGTCTTCCGCTACCCGGAAGACCCGTCCCTCGACTACATCAAGCGGGTGGTGGGACTGCCCGGCGACAAGGTGGCCTACCAGAACAAGCGCCTGACCATCAACGGCCAGCCTGTGGCCGTCAAGAAGATGGCGGATTATCTGCACCCCGAACGGCTGTATTACTCCGAGCAATACACCGAACACCTGGGAGAAGTCGAGCACCGGCTGCTCAACGACACCGATGCCCCGGCTTTCATCCCCGATGCCACGCGCTTTCCCAATCGTGAAAATTGCATCTACAATGCTGCGGGCGTGATCTGCACGGTCCCGCCGGGCCATTACTTCATGATCGGCGACAATCGGGACAATAGCCGGGACAGCCGGTACTGGGGTTTCGTGCCGGAAGAGAACATCGTCGGCAAGGCCTTCTTCATCTGGCTCAATTTTGCCGATTTCAGCCGGATCGGATCTTTCCGGTAAAGGAGGAGTGACTATGAAATATCAGCGGGGCGTCAGCCTTTCCGGGCTTTTGTTCTGGGGCGCGATCTTCGGCGTGGTGGCGATGCTGCTCGTCAAAGTCGCTCCTTCGGCCATCGAATACTACAAGGTCTTGAAGAACGCCAAGGCGACGGCCGCCAGCGTCCAGCCCGGAACCACCGTGCCCGAGGTGCGCAAGGCCTTTGCCAAGTATGCCGAGGTGGACCATCTGGTCGACTTCAAGCCGGAAGACCTCGAAGTATCCAAGGAGGGCAACCAGATCGTCCTGTCCTTCGACTACGAAAAGCGCATTCCGCTCTTCGCCAACGTCAGCCTGCTCATCAACTACAAGGGCACGACGAGCGCCTCCGGCAAGGATTGATGGGGCTCGCCGGTCTTGCCGCGGCGGTCGGCCACCGCTTTGCCGACGTCGACCTCCTGCGGGCGGCGCTGACCCACCGCAGCCATAGCTCGCCCCACAACGAACGGCTCGAATTCCTCGGCGACAGCGTCCTCAACTGCGCCATCGCGGCCGAACTCTATCGCCGCTTTCCGGACTTGCCCGAAGGCGATCTTTCCCGCCTGCGCGCCAATCTGGTGCGCCAGGACAGCCTCCATCGGCTGGCGCTGGAGCTGGGGCTGGGGGCCGAGCTGCAGTTGGGGGAGGGGGAGCACAAGAGCGGCGGGCAGGCCAGGCCATCGATCCTGGCCGACGCGCTGGAGGCCGTTTTCGGCGCCATCTTTATCGATGCCGGCTTCGCCGCGGCCAGCGCGGCGGTGCTGCGGCTCTACGCCGCCAGGCTCGACGACCTGCGCCCCGGCCAGGCCACCAAGGATGCCAAGACCCGCCTGCAGGAATGGCTCCAGGGCCGTCGGCAGCCTTTGCCCAAATACACCACGTTGGCCACCTCGGGGGCCGCCCACAACCAGCAGTTCGAGGTCGCCTGCGACCTGGAAAAACTGGGCATCCGCGCCGTCGGAACGGGGAGCAGCCGCCGTCTGGCGGAGCAGACGGCGGCCGAGAACGCCCTGAAAGCCATCGCCCCATGAAGCCCATCCGTTCCGGCTATCTCGCCATCGTCGGCCGCCCCAACGTCGGCAAGTCGACGCTCCTCAACCACCTGGTGGGCGAGAAGATCAGCATCGTTTCGCGCAAGGCCCAGACCACCCGCCACCGCATCACGGGCATCGTCACCAACGCCGACGCCCAGTACGTCTTCGTCGATACGCCGGGCTTCCAGACCAAGTTTGCCAACGCCCTCAACCGGGCCATGAACCGGGGCGTCACCCAGACCCTCAACGACGTGGATGTGGTGCTCTTCGTCATCGAGGCCGGGCGCTTCGACGCCAAGGACAGGGCTGTCCTCAAGCTGCTGCCCCAGGACCGGCCGGTCATCCTGGTGGTCAACAAGACCGATCGCCTCAAGGACAGGGCGGCCCTACTGCCCTTCCTGGCCAGCGTTGCCGCCGAGCGGGACTTCGCCGCCGTGGTGCCGATCAGTGCCGTCAAGGGCCGGCAGACCGGCGATTTGCTGGCCGAGGCGAGGAAGCACCTGCCCCACGAGGGCCTGCTCTTCGACGAGGACGAGATCACCGACAAGTCGGAACGTTTCCTCGCCGCCGAATACATCCGCGAGAAGCTCTTCCGCCTGCTGGGCGACGAATTGCCCTACGCCACCACCGTCGAAATCGAGAAATTCGAGGTCGAGGGCAATCTACGCCGCATCTACGCCGCCATCGTCGTCGACCGTGACGGCCACAAGGCGATCGTCATCGGCAAGGGCGGCGAATCCTTAAAGCGCATCGCCAGCGAGGCCCGCCAGGACATGGAGCGGCTTTTCGACGGCAAGGTCTATCTCGAGGTCTGGGTCAAGGTCAAATCGGGCTGGACCGACGACGAACGCCTGTTGAAAAGCCTCGGCTACGAGTAAGCCGCGATGCAAAGGCAACGGGCCGACGCCCAGCCCGCCTTCGTGCTGCACACCACGCCCTTCCGGGAAACCAGCCTGATCGTCGAGGCCTTCACCCGGGATTTTGGGCGCATCGCGCTCCTGGCCCGCGGCGCCCGCCGGCCCCGTTCGGCCATCCGCGGCCTGCTCATGGCCTTCCAGCCCCTGGAGCTCGGCTGGGCGGGTAAGGGCGAGGTATTGACCCTGATGAAGGCCGAATGGCAAGGCGGCCAACCGCTTCTCACCGGGCAGGCCTTGTTCTGCGGCTATTACCTCAACGAACTGCTGCTCCACCTCCTGCCGCGGGAAGACGCCCACGAGCGGCTGTTCGAACGCTACCGCGAAATCCTCGCCCGCCTCGGCGCCGACCCCACGGGCAAGGTGCGGGAAGCCGACCTGCGCTGCTTCGAAAAGGCGCTCCTGCAGGAACTCGGCTACGGACTCACCCTCGACCATGACAACGCCGGCCGGGCCATCACCGCCACGGCCCACTACCATTACCGCATGGAGCAGGGGCCGGTATTGCTCTCCCATGCCGGCGAAGCCGAAGGTGCCGTCCTTGGCCGCACGCTCCTCGACCTGGGGGCCGAGGATTTTTCGGAACCGCGTACTCTGGCGGAAGCCAAACAGCTGATGCGGTCCCTGATGGCCTATTATCTCTCCGGAAAAGAGCTGGAAACCCGAAAAATATTCAAGGAGTTGCAAGAACTATGAAGCGATCCGCCTGCCCTTTCGCCCCGGCCGGCACGACGAGGGGAAGCCTGAAATGATCGAACTCGGCGTCAATATCGACCACGTTGCCACCCTCCGCCAGGCCCGCCGCACCTACGAACCCGACCCGGTCTGGGCGGCGGTCGAAGCGCACCTGGGGGGGGCCGACGGCATCACCGTGCATTTGCGGGAAGACCGCCGCCACATCCAGGATGCCGACGTGCGGCGCCTCAAGGATCTCACCCAGATCAAGCTCAATCTGGAAATGGCCGCCACCGACGAAATGGTCGGCATCGCCTGCGGCCTCAAACCCGAGATGGCCATGCTGGTGCCCGAGGGGCGCCACGAGATCACGACCGAGGGCGGCCTCGACGTAGCCGGCCAGGAAGCCCGCTTGCGGGACGTTGTGGCACGCTTGGCCGACGCCGGCATCGTCACCAGCGTGTTCATCGACGCCGAACTGCCCCAGGTCGAAGCGGCCGCCCGCATCGGCGCCCGCGTCTGCGAAATCCACACCGGGCCCTACGCCCACGCCTTCCACGCCAGGGGCCGCGACGCCGAAGCGCCGGCGGTGCTCGCCGAACTCGACAAGGTCCGCCTGGCGGGCCAGGCTATCCGGGCGCTCGGCATGCGCTTCAACGCCGGCCACGCCCTCAACTATTACAACGTCCAGCCCATGGCCCGCCTGCCCGGCGTACGCGAGCTCCATATCGGCCACGCCATCGTCAGCCGCGCCGTCTTCGTCGGCCTGCGGGAGGCCGTAAGGGAAATGAAGCAGTTGATGCGCGAGGCGGCCGAGCGCGGCGAATGATCCACGGTATCGGCACCGACATCGTCGCCGTCGCCCGCCTGCGGGGGATGTGGGAGCGCCACGGCGAACGCATCCTGGAGAAAATCCTCTCTCCCGAAGAGCGCAACGATTTTCTCCAGGCCCCCGACAAGGGCCGCTTTCTCGCCAAGCGCTTCGCCGCCAAGGAAGCCTTCGCCAAGGCCCTCGGCAGCGGGGTTCGCGCTCCCGCCACGCTGCCGGCCATCGGGGTCGGCCACGACGACCTGGGCAAGCCCGTCTTCCACTACGACGACGACCTCGCCAGCCTGCTCGCGGGGAAAAAACTGGTCGCCCACCTTTCCATCAGCGACGAAGCCGACTACGCCGTCGCCTACGTCATTCTCGAAACGCCATGACCTCACTGCCCCTCGGCCCGCTGATGATCGACATCGCCGGGACGGAACTGACCCCACTCGACCGCCGACGGCTGTGCCACCCCTTGGTGGGCGGCGTCATCCTGTTCAGCCGCAATTACGCCGGAGTCGAAACCTTGCAGCAGCTGACCGGAGAAATCCATGCCCTGCGGGAGCCGCGGCTGCTCATCGCCGTCGACCACGAAGGAGGTCGGGTGCAGCGCTTCCGCGACGGGTTTACCCGCCTGCCCCCCATGGCCGCCCTCGGCCGCCTCTGGGACGCCGATCCGGCCGCCGCCCGCCAGGCGGCCCGCCAGGTCGGCTATGTGCTGGCGGCGGAACTGCGGGCCGGCGGCGTCGATTATTCCTTCACCCCCGTCCTCGACCTCGACTACGGTCCCTCGCGGGTCATCGGCGATCGGGCCTTCCACCGCCACCCTGCGGTCGTCGCCGAACTGGCGGGCGCCCTCGTCGCGGGGTTGCGGCAAGCGGGCATGGCAGCCTGCGGCAAACACTTTCCTGGCCACGGATACGTCGTTCCCGATTCCCATGTCGAGCTGCCGGTGGACGAGCGCCCCCTGGAGGCCATGGCCGACGATCTGCTGCCCTATCGCCGCCTGGCCCTCGACGGGGTCATGGCGGCCCACGTCATCTACCAGTGCATGGATTGCAATACATCTGTATTTTCAAATAAATGGATAAGTTATTTGAGAAATGACATTAAATTCGACGGGGTCGTTTTCACCGACGATCTGTCGATGGCCGGGGCCGGTGTCGTCGGCGGCATGGTGCAGCGGGTCAAGGCCGCTCGCGCCGCCGGCTGCGACATGCTCTTGGTGTGCAACGCCCCCGAGGCAGTGGGCGAAGTGCTGGAGAACTGGAAGCCGGCGGTCGATCCGGCGGTGGGGCGGCGGGTGGAAAAGCTGTTGCCCACCGCCCCGGCGCCAACCCGGGCCGCCCTGCAGGCCGATCCCGCCTACCAGGCCGCCCTGCAAGCCATTAGCCGTTTGGCGGCCTGATACCCATTCGCCTTCCAACCGATAATTTGTCGACTTCGCCTCGCCGTGCGACCGCACTGACTTCGGCTCGTCTTGGCGTCTCGATTTGCAGGCGAATTGCCATGAAATGCGCGATGAAATGCGATCAGGCAGCCGAAGCTGCCTGATCGGTGACCCAAAGCGGCAAAGCGAAGCGCCGGCTAGGTGTGATCTCTCTGTAGGTTGTTCACTCGGGGTGTCTCCCCGGAGAATTGGAGGCACCAACCATACAAGCCTCCGAGGCCCCGAATGAACATCCATAAAAATGCCCGATTAACGCCGCACGGTCGAGCCCTACTTG
>SSSZ01000084.1 GCA_009469675.1 Azonexaceae bacterium | reverse complement strand
GTCGACCATCTTGCCGGCGCCTTCCATGGCGGAAAGCAGGGTGGCTTCGGAGTAGCGCGGGGGCGGCTTGGTTTCATTGGCCTTGACCATTACTTCGTCGGCCCGCACCTTTTCGCCCGGGTCCACCTTGGCCAGGTTGCCTTCGTCGCCGTCCTGGCCTTCCTTGCCGTAGATGGCGAGCCAGCCGGGGGCGACGAGCACCTTGCCTTCGGTCTTGAAGGGGTGGCCGGCGACGCGGGTGATACGGGTGGTGACCAGGTATTCGGCGGCCGGGAAGAATACCGACAGGAAGCGCTTGACGACGAAGTCGTAGAGCTTCTGCTCGACCTCGTTGAGGTGCTTGGGGGCCTGGGTGGTGGGGATGATCGCGAAGTGATCGCTCACTTTTGCGTTGTTGAAGATGCGCTTGTTCGGCAGCACCCAGTTGCGGGCCAGGATTTGGTGGGCGAAGGGGGCGTAGCGGGCGAGTAGCACCTCGTCGTGGCCCTTGCCGCTGCCCTCGCCGGTGAGCATGGTCATGGTCGCCTTGACCGTGCCCAGGTAGTCCTCGGGAAGCGCCCGGGAGTCGGTTCGCGGGTAGGTCAGTACCTTGTGTTTTTCGTAGAGGGCCTGGGCGATGGAGAGCGTCGTCTTGGCGGAAAAGCCGAAGCGGCCGTTGGCTTCGCGCTGCAGGCTGGTAAGGTCGAAGAGCAGCGGCGAGAGGCGGGTTTCCGGCTTGGCTTCTTCCGTCACCTCGCCCGGCTTGCCCTGGGTGGCGGCGCGGATGGCCTGGGCGCGGGCTTCGTCCCAGAGGCGGTCGGCGCGGGCGTGTTCGTCTTCGTTCTTGCCTTTGAAGCCTTCGTCGAACCATTTGCCGGCGTAGTTGCCGGCCTTGGCGGCAAAATCGGCCTCGACCTCCCAGTAGGGGCGGGCCTTGAATTCGCGGATTTTCTTTTCCCGCTCGACGACGATGGCCAGGGTCGGGGTCTGGACGCGGCCGACGGTGGTCAGGTGGAAGCCGCCGGTCTTGGAATTGAAGGCGGTCATCGCCCGGGTGCCGTTGATGCCGACCAGCCAGTCGGATTCGGAACGGCAGACGGCGGCGTCGCCCAGGCCGCGCATTTCGTTGCCGTGGCGCAGGCGGGCGAAACCGTCACGGATGGCGCCCTGGGTCATCGATTGCAGCCACAGGCGCTGCACCGGCTTGCCGGCCTTGGCGTGCTGGGCGATGTAATTGAAGATGAGCTCCCCTTCGCGGCCCGCGTCGCAGGCGTTGATGAGGCCGTCGACTTCCTTTTTCTTGATGAGCTTGGTGAGGAGCTTCAAGCGCGATTCGGTCTTCTCGATGGGCGAGAGGGCGAAATGGGGCGGAATCACCGGCAGGTGGGCAAAGGACCACTTGCCGCGCTTGACTTCGAATTCCTCGGGGCAGGCCAGTTCGAGCAGATGACCGATGGCCGAAGAGAGCACGTACGACTCGCTTTCATAGTAGTCGTCGTGCTTGGTGAAGCCCCCCAGCGCCTTGGCGATGTCGCCGGCGACGGAGGGTTTTTCGGCGATTATCAGTTTCTTGCCCATATTCCTAGCCTGTTGAGTGCGGGGCATGATAAGTGCCGCGCACTCGCCTTGGCAAGCAAGGTTTTTCCCCCGGCCGCCGGGCGGCTCAGGCCGCCGGCGGCAGGTAGCCCGCCGCCAGGGCGGTGAAGGCCGCCACCTGGGCGCTTTCCCAGGCGCCGTCGCGGCCCAGTTCCCGGGCCATGAGGCGGGCCGCGGCGGGGGCGGCGGCGACGGCGGCGCGGGCGTCGAAGAGGAGGCTGCGGCTGCGGCGGGCGAGGACGTCTTCGAGGCTGCGGGCCATTTCTTCCCGGCAGGCCCAGACGACCTCGGCGCCGCTCACCGGCAGGCCGGGATGGAGGGGGCCGGCCAGGGCCGGGTCGCGCCGGCCGAGTTCGGCGATGGCCGGGGCGTCGCTGCCGTAGTGGGCGAGGGGGCCGAAGCGGCCGGCGTCGGCGTCGTGGCCGTGGATGGGCAGGTGGCGGGTCGGGCAGGGGCGGGTTTCCAGGCCGGCCAGGGTGGCGGCGAGATCAACCGCGTCTTCGGCCATGCGGCGGTAGGTGGTCCACTTGCCGCCGGCGACGGTGACCAGGCCGGAAACGGGGTCGATGAGGACGCTGTGGTCGCGGGAAAGGGCGGCGGTGGCGCTGCCGCCCTCGGCCTTGACGAGGGGGCGGATGCCGGCGAAGACCGAGCGGATGTCGGCGTAGCCGGCGTCGCGGGTGAGGTAGCGGTTGGCGGTTTCGAGGATGAAGTCGATCTCGGGCCGGGTCGGCAGCGGCTCCGGGCTGGCGCTGGCGACCGGCACGTCGGTGGTGCCGAGGATGACGCAGTGGTGCCAGGGAATGGCGAACATGACGCGGCCGTCGTCGGTGTGGGGGACCATGATGGCGCTGGCCCCGGGCAGGAAGGCGCGCTCAAGGACCAGGTGGCTGCCCTGGCTGGGGGCGATGACCGGCGGGGCGTCGGGGCGGTCGAGGCGGCGCACGGCGTCGGCGAAGGGGCCGGTGGCGTTGATGACGACGCGGGCCGCCACCCGGTGTTCGCGCCCGTTCTCCCGGTCGCAGAGCACGGCGCCGCTGGCCCGCCCGGCGGCATCCTTGAGCAAAGCGACGGCCGGGCAGTAATTGACCAGCGCGGCCCCCTGCTCGACGGCGGTGCGGGCCAGGTGGATGGCCAGCCGGGCGTCGTCGAACTGGCCGTCGTAATAGCGGGTGCCGCCCTTGAGGCCGGCGGTTTCGATGGTCGGGATGGCGGCCTGCACTTCGGCTTCCGACAGGTGGCTCGAGGCGCCGAAGCCGTATTCGCCGGCCAGCAGGTCGTAGACCTTGAGGCCGATGCCGTAGAAGGGCGATTCCCACCATTCGTAACTGGGGACGACGAAGGCCAGGTCATGGACCAGGTGGGGGGCGTTGCGGCGTAGCCGCCCCCTTTCGCGCAGGGCATCCATGACCAGGGCGACGTTGCCCTGCTGCAGGTAGCGGACGCCGCCGTGGACGAGCTTGGTCGAGCGGCTCGAGGTGCCCTTGGCGAAGTCGTCGCCCTCGGCCAGCAGCACCGCGTAGCCGCGGGCGGCGGCGTCGACGGCGATGCCCAGCCCGGTGGCGCCGCCGCCGATCACGAGAAAATCCCAGGTTCGCCTGTCTTCCAGGCGGGCCAGCATGAGGTCGCGGTTCATGGCTGCTCCCAGCCCCGGCAGCGGGCTACCGCCTCGCTCCAGCGCCGGCGGCGGGCGGTGGCGGCGGCCGGGCCGACGGTGGGTTCGAAGCGGCGGTCCATCTGCCAGTGGTCGGCGAGTTCTTCGGTGGAGGCCCAGAAGCCGCAGGCCAGGCCGGCGAAATAGGCGGCGCCGAGGGCGGTGGTTTCGATGACGCGGGGGCGGACGACGGGTTTTTGCAGAAGGTCGGCCTGCATTTGCAGCAGCAGGTCGTTGGCGGCGGCGCCCCCATCCACCCGCAGTTCGGCCAGGGGGCGGCCGGCGTCAGCCTCGACGGCATCCACCAGGTCGGCGACCTGGAAGGCGATGGCTTCGAGGGTGGCGCGGGCGACGTGGCCCTTGCCCGTGCCCCGGGTGAGGCCGAAGAGGGCGCCGCGGGCGGCGGCATCCCAGTGGGGGGCGCCGAGGCCGGTGAAGGCGGGGACGAAGACGACGCCGCCGCTGTCGGGGACCGTTCCGGCCAGGGCCTCGACGTCGGCGGAACGGGCGATCAGGCCGAGGCCGTCGCGCAGCCACTGGACGGCGGCGCCGCCGACGAAAACGCTGCCCTCGAGGGCGTAGGAAAGGCGCCCGGCGCGGCGGGCGGCGACGGTGGTGAGTAGGCCGTGCTGCGATAAGGGCGCCCGGTCGCCGGTGTGCATGAGGAGAAAGCAACCGGTGCCGTAGGTGTTTTTGGCCAGGCCCGGGGAGAAGCAGGCCTGGCCGGCGAGGGCGCCCTGCTGGTCGCCGATGCCGGCGGCAAGGGGAACGCCGGCCAGTTCGGGAAGGGCGGATACGGCGCCGACGATGGCCCCGCTATCGACGATGGTGGGCAGGACGGCGGCGGGAATGGCGAACAGATCGAGGAGTTCGGCGTCCCAGGCCCCGCTGTGGAGGTTGAAGAGCAGGGTGCGCGAAGCGTTGCTGGCGTCGGTGGCGTGGATGGCGCCGCCCGACAGCTTGAAGGCGAGCCACGTGTCGATGGTGCCGAAGCACAGCTCGCCGGCGGCGGCCCGGGCGCGGCCGGCGGGGACGTGGTCGAGGAGCCAGGCGAGTTTGGTGGCCGAGAAATAGGGGTCGGGGACGAGGCCGGTGAGGGCCGCCAGGCGGTCGGTCAGGCCGGCCTGGCGCAGGCGCTGGCAGTGCTCGGCGGTGCGCCGGTCCTGCCAGACTAGGGCGGGGCCGACCGGCAGGCCGCTGGCCCGCTCCCAGAGGACCGTGGTTTCCCGCTGGTTGGCGATGCCCACGGCGGCCACTTGGCTTGCCCCAATGCCGGCCCTGGCCAACGCTTCGACGGCGACGGCAGCCTGGCTGTGCCAAATGTCGAGGGCGTCGTGCTCGACCCAGCCGGGTCGGGGAAAGTGTTGCGGGAATTCCCGCTGGGCGACGGCCAGGATGCGGCTCTCCCGGTCGAAGACGATGGCGCGGGAACTCGTGGTGCCCTGGTCGAGGGCGAGGATGCAGCGGGGGGATGGCATGGCGGACTCCCGGGCTGGCGCGGCTCAGTTCAGTCGCTGGTAACGGTTGCCGGGCAGGGTGGCGAGGCGGCCGGCGAGTTCGAGGGCGAAGAGGGCGGTCAGCAGATCGTCGGCGGCGCGCCCGGTCCGTTCGGCCAGTTCGTCGAGGCTGCAGGGATCGTGGCCGAGGGCGGCGAGCAGCGGGTCGGCCTCGGCGCCGGCGGGGTCGGTGGCGAGGGTGGGCAGGGGGCCGGCGTCGCCCAGTTCTTCCAGGATGTCGGCGGCGGTTTCGACCAGCTTGGCGCCCTGCTTAATCAATTTGTGGCAGCCCCGGGAAACCGGCGAATGGATCGACCCGGGAATGGCGAAGACCTCGCGGCCCTGTTCGGCGGCCAGGCGGGCGGTGATGAGGGAGCCGCTTTCGGGCGCCGCCTCGACCACCAGAACCCCCCGGGAAAGCCCCGAAATGAGCCGGTTGCGGCGGGGAAAATTGGCGGCCAGGGCGGGGGTGCCGAGGGGGAATTCGGAAACGATGGCGCCGTGCTCGACGATGGCCAGGGCGAGTTCCCGGTTGCGGGCCGGGTAGAGCCGGTCGGCGCCGGTGCCGACGACGGCGATGGTCTTGCCCCCGGCGGCGAGCGCCCCCCGGTGGGCGGCGGCATCGATGCCCAGGGCCAGGCCGCTGGTGATGGTCAGCCCCTGCCCGGCCAGCGCCCGGGCAAAGGCCTCGGCGGTTTTGGCACCGCCCGGTGTGGCGTTGCGGCTGCCGACCACGGCGATGCCGCGGCCAGCAAGCAGGGCAGAGTCGCCCCGAACGTAAAGCAGGCAGGGCGGGTCGGCGATTTCCAGCAGGCTCGGGGGGTAGGCGGCGTCGGCCAGGGTGACGATCTGCTGGCCCGGTTGTTCGGCCCAGGCCAGGGCGGTTTCCACGGCTTCCTGCGGGTCGGCGTCGAACAGGAGGTCGGCTCGTTCACCGGCGACGCTGCGGGCAGCGAGGCGGCCGGCGGCGAAGATTGCGTCGGGTAAACCAAAAGCGGCGAGAAGCTTTCTCTGCGTCTCGCCGCCCAGGCCGGAAACCAGGGTCAGCCGCAGCCAGGCGGCCAGCCCGGTGTCCCGGCTCACGGATTGCGTACGGCGTCGCCGACGATGACCGACTTGCCGCTTTCCATCACCAGGGCGTAGGAAATCCGCTCGAAAGTCCGGAAGACGAAGGCCAGGGCGTAGCGCTCGTCGGGAATGGGGGTGTTTTCCCGGCGGCCGGCGTCGTCGTAGCCTTGGGAAACCCGCTTGCGGTAGAGGGCGACCACATGGCCCGTTTCCAGGCCTTCGCGGCGGCCCTGGTTGATCGAAACCACCGACAGCGGCCCGGCCTCGCGGACGCCGCCGTAGATGCCGATGATCTTGCCGGCGATGGCGGAGTCCGGCTTGTGGGGCACGTAGGAGTTGAGATTAGGCAAGGCGGCGGGCACCAGGCGGTCGCCCCGGCCGATTTCCTCCTTGGCCTGCTGGATGCGGATGACGGCCGGCAGGCCGGGCTGGACGAGCTTGGCGTTGCCGAGGAAGAAGGCCTCGTAGCCGAGAATTTCGTTGGTGTCCGGATCCTTCAGGGGTTTGCCCGGGCGGTAGATCTGCCAGTTGACGGTGTCGACGCCGGGGATGCCGGCGACGAAGGCGTCGTCGCCGTTACCGACGAAAACGCGGTCCTCCTGGGTGGCGACGATGCGGGGCGCCTTGTCCAGGCCTTTGGGTTCGATGACCAGGGGCTGGGAGATGAACGGTTCGATGATATGGGGCGGAATGCTGGGAATCGCCTTCTGCGAGGCCTCGGCATGAACCTGGGGCTGGAGCCTGACCGGCTTGGCGATCTTGAGCCGCGGATTGCCGCCGGAGAGGTCGAGAACGACGATGTCTCCCGGATAGATGCGGTGCGGGTTCTTGATCTCGGCCTTGTTCATCTGCCAGATTTCCGGCCAGCGCCAGGGTTCCTGCAGGAACTTGCCGGCGATGCCCCAGAGGGTGTCGCCGGGAACGACCACGTGGCGGTCGGGCGGATTGTCGGCAAGCTTGATGGGATCGGCGGCGACGGCACAGGCGGTCGTCACGGCCAGGATGAGCGCGGATATAATGCGGTGCATTGTCGGTACCCTCATTGCCGGCGGAACAGGATTCCCGCTTTGCTGTCTCAATTTGCGGGCGCCTTTCCGTATCTCGGGAAGTGCTTGAGATTCTGCACATAATTACTTAAGCGAGCAAGCTTTTCTTGGTATTTTCGTATGGCTTTGTTACCCATTTTGCGTTATCCCGACCCACGCCTGAAAAAAGTGGCGGCGCCCGTCGAGCGAATTGACGAATCGATCCGCACCCTGGCCCGGAATATGGCCGAAACCATGTACGAAGCCCCCGGTATCGGCCTGGCTGCGACCCAGGTCGACGTGCACAAGCAGCTGGTGGTGATCGACGTGTCCGAGGACAAGAGTGCGCTGCTCGTCCTGGTCAATGCCCGCATCCTCGAGCGGGCGGGCAGCCAGGCCGGGGAGGAGGGCTGCCTGTCGGTGCCCGGGATCTACGACAAGGTCGAACGCGCCGAACGGGTCACCGTGCAGTACCTCGATCTCGACGGCGTCGAGCGCACCCTGGAAGCCGAGGGCCTCCTGGCGGTGTGCATCCAGCACGAACTCGACCACCTAACCGGCAAGGTCTTCGTCGATTATCTTTCCCAGTTGAAGCAGACCCGCATCAAGAACAAATTGGCCAAGCAGGCGAGAATCACCGCCTGATCCGGGGGGCGCCGGCCCAGCGGCCCCTGTCACGGCTTCTTTCGAGGCGCTCAGTCCCCATGAAAATCATCTTCGCCGGCACGCCGGAATTTGCCGCCCAGGCCCTCGCCGCCATTGCCGACGCCGGCCACGAGGTGGCCCTCGTCCTCAGCCAGCCGGACCGCCCGTCGGGGCGCGGCATGGCCTTGACCGCCTCGCCGGTGAAGCGGCTTGCCCTGGCGCGGGGCTTCGCCGTCTTTCAGCCCCCCTCCCTCAAGGACGCCGCGGCCCAGGAGCGCATCCGGGCGGCCGCCGCCGAGGTCATGGTGGTGGCCGCCTACGGCCTCATCCTGCCCCAGGCCGTACTGGATCTGCCCCGCTTCGGCTGCATCAACATCCACGCGTCCCTGCTGCCGCGCTGGCGGGGCGCCGCCCCCATCCAGCGGGCCTTGCTCGCCGGCGATGGCGAAACCGGGGTGTGCATCATGCAGATGGAGGCCGGCCTCGACACCGGCCCGGTTTTGCTGCGGCAAGCCCTCGCCATCGCACCGGACGATACGGCGGGCAGTCTCCACGACCGCCTCGCCGCCCTTGGCGCCGCCCTCGCCGTGGAGGCCCTCGGGAGCCTGCCGCTGCCGGCCGAGCCCCAGGCCGGGGCCGGCGTCACCTACGCCGCCAAGATCGAAAAGGCCGAGGCGGTCATCGACTGGCGGCGCAGCGCCGAGGAACTCGACCGCCACATCCGTGCCTTCGATCCCTTTCCCGGCGCCCAGGCCAGCCTCGGCGGCCTGGGCGTCAAGGTGTGGCGGGCCGTGCCCGCGGCCGGGGCTGGGCCGGCCGGATCGATCCTGGCTGTGGACAAAAGGGGTATCGTCGTCGCCTGCGGCCGCGGCGCCCTGCGCCTGACCGAGGTGCAGAAGGCCGGGGGCAAGCGCCTGCCGGTGGGGCAGTTCCTCGCCGGCCATGCCCTGGCGGCCGGTGACGCCTTCGATCTGCCGGCTTGAGGCCTCATACCCATTCGCTTTCCAATCGAGACGCGAAGACGAGCCGAAGACTGTGCTGGAGCACGGCCGACAAAGGATCGGTTTGAAAGCGAATGGGTATCAGGCCGGGGCGGCGGCCGGTCCGGCCAATTCGCCCCGCTTCACTGCCTGGCGGTCCACCCGGCCCGGGGTAAAGGCGGCGATGGTTTCGGCGAACAGGCCGTGGGCGAGGGCGCTGTTGTCGGCGCTGAAATTGCAGACATAGACGTCGAGGGTCACCCCGCGGATTTCCGGCCAGGTGTGGAGGGCGAAGTGGGATTCGGCGAGGACCACCGTGCCGGTGACCCCGGCGGCCCGGCCGGCGGCGTCGCGGAATTGGTGGAAAAGGCAGCCCACCACGGTCAATCCGTGGCGCCGGCAGGCGCCGACGGCGAAGGCTTCGAGGGCCGCGGCGTCGAGCAGGAAGGCCGGCGGGCAGGCGCAGGCGTGGAGGTCGGCGAGGAGGTGCAGGCCTTGCATGCCGGAATTCTAATTTATTTTCCCGGGTTGGAGGCGGGCCGATCGGTTCCACGTGGAACCCCGGCGAGCAGCCCGTCGAGCAGCCGGCCCAGGCGATAGCCGGCCTCCACCAGGCGCCGGTTGGCGAGAACCCGGCCGGCGGCGCGAAAGTTTTCGTCGATGACCGGCCGTTGGCCGCCGCCGGCCGGCGGATAGACCGCCTCCCAGGCCAGTTCGCGGCTTTCCTGCAGCCACGCTGCCGGGTCGTCCTGGGCCGGGGCCGGGTGGCGGGCGAGGAGGGCGCCGACTACCTGGTCGAGGCGCTTGCCCCGCAGCCAGGGCGGGCCGGGCAGGTCGTCCCACCAGGTGTGGAGAGTGGTCAGCGGCAGCCGGGGATTGAAGGGATCGTCGATGTCGACCCGGTTGCCGCCTTCGTCGTCATGGACGCCGACATGCAGCGGCTGGTGGCCGTCGGCCACGAGGTGGACCAGCCAGGGCAGGGCGTAGCTGCGCTCCGCCATCGA
The DNA here is from genome assembly GCA_009469675.1 of Azonexaceae bacterium. Classification (GTDB taxonomy): domain Bacteria; phylum Pseudomonadota; class Gammaproteobacteria; order Burkholderiales; family Rhodocyclaceae; genus SSSZ01. The sequence continues at coordinate 64,824 of SSSZ01000084.1, read as the reverse complement.
GGCATGGGGGTCGGCGAGAACCCGGGCCAGGCGGTCGATCTGGCGGTCGAGTTCGCCTTCCCGCCGGTGGCCGGCGGCGTCGCTATCGACGAAATGCCAGCGCTTGTGTCGGGAGCGGTCGGGAAAACCGGGCAGAGGCGGCGGCGGGGGCTCGTCATCGTCGTGGAAGCGGGGGTCGCGGCGGATGTCGTCGGGCCAGGTCGAGGCCTCGAGAAAAGCCCCGTAGGCGCTGTCGTCGTGGCCGGCGTCGGTCCAGCGCCGGTAGTCGGGATGGGCGGCCAGCAGTGCGGCCACGGCGCTGCGGGCCGCCGGGGACAGTTGTTGCCAGGCGACGGCGGCGGCGATGCGGTGGCCGGCGGCGTTCCAGGCGAGGCAGGCGGGGGCCGCAAGGGCCAGGGCGAGGGCGAGGAGAAGGCGTTGCATGGGGGGATTATGCCCCCGTGCGATAATCGCGGCCCATGGTCGTCAAACCTCCCCCCCTTCCGCCGGATTCCCTGGCCTACGCCCTGGCCGCCGCCAGCCGCGTCATCGTCGCCGTCCTGGCCGGCAAAAGCCTGGCCGAGGGCCTGCCCGACAGCGTGGACTGCGGCGCCCGGCCGGCCGTCCAGGATCTGGTCTATGGCACGCTCCGCCAATACGGCCGCGGCGATTTCATTCTGGCGCGCCTGCTGCAGCGGCCGCTGACCGCGACAGAAATCCGAGCGCTGCTGCTCGTCGCCCTGCACCGCCTGGAAAGCCGCCCGGAAAATCCCCATACCGTGGTGGACCAGGCGGTGGGTGCGGCGGCGCACTTTGCCGGCGGCGGCCTGAAACCGCTGGTCAATGCCGTCCTGCGCAATTTTCTGCGGCAACAGGCCGCTCTCCTGGCTGCCGCCGATGGCGACGCCGTCGCCGCCCATCGCCACCCGGAGTGGTGGCTGCTTCGCCTGCGCCAGGCCTACCCCGACACCTGGGAAAGTATTGTGGCGGCGGGCAATCGGCCGCCGCCCATGGCGCTTCGGGTCAACCGCCGCCGCGTCGAGCGCGACGACTACGCCCGCCATCTCGCCGCCGGCGGCGGCGCCGCCGCGCCGGTGGGCGACGATGGTCTGGCGCTGGTCCGGCCGCTGCCGGTGGACCGTCTGCCCGGCTTTGCCGAGGGCTGGGTGTCGGTCCAGGATCCGGGCGCCCAGCGGGCCGCCGTCTGCCTCGATCCCCGGCCGGGCAGCCGTGTCCTCGATGCCTGTGCGGCACCGGGGGGCAAGACGGCCCATCTGCTCGAGCGGGCCGATCTCGACCTGCTGGCTCTCGATTTGAAGCCGGCCCGCTGCCGCCGCATCGAAGAAAACCTCAAGCGCCTCGGCCTGGCGGCGACGGTCCGGGCGGCCGACTGCACCCGCCTCGACTCCTGGTGGGACGGCCGGCCCTTCGACGCCGTGCTGGCCGACGTGCCGTGCACGGCGAGTGGCGTGGCGCGGCGCAACCCCGATACCAAATGGTTGCGCCGGGACGCCGACGTGGCCGGCTTTGCCGCCAGCCAGGCCCGCATCCTCGAGGCCCTGTGGCGAGTCGTGAAGCCCGGCGGTAAACTGCTATATGCTACGTGTTCGGTCTTTCCGGAGGAAAACCGGCTGCAGATCGAGCGTTTTCTGGCCCGACAACCGACGGCCCGCCGTGGCGGGGAAGAACAATTGCTGCCCACCGACGATCACGATGGCTTCTACTACTGCCGCCTCGACAAGCTGGCTTGAAATCGCCCGGGCGGCCTTGTCCGCCTGCTGGCTGCTGTGGGCGGCACCGGCGGCGGCGGCCGAGGTTGAAGTGGTCAATCCGCAATTGACGGCGAGCGAGGACGGCTACGTCGTCGCCGCCGATTTCAATTTCGATTTCAACCAGCGCCTGGAAGAAGCGGTGACCAAGGGCGTGGTGCTCCATTTCGTCGTCGATTTCGAACTCACCCGGCCGCGCTGGTACTGGTTCGACGAAAAACTGGTCAGCCGCAGCCAGACCTATCGCCTCTCCTACCACGCCCTGACCCGCCAGTACCGTCTATCCACCGGCGCCCTGCACCAGTCGGTCGATACCCTGTCGGAGGCCCTGCGCATCCTGGCCCGCCTGCGCAACTGGGTGGTGGTCGACAAGCCGGCCGCCGACAAGGGCGAGCGGCCGCCGGCGGAAAAAGGGGAAAAGGCCGAAAAAGCCGCCGACAAACCCGAAAAACCGCTGCCCCGGCCGGGCGAAACCTACCAGGGCGCGGTGCGCCTGCGCCTCGACATCAACCAGTTGCCCAAGCCCTTCCAGATCGCCGCCCTGGGCAACAAGGACTGGAACCTGGCCTCCGACTGGAAAGTCTGGTCCCTCATGCTGCCGCCCCTCGTGCCGCCGGCGGAGGCCAAATGAGGCGCTTCGTCGCGGTCGGCGGCGCCCTGGCCGGTGCCTTCGGCGCCATCGTCTGGTTCCTGCTCCTCGTCACCACGGCGGCGGACGCCACCATATTCACCCGCCACTACCCGCTGCTCATCTTCCTCAACGTGGTTCTCGCCCTGGCCATGGTCGGCCTGGTCGGCTGGCAACTGACGGCGCTGTGGCGCGACTACCGGGCCCAGGTCTTCGGCGCCCGGCTGAAACTGCGGCTGATGCTCATGTTCGGCGCCGTGGCGGTGCTGCCGGGGGCGCTGGTTTATGGCGTTTCGGTGCAATTCGTCACCCGTTCGATCGAAAGCTGGTTCGACGTACGGGTCGAAAAGGCCCTCGAATCGGGCCTCAACCTTGGCCGTACCGCCCTCGATTCGCTCCTTGCGGATCTTTCCGACAAGGGGCGGAGCATGGCTCTGGAACTCTCCGACCTGCCCGAAGCGGGGCGGCGCTCGGCTCTCCTGCGGCTCATGGAGCGCAGCGGTGCCCAGTCGGCGGCGCTTTTTTCCGTGGGCGGGCAGCTCCTGGCGAGCGCCAATTCCGAACTCGGGTCGGGCATGCTGCGATCCCTGCCGACCCAGGCCCAGTTGAAGCAGGCCCGCAGCAGTTTTGCCGTCACCTCGGTGGATCTGGAGGGGGGGCGCATGACCCTGAGGGTACTCGTGCCGGTGGCGGCGCGGGGGGTGTTCGAAGACCCCCGGGTGCTCCAGCTCATGCACCCGGTGCCGCCGGCCCTGGCCCAGAACGCCGAAGCGGTGCAGGCGGTGTACCGGGACTACCAGGAATTGCAGCTGGCCCGCAGCGGCCTGACCCGCATCTACGCCCTGACCCTCACCCTCACCGTGCTGCTGGCCCTGTTTTCCGCTTTCGCCCTGGCTTTTGTCATGGCGCGCCGGCTATCGGCGCCGCTGTCCATTCTCGCCGAAGGCACCCAGGCCGTCGCCCAGGGCGATTTCTCGCCGCGCCAGGCGGTCTATAGTCGGGACGAACTGGGGATGCTGACCCAGTCTTTTTCCCGCATGACCCGCCAGCTCGACGATGCCCGCCGGGAAACCGAGCGCCACCGGGCCGAACTGGAATCCGCCCGGGGCTATCTGGAATCGATCCTGGCCAATCTTTCGGCCGGAGTACTGGTATTTGACCGCAGTTTCATCCTGCGCACCGTCAACGAAGGGGCCTTGACCATCCTGGGCGACGATTTCGACGGCCTGGTCGGCGTCGCGGTCGGCGACTGGCCGCGGCAGGTGGCGGTGGGCGAGTGCATCCGGGAAAATTTCGCCGCCGCCAACGAAGGGGAGTGGCAGGGTCAATTGGAGCTCGAGCGCCCCAACGGCATGCCCCAGGTTCTGCTTCTGCGCGGCTCCCGCCTGCCCGAAGCGAGCGGCGGCGGCGACGTGGTGGTCTTCGACGACGTCACCCGCCTCGTCGCCGCCCAGCGCAGCGCGGCCTGGGGCGAGGTGGCGCGCCGCCTCGCCCACGAGATCAAGAATCCCCTGACTCCCATCCAGCTTTCCGCCGAGCGCCTCCAGTTCAAACTTGCCGACAAGCTCAGGAACGGCGACGCCGACATGCTGCAGCGCGGCACCCAGACCATCATCAACCAGGTGCAGGCGATGAAGCGGATGGTGGACGATTTCCGCGACTACGCCCGGCTGCCGGCCCCCGACGTCGCGCCCCTCGACCTCAACGGCCTGATCGGCGAGGTGCTGGGCCTCTACGAAACCTCCGGGGCGACCATCGCGGCGACCCTGGGGGAGAGGCTGCCGCCGCTTCTGGGGGACGCCACCCAGTTGCGCCAGATCATCCACAACCTGCTGCGCAACGCCCAGGACGCGCTCGAGGGGCGGGACGACGGCCGCATCGAGATCGCCACCGGCATCGCCGGGCGCGATGCACAGCTACTCATCGCCGACAACGGCCCGGGTTTTCCTCCCGAGCTCTTGCCCCGCATTTTCGAACCCTACGTGACGACCAAGGCCCGGGGCACCGGACTGGGCCTGCCCATCGTCAAGAAAATCGTCGATGAGCACTACGGGCGCATCGATATAAGCAACGCCCCCGGGGGCGGCGCCCGGATCGACATCCGGCTGCCCCTGGTGAAGGAGGAGGAAGGCAAACATGGCAATCATACTGGTCGTTGACGACGAGGTCGGAATCCGGGAGCTGCTCTCGGAAATCCTGATCGACGAGGGCTACGATGTCCGGCTCGCCGAGAACGCCACGGCGGCCCGCCGGGTGCGCGAGGACTTGCGGCCCGATCTGGTTCTCCTCGACATCTGGATGCCCGACACCGACGGCATTTCGCTCCTCAAGGAATGGCACGCCGGCGGGCAGCTCAGCATGCCCGTGGTGATGATGTCGGGGCACGGCACCATCGACACGGCGGTCGAGGCCACCCGCTTCGGCGCCTTCGATTTCCTGGAAAAGCCGATCGCTCTCCAGAAACTGCTTGCCACCGTGCAGAAGGCCCTCAAGCACCATGCGCCGGCCCAGCGCCCCCACCTGACCCTGGAGGCCTTCGCCCGCACGGGTTTCATGAAGGAATTCAAGCGCCGCCTCGAACAGGCCGCGGGCAAGGCGACGGTCATCCTGCTCAAGGGGGCTTCCGGCGGCATGGCCGAAATCTGCGCCCGCACCCTGCAGACGCCGCGGGCGCCCTGGCTCGACCTTTCCGGGGTGACCAGCGCCCTGACCCAGGAAATGCTCGAAAAGGCCGGCGGCGGGGTGCTCTTCGTCCCCGACCTGGCGGGCCTGGGGAAGCTGCAGCAGATGAATCTCGCCTACGCCCTCGATCGCCTGGAAAAGCTCAACCTCCTGCTCGTCGCCGCCAGCGGCCGCTCCCTGAGCGCCCTCGGCGAGGCCGGCTGGGACGGCAAGCTCCTCGCCCGCCTGGGCGAAGTCTGGGTCGCCATGCCGAGCCTGGCGGGGCACGCCGACGATGTGCCGGAGATCGCCAACCTTCTCCTCACCCACTTCATCGAGCGCGGCGAAGTTCCGGCCCGGCGCTTCGCCAGCAACGCCCTCAACGCCCTGCGCACCCTACCCTGGAAGGGCAGCGGCGACGGCGGCTGGTCGGAGCTATACCTGCTGGTCAAGAATCTGGCGCTCACCGCCCTGGACGACGAGATCGTCGCCGACGACGTGGCCCGGCTGCGCCCCAAGGACGAAGCGGGCGAGAATGGAGACGTCTCCCTCATGCCCCTTCTCGACCAGCCGCTGCGGGAAGCTCGCGATGCCTTCGAGCGGCTCTATTTCGAATTTCACTTGCGCCAGGAAGGCGGTAACATGACCCGGCTGGCCGACAAGTCCGGCCTCGAGCGCACCCACCTGTACCGCAAGCTCAAGCAGCTGGGCGTCGCCTTGGGTAAGAAGAGCGAAGAATAAGCGCTGCAGCGGCGCGGGAGAGACCGATGCGAGTCATTATCATGGGGGCCGGGCAGGTCGGCAGCAGCCTCGCCGAAGGTTTGGTTTCGGAAGAAAACGATATTACGGTCATCGACAACGACCCGGAGCGCCTGCGGTTTCTGCAGGACCGGCTCGACCTGCGCACGGTCTGCGGCAACGCGGCCCAGCCCTCGGTATTGCGCGAGGCGGGTGCCAACGACGCCGACCTGGTCATCGCCGTGACCCAGAACGATCAGAGCAACCTGGTGGCATGCAAGCTTGCCCACAGCGTTTTCAACGTCCCGACGCGGATAGCCCGTTTGCGTGCCAGGGATTTCCTCGAAGACGAAACCCTGCTGGCGCCTGAAAACTTTGCCGTCGATTTCGCCATCTGTCCCGAGCAGATCATTACCGACTACATCAGCCGCCTCATCGAATTCCCCGAGGCATTGCAAGTACTTGAATTTGCCCGGGGTCGGGTCTGCCTGGTCGCGGTGCGGGCTTACGATGGCGGACTGCTGGTGGGAAAACCGATCAGCGAGATGCGCGACCACCTGTCGGCTGGGACCGATGCCCGCATCGCCGCAATTTTCCGCCAGAACCAACCCGTAGTTCCCGAGGGGGAGACGGTGATCCTGGCCGGCGACGAGGTTTTCATCCTGGCTGCCACCGAGCATATCCGACCGGTTCTGCGGGAGTTGCGGCGCATGACTTCCCCCGTCGTACGGATCATGATTGCCGGGGGCGGCAATGTTGGATTGCGGGTCGCCCAGCGCTTGGAAAAACGCTATGAAATCAAACTCATCGAAGGGCGCCGGGAGCGGGCCGAGTTCATCGCCGGGCAACTAGGCAATTCGCTCATACTCCACGGCGATGCCACCGACGAGGAACTCCTCGAGCAGGAAAACATCGCCGAGATGGACCTCTTCCTCGCTCTAACCAATGACGACGAAGACAACATCATGGCCGGTAGTCTGTCCAAACGTTTGGGATGCAAGCGGGTCGTCGCCCTGATTAATCGTCGTGCCTACGCTGAGATGATTGAAGGCGGTCCGATCGATATCGGTATTTCACCGGCCCAGGTATCGATCGGGACGCTGCTGGCCCATGTCCGCCAGGGCGACGTCGCCGAAGTCCATGCACTGCGCCGCGGGGCGGCCGAGGCTCTGGAATTGGTGGCCCATGGCGACGCCAAGACGTCCAAGGTGGTGGGCCGGCGCATCGACCAGATCGACTGGCCTCCGGGTGTCACGGTCGGCGCCCTGGTGCGCAATTTCGACAAGGCCGAGGTAATCGGCCGTACCGACGAGTGGACGTCGATCACCCGCTATGGCGAGGTCGAGATCGCCCATCACGATACGGTCATTCAACCCGAGGACCACGTCATCGTCTTCTGCACGACGAAGAAGCTCGTAAAGAAGGTGGAAAAGCTGTTCCAGGTCGGCTTCGGTTTCTTCTGAGAGGCCGACCATGAACCGTTACGCTCCGGTTTTTCGGGCCTTGGGCATGATTATCATGCTCTTCGGCCTGACCATGTTGGCGCCGCTCATCTTGTCTTACGCCGTCGGTGACGGTGCGCAGACCGCCTACGATGAAGCCTTCGCCCTCACCATGCTGTGCGGTGCCCTGCTCTGGTACCGCTATCGGCACTGCAAACGGGAACTGGCCATCCGCGACGGATTCCTGATGGTGGTTCTGGTGTGGACGGTGCTTCCGGCCTTTGCCGCCATTCCTTTGATGATCCAACTTGGCATCAGTCATACCGACGCCTATTTCGAAACCGTCTCCGGTTTGACGACCACCGGGTCGACGGTGCTTGCCAACATCGATCAACTCCCCATGTCGATCAACCTGTGGCGCCACCAACTGGTTTGGCTCGGCGGCATGGGCCTCATCGTCCTTGCCATCGCCATTCTGCCTCTGCTCGGCATCGGCGGGCGTCAGATGTTTAAGGCCGAGACCCCGGGGCCGATGAAGGACGCCAAGATGACGCCCCGCATCGCTGAAACCGCCAAGGGGCTTTGGCTGGTCTACCTCGGCGTGACGCTGGCCTGCGTTTTGTCCTTCCACTTGGCCGGGATGACTTGGTTCGATGCCGTCTGCCATACCTTCTCGACTATGGGATTGGGCGGTTTTTCGACCCACGACGCAAGTTTCGGATATTTCGATTCGCCCCAGATCGAATTCGTGGCCATTGTCTTCATGCTCATCGCCGGCATGAACTTCGGCACCCTTTTTCTTGCCGTCACAGGGCGCTCCCTCCGCCCCTATCTACACGATCCCGAGGCCGGGTGGTTCGTCGGCGTGACCCTCCTTAGCATCGTCGTGGTAGCGATCTATATCTGGAAAGACGGTGCCTACCCTGACCTAGACACGGCATTGCGCCATACCGCCTTCAATCTCGTATCGATTGCCACGACCACCGGGTTCGCCAGCGTCGATTATGCCAAGTGGCCGATTTTTGCACCCCTCTGGATGTTGTTCCTTTCCAGCTTCGCCACGAGCGCTGGTTCGACCGGCGGGGGCATCAAAATGATCCGCGCCCTGCTGCTCTATAAGCAGGTCTACCGCGAACTGCTCCGGGCCATGCATCCTGCCGCCGTCTACAACATCCGGGTCGGTGGTCAGATCGCCCCGCAGCCAATTCTATTTGCCGTCCTGGCCTTCGGCTTCATGTATATGGTGAGCATCGTCTCGTTGACCTTGCTCCTGGCGTTTACCGGCCTGGATATCGTTTCTGCCTTTACCGCCATCGTCGCCAGCGTCAACAATACCGGCCCGGGTCTTGGGGTCGTGGGGCCTTCGACCACCTATGAGGTGCTCGAGGATTTCCAGACGTGGGTCTGCATCTTTGCCATGCTGCTTGGACGCCTGGAAATCTTCACTCTGCTCGTCGTACTGACCCCGGCTTTCTGGCGCAAGTGACCGCCGCAGCGGAAAGGCGGATAATTGCGCCTTTCCGAATTTCCGGCGGAGCCTCCCCGTGACCCGACCCAAGAACGACACCTTCCTGCGCGCCCTGCTCAAGGAACCCACCGAATATACCCCGCTCTGGCTGATGCGGCAGGCCGGCCGCTATCTCCCCGAGTACTGCCAGACCCGTAAGCGGGCCGGCAATTTCCTCAACCTCTGCAAGACGCCGTCGCTGGCCTGCGAGGTCACCCTGCAGCCCCTGGCCCGCTATGATCTCGACGCCGCCATCCTCTTTTCCGACATCCTCACGGTCCCCGACGCCATGGGCCTGGGTCTTTATTTCGAGGAGGGCGAGGGCCCCAAGTTCGAGCGGCCCCTGCGCGAGGAATGGGCGATCAACGACCTCACCGCGCCGGATCCCAACGACCACCTGCGCTACGTCATGGATGCCGTGGTCGAGATCCGCCGCGCCCTCGACAACTCGGTGCCCCTCATCGGCTTCTCGGGTAGCCCCTACACCCTGGCCTGCTACATGGTCGAAGGCGGCGGTTCGAGCGATTTCCGCCACGTCAAGACCATGCTCTACGACCGGCCCGACCTGCTGCACCGCATTCTTTCGGTGACCGCCGACACGGTCACCGCCTACCTCAACGCCCAGATCGACTCGGGCGCCCAGGCGGTGATGATTTTCGATACCTGGGGCGGCTCCCTTTCGGCGGCCGCCTACCAGGAGTTCTCGCTGGCCTATATGCGGCGCATCGTCGCCGGCCTCAAGAAGGAAAAAGACGGCGAGCGCGTACCCTGCATCGTGTTCACCAAGAACGGCGGCCTCTGGCTGGAAGACATCGCCGCCATCGGTTGCGACGGGGTGGGCCTGGACTGGACCATCGACATCGGCGAAGCCCGCCGGCGGGTCGGCGACAAGGTGGCGCTCCAGGGCAACGTGGACCCCAACGTCCTTTTTGCCGGTCCCGATGTGGTCGCCGCCGAAGCCAAAAAGGTGCTGGACAGTTACGGCACGGGCAATACGGGCCACGTTTTCAATCTCGGCCACGGGATTTCCCAGTTCACTCCGCCGGAAAACGTTTCGGTTCTGGTCGATACCGTTCATTCCTACAGCCGGCTACTCCGGAAGTCATAGGTTGGGGGCAGGGGCGGCCTTGACTTATGCACAGACTTCTGCCCCTGCCGCAAAAAAACCGCGTGCCGGGCTTGACAGCAGTAAAATTTATTAAGTAATTGAAAAATCAGGATTTACAAGTCGCCGGTTTTTTCAGCAGAGTGACAAAAATCCTTCTGGATGGGCTAGTTAGCGCTTTCATCCAAAAGCAATCCACAAAGTTATCCACAGTTTTTGGGGACAACCGAAAAAATCCCTTTTGATGAAGGGGTTGGCGTTCTTTCCGAGAATCGACACTAAGAAACCCCGACAACATGCTCCGCCTGGCGCCACCCCCCGCCCGCTTTCTCGCCGGGGCTGGACGGCTCGGCGCGGCGCCTCCCTGAATCTCCATGCCGATTCTGCGCGTTGCTCTCGATGTGCCGCTCCACCGCCTCTTCGATTACCGCTGCGACGAGGCCAGCCCGGCGGATGTCGGCTACCGCGTGCGGGTGCCTTTCGGCCGGCGGGACAAGGTCGGCGTCATCGTCGCCGTGGCCGAAAGCAGCGACTGGCCCGGCGACCAGATCAAGCCGGCCCACGCCATCCTGCGCGACCTGCCGCCCCTGGGAGCCGACTTTTTCGCCCTCTGCGAATTCGTCAGCGGCTACTACCAGTCGCCCCTCGGCGAAACCATCTTGCAGGCCCTGCCCGCCGGTCTCAAGCGCCCGCTCCCGCCGGCCCGCCGCAATGCCCGCCGGCCCAAGGCGCCGCCCGCCCAGGCGCAGCCTGAACTGACCCCCGAGCAAAGCGCCGCCGTCGAGGCGGTGGCCGCCGAAACGGGCTTTCAGCCCTGGCTGTTGTACGGCGTTACCGGCAGCGGCAAGACCGAGGTCTATCTTCGCCTTATCGAACGGGTTCTCGCCGGCGGCGGCCAGGCCCTGGTCCTGGTTCCCGAGATCAACCTGACGCCGCAGCTCGAAGCCCGCGTCCGGGGCCGTTTTCCCGGGGCCGAAGTGGTAACCCTGCACAGCGATCTGGCCGAGGCCGCCCGCGAGCGCAACTGGCGGGCCGCCCAGGCGGGCGCGGCCATCGTTCTCGGCACCCGTCTGGCGGTTTTCGCCCCGCTGCCCCGCTTGGGCCTCATCGTCGTCGACGAGGAACACGATTCCTCCTTCAAGCAGCAGGACGGGATACGTTATTCGGCCCGCGACGTGGCCGTCTTCCGGGCCAGCCTGCTGAGCATTCCCATCGTCCTAGGGTCGGCGACGCCGGCCATGGAAACCTGGGCCAACGGGCTAAGCCGGCGCTATCGCCGGCTTAGCCTGGAGCAGCGGGCCCACGCCGCGGCCCGCCTGCCTGCCATCGGCGTGCTCGACACCCGCCGGCAGGCGGTGCGGGAGGGCGTCTCCGAGGGCTTGCTGGCGGCGATCAAGACCCGCCTGGAGCGGGGCGAGCAGAGTCTCATCTTCCTCAACCGCCGCGGCTACGCGCCGGTCCTGGCCTGCGCCGCCTGCGGCTGGGTGTCGCGCTGCCGGCGCTGCGCCGCCAACCTCGTCGTGCATCTGGCCGACCGGCGCCTGCGCTGCCACCACTGCGGCTTCGAGACGCAGGTGCCGAAGGCCTGCCCGACCTGCGGCAACCAGGACATCCATCCCTTCGGCCGCGGCACCCAGCGCCTGGAAGCCTGGCTCGGCGAGCAGTTTCCCGCCGCCCGCATCCTGCGGGTCGACCGCGACGCGGTGAAAAGCCGCAGCCAGTGGGAGGCCGTCCTGGCCCGCATCCACGGCGGCGACGCCGACATCCTGGTGGGAACCCAGATGCTCGCCAAGGGCCACGATTTTCCCCGTCTTACCCTGGTCGGCGTCCTCGGGGCCGACGCCGCCCTCTTCGCCGCCGACTGGCGCGCCCCCGAGCGCCTCTTCGCGCAGCTCATGCAGGTGGCGGGGCGGGCCGGGCGGGCCGACCTGCCGGGGGAGGTGCTGATCCAGACCCAATATCCCGACCACCCGCTCTACGGCGCCCTGGTTCGCCACGACTACCCCGGTTATGCCGAAACCCTGCTCGCCGAACGCCGGCAGGCCGGTTTCCCGCCCTATGCCTATCAGGCCGTGTTGCGGGCCGAGGCCGGCGAGATGGTGCCGGCCATCGATTTCCTCGCCACCGCCCGGGCTTTGCCGGTGGCGGTGGCGCAGCGCGAGGTGACGCTGTTCGATCCCGTTCCCATGCGGCTTTCCCGCCTCGCCAACCGGGAACGGGGGCAACTTCTGGTCGAAGCGGTGTCGCGGCGGGCCTTGCAGGCCTTTCTGCCTCACTGGCGCGAGGCCATCGAAAGGATCCGCGTCCCGGCCGGGCTGCGCTGGCACCTCGAGGTGGACCCCCTGGAATTCTGAGGGCGGCGGCTCAAGCCGGCGGGGCCGGAGCTCTGTCTGGGTTCCCCGCCGCGACGAGCCAGACGAGGGCGCCCACCTGGCCGGCGAGGAGGGCGGCGAAGGCGGCGCGATAGGCTTCGGCGGGCGTCCAGCCGGCCGCCTGGAGGGCATCGACGACGATGCCGATGCCCCACTGGAGCAGGAAGGCGCCGGCGAACAGGGTGAGATTGAAGGCCGTGTTGGCGCGCCCCGACCAGGCCAGCGGGAAGGCCTGGGCGACCAGGGAATAGGCGATGGTCGACAGGGAAAAGCCGATCCCCAGCAGGGGCCAGAGGAAATCGCCCCAGCCGGGCTGCCCGGCAACGGCGGCGAGGCAGGCGACGCCCAGGGCCATGGCGGCGGTGTAGAGCTTGCTCAGGCTGACGCCCCGCCGTACCAGCGGGGTGGCGAAGAAACCCATGAACAGGAAGCCGGCGAGCATGGCGAGGCCGATCCAGCTGAGCCGGTTGGCGACTGCGGTGGGGCCGAGACCCTCCATGACGTTCATCCAGCGGCTCGCCCACAGGCCCTGGACGGCCATGAAGCCGCCCGTAACCCAGAAGCCCATTGGGGCGTAGCGCCAGAATTGGCGGCTCTTGAGGATTTCCGCCAGGTCGGCGAACTGGGCGGCGAGCTGGACGTGGCGGGCGGCCGTGGGCTTTTCCGGGGTAAGCAGCCCGATCGCCACGGCCACCGCCGCGGTGGCCCCGGCCAGGCCGAAACAGATTTCGCGCCAGCCGGTGATTTCCAGCGCCAGTTCCAGGGGTTTAGCCGCCGCCAGCGCCCCGAGTCCGCCGGAAGCCATGATCCAGCCCGTCATCGACGCCTGCCGGTCGGCTGGAAACCATTGCGAGAAGGCCTTGAGGGAAGCCATCAGGCAGGCTGAAACGCCCAGGCCGATGAGGCCGCGCCCGACGGCCAGGCCGGCCAGCCCCTGGGCCAGGGCGAAGGCCGTGGTGCCGGCGGCGGCGACGAGAAGCAGCAGGGCCTCCACCCGGCGCGGCCCGTAGCGGTCGAGCAGCACGCCCAGGGGGAGCTGGGCGGCACCGAAGGCGAGAAAATAGGTGCTGGTGAGAAGGCCCAGAGCGTTGTCCGGCAAGCTCAGTTCGCGGGCCAGCACAGGCCCGATGACGGCGTTGGCGGTGCGGTACAGGTAGGACAGGAAGTAGCCGGCGGCAAACGGCAAAAAAAGCCGCACCCAGCGGGCGCCTGCGGCGTCGCCGCTCACGGCCGCCCTGCCTGTTGCCGGAGCCAGTCCTGGCGGGCCACGATCTTGTCCCGCCAGGCGGCGGCGATGCCGGGAATGGCGGCGAGCCGCCCGAGTTCGTCGATAGGCGGCCGATGGGCCCGCCACAGTTTGGCTGCCGCGGCCAGAGTCGGGCTGCCGGGTTCCCGGGCGAGCAAATCGAGGGTGTCGCCGGGGGCCACCCGGCCCCCTTCGAGGACGCGCCAATACCAGCCGCTCAGTCCCGTCTCGGCAATGTAGGCGGCCATGCCCTCGGTGCCGTAGCGGCTGTCGATCTTCCAGCAGGGGCTGCGGGGCTGGCAGATCTGGAGGCGGGCGCCGCCCAGGGCGAAAACGTCGCCGAGGCAGGCCTCCGATTCGCCAAGGCCGGTGGCGGAAAGGTTTTCGCCGATGCTGCCGGGCAGCAGCAGCGGCGCCGCGCCGGGAAAACGGCGGGCCAGCGCGGCGAAATGTTCGCTGGGGTAGAGGTGCACCGCTTTGTCCGGGCCGCCGTGGACCTGCCGGTCGGCCTGCTCGTCGCCGGCAAAACCGGTGGGGCCGAGGTCGATCGGCGCCGCCAGCGGCAGCTTGAACATGCCGGTGGACCGGCCGGTGCCGGGCAGGGGGCGGATGGTGCCGGTGAATATCCGGACGGCGTAGCTGGCGGGGGGCATCGGTTTTTCAATTCCAGAGGCGGGCGGCGCCGAGGACGCCGGAGGAGTCGCCGTGCCGGGGCGGCAACAGGCGGGTCGATACGTGGTCGGAAAAGACATGCCGCCGCCACAGGCGGGGCACGTTTTCGTACAACCGGGCGAGGTTGGAAAGGCCGCCGCCGAGGACGATGATGTGCGGATCGACGAGGTTGATGACGCCCGCCAAAGCCTTGGCCAGGCGTGCCTCGTAGCGGGCCAGGCTGAGTTCGCAGGCGGCGTCGCCCGCCGCCGCTCGCCGGTCGATTTCGGCGGGAGCCAGGGTGATCCCCGTAGCGGCGCCGTGTTCGGCGCTCAGGGCGGGCCCGCAGAGGTAGGTTTCGATGCAGCCGGCACGGCCGCAGTAGCACGGCCGCAGCGGCAGGTCGGCGGCCTCCGGCAGGGGCAGGGGGTTGTGGCCCCATTCGCCGGCGATGGCGTTGGCGCCGGTCAAGACCTCGCCGGCGATCACCAGGCCGCCCCCCACGCCGGTGCCGAGAATGACGCCGAAGACCGTTGCGGCATCCGCCCCGGCGCCATCGCTCGCCTCCGACAGGGCGAAGCAGTTGGCGTCGTTGGCCAGCCGGATTTCCCGCTGGAGGAGGGCCTGCAGGTCGCGGCGCAGAGGTTTGCCGTTGAGGCAGGTCGAATTGGCGTTGCGGATGAGGCCGGTGGGCCGCGATTCCGAACCCGGGATGCCGATTCCCACCGTGGCGCGGGCGCCCAGCTCGCCTTCGGCGGCTTCGACCAGGCCGGCCACGGCCATCACGGTCGCCAGGTAATCACCCTGGGGCGTGGCGATGCGGCGCCGCAGCAATTCCCTGCCCCGGGGGCCGAGGGCGACGATTTCGATCTTGCTGCCGCCAAGGTCGACGCCGATCCGCAGGGGTTTGGTTCTTGCCATGCCGCCCCGGGGAAGGAGGTTGCGCCGCCCGGTCAGACCCGGACGGCGATCCCCTTGACGTTGCCGTGGGTCGACGTGAAGGTCCGGAGCACGCTGGCGCCGGCTTCGAGGAGCAGGGTGAACAGGTTGCGCTCGGAATAGAGGCAGACCGGCCCGGGGATGTCGTATTTGGCGGCCATGCGCGGATCGAGTTCGCAAAAGCGCTCGGACAGGATGCGTTCGGCGCCGGCGTAGCCGTCCCCCAGTTCCGAGTGCAGGCCGAGGATGGAGAGATAGAGCTTGCCGCCGATCTTGAGGCGGAGCAGCAACTGGTGGATGGCGTGGCGGGCCTGTTCGTAGGGGACACAGCAGATGCCCCGGCGGATGACGATGAGGTCGAAGGGTTCCCCCGGCAGGTTTTCGGCGGGATGGGCGAAATCGAACTCGGCAAAGGCGACCTCGTCGGCGAGGCCGGCGGTTCTGGCCAGATCGGCCAAGCTCTTCCGCCGCGCCGCTTCGTCTCCTACCGTGACGCGGCAGCCCAGCTTGGCCATGGCGATGGCCAGGTCGCTGGCGAGGGCGGGAACGACGAGGGCGGTGACCGAATCGTCAAAACGCCGCCGCTTGACGATTTCTTCGAGCGCCAGGCGCTCCAATTCGTCAGCTCCGGTTTGCAGCGGATTGGCGGTGATATTCTTGGTCATGGTCTCCACGCTCAATTCTGCATGAATAGTGGGGGCGAAGACAACCAGGAGAAAATCATGCTGGTCAGATTTGTTTCGAGTGAAACCGGCGAACTGATGATGTTCGCCGACGTGGCCCGTCAGTTGCTGACGGCGGCGGGAAAATCCTGCACGGCCCGCGGCGCCTTCACCGTCGACGAGATGCCGGCGGCAGCGGCGGCGCTGCGGCGCGCCGTCGAGCGGGGCGAGGCGCCCCCCGGCCCGGCGGCGGAGGACGACGGGGAATCCGAGGCACCGGTCACCCTGGGCAGCCGGGCCTGGCCCTTCATCGATATGCTGGAGCGCACGGCCCGGGGCGGTCCCAAGGCCAACGTGGTGTGGCAGGCGGCGGCGGATTTCTAGACGGGCTGCCGGCGGCGGGGCAACGGCTCATACCAATTCGCCGTCAAACCGATCGGTTGCCGACTTCGCCTTGCCGTGCTACAGCACTGTCTTCGGCTCGTCTTCGGGTCTCAATTTGAAAGCGAATTGGCGTCAGAAGAGTTCGATGTCGTCGCCCTTGTCCTTCATTTCCGCCATGTACTGGTGGACGGCTTCGTGCACCGGCATGCCGGCCATGACCGCCTCGAACATGGCGACTTCTTCGCGCATGGTGTATTTGGACTTGATGCGTTGCTGCAGCGCCACCCACTCGGCGGGGTTGTAGAGTCGGCCCTGGTCGGCAACGAGATCGCTCAGGGAACCCAGGCTGGTGCCGACGTGGGCCAGGCGCTGGACCAGCTTGTCGTAGAACTGAAAGGCGATGATGGCCTGGTGCACCATGCCGGAAACGTGATCCGAGACGCCGATCAGGTTCTGCTTGGCGGTGGTCACCTCGGGGGAGTCGGGGAGCTGCTGGACGGCATCGGAGATGGTCCGCATGTAACCCGCCATGGCGGTGAAGGATTCGGTGAGGACTTCCACCGAGGCGTTGCTGTCCTTCATGGCGCCTTCGATCTGCACGGCCGCCAGTTCGAGCATGAGAACGGTTTCCCGCACTTGGCTCCAGTTGAGGTCGGGCTTGTGGGCGGAACTCCCCCGCCAGGTATTCTTGTCTTCCGCCATTGGTTTCCCCGTGGGCTTGCCGCGCTCTTTTTCCTGGCGAAGGACTATACCGTATTTCCCGCCGGCCTTTCCAGAACGACATAGTACTTGCGCACCGCTTCCAGCACCTCGAAGCTGCCAACGAACCCTGCCGGAATGACGCAGGCGTCGCCCGGCCCGAATTCGCTCGCCCGGCCGGCGGCATCGGCGATGCGCAGGCGGCCCGCAATGACGCAGAAGAATTCGTCCTTGCCCGGCCCGAAGGCGATGCGCCAGGCCCCCGGCTCACAGGCCCAGACGCCGCAATCGAGATCGCCCCCGGGGGCGCGGAAGTGGCTATAGGTGGCGCGCTGCGGGTTGCCGGCCAGAAGGCGCTCCGGGCGCGGCCGGTCGTAGACCGGGGCGATGACCTCGCGGAAGGTGGTCAGGCTTTTCATCGCCGGCCCTTGCGCTCGGCCAGGTCGCGCCAGCGCCGGGCGTCGTCGGCGCCGGGTTCGGCAAAGGCGCCGCCGCCGGCGTTGGCCATATAGACCACCGCCCGGGCCACCTCCAGATCGCTCAGCCGGGGGTTCCCACCCTTGGGCGGCATGGCGCGCTGCCCCTTGAGGGCGGCCGGAACCAGGTCGTCGAGCCCCTCCTTGACCAGTTTGCCCCAGCGTTTGCCGTCGCCGAGCCTGGGGGCATGGAGATAGCCGCTGCCGTGGCAGACGATGCAGGTGCAGTTGAAAACCTCTTCGCCGCTGCGGTCCTCCGCCGACGAGGCGGCGGCAAACAGGGCGAGGGCGGTGGTCAGGGCGAGGCGGGGGGCAAGGGACATGGCGGAGGTTGGAAAAAAGTTCAGAGAAAGACCGGCTCCGGCACCAGGTCGATGCCGAAGCGGGCGGCGACGTCGGCCTGGACTGCCGCCATGGCCCGCTTGACGGCGGGGCCGTCGCCGCCGCCGTGGTTTACCAGAACCAGCGCCTGTTTTTCGTACATGCCGATCGGTCCCAGGCGCCGGCCTTTCCAGCCGGCCTGCTCGATCAGCCAGCCGGCGGCCAGCTTGACCCAGCCATCGGCCTGGGGATAGCAGGGCAGGCCGGGATGGGCGGCGGCCAGCCGAGCGGCGGTGGCGGCGTCCACCACCGGGTTGTGGAAGAAACTGCCGGCGTTGGGGATTTCTGCCGGGTCCGGCAGTTTTCTTCGGCGCAGGGCGATGACGGCGTCGGCGATGTCGCGGGGGTCCGGGGCGGCCTTGCCGCGAGCCGCGAGTTCGGCCGCCAGGTCGCCGTAGCGACAGCTGGCGACCCAGGCCTTGGGCAGGCGGAAACACACCGCGGTAATGGCGAAACGTCCCGAGCGATGCCAGCCTTCCTGCTTGAAAATGCTGTCGCGGTAGCCAAAGCGGCAGTCGTCGGCGCCGAAGGCCACCAGGCAGCCGGTGGCGAAATCGTAGGCGGTGAGGGAATGCAGGCGTTCGGCCACCTCCAGGCCGTAGGCGCCGATATTCTGGATGGGGGCGGCGCCGACGGTACCGGGAATCAGGCTCAGATTCTCCAGGCCCGGCCAGCCCCGGGCCAGGGTCCATTGCACGAAGCCAGGCCAGTCCTCGCCGGCCCCGGCTTCGACGTACCAGGCGTCGGCATCCTCCTTGAGCAAATGCCGGCCGGGAATCGCCATGTGCAGCACCAGGCCGTCGAAGTCGCCGGTCAGCACCAGGTTGCTGCCGCCGCCCAGGATGAAGCGCGGCGTCGCGCCGAATTCCGCCGCCGCCAACTGGTCGACCGCAGTAATCGTGGCGTAGCGGGCAGCCCGGCCAGGCAGGGCGAGGGTGTTTCTTGCCGTCAGGTCGGCGTTGTGTTCGAGCAACGGCGACGAATCAGTCGAGTTGTTCCACGACATAGGGAGTCGATTCCTGCAGGAGCCGCAGCTGCGCCGATCCACGGTTGCGGCGCTCGGTCAGGATGTGGTCGCCGACGGTTTCGGGAACTTCGTTACCCCAGTTTTCCCAGCCTGCCCGCCGGTGTCGCGCAAAAAGTTCCAGGTAGGGTCCCGGGCTGCACTGTTCGACGATATCGTAGAACTCGTCGGGTTTGCGCGAATGTTCCCGTTTCTGGGTAGCCAGGAAGTTGACCTGCCGCCGACCCGGGGGCAGGGTGCGGAGGCTGCCGCGAACGCCAAACAGAACCAGCTCGGTCACGTTGCGGAAATAAAAACCGACGCCTCGTCCGTCGGGGCCGCCATCTTTGCGGATCTTGTGCCAGACGATATTGGACTTGTAGGTGAACCCCCAGGCCTGCAAGACCGCCAAACCTTCGGCGAGCAGCGCGTTGGGAACCCAGAGATAGAGATGGCTTGCCGGGGCGGCGACCGCGGCCACCGGAATCGCCTTGATGTCGACTAGGGTCAGCGTCGGGTAGCGGGACAGGCGCTTGTGTTCCGGCGCCATTTTGCCGGTCCGGTTTTGAAATTGCCAGGGCGGATCGGCCAGGATGGTCCCGAATTGGCCGTGAACGCTTGCCCGGAAATCGTCAGCCGCTTTTTGCATGCTAGCAGTCCTCCTCGTAGAGGGATTTTTTGATTCCGAGAACAAGCAGTGGGCATCCGCCGCCCCCGCCCCCGTGAATGCGGGGTAGGAGCTTGCTCATGTGCGTGGTGGAGGAACCGTAAGAAGAGCCCCGGCCGAGACGGTCGAAAATGTCCTGCAATTCGTCGCAGCGGGTAATGATGATTCCGACGCTGACGACCCGGAGATCGAAGAGCAGACGAAAATTGTTGAGGTCGCGGTCGAAAAAGGGGTCTTTGTTGTTCCACTCGATTTCCAGCGCGACCCGATTCTTGAAACAATCGACCTTGTGGGTCGGTGAGTCGTGGCTTTGCTGGTCAACCACAACCTGGGTGTCGAAGCTTTTTTCCTTCCAGCCCCAGGCGCCCAGGGCTTGGTCAAACGATTCGGCAACCTTGGATTTTCTGCCCCCGGCGACGGCGATCCAGCTTTTCCTGAGGCGAAACCCGCTGATTACGGCGCACAATTCGGACCATTCGACGGGAAAATCTTCTTTCAGGATGGCGCAGGCGTGTTTCCACTCGTGCACCTCATAGTGGGCGCGGACGAATTCCGGTAACAGGTCGATGCTCATGGCGAGATTCTAAGCGCCACGGGGCGATCCGCCAATTAGAGAAGCGGCGCCAGCCACCGTTCGGCTTCCTTGGTCGTCAGGCCCTGGCGGGTTGCCCAGGCGTCGAGTTGGTCGCGGCCGATCTTGGGGATGGCGAAATACTTCGCTCCCGGATGGCCGATATAGAAGCCCGATACCGAAGCTGCCGGCGTCATGGCGCAGGACTCGGTGAGGTTCATGCCGGCGTTGCCGGGGGCGTCGAGGAGGCGGAAGATTTCCCGTTTGGCGATGTGGTCGGGGCAGGCGGCGTAGCCGGGGGCGGGGCGGATGCCCTGGTATTCCTCGGCGATGAGGGCGTCGTTGCCGAGGGATTCACCAGGGGCGTAGCCCCAGTACTCGGTGCGGACGCGCTGGTGCAGCCATTCGGCGGCGGCCTCGGCGAGACGGTCGGCCAGGGCCTTGAGCATGATCGCCGAGTAGTCGTCGTGGGCGGCCTCGAATTCGGCGAGCTTCGCCTCGATGCCGAGGCCGGCGGTCACGGCGAAGGCGCCGGCGTAGTCGCGCTGGCCGACATAATCGGCCAGGGCCAGGTTGGCGCGGCCGGCCGGCTGCTTGTGTTGCTGGCGCAGGCCGATCCAGCGGCCGAGGGGGGTGGTGCGGCCTTCGTCGCCGTAGAAGACGATGTCTTCGCCGGCGCCGCTGGCGGGCCAGAGGCCGAAGACGGCGCGGGCCTGGAGCCATTGTTCGTCGACCAGGCGGCCGAGCATCTGGCGGGCGTCGTCATAGAGCTGGCGGGCCGTTTCGCCCACCGTCCCGCTCTCGAAAATGGCGGGGAAACGCCCGGCCAGATCCCAGGTCTGGAAGAAGGGCGACCAGTCGATGTAGAGAACCAGGTCTTCCAGTTCGATGTCGAGGGCGTGTACGCCGATGCGGGCAGGCACCGTGGGCGAGAACGGGGCGTTCCACGTGAAACGGTTGGCCCGGGCTTCGTCCAGGTTGACCAGGGTGGCGCCTTTGCGCCCGGCGTGTTCGGCCCGCAGGGTCTGGTATTCGGCGGCGACCTCGGCCTGGAAGGCGGCACTGCGGTCCTGGGAAAGGAGCTGGGTGGCGACGCCGACGGCCCGCGAGGCGTCGGGCACATAGACCACGGCACCCCCGTAGTGGGGGGCGATCTTGATGGCGGTGTGGGCGCGACTGGTCGTGGCGCCGCCGATGAGCAGGGGCTGCTTCAAGCCCAGGCGCTGCATTTCGCCGGCGACGTGGGACATTTCCTCAAGGGAGGGGGTAATCAGGCCGGAGAGGCCGATGATGTCCACCTTGTGCTCCTGGGCGGCCTTGAGGATGGCGTCGCAGGAGACCATGACGCCGAGGTCGACGACGTCGTAGCCGTTGCAGCCGAGCACGACGCCGACGATGTTCTTGCCGATGTCGTGTACGTCGCCCTTGACCGTCGCCATCAGGATCCGGCCCTTGCTGCCCAGGCCGGTGCGGGCCTTTTCCGCCTCGATGTAGGGCACCAGGTGGGCCACGGCCTGCTTCATGACGCGGGCCGATTTGACCACCTGGGGCAGGAACATCTTGCCGGCGCCGAACAGGTCGCCGACGTGGTTCATGCCGGCCATCAGCGGGCCTTCGATGACCGCCAGGGGCGGCTTGCCGGCGGCGGCGAGCTGGGCGCGAACCTCCTCGGTGTCGGCCACGACGAAGTCGGTGATGCCCTTGATGAGGGCGTGTTCGAGGCGCTTGTCGACGGGCAGTTGGCGCCAGGCGAGGTCGGGGCCCTTGGCCTTGCCCTCCTTGGCCGTCTGGGCGCTGACCTGCGCATACTCGACGAGGGCTTCGCCAGCGCCGGGATGGCGGTTGAGGACCACATCCTCGACCTTGTCCCGCAGGGTCGGGTCGAGGTCGTCGTAGACGCCGAGCATGCCGGCGTTGACGATGCCCATGGTGAGTCCGGCCTGGATGGCGTGGAAGAGGAAGACGGTGTGGATGGCCTCGCGCACCGGGTCGTTGCCGCGGAAACTGAAGGAAACGTTGGAAACCCCGCCGGAAATATGGGTCGCCGGGAGGTTCTGCTTGATCCAGCGCACCGACTCGATGAAATCGACGGCGTAGTTGTCGTGTTCCGGGATGCCGGTGGCGATGGCGAAGATGTTGGGGTCGAAGATGATGTCTTCGGCGGGAAAGCCGATGCCCAGCAGGAGGTCGTAGGCACGCCGGCAGATCGCGGTCTTGCGGGCGAAGGTGTCGGCCTGGCCTTTTTCGTCGAAGGCCATGACGATGACGGCGGCGCCGGAGCGGCGGGCCAGCCGGGCCTGCTCCAGGAACTTGCCTTCGCCTTCCTTCATCGAGATCGAATTGACGATGCCCTTGCCCTGGATGCATTTCAGGCCGGCTTCGATGACCTCCCACTTGGACGAGTCGATCATGATCGGCACCCGCGAGATATCGGGTTCCGCGGCGACGAGCTTGAGGAACTTGTCCATGGCGGCCTGCGAATCGAGCATCGCTTCGTCCATGTTGATGTCGATCACCTGGGCGCCGTTTTCCACCTGCTGCCGGGCCACCGCCAGGGCGTCGTCGTAGCGGCCTTCGAGGATCATGCGGGCGAAGGCCTTGGAGCCGGTGACGTTGGTGCGTTCGCCGACGTTTACGAAGAGCGAATCGGCGCCGACGTTGAAGGGCTCGAGTCCGGAGAGCCGCAGCGCCGGGGCGAGGGCCGGAATGGCCCGGGGCGTGAGGTCGGCGACGCCTTGGGCAATGGCGCGGATATGGTCGGGGGAGGTGCCGCAGCAGCCGCCGACGATATTGACGATGCCCGCCGCCGCCCAGGCCCGGATCTCGTCGGCCAGCATGTCCGGCGTCTCGTCGTAGCCGCCGAAGGCATTGGGGAGGCCGGCGTTGGGGTGGGCGGAAACGAAGCAGTCGCAGACCCGCGCCAGTTCCTCGACGTACTGGCGCAGTTCCTTGGCGCCCAGGGCGCAGTTGAGGCCGAAGGAGAGCGGGCGCACGTGGCGCAGCGAATTCCAGAAGGCTTCCGCCGTCTGGCCGGACAGGGTGCGGCCCGAAGCGTCGGTGATGGTTCCCGAGACCATCACCGGCCAGCGCCGGCCGGCTTCGTCGAAGAAGCGCTCGAGGGCGAAGAGGGCGGCCTTGGCGTTCAAGGTGTCGAAGACCGTTTCGACAAGCAGGATGTCGGCGCCGCCTTCGACCAGGCCGGCGATGGCCTCGACGTAGTCGGCAACGAGTTCGTCGAAGCTGACGTTGCGATAGCCCGGGTCGTTGACGTCGGGCGAAATGGAGGCCGTGCGGCTGGTCGGGCCGAGAACGCCGGCGACGAAGCGCGGCTTGGCCGGGTTGGCGGCGGTGAATTCGTCGCACAGCCGGCGGGCCAGGGCGGCGCCTTCGCGGTTGAGTTCGCGCACCACGGCAGCGAGCTTGTAGTCGGCCTGGGACACCGCCGTCGAATTGAAGGTGCAGGTTTCCAGGATGTCGGCGCCGGCTTCCAGGTAGGCGCGGTGGATGCCGCCGATGATGTCGGGCCGGGTCAGGACGAGCAGGTCGTTGTTGCCCTTGAGGTCGTGGCCGTGATCCCTGAAGCGCTCGCCGCGGTAATCGGCCTCGGTCAGGCCGTGGCGCTGGATCATGGTGCCCATGGCGCCGTCGAGGACAAGGAGGCGCTGGGCGAGGAGGGCGGAAAGTTCGGCGGTACGGTCGGGCTGCATGGCGATCACCTCGGCAGGGCTGGGTTCACCGGGGACGCCGCAAAAAACAAGCGGCGCCACAAACCGGGGCTAGTTGGACTAGAAGGTTTGCGAGCGCCGTTGATCGTTGCCGAGCCTGGCCCCAAAGGGATGGGGGTCGCAGCGCTCCTCGGCAGACCCTCTAGTTTACCGGCCGCCGCTGCGGCTGCCAAGGGCGGGGCCGGACGAGGAAGGCGACTCAGCCCTTGCCCTCGACCCGCCGGGAGGTCTTTTTCACCCGGCCGTCGGCGAGGGCGAAATGGACGTGGAAATGGGCTTCCTCGGCCGGGGTCAGGCCGGCGACGCGCCAGTCCCAGACCTCTTCGCCGAGATTGCTGAAGGTGGTCACCGTACCGGGTTTGCCGAGGAGGCGGCGCACCGCCTCCTTGCCCATGCCCTCCTGGACGCGGGCGAGGTTGGCTTCGTTGAGCGCCTGTTCGATCTTGCTGACGATCTGGTCGGGGCCGATGGTAATCATGTGGCACTCGACGCCGTTGGGCTGGCGGTTGTATTCCCAGGTCACCGAACCGTCGTCGTTGCGGTGTTCATAGGCCGGGTTGCCCAGGCGGGACCGGACCTCGGCGGCGGTGGACACGCCCGGTTTCAGTTCCTTGAGGTTGATGCCGTCGCAGGCGGGGAGCACGGCGGCGGCGACGGCTGCGGTGGCGGTGGTGATCCAGCCGGGAAGTTTCATGGCGCTTCCTGAGTCGGGTAATGCCGCCAGTTTACGCTTTCGTGGGCCGCCGTCCACAACGGCCGGCCCGGGGCCGCAACTCTGCGCCGCTACGGCTGGCCCGGGGCGGGCCGGCGATGGTGGGCCCAGGCGCAGATGGCGCCCACGGTGAGCAGCGCGGCCATGCCCGCCGCCAGGGTCCGGGTCGAGGCCCACAGGGCCGGCGCCAGGAGGCCGGCGGCCAGGCCGTTGCCGCTGGATTGAAGGAAGGTCTGGCAGGAAGCGGCGAGACCCCGCTGCTGGGGAAAGGGGTCGAGGGCGTAAAGGGTGAGGCAGGGCATCGCCAGGGCCATGCCCAGGGTGTAGACGAAGAGCGGGGCGACGCTCCAGGGCAGGGCCGGGGCCAGGGCGGCATTGAGGCCGAGGTTGAGGGCGGCGGCCAGGGCCATGACACCGTAGCCCCAGGCGATGGTGCGGGGGAGCGACAGCCGGCCGGCCATCCGCCCGGCCAGCCAAGACCCGCCCATGAGGCCGCCCATGGCCGGGCCGAAGAGCCAGAGAAAACCGGTTTCGGCGACGCCGAGATGGGTCATCAGGAACATCGGCGCCGACAGGACGTAGATGAAGAAGCCGGCGAAGTTGAAGGCAAGGGCGCCGCAGGCCAGGAGAAAGCGGGGCGAAGTCAGCACCCGGCGGTAGCTGCTGGCGAGGTAGCCGACCCGCAGGCTCTGCCGCTTTTCTGCCGGCAGGGTTTCGGGCAGCAGCCGCCAGACGGCCAGGCCGAGGACCACGGTCATCAGGGCAAGAAAGGCGAAGACCGAGCGCCAGCCGAAGACGGATTGCAGCCAGCCGCCGACCAGGGGCGCCATTGCCGGGGCGAGGGCGAACATCATGGTGATGCGCGACATCAGGCGCTGGGCCGGCGGTCCGTCGAAGAGGTCGCGGACGATGGCCCGGCTGATGACGATGCCGGCGCCGGCGGTGATGCCCTGCAGGCCGCGCAAAATCCAGAGCTGCTCGATGCGGGTGGCGAAGGCGCAGCCGGCCGAGGCCAGGCCGAAGAGGACAAGGGCGGCGAGGATTACCCGGCGCCGCCCGAGGGCGTCGGAAATGGCGCCGTGCCAGAGGGTCATGGCGGCAAAGGGGAGGAGGTAGGCGGTCAGGGTCTGCTGCACCTCGAGGGGGGTGGCGTGGAGCTTTTCCGCGATTTCGTGGAAAGACGGCAGGTAGGTGTCGATGGAAAACGGCCCCAGGGCCGAGAGGGCGGCGAGGAGCAGGGCGATGCCGCGGGGTGGCGGGCCGGCGCGGCCGGCCGGGTCAGTCATGGGCCAGGCGCCGGTACTGGATGGCCTCGGCGACATGGGGCGCCCGGACTTCGGTACTGGCGGCCAGGTCGGCGATGGTGCGGGCGACCTTGAGCACCCGGTGCCAGGCCCGGGCGGAAAGGTCGAGCCGGCCCATGGCCTGCTTCAGAAGGGCGACGCCGGCAGGGTCCGGTGTGCAGTGGGTGTCGATCTCGGCCGGCGCCAGCCGGGCGTTGGGCTTGCCCTGGCGCTCGTCCTGCCGGGCCAGGGCCGCTTCAACCCGTTGGCGGATGGCGGCCGAGGTTTCGCCCTCGGGTTTGGCGAGGAGCGTTTCGCCGGGCAGGGCCGGCACTTCGATCTGCAGGTCGATGCGGTCGAGGAGGGGGCCGGAGATGCGCGCCCGGTAGCGCGCCACCTGATCGGGCGTGCATTGGCAACGGCCGCCGGGATGCCCCTGGTAGCCGCAGGGGCAGGGGTTCATCGCCGCCACTAGCTGGAATTCGGCGGGGAATTCCGCCTGACGGGCGGCCCGGGCGATATGGATGCGGCCTGATTCGAGCGGCTCGCGCAGGGTTTCCAGCACCTTGCGGTCGAATTCGGGCAGTTCGTCGAGGAACAACACGCCCTGGTGGGCCAGAGAGACCTCACCCGGGCGCGGCGGGTTGCCGCCCCCTACCAGGGCCACCGCCGACGCCGTGTGATGGGGGCTGCGGTAGGGGCGGGCGGAAAAGTTCTCGGGCCGGAACTGGCCGACCAGGGAAAGCACGGCCGCCGAAGCCCGGGCGGCGGCTGGCCCGAGCTTTGGCATGAGCCCCGGCAGGCGGGCGGCCAGCATGGATTTTCCGGCGCCGGGCGGCCCGATCATCATGAGTGAGTGCCCACCTGCAGCGGCAATTTCGAGGGCGCGCTTGGCCTGGGTCTGGCCCCGCACTTCGGCAAGATCCGGGACCGCCGGGGGCGATGCCACCGCTGGCGGGGCCGCCGTGGGGAGGGCCTGGCGGGCGCAGAGATGGGCGCAGACGGCGAGCAGGGTGTCCGCCGCCAGGATGTTGCCGCCGCCGGTCAAGGCGGCCTCCCGGGCGCTTTCCCCGGGGAGGACGAAGAAGCGCCCCCGGCCGGCCGATTGCAGGGCCATGGCGAGGGCGCCCCGCACCGGGCGCAGCTCGCCGGACAGGGAGAGTTCGCCGGCGAATTCGTGGTCGTCGAGGAGTTTCCCCGAAATCTGGCCGCTGGCCGCCAGGATGCCCAGGGCGATGGGCAGGTCGAAGCGGCCCGATTCCTTGGGCAGGTCGGCCGGCGCCAGGTTGGCGGTGATGCGTTTGGCGGGAAAGTCGAAGCCGGAATTGATGAGGGCAGCGCGGACCCGGTCGCGGGCTTCCTTGACTTCGGTATCGGGCAGGCCGACCAGGGTGAAGCTGGGCAGGCCGCTGGCGAGGTGGACTTCGACCGTGACCGGCGGTGCCGAAAGGCCGTCCAGGCCCCGGCTATGGACTACCGCCAGCGCCATCAGGCCGTGCTCCGGCGGCTTAGGGGGCCGATCGGGCGCGCTCCAGGGCCTCGACCCGGGCTTCGAGATCCTTCAGCTTTTCGCGGGTGCGGGCCAGCACCTGGGCCTGGACGTCGAATTCTTCCCGGGTGACGAGATCCAGTTTGGCGAACAATCCGGCCATCACGGCCTTGGCGTTTTTTTCCAG
Source organism: Azonexaceae bacterium (assembly GCA_009469675.1). GTDB lineage: Bacteria > Pseudomonadota > Gammaproteobacteria > Burkholderiales > Rhodocyclaceae > SSSZ01. Next base: position 37,548 of record SSSZ01000084.1, on the reverse strand, counting down.
ATCCCGGGCGGGGCCGGCGGCGAGCAGGGCGCTCAGGCGGGCGCCGAGGTCATCGAGGGTCTTCGGGTCAAGCATGGGCACATCCTCCGTAGGGGTCGCAGTTTAGCACAGGCCATGCCGTCATCCGGAGGGCGCTCCCGGGTGGTGCGTGGGCCGGAAGCGCCGCACCACGGCGGTGCGTCAGAGCGGGCCGTGGTCCGAGGCGACCCGGATAATAGATTGATTTTCCGTAATAAATTGCCCTGGCACAGGTTCTGCTACTGCCGTACTGCACAACTATCTTTATTGCCCTGATTCTGGAGAGAAGTCATGAAAAAATCGATTTTCGCCCTTGCCGTCCTGAGCGCCCTTGCCACCCCGGTCCTGGCTGACCCCGCCCCGGCCGCGCCGGAAGCCGGCCCCCATACCTTTACCGGCAACCTCGGCCTGTTCAGCGAGTACCGCTTTCGCGGCATCACCCAGACCTACCGTCAGCCCGCCCTGCAGGGCGGGTTCGACTACAGCCATGCGAGCGGCCTCTATGCCGGCAACTGGAACTCCAACGTCTCCTCCGGCGCCGGTTTCCCCGAAGGCAACCTCGAGATGGATTTCTACGGCGGCTGGAAGGCTAGCTGGGGAGACTTCGGCCTCGACCTCGGCGCCCTCTACTACTACTACCCCGGCTCCCGCGGCGGCGCCGCCGGCCAGGGCATCCGCGGCAACCCGGTGGATAACAAGGAAGTCTACGTCGGCGCCTCGTGGAAATTCATTAGCGCCAAGCTCTACTACGCGGTGGACGACTACTTCTCCCTCAAGGGCGTGAATTCGGCCGGCACCGTCACCAACCGCAGCACATCCGGGACGACCTACTTCGACCTCTCGGCCAACTACGACCTGGGCAACGGCTGGGGCATCAACGGCCACGTCGGCATGCTCAACCTGAAGAACATCCACAACGGCGACTACACCGACTGGAAGCTTGGCGTCACCAAGGACATCAATGGTTGGGTGCTGGGCGCCGCCTACGTCGGCACCAACGCCCACGGTAAGTGCTCCGGCGCCTCGACCTACCAGCCCTACTGCTTCTCCAACAGCAACGCCGTGGATTCGTCCGGCACCATCACCTTCGGCAGCCGCTTCAAGGATGCCGGCAAGGACACCCTGGTGCTTTCCGTCTCCAAGACTTTCTAACCGCATCCGACTCAACCCCCGTCGGCGACCCGGCCGGCGCCGACGGGGCAAAGAATCACCAACCTTGTGAGGAACCACTCATGAAATTCGTAACCGCCATCATCAAGCCCTTCAAGCTTGACGAAGTGCGTGAGGCGCTCTCCGCCATCGGCGTGCAGGGCATCACGGTCACGGAAGTGAAAGGTTTCGGCCGCCAGAAAGGACACACCGAGCTTTACCGGGGTGCCGAGTACGTGGTCGATTTTCTGCCCAAAGTGAAGGTCGAGGCCGCCGTCGCCGACGAACTGCTCGACCAGGTCATCGAGGCCATCGAAAAATCCGCCAGCACCGGCAAAATCGGCGACGGCAAGATTTTCGTCTTCGAACTCGAACATGTGATCCGCATCCGGACCGGCGAGACCGGCACCGAAGCCCTCTAAGGAGCGACCCATGAAACGCCTATTTGCCATGCTGGCCCTGCTCGGCGCCGTTACCCTCGGCGCTCCGGCCTGGGCCGAGGAGAAGGCCGCCCCGGCGGCCCCCGCCGTCACGGCGCCGGCCGCCGCCGCCGCCGTCGAGGCCGGCGCTGCACCCGCTGCCGCCGGCACTGCCGAGGCGGCTCCCGCCGCCACCCCGGCGCCCGTTCCCAACAAGGGCGACAACGCCTGGGTCATGCTCTCGGCGGCCCTCGTCATCCTCATGTCGATTCCCGGCCTTGCCCTCTTTTACGGCGGCCTGGTGCGCACCAAGAACATGCTGTCGGTGCTCATGCAGGTGTTCACCATCTTTTCGCTGGTCACCGTGCTGTGGGTGGTCTACGGCTACTCGGCCGCCTTCAACGAGGGCAACGCCTTCTTCGGTTCCCTGGACAAGCTCTTCCTCAAGGGCGTGACGCCGGATTCCGTGGCCGCCACCTTCACCAAGGGCGTGGTCATCTCGGAGCTGGCCTACGTCATCTTCCAGGGCGCCTTCGCCGCCATCACCTGCGCCCTCATCGTCGGCGCCTTTGCCGAGCGGGCCCGCTTCTCGGCGGTGCTCCTCTTCACCGTGATCTGGTTCACCCTCTCCTACATCCCCATGGCCCACATGGTGTGGTACTGGGCGGGTCCGGACGCCTATACCGGCCCCGACGTTTTCGACAAGGTGCAGGCCACCGCCGGCTTCCTCTTCCAGAAAGGCGCCCTCGACTTCGCCGGCGGCACCGTGGTGCACATCAACGCCGCCGTCGCCGGTCTGGTCGGCGCCTACATGGTGGGCAAGCGCACCGGCCTGGGGAACGTCGCCATGGCCCCCCACAGCCTGACCTTCACCATGATCGGCGCTTCCCTCCTGTGGTTCGGCTGGTTCGGCTTCAACGCCGGCTCCGCCCTCGAAGCCTCCGGCGGCGCCGCCCTGGCCATGGTCAACACCTGGCTCGCCACCGCCTGTGCCGCCCTTTCCTGGATGTGCGCCGAATGGATCATCAAGGGTAAGCCGTCGATGCTGGGCGCCGCTTCCGGCGCCGTCGCCGGCCTCGTCGCCATCACCCCCGCCGCCGGCTACGTCGGCGTCATGGGCGCCCTGGTCATCGGTCTCCTGGCTGGCGTGGTCTGCCTGTGGGGCGTCAATGGCCTGAAGAAGATCCTCGGCGCCGACGACTCCCTCGACGTCTTCGGCGTCCATGGCCTGGGCGGCATCCTCGGCGCCATCCTCACCGGCGTCTTCGCCGCGCCCTCCCTGGGCGGCACCGGGGTCTACGACTACGTGGCCAACAAGGTCGGCGATTTCGACATGACGGCCCAGGTCATCAGCCAGCTCTGGGGCGTCGGAACCGTCGTCGTGTGGTCCGGCGTGGTTTCCCTGGTGGCCTACAAGCTGGTCGATATCGTGGTCGGGCTGCGCGTGCCGGAAGACGAAGAGCGCGAAGGCCTCGACCTCACCGCCCACGGCGAAACCGCGTACCACCACTGAGCAACGGCTCTTGCTCTCTCCTTGCGGGCGCCTTTCGGCGCCCGCTTTTTTTCGCCCGCCGGCTTTGCTACCCTGAAACCATGCGCATTGCCCAGCTTTCCGACCTCCACCTGACGGCCGACGGCGCCCCGCTCTACGGCCGGGTCGATACCGCCGGCGCCCTGGCGGCGGCGTTGCGCCGCCTCGGCCAGCTCGACCCCCGGCCCGATCTGGCGGTCTTCAGCGGCGACCTGGTGAACGAGCCGACGGCGGCGGCCTACGCCCGGCTGGCTGGCGCCCTGGCCGAACTGCCCATGCCCTGGGCGCTCCTGCCGGGCAACCATGACGACCGGGCCGCCCTGAAGCGCGCCTTTCCTGGCCAGCCCTGGGCCGCCGGCCCCCTCGCCGGCCAGTGCCGGGACGTCGCCGGCTGGCGGCTTGTCCTGCTCGATGCGACGGTACCCGGTGCCGACCACGGTGAAATCGGCGACGCCCAGATCGCCTGGCTCGATGCGGTGGCGCCGGGAGCCCGGCCCAGCCTTCTCTTCATGCACCAGCCGCCCTTCGCCGTCGGCATTCCCGGACTCGACGTCATTGCCTGTCGCGGCGAAGACCGGCTGGCCGGCTGGCTGGCCGACAACCCGGGGGTCGCCGCCGTCTGCTGCGGCCACGTCCATCGCTTCACGGTGACCTCCTTTGCCGGGCGCCGCGCCGTGACGGCGCCGTCAACGGCCCATCAGATCGCGCTGTACCCGGGGCCGGTGGCCTACACCCTGGAGCCGGGCGGCTTCCTGGTGCACGATTGGTCGGCCGGGCGCGGCTGGCTCACCCACTACCTTCCCGTCGCCGAAGCTGCGATCTATCCCTACGCCGGCTGATGCCGGCCGCGAGCCGGGGGGCGGCGCTTCAGCGGAAGACCACCGTCTTGTTGCCGTGCACCAGCACCCGGTCTTCCAGGTGGTATCTGAGGCCCCGGGCCAGCACCGTCTTTTCGATGTCCTTGCCGTAGCGCACCATGTCTTCCGGCGAATCGGAGTGGTCGATGCGGATGACGTCCTGCTCGATGATGGGGCCGGCGTCGAGTTCGCTGGTGACGTAGTGGCAGGTTGCGCCGATCAGCTTGACGCCGCGCTCGTAGGCCTGGTGGTAGGGCTTGGCGCCGGCGAAGCTGGGCAGGAAGGAATGGTGGATATTGATGATCCGCCCCGGGAGGGCGTCGCACAGTTCCGGCGAAAGGATTTGCATGTAGCGGGCGAGCACCATGCAGTCGCCGCGCACGTCCTCGAAGATGCGGGCGATCTCGGCGTAGGCCTGGGCCTTGTTGTCCTTGCCCACCGGCACGTGGTGGAAGGGGATGCCGTGCCACTCGACGAAGCCGCGCAGGGCGTCGTGGTTGGAGACGACGCAGGGGATTTCGATGTCGAGTTCCTTGGCCTGCCAGCGCGCCAGCAGGTCGTAAAGACAGTGCTCCTGCTTGGAAACCATGATGACGACCCGTTTCTTGACGGCGCTGTCGGTGATCCGCCAGTCCATGCCGAGGGGTTCGGCGACGGCCGAGCGGAAGCGCTCGCGGAATTCGGCGAGGAGGAAGGGCAGCGCCTCGGCCTTGATCTCGATGCGCATGAAGTAGCGGCCGGTGAGGGCGTCGGCGTGGAAGCTCGACTCGAGAATCCAGCCCCCGTTGCCGGCGATGAAGCCGGAAACCTTGGCGATGATGCCGACCTGGTCGGGGCAGGAGGCGGTCAGCGTGTAGAAGCGGTCACGGTGCATGGTGCGGCCGAAAAGTGGAAGGCGGGGGGGGGAAGGCGGGGTTCTCGCGGCGGTCAGGCCAGAACCTTGTCGATTTCGCGGCGCAGTTCGGTGTAGTTCATGGTCACCGGGAACTGGGGAAATTCGCGGATGACGTTTTCCGGCGGATGGAAGAGGATGCCGCCGTGGGCCTCGCCCAGCATGGCGGTGTCGTTGTAGCTGTCGCCGGCGGCCACCACCTTGAAATTGAGTTCCTTGAAGCGCTTCACCGCCTCCCGCTTCTGGTTGGGCATGCGCAGATGGTAATTGACCAGCATGCCGGCGCCGTCGGCCTCCAGGGAATGGCAGAAGAGGGTGGGGTGGCCGAGCTGCTGCATGAGGGGCTTGGCGAATTCGTAGAAGGTGTCGGAGAGGATGATGACCTGGTAGGCGTCGCGCAGGGCGTCGAGGAAGTCCTTGGCGCCGGCCATCGGCCCCATTTCGCCGATCACCTTCTGGATGTCCGGCAGGCCGAGCTTGTGCTGGCGCAGAATGTCCAGGCGGTAGGTCATGAGCTTGTCGTAGTCCGGCTCGTCCCGGGTGGTGCGCGTCAACTCGGGGATGCCCGTGCGCTGGGCGAATTCGATCCAGATTTCGGGAACCAGAACCCCTTCGAGGTCGAGACAGACGATCTTCACGGCAAACTCCCTGGGCGAAACACGAAAAACGGCAATTTTACCCGATAGCGTCCGAATTCCAGGAGGATTCGCACATCCCGCCAAACCCGGCCGAAAAAACGCCGCGCCCGCCGGTCATGCCGGTTCGCCTTCAAACCGATCGCTTGGCGACTTGGCCTTGCCGTGCTCCAGCACTGGCTTCGGCTCGTCTTTGCGTCTCGAATTGCCGGCGAATTGGTATCAATCGACCGGCGGCAGCGCCTCCAGGGCTTCGTGCAATTCCAGCCAGCGCAGTTCGGCGGCATCGATGCGGGCGCCAAGCTGGGCTGCCTGGCGGTGGAGTTCTTCGCTGCGGGCGCGGTCCACCGTGGCGTAGAAGGCGGGGTCGGCGAACTGGGCCTCGAGGGCCGATTTTTCCCCGTTCCATTGGGCGAGGTCACGCTCCAGCCGTTCGATTTCCTTGACCAGGGGGCGGCGCTGGGCGAGCAGGGCCTGGCGGTTGGCCTTGGCTTCGGCCCGCTGCTGCAGGCGTTCCGATTTCTCGTTGGCGGCTTCCGGCGCCGGGGCACGCTCGGCGCTGCGCCGGGCGGCGAGCCAGGCGGCGTAGTCGTCGAGATCGCCGTCGAAGAGGCCGGCGGCGCCGTCGGCGACGAGCCAGAGTTCGTCGGCGCAGGTGCGCAGCAGGTGGCGGTCGTGGGAGACGACGACGACCCCGCCCTCGTAGTCCTGCAGGGCGAAGGTCAGGGCTTCGCGCATTTCCAGGTCGAGGTGGTTGGTCGGCTCGTCGAGGAGCAGCAGATTGGGCCGGGTGCGGATAAGCAGCGCCAGCGCCAGGCGGGATTTTTCGCCGCCGGAAAACGGTCCTGCCGGGCGGGTCGCCATGTCGCCGCGGAAATCGAATCCCCCCAGGTAGTCCCGCAGTTCCTGTTCCGGCGTGGTGGGTTCGAGGCGGGTCAGGTGCTGCAGGGGCGATTCGTCGGGACGGAGCTGTTCCAGCTGGTGCTGGGCGAAATAGCCGATGGACAGGGCCTTGGCCTCCCGGCGCTCGCCGGCCGCCAGGGGCAGCGCCGCGGCCAGAAGCTTGACCAGGGTCGATTTGCCCGCGCCGTTGCGCCCGAGGAGTCCGATGCGGCTGCCCGGGCGCAGGGTCAGGTTGAGCCCGGTCAGAATCTGCCGTCCGCCGTAACCGGCCGCGCCGTCCTCAATCACCAGCAGCGGGTCGGGCAGGTCGGCGGGAAGGCGGAAATCGAAATGAAAGGGCGAGTCGACGTGGGCGGCGGCGACAATCTCCATGCGGGCCAGGGCCTTGACCCGGCTCTGGGCCTGGCGGGCCTTGGTGGCCTTGGCCTTGAAGCGGTCGATGAAGCGCTGCAGGTGGGCGATCTGCTTCTGCTGCGCTTCGAAGGTGGCCTGCTGGACGGCGAGCTGGGCGGCCCGGCTCCGCTCGTAGTCGGAGTAGCCGCCGCTGGTGAGCGACAGGCGCTGCTGGTCGATGGCGACGATATGGCCGACCACCGAGTCGAGAAAATCCCGGTCGTGGGAAATGAGCAGCAGGGTGCTGCGGGTCGTCTTCAGCCAGGTTTCGAGCCAGAGGACGGCGTCGAGGTCGAGGTGGTTGGTGGGTTCGTCGAGGAGCAGGAGGTCGGCCCGGCAGGAGAGGGCGCGGGCCAGGTTGAGGCGGACCCGCCAGCCCCCCGAGAACTCGGCTACCGGCCGGGCGAAGTCGGCATCGGAAAAACCCAGGCCGTGCAGTACCTCGGCGGCCCGGGCCTTGGCCGAATAGCCCTCGATCTCGCCGTAGCGGGCGTGCAGGTGGCCGATGGCCTCGCCGTCGCCCGCGGCTTCGGCCGCCGCCAGCTCGGCCTCGACGCGGCGCAGTTCGGCATCGCCGTCGAGGACGAAGTCGAGGGCGGCGCGGGGCAGGGCCGGCGTTTCCTGGGCGACGCGGGCGATCTGCCAGGCCGCCGGCACCTCGACGGCGCCGGCTTCGGCGTGCAATTCGCCGGCCAGCAGGGCGAAAAGGCTCGATTTGCCGCAGCCGTTGGCGCCCACCACGCCGACCCGCCAGCCAGGGTGGATCTGGACGCTGGCGTCCACCACCAGGGGGCGGGCGGCGCGGGCGAGGGTGACTTGGCGGAGGGCGATCATGGGAGCGGCATTATATGAGATAGAATTTCCTTCACTCCTTTTTCCGCCGCCACGATGATCAAGAAGATCGGTATCGACCAGCTGCTGCCGGGAATGTTCGTCCACGATCTCAATTGCGGCTGGCTCGATCATCCCTTCCTGAAAAACAAGTTCTACCTGCGCGACGAGGCGACCATCGCCAAGATTCGCGCCATCGGCGTCCGCGAGCTGTACATCGACACCATTCGCGGGGCCGACGTCTTTGCCGCCCGCACCCAGCAGGAGGTGAGCGCCGATCTCGACCGCCAGATGCTGGAAATCGCCTCCCGCCAGGACGATAAGCCGATCAGCGCCGAACTTTCGGAGGAAGCGGCCCGGGCCCGGCGCATCCACGGCGAAGCCAACCGGGTGGTGCGCAACATCATGGGCGATCTGCGCCTGGGGCTGCAGATCGAGGTGGACAAGCTCGAACCCATGGTCGAGAGTATGGTCGATTCGGTCTTTCGCAATCAGGATGCCCTGCTCCCCCTGGCCCGCCTGAAAAGCCACGACAGCTACACCTTCGAGCATTCGGTCGGGGTGTGCACCCTGATGACGGCCTTTGCCCGCAACCTCGGGCTGCCCCGGGACGAAATCCGCGAACTCGCCATGGGCGCGCTCCTCCACGACGTGGGCAAGGCCAAGGTGCCGGACGAAATCCTCAACAAACCGGCCAAGCTGAGCGATGCCGAATTCGCCACGATGAAGTCCCACGTCGTGCAGAGCATCATCATCCTGCAGCACACCCCCAAAATCTCGGCCACCGCCCTCGAGGTGGCAGGCCAGCACCACGAACGCTACGACGGTAGCGGCTATCCCAACCACCTCAAGGGCGAAGGAATCACCCGCCACGGCCAGATGGCGGCCATCGTCGACGTGTACGACGCCATCTCGTCGGACCGCATCTACCACAAGGGCATGCCCCCCACCCAGGCCCTCAAGAAGCTCCTCGAATGGAGCCAGCATCATTTCGACCCGGCCCTGGTCCAGGCCTTCATCCGGGCCATCGGCATCTATCCCACGGGCAGCCTGGTGCGCCTGGAAAGCGGCCGCCTCGGCGTGGTCGTCGAACAGAACGAACACAATCTCCTCGAACCGGTGGTGCGGGTGTTCTACCATGCCGCCAAGCAGTACTACATCCCGCCGGAAACCATCGACCTCGCCAAGGTTCAGGATCGCGTCACCGGCTACGAGAATTACGAAAAATGGAACATCGATCCCTACAAGTGGCTGCCGGCCTGATCCTCCTGCTGCTTCTCCCGTGCGGCACGGCCTGGGCGGCCCGGGAAGCGGAGGCCGGCGCCGACGCCGGCCAGGTCGCCGACTGGGATCGCCGCCTGGCCAGGGCCAAGGCCATGCAGCGGGCGGGCAGCGCCGCCCACGCCGAGGCGACGGCCCGCCTGGAAAGCGAAAAGAAAGCCTGTTTCAAGAAGTTCCGGGTCAACGACTGCCAGGGCGAGGCCCGCCAGCGCTACGTCGCCGCTGTCAAGGAGGCACGGCGCGAAGAAAACGAAGGCAAGGCCCTGGAGCGCCAGGTCAAGAAGGAACGCCTGGGCGACAAGGACGCCCGCCGCATCGAGGACGCGCCGCGCCGCGCCGCCGATCTCGAAGAACGCCAGGCGGCGACGCGGGAAGAGCGCGCCGCCGCGGCGGCCAACCGCGAGGAGCGGATCGCCGACAAGGCGGCCAAGGCGGAAGAGGGCGAGGCCCGGCGCCGGGCCAACGAAGCGCGGATTCGGGAAAAACAGGCCAAACACGACCGGCGGGTGGCGGAGAAAATGGAAAAGGCCCGCCGCCGCGAAGCCGAGGCCGGCAACTGAGCGCCCCCGGACGATGATCCGCAAGATTGCCATCGACAAGCTGCAACCCGGCATGTACGTGGTGGACCTGCACCGCAGCTGGCTGTCGCACACCTTCTGGCGCTCGCGTTTTGCCGTCACCAGCGAGGACATGGTGCGCCGCCTGATCGAAGAAGGGATCAGCGAGGTGAGCATCGACACCCGGCGCGGCATCGACATCCCGCCGCCCCCCCCGGGGCCGCCGCCGCCCATGGACCCCAACTACGTGCCGCGCAGCGAACGTCTCCTGGCCAAGCCCAAGACCATCACCCTGGGCGAGGAGCGCCGCCGGGCCGGGCTGCTCCTAGGCGACGCCACGCAATGCCTGGAAGACCTCATGGCTGCCGCCCGGGTCGGGCAGGCGGTGGAAGTCGGGCGGCTCGAACCCGTGGTGGCGCGCATGATCGAGTCGGTGATGCGCAACCCCGACGCGCTCCCGCCCATGGCCCGGTTGAAACTCAAGGGCGGTTACGCCGTCGGCCACGCCGTCTCGACGGCCGCCCTGGTCGTCGCCTTCGGTCGCCAGCAGGGCCTGCCCGAGGCGGAGATCGAAAAGCTGGCGATCGGCACCCTGGTCAAGGACGTCGGCTACGCCGCCCTGGATTCCGCCCTCCTGGCCAAACCCGGGCGTTTTTCCCGGGACGAGCGCAGCCAGGTCGAAAGGCACGTCGAAGAAGGCCTTTCGGTGCTGATGGCGACCAGCCGGCTACCCGAAACGGCGGTGGCGGTGGTCCTCGAACACCACGAACGCTTCGACGGTTCGGGCTATCCCTACGGCGTCGCCGGGTCGGACATCTCCCTGGCCGGGCGCATGGCGGCGGTGGTCGATCGCTTCGACGCCATGATTTCCCAGCGCGCCTACCGCTCGGCCCTGTCGCCCTGGGCCGCCCTCGGGCAGGTGTTCCAGGCCGGCGGGCGGGATTTCGACCCCGAACTGGTGGCCGGATTCATCCACACCGTCGGCATCTACCCGGTGGGCAGCCTGGTCCGCCTGGAAAGCGGCCACCTCGCGGTGGTCGAGGAACTCCACGCCGACGCCCCGGTTTCGCCGGTGGTGCGCGTCATCTACCACGCCGGGCGGCGCCAGTACGTGGCGCCCGTCGTCGTCGACCTGGCCAACGTCTATGGCAACCATTACGGCCAGATCGTGCGGGCCGAAAATTTCTCCGACTGGGATTTGAGCGCAGTACGTTGGCAACCGGTTTGAGCGTACTATGACGGGGTGCTTGAGATGATGCGATGCCCCGTCCCTCTCCTACGATCTTTGTCATAGACGACGAGCCGTCCAACCTGCTGTTGGCCGACCGTGTACTCCAACACGCCGGATTTGCCGCGCCCCGTTGCTTCGACAATCCCCGCACGGCCATCGAGGCCTTCCGGCGCGAGGGCTGCGACCTCATCCTCCTCGACCTCAACATGCCGGGCATGACCGGCTTCGACGTCATGGAAGAAATCGGCGAGGCGACCCGGCGGGCCTTCGTTCCCATCATCGTCCTCACCGCCCAGGGCGACCGGGAAACCCGGCTGCGGGCGCTGCAGGCCGGCGCCCGGGATTTCCTCGCCAAACCCTTCGATCTGCCGGAGCTGCAGGCCCGGGTTGGCAACCTGCTCGCCCTGCGCCAGATGTACCTCGAACTGCAGGAGCACAGCCGCGGGCTAGAAGCGCGGGTCGAGGAGCGCACCCGCGACCTCCGGGCGAGCTTCGAGGAACTGCGCAGCGCCCGCCAGACCGCCATTCGGCGCCTCGCCAAGGCGGCCGAATTCCGCGACAGCGAAACCGGCTACCACATCGTCCGCATGAGCAAGATCGCCGCCGTGATCGGGCGCAACTACGGCCTGCCGGCCGACGACTGCGAAATCCTCCTCGACGCCGCGAGCATGCATGACATCGGCAAGATCGCCATTCCCGACCAGATTTTGCGCAAACCCGGCCGCCTCACCCCGGCCGAGTTCGAGGTCATGAAGCAGCACACCCTGATCGGCGCCAGCCTCCTCGAAGGCGACGAGTCGGCGCTGCTGCGGGCGGCCCGGGAAATCGCCCTGGGCCATCACGAAAACTGGGACGGCAGCGGCTACCCCCACGGCCGGCGCGGCGAAGGCATACCCCTGTTCGGGCGCATTGCCGCCGTGGCCGATGTCTTCGACGCCCTGAACATGGCCCGCCCCTACAAGCGGGCGTGGACCATGGCCGACGCCGTGGCCGAAATCCACCGCCAGACCGGAAGCAAGTTCGATCCGGCGGTGGTGGCCGCCTTCGACGCCGGCCAGGACGAAATACTCCTCATCTCACAGCGCTTCGCCGACATCGCCCAAGCCGACCAGTAGGCGGCGGAACAGCGCCGGCAGGGCGGCCGTCCCGACCCGCTCCAAGGGCAGCCACTCGCGGCCGGGCCGGGCGGCGGCCGAAGGCACACTGGCGAGGCGGCAAAGCACCGGCGTCGCCAGCAGGCGGAAATGGGTAAAGCTATGGCGTACCGGCGCCAAGGCCTGCCAGGGATGGCCGGCCAGCCCCAGGTCGGCGAGCAGGGCCTCGGGTTCGCCCTCGGGGGGAACCAGCAGGCCGCCCCAGATGCCGGCCGGGGGCCGCCGTTCCACCAGGACGCCGCGGCCGTCGGTAAGCAGAAGGAAGCTTGCCGCCTTTTCCACCGGCGCCGTCCGCTGCCTGCCCGCCGGCAATTCGCCCTGGCGGCCTTCCTGTCGCGCAATGCAGGTGGCGGCCAGGGGGCAGGCGGAGCAATCGGGCCGGCGCCGCGTGCAGAGGGTGGCGCCGAGGTCCATCAGGCCCTGGGTGTAGGCCCCGCAGTCGGCCGCCGGGAGCAGGGATTCGGCCAGCGCCCACAGGGTCTTCTTGACCGCCGCCGCCTCGGGCCAGCCCTCCACCCCGAAATGGCGGCACAGCACCCGCTTGACGTTGCCGTCGAGAATGGCCGCCCGCTCGCCCCAGGCAAAGGCGGCGATCGCCGCGGCCGTGGAGCGGCCGATGCCGGGCAGGGCCTCCAGGGCGGCGGCGCTGGCGGGAAAGCGCCCACCGTGGTCGGCCACGACCTGCCGGGCGCAGCGATGGAGGTTGCGGCCCCGGCTGTAATAGCCGAGGCCGGCCCAGGCCTCGGCCACGGCCGCCGGGCTGGCCGCCGCCAGGGCGGCAACGTCGGGAAAGCGTTCGAGGAAACGCCGGTAGTAGGGGATCACCGTAGCCACCTGGGTCTGCTGCAGCATCACCTCGGACAGCCAGACCCGGTAAGGGTCGCGGCTGCACTGCCAGGGCAGGTCGTGGCGGCCGTGGTTTTTTTGCCAGGCGATCAGGCGGGCCGAAAAGGCGGAGGGCAGGGCGGGCACGGGTCGCCTCGACAGAAATCATCCGGAGGCCGGATAATACGCCCTTTCCCGACAGCCCGACGCGATGTCCCTGCCACCCACCGATTGCCTCGCCACGCCCGCCGCCATGCCCTGCGATTGTGCGCCGGCCTCCCTGCAACTCGACTGCCGGGCGTTCCGCGACGCGTTAGGCAGCTACGCCACCGGCGTCACCGTGGTCACCGCCCTCGACCTCGACGGGCGACCCATCGGCCTGACCGTCAATTCCTTCGCCGCCGTTTCGCTGCAGCCCCCCCTCGTCCTCTGGAGCCTGGGCAACGGCTCCAACAGCCTGGAAGCCTTCCGGACGGCGAGCCACTACTGCATCAACGTTCTCGCCGCCGACCAGGAAGACCTCTCCAACCGCTTCGCCACCTGGCCCACCGACCGCTTCGTCGGCCTGCGCTGGTCCCCCGGCTGCGGCGGCGCGCCGGTCCTGGAAGGCTGCTGCGCCCATTTCGAAGTGCGCAATGACATCCGGCACCCCGGCGGCGACCACCTCATCTTCGTCGGCCAGGTCCAGCGCTTCTCCCAGCACCCCACGGCCAAACCCCTGCTCTTCCACCGCGGCCGCTACCGCGCCCTGGCCGACGCCTGAGGGCAGCGCCGGGAACCGGCGACGGTTGAACCCGGCGGCGACTCCGCTTAGAATGCCGCCGTCAGGCCCACCGAGCGGGCGTCGTATAATGGTAATACCCTAGCTTCCCAAGCTAGAGCCGTGGGTTCGATTCCCATCGCCCGCTCCATCTACTATATAAATCAATAGGTTAGCGTTGTTTTTCGGTATCAGGTGTCCGTGGACGTGTCCGATGACGTGTCCGAACGATGCCAAGAAAACCGTTATCCGCACCCTATATTTACCAGCGTGGCCGCTTGTTCGGTTTCCGTTGGACTTGCTCCCCGCGCCTGGCTGAACAGATCGGCCGCAATGAGCTTCGCCGCTCACTGGGCACCGGCTATCTGGCCGTTGCGGTTCGCCGTGCCGTCGAAATTGCTGCGAAAATCAGGGTTTTGGAAACAAAGCTTGATTCTTGCGACATGCGCGAACTCAAACACACCGATCTCCAGACGGTTCTCAACCATTATTTCCATACCGCCTTGGCGGATTCGGAGCGTTGGCGCACTGAAAGCGACGGGATTACACCGGCGGGCGTCGAGGCTGAGTTGATCGCGTTGGAATTCATGGCCCGCGACACCCGCGAGCGTTTGAGCTTGCACAGGTCCGATGAGCCGCATGACAACCTCAAAGCGGTGGCGGCTGATGCAGGCTTCGAGGTTCCAGCACCGGGTTCCGCCATGGCGAAGGAGTTGGCCCGCGGCATTCTGCGCACCGATGCCAGGCTCATCGAGATCGAGATGCGTCGAACGCGCGGAGACTACACGGACGACGCATCGCTCATGCAACCGTTGGCGGCACCGCCCGCATTTGCCGGTGCTGGCTCAAGGCGACTGTCGGAGGTGATCAGGCTCTTCAGCGAAGAAAACAAGGGCGAGTGGAATCACCGTACCGGGATCGACAACGAGGCCATTTTTCGTGACCTTCTCGAGATCCTCGGTGACCCGCCAATTGGCCTGCTGAGCAAGGATGCGCTGATCGACTACAGCGAGAAAACCAAAAGGCTGCCGCCCAATCGCAACAATGCCCCGCGTTTTAAAGGACTGAGCATCGCTGAACTGCTCAAGCTACCAGATTTGCCGCCGTCAGCGCCGCACTCCGTCAACAAGCGTTTCGTTCGCGTGCAGCAGCTTTTCGCTTGGGCCGAGCTGAAAGGCTACATCCCCGATGGTGTTTGTCCAAAACTGACGATGCGAGAGACGCATAAAACCAAGCGCAAGCTGCTGCGCGATACCTTCGATGTGGATGACTTGAAGGCAATTTTTCTCTGTGACGAGTTTGTCAGCGACAGGATCGCCACACAGCGCCGAACACCCTATATGTTCTGGGTGCCTCTCCTGGCGCTGTTTGCCGGCGCTCGTCTGGAGGAAATCATGAGCTTGCGGACCAAGGACATCATCATGGTTGGCGACGTCCTGTGTATCGACATCAACCGCGAATTAGACAAGCGGGAACTTGGGCAGGCAATGACCGATCGGCGGGGAAATCCGGTTGTTCAGGAGAAGCAGCTCAAGAACGACGATTCAGTGCGAATCTGCGCGATTCATCCCACTGTGCTCGACTTGGGATTCGACGAGTATGTTGAGTATCGACGCAGGCGCAAGGACATCCGATTGTTTCCGGAAACTAAGGTGCGTGCGAAAACTGAGCGACACGGAACCACAGCGTCCAATTGGTTCGCGCGATACCTGGATCGCCGGGGTATTACGTCACGGAAGAAGGTGTTTCATTCGTTCCGCCACACTTTCATCAATGCGTTGAAGCAGAATGGTGTTGACTTGGAGCTGGCGAGGGAACTTGCCGGCCACCAGGGGGCGTCGATCACTTATGCGCTTTATGGCAAGGATTTGATGCCCTCTGTTCAGCGAGAGATTCTGAAGCGGCTGGATTTCTGGGGGATTGATTTTTCGCCGCTGGCGGGGAAGTGGAAGGCTATGCTTACTGACTATGGGGTGCGTGATCGAAGTCGATATACTTGACATGGAAATTGGGTTAAGGAACGCAGCTTTGGAAGTTTGTATTCCCAAGGCGTTGGTTAGCACTTTTGAAATTGCATGTCAGGTTGCGCTGAAGATGCACATTCTATGACTACTCATGGTTACATAACGAATCAATTGGTTTCGTGAGGATTGACGATAATGATAAAAACATATTCCGTGGGGCGGTGCGCTCTGTTAGCTTTGTGCGGTGCGCTATGCACAGTTGCCTGCGATTCCCAAAGGAATGCTGTCGAAGTACCAGTGGCATCTCCAGCATCCACCAGCGTTGCAGCGGTTATTGATCCGTCGAAGCAAGCGATTGACGATTTAATGAAGGCTGCACAGTCTGGGGATGTAAAAGCACAAGCAAATCTTGGCCGTAAATACATTCATGGTGATGGTGTAAAGAAAGACTTTGACGCCGCCATGATATGGATTAGTAAGGCAGCGCAGCAGGGGGATGTCGATTCTCAATTCTGGATGGGGTGGTCCTTGAGTTCTGGCATCGGTTTACCACAGGATAAGAAGGCCGCAATCGAGTGGTACAAGAAAGCCGCAACTGCGGGACACGGTCGTGCCCAAAACGCTTTGGCTTATGCTTATGCCAATGGGAACGATGTTCAAAAAGATCTTGTTAAAGCAAAAGAATGGTATGCGAAGGCTTTTAATACCTTCTCAAATGAAGCTGCCGCGGGAGACCCAAAGGCCAGCCATTCTTTGGCGACTATGTATGAATTTGGGACGGGCGTAAAGAAAGACTTGGATGAGGCAATCAAATGGTACGAAAAGGCTATTGCACTTGGAGATACAAGTGGAAATTATTCAATCGGAAGAATATTGCTTGAGCAAGGGAAAACTGAGCGCGCTATACCCTATTTAGAGCGCTCAGCAAATCTAGGAGATTTTTCTGCTCAATACAAACTTGCCAGTATGTATTACCGAGGCGAAGGGGTCCCAAAAAACAGCGCTATTGCTGCTAAGTGGTATCAAATGGCGTCGATGCATGAGTCACCTCTTGCAGCATCACCTAGGTTGCAACTGGGCTTCATGCATCTTGAGGGTGATGGTGTTGAAAAAGACTATGTGCTTGCTTATGCGCTTTTCAACCTGGCGGCAGTGCATGAGCCGCTTGCAGCCAAACTGCGCGATTCTTTCAAAATAGCTGTGTCGCCGCAAATGGCTGCGGAATTTGAAAAGAAGAAGTTTCATTTTCTAACATCCGAACAGAAACGTGAGGCTGAAGAACTTGCTTCAAATTGGAAGCCAGGCCAATTGCTCAGCAGAGCTGACAATCAGCGTAGCCCCGAGATATCAAATCAAATTGAATTGAAGAAATCCAGAACTGGGACAGCATTTTTTGTCAACAAGGATGGCGTTGCAATTTCAAACTATCATGTTGTTTCTGATTGCAAACAGATCCGAATTGGAAATGCTAATGGCATGGTTAAGTTGCTTGCTCAGGATAGATCGAATGACCTCGCATTGTTGCAAGCCAGTGAAAGCGGATCTGCTGTTGCTTCCATAGCGCCAGATTCATCGAAACTAAGGCAAGGTGAAGATATAGTGGTTTTTGGGTTCCCGCTTGAAGGTCTGTTGTCGACCGGTGGTAACCTAACCCCTGGAGTGGTTAGCGCACTTACTGGTATTGGTAATAATACAAGCCAGTTTCAGATTACGGCTGCTATACAACCAGGGTCGAGTGGTAGCCCTGTGCTAAATAGGAGAGGCGATGTCGTTGGTATCGTGATGATGAAATTATCAGATTCCGCCATGGTGCAAGCAACAGGTCAAATTGCGCAAAATGTTAATTTCGCCATTAGTGGTCAGACTGTCCGCTCATTTCTGGAGGTGAATAAAGTTACATACAAAACGTCAAATGGTCTAATTTCTTTTGACAAGAGTAATTCGGATATCGCTGATTTGGCTAGAAAGTCGACTACCGTTGTCGAATGCTGGAAATAGTCTGAGGTATATCAATGAGCCCATTGGAGAGTAGGATCAAATGTTTAGGCTGTGGATCGGAATATGCACTTCAGATGATGCGACTGACCTTTCGCGATAAGGATTACTTGACGTGCGAGATTTGTGGTTTTGAACTAAAGCGATGGAACGAAGCCAAGACTTGGTCTGCAACACTGATCAAAAAAGGTCAGTCAGAAGTTGTCAATCCAGACTCAGAGTCTTGACTTAACTAGATACGGACTTGCTCTGGCAGACATACTGTGTTCCGCATGCTGTCGTTCAGCTTCATGCCAAGCCGTTGACAAAGGTCGGCCGCAACCTTCTCGAACAGCGGGCCTCGCGGTAGCGTCTGTGGCCTGTACTCCCTGCGTTTGGCGTTCTTGACGTCCTGAATCGTAATGCCGAGTTTCTCGGCAATTTCCGCATGCTTCAGCTTGCCCGGTGACCACCCGCCCGCATGGTGCATGACTGCGCGCAGCAGCATGCGTCGGATGGTTTGTTCTGACCCGCCATGGATTTTGACGCCGGCCAGGTTCAGCTTCACTGCCTCGCGTGTCGCCCTGTTACCCCGCTTGCGAATGATGGCCGCTGCCTCGCGGTGGCGGTAGACCTCGCCGATGTTCTCGAAGGGCTTTGAACTCCCGTCTGCCTGCAAGTCACGTTTCCAGTCCCAGTCTGTGTTTGCCCTTCGAGCCTCGTTTTTGCTCACCAGGTCGTCAGCTTTTCCGTCTGCAATGTCATAGCAGCTGATCAAGCGACGGAAGCGAAGCACCGAGGGTTTGTCTTCAGCAAAAAGTTCTTCCAGGACATCCTTTACGTCATCGGGCACGCCATCGATTTTGTGTCCGCCCTTAGCAATGAAAGTCTGTTTTCCGTCCTGTGCCAAGAAATAGCCGCGCGTCTTGAAAACCTCGTATTCGTCGCCGATGTGCTTGGCTTCAATCCAGCCCTCGGGGTCGAGGCCCAGGTTGATGCGCCCCTGCTGCATTGCCTTGATTGCCAGGTAACGTTGTGTGATCTGCCCATATTCGGGGATCAGATCGGCGAATGCTGGCATTGATTTCGGCGAAAAGTGTCGATTGTCCGTTACCCCGAAAACCCCCATGCAGCCGTCCGTGGTGCTCGCCAGCAATTCAGCACCGGCCAGCACCATGGCATCCTCCATGCAGCACAGCGCCGCACGCACAAGGGAAGTGGTCATTGCCGCATACACCACGTTTGTGATTTGCGATTCGGGTAGCTCAGCGAAGTTGCCCTCAAGGTCTCGGACATTTCGTTCCTTGCTGCCCTGCGCAAGCTTGCCGTAGAGACTGTTCGCAGCTTCCTTGTACAGGCCGTTCTCAATCGAGGATTTGTCGTGTTTTGCACGCTCCTGGACGATGACCCGCAGGTAATCGCCGAAAGCAGATATGACCGAAGCGCCCTCCATTATCGGTTGCCACTTGTAGAAGGAACGCAGAACGATCTTGGCACCCCTCGACTTGGCAAGCATCAATTCCGGCAGCCCGCAGTGACTGATGCCGGTGCGCGGATAGAGCAGGCCAAAGTCCGTCGACACCGGCAGGCAAGGTTCGGCACACACAGGAAACTCAAATCCAACCTCACCAAGGCCAATCGGCAGATAAGCACCGTTTGCGGCAGCGAAGAACGATAGCAGCTCGGATTCATGCCTGACCAGCGTAGGCGGAATATTGAAATCGATGGCCGGCAGAACGGCCATCGCGGCAGGGTAGGCGCCAGCGAGGTCGAAATCGACCACCAACTTGTTGCTTGGCAGTTTGACGTGATCGTGTCGGGCTGCGTAATTTCTGCCGCCGTGAAAGCAGCTGATGGCGATCGTGTCGCTCAGCTGTCGGTTCATGCTCTTGATCTTGATTACCTTCTGTTTCCCCCGCTTGTCCAGGATCGTCTTTTCGATGTTGCCATGGTAGGCGTCGGAACCGTAACCTGACCTGTCCAGCCAAGCTCGGAAACCCGTGGCAGACATGCCGCCCAAGGTCATCGGTAGTTTTGCAACGCCAGTGATGCGTTCGACGGTGTTGCCGATCTTGACCAGGTATTCGAGGCCGGCGCGTGTATCCGTCATCGCGTATGACTTGAATAGTTCGGGGTCTTCGTGAAACAGGCGCAGCATGTCAGCGCGAGAGTGTCCGAACTGTTCCAGCTTGAGCTTTGGAACGCTGCAAATTGCGCTGGCTTTCTCCAGACTGCCCCTGCCAGGGGTCAGCAGCATCGTATCCCTCAGCGTCAAGCTGATGTCTGTTGCGTGCCCGCCGGGCCGCGTGGCTTTCATGTGCAGGTCACGGGCAGTGATCAGTGTCTTGCCGATCGCGGTCAACGCTTCCTTCCAGGAGTTTCGATCGGCAAGCATGGCCCATTCGGCCACGGTGTAATGGGCAACCATCAGAATCGGCACAGGTTTTTCAGACCGGCGTGGAATGCCTGCCAGGTCTAGTGCCCACCCAGTCAGTTGCGCGAGTTTGGGGCGGTCGCCATCGGGTAGTTTGAACTCTTCGAAATAGTCCCATTCATCCCGGCCTCGTCGAACGAACAGTGACAGCTGCATGGAGAGCAAGAAATTAACTCGGGTATGGTCGATGGCGGCATTGAAACCGTCATGCGGGCAGTATTCGGTGTCGTAGCAGGCGATGACGTTGTAAGGCGACCAGACCGCGCCGGTCGGGCGTTCAAGCAGGCCGGCATCGAATGGTGTCAAACGGCCGCTATGGGGGAGTGCTACCTCCGATACTTCCTTCATAAGGGACATTTGAAACCTCCTGTGATTGCAAGCCATCCCGGCTGATTGTATGGGCGTTGTTGGTTCGAGAGCGCCCATTTTTGATCTACAACCCAAACAGCGCGCGATCGGCAGGCCGGGTTACTTTTTCGTCAAGCAATTGCATCAACGGTGTGCGCCAGTCGGCGTCATCGAGCATGCGTAAAACGACAGCGCCGGCGATGATCTTCCGCTTGCTGTCCAGTGCACGTCGGCGGGCAGCTTCCGAGCGTTGCACGCGAAGCATTGCTGCGTCCTTCTGGCGTGCCAACTGCGACAGCCTGTCGGCAGCGATCGCTTTGCGGATCGTCAGCGTGATGAGCCGTTTGGTTGTTTCGTCGGGCCAGTTTTCATCCTGAGAGCGTTGAATCAACTGCCCAACATCTTCTTGGACTCGATGGCCGATGGCGTCATCGGCGAAGTCCGGGAATCTGACATCCTGAAATTTGATCATATGCGTACTATTGATTTGTCAAATGCGATTTGCACAAGCTATCATCCTCGATATGACAATGTCGAGTAAAAACCCGGCGATATGAAAAACTGTACTGACAACACACCCCTCCGGATGGAGCGCACATATGCATCACAAGTGATGCGTGCGCTCCTGTCGGAGGAAAAGCAACAGCAATCGGGGAGGGGGCACCATGGCAATTTTTCACCTGAACGCACGACCGATTCAGCGCCGTAAGGGCGGCACGGCATCGGGTCTGGGGGCATACATGCTCGACGCTGAAATCGTCGATCCGTATGACGGAAGGCGGCACCGGCAACGGGGTCGTCACTGTCATGACATCACGGCAATGACCTTCTTTCCCGGGGTTGAAGATTTCTTTGATACGCCGATGGCAGCATTCCGCAGCATCGATGCCTTCGAGAGGCGCAAGGATGCGACACTCGGGTTGGAGGTCGAATTTGCGTTGCCCCATGAACTGGATCGCCGACAGCAAATCGCCGTTGTAGCCAACTATGCAGCTGCCATTGCAGACCGTGACGGACGATATGTTGTCGCCTGCATTCATCACAAACAAGGCAACGAACATTGCCATCTGTGGATTTCAGATCGCACAGTCGGCAGGGATGAATCTGGAAATGTGGTTTGGGGCAAGAAGGACAACACACCGGCTGCGAATCAGGAGCGTTTGCGCTTCTATCGCGAATTGTGGGCTACTGAGGCCAACGAAGCGCTCAGCGCCGCAGGTTCAGATGCGCGGATTGACCACCGTAGCAACAGGGAACGCGGCATTTCTCAAACGCCGTTTCGCCATGAGGGCAAAACCCCAAGTCCGGAAGCATTGGCTCACAATGAGGTAGTCCGGGCAGATCGTGAGTTGACCGCCGCAGTTCAGGAACAGCGTGCTGCCGGTGCTGCGATGATTCAGGCCAGAAGCGAGATTAAGCAGATCGAAACCGACATTCACCGTGTCCGTGCAAAACTCAAAGAAATTGCCCAAAAGCACAGGCCACGGCAGCAGACCGCATTTCATGTTTCGCTTTCTGTGGGTGCGTGCATGAAAAAGCGTGCGTTCCAGGAGACGGGAATGCCGTCGAGCAGCTATGAAATGAGGCCCCCTGAGCCAGCCATGCAGAAGCGCGGGGGTGACACACCATGGCATCACGCGATAGCAAAGGGATTGGATGAATTTGATGCGGCGTGCGTTGTCTGGAGCAAGGGGCATAGCAACGAAGAATTGCTCGTGATGCTCGGCTATGACCTCAATGGCGATTTACAAGAGCAACGGCGCTTGCGTGGGCATGACTGGCTGGTATTGCCGGAACCTCGACCAGCGCCCGTACCGTCACCGTCACCGTGGGATAGAGGGCCGACCTAAACGCGACTGCTGAGAACTTTGGGCGGAGGTGTCCAAGGACGTGCCGACGCACACTGTTTTCTCCAGAGAGCGTCAGGCTTTGTAAGCCACTCAACGTGTCCGAAGAGTGGTACATTTACAGGTCCAATCCACATGGACTGGTCTGCGGCACCCCTGAAAAATCAACAACTTATTTTTCGGTAAGTTATGGAGTGGATTCCCATCGCCCGCTCCACTCCCCCCCGGGCCACCCCACCGATCAGGAAATGCCCCGGGCTGCTATGCGGTTTTTCGTATTGTGTTCGGCCCTTCCGTTTGGAATACTCTCGGCGCTGTGAGCCGAATTCCAACCCGCGGGCCGCTTCCCCCGCTCCTTTCCAGCCGCCCCTTGGCCTCGGCCTCCCGGCGCCGCGGCTATTTGGCGTATTTTCTTCTGGTCCTGATTCTTTGGGGGCTGGCGACGGCGGCTGCCTTGTTTGTCGTGGCCCGGGAGAGCTTTTTTTCCGCCCGGGCCGAGTTCGAGTCCCGCGCCCAGGAGGCCCACGGCCATTTGCGCGACCGCCTCCAGGCCAACGACATGGCGCTCTTCAACTTTGCCGGTCTCCTTTCCACCCTCGGGGCCGGCGACCGGGACCGCGCCGCCGGTCTGGCCCGGGCGCTGGTCGAGCGTTACCCCCATATTTATCAAATGCAGGTGGTGCGCAAGCTCGGGCACCGGGAGTTGCCGGCCTTCGTGGAGCAGATGCGGCGCGGCGGCTTCCCCGACTTTCAGCCGAAGACCTTTTCCTACGAAAGCGACCGCCGGTTCCAGCCCCTCGGCACCCGGGAGCAGTATTACCTGCTGGTTTTCATGGAGCCCGCCCTGCCGGCTGCCCGGCCGGTCCTCGGTCTGGATGTCGGCGCCGTGCCTTTTCTCGCCAAGGGGCTGAACGATGCGGCGGCCAAGGGGCGCTCCCTGGCCAGCCCGCTTTTCGAGCTGGCGGAGGGGGGCGGCGCCGCCTACACCATGTTCCGGCCCGTCGGCCGGGGGAGCCATGGCGCCGCCGCCGGCCTGTTCGGCGGGGAAAGTCATGCCCTGCTGGTGATTCTGGCCGCCACCCTGGAGCCGCCCCTGGAAATCCGCGACCCGCGCATCGCCTACGGGTTGCGCCACCGCGGCTACGTCGAAACCGCCTTCGGCGACAGCCTGTTTTCCCTTCCCGCAACGCCTGCCTCGCCGCTCGAACGTGCCCTCTTTCCCCAATTGCGGGTGGAGCGCGACTACAGCGACGTGGACGTGCCCTTCCAGTTCGTCATGACCCGCCAGATGGGCTTTGCCGACCTGCGCAGCGGCGGCCTCGTGGCGGCGCTCGGCCTGGCGGCCGGCGCCCTGGGTGCGCTGCTTCTTCATTTTCGCACTGTGGCCCGCCAGGGCAGGCTGTTGCGCGAGCACGAGGAACGCATCCTCCATCTGGCGCTTCACGACCAGCTTACCGGCCTGCCCAACCGGCGGCTTCTCGACGACCGCCTGCAGCACGCCGTGGATATTGCGCGGCGCCAGAACGACCACGTCGGCGTGTTCTTCCTCGATCTCGACGGCTTCAAGCCGGCCAACGACCGCTACGGCCACGCCATCGGCGACGCCATCCTCAAGGAAGTGAGCCGCCGCCTTGCCGCCAGCATCCGCGACGCCGACACCGTCGCCCGCTACGGCGGCGACGAATTCGTCCTCGTCTGCTCCGGCCTGCAGCACGCCGCCGACGCCCTGGCGGTGGGGGAAAAGATCCGCCTGGCGGTCAATGCAGCCTACCAGGTCGAGGGCCACAGCGTGACCATCACCCCGAGTATCGGCGTGAGCGTCTTTCCCGACAATGCCGACGACGCCTATACCCTGCTCAACCAGGCCGACGTTGCCATGTACCGGGCCAAGAGCCAGGGCCGCAACCGGGTTCGCCTGTACCACGAGGAAGTGCTCGCCTAGCCGGGGCGCGCCGACGGGGACTCAGCCGAGCAGGCCCCGCTGGGCCAGGTATTTTTCCAGGATTTCCAGGCGAGCCAGGGGGTCGTCGAGTTCCAGCAGCTTTTGCTTGGCCAGGTTCTGGATGGGCAGCACCTCGGTGATGCGGTAACCCACCCATTCGGCGTCGTCGTAACGATGCGGCAGAGCGACGCGGGCGCTGCCCAGGTCGGCGACGATGCGCTGCACCAGGGGGAGCAGTTTGTCCCGTTCGGGCGGAACGGGGACGATGGGTGCGGCGGGAAAGAGTTCGACCCGACCCTGCAGCAGGTGGTCGGCCCCGGCCGCCGACTGGCGGACGTAAAAGCGCCGCCCGCCCCTGAGCTTGAGGTGGAGGATGCCGAGCTGGGGTACTTCGCATTCGAGAATTTCTGCCACGGTGCCCACCCCGTGGGGTTCGGCGGCGGCGCCCACCTCCTGGCCGGCGGCGATGAGGCAGACGCCGAAGGGCGAACCGTCTTTCAGGCAGCGGGCGGCCATGTCGAGGTAGCGCTGCTCGAAAACCTTGAGAGACAGGAGGCCTTCGGGGAAAAGCACGGTATTGAGCGGAAAAAGCGGCAGATCGAGGGTTTCCGACCCGGCCGGGCGGCGCAGGAAATCGAACAGCCCCATCAGGCGCCCCAGCGTTCCATGAGCTGGTGAGGTACCTGCAACTGGTCGAGGAGGCGGGCGACGACGAAATCGACGATCTGGTCGACGCTTGCCGGGTGGTGGTAGAAGCCCGGGTTGGGCGGCAGGATGACGGCGCCGGCGCGGGCAAGGCGCAGCATGTTTTCCAGGTGGATGGCCGAAAGCGGCGTTTCCCGGGGGACCAGGACGAGTTTGCGGCCTTCCTTGAGGACGACGTCGGCGGCCCGGTGGATGAGGTTGTCGGCCAGCCCCTGGGCGACGGCGGCGAGGGTGCCCATGGAGCAGGGGCAGATCACCATGGCGTCGGGCGGGTTGGAACCGGAAGCCACCGGGGCGAACCACTCCTCCCGGCCATAGACTTCGAGCTGCCCGGGGGCGGCCGGGTAACGGGCGAGGAGGAGGTCGCGGGCCTCGGCCGGGCGCGACGGCAGGTCGAGGCCCATCTCCTGCCGGGCGACGATCTGGGCCGCCTGGGAATAGAGCAACTGGACCCGCCCCCCGGCCGCCAGCAGGCATTCGAGGAGGCGCATCCCGTAAGGCATGCCCGAAGCGCCGGTGAAGGCAAGGCAGACGGTATCAGGCATGGGCGGACTCCGTTTCTTCGTGTTCCTGCAGGAGGCGCGCCGCGATCAGGCCGTTGATGCTGCCGAAGACCAGGGCGGCGGCGGCGAAAAGCGGGGCGAGCAGGAAAACGCCATCATGGGGGATGAGCCAGGCGCGGGCAAGTAGGAGCTGGCCGCCGATGTGGGCCAGGGCCGCCAGGATGCTCCAGCTCACCGGCCCGAACCAGCGCCCCGGCAGGTGGCGGGCCAGGGCCAGGGCGGCAAGGCTCAGGACGGCCCCGGTGAGGGCGAGGAAAAATCCCGGAGCGAGAAACTGGCCGAGGAGAATGCTTCCGGCCACGACCCGCAAGCCGCTCACCCAGGCGGCGGCGGCCCAGCCGTAGCGGGCCAGGACGAGCAGGGTGACGATGTTGGCCAGGCCGGGCTTGACGCCGGGCAGCGGGGTGGGGATCGCCGCCTCGATCAGCGACAGGCCGACCGCCGCCGCCGCCAGGCGGGCGATACGCCGGTCGGCGGCGGTGACCGGGAGTTCAATAGGCGAGGCTGTCATAGGTGCGGCTGCGCCCGGCAATCTGCAGGCTGACCCGGTTGGGGGCGCAGATGGCGATTTCCCCGGGGCGGCTGAGCCAGCCCTGGCGCACGCAATACTGGCGCGGCCCGGGGTCGGAGAACACCCGCGCCCGGCCGGGTTCGACGGCGATCACGGTGGTCCCCAGGGGGCCGGCCACTTCGATGCGGCGGCGGGACTTGAGGTCGATCTGGGCGAAAATCCGGCCGTCCTGGCGGACGATCGCCCGGTCGGCCAGGCCCCCTTGCCAGAAGTGGGGAAAGGCGAAGCCCACGGCGACGGTACCCAGGCCGGCCAGAAGCCAGTCGCCGGGGCGGATCAGGGCGAGCCAGGCGCGGGCGCCGCGGCCGAGTTCAGCTGCCACCGGCGAGGGCGCGGTGGCGGATGAGGACGCGGGCGCGATCCTTGAATTCCCGGCCCAGCCAATCGGCGATGTGCACCGAGCGGTGCTGCCCGCCGGTACAGCCGATGGCCACCGTCAGATAATTGCGGTTGTCGCGGATGTAGGCGGGCAACCAGGTGGCGACGAAGCGCCGGATGTCCTCGCGCATGGCGCGGACTTCGTA
Organism: Azonexaceae bacterium; assembly: GCA_009469675.1. Taxonomy (GTDB): domain Bacteria; phylum Pseudomonadota; class Gammaproteobacteria; order Burkholderiales; family Rhodocyclaceae; genus SSSZ01. The sequence continues at coordinate 11,240 of SSSZ01000084.1, read as the reverse complement.
CTGGCTTTCGAGAAATTCGACGACCGGCTCGTCGAGTCCGGTCTGGGGGCGCAGCGCCACGTCGTAATAGGGGTTGGGCAGGCAGCGCACGTCGAAGACCAGGTCGGCGTCGAGGGGCACCCCGTGCTTGAAGCCGAAGGATTCGAAAAGCAGGATGAGGCCGCGCCCCGGCTCGGCGTCGATGAACTGGCGCACCCATTCGCGCAGGGCGTTGGCCTTGAGGTCGCTGGTATCGATGCGGTGGCCCAGGGTCGCCACCGGGTCGAGGAGTAGGCGTTCGAGGCGGATGGCCTCCTCCAGGGTACGGCCGTCGGAGGCCAGGGGGTGGCGGCGGCGGGTCTCGGAATAGCGCTTCAGGAGCGTTTCTTCCTTGGCGTAGAGAAAGAGGAAGGCGAAGCGGTCGCATTCGTCGGCCAGGGCCTTGAGCTTGTCCTCGAGGCGGGCGATGCCGTCGCCGGAGCGGGCGTCGACGCCGATCGCCACCTTGCGGATGCCTTCCTCCTTGAGCATGCGCACGAGAATCGTCAGCATCACCACCGGCAGATTGTCGACGCAATAGTAGTCGGCGTCTTCCAGGAGGTGGAGGGCGACGGACTTGCCCGAACCGGAGAGGCCGCTGATGAGGATGAGGTCCATGGTTCGGGAGCATAATGAACCCGGCGTATACGATCAAGGCGCGGCATAATACCGGGCGAGGAGAAAAAAGATGCAACCGATCGATCTGCCTTTCATCGCGGAACTGACGGCACTGCGCCGCGACATCCACGCCCACCCCGAACTGGCGTTCGCCGAGGAGCGCACGGCCGACCTGGTGGCCGCCGAACTCACCCGCTACGGCCTCGAAGTCCATCGCGGCCTGGCCCGCACCGGCGTGGTCGGCGTCCTGCGGGCCGGTACCTCGCCGCGCATGATCGGCCTGCGGGCCGACATGGACGCCCTGCCGCTCGCCGAACTCAACCAGTTTCCCCACCATTCGCGGCACCCGGGCAAGATGCACGCCTGCGGCCACGACGGCCATACCGCCATGCTCCTGGGGGCGGCCCGCCATCTGGCTGCACACCCGGATTTCGACGGGGTCGCGGTCTTCATCTTCCAGCCCGCCGAGGAAGCCGAAGGGGGCGCTGCGGTGATGATCGAGGACGGCCTTTTCGAGCGCTTTCCCGTCGAGGCCGTCTATGGCCTGCACAACTGGCCGGGCATTCCGGTCGGCGAAATGGCGGTCATGCCCGGGCCGGTGATGGCCGGCACCTGCGCCTTCGAGATCAGCGTGCGCGGCCACGGCTGCCATGCCGCCATGCCCCACCAGGGGGTGGACGCCATCGTCGCCGCCAGCCAGCTGGTCCTCGCCCTGCAGACCGTGGTCAGCCGCAACCTCCACCCCTGCGATGCGGCCGTGGTCAGCGTCACTCAGGTCCATGCCGGCGAGGCCTGGAACGTCATCCCCGAGGAGGTCGTCCTGCGGGGCACCATCCGGGCCTTCAAGCCCGAGGTCCAGGCCGGGGTCGAGCAGGCCGTCGAGCGGCTGTGCAGCGGCATCGCCGCCGCCCATGGCGCCCAGATCGGGGTGCGCTTCGACCACCGCTACCCGCCCACCGTCAATAGCGCCGCCGAAACCGAGTTCTGCCGCGGTGTCGCCGCCGAAGTCCTGGGCGGCCCCCGGGTCCGCACCGACGAAATGCCCTCCATGGGCGCCGAGGATTTCGCCTACATGCTGCAGGCCAAGCCCGGCTGCTACGTCTGGCTGGGCAACGGCCCGGGCAGCGGCGGCTGCACCCTGCACAACCCCCACTACGATTTCAACGACGACCTTCTGCCCCTGGGCGTCGCCTACTGGGTCCGCCTGGTCGCCCGGGCCCTGCCCAAGGCCTGAACAAGGAAGAAACATGGATAATTTCGACCCCGCCCTGGGGCAAGCCCGGCTTTTCCAGGGCGTCGCCCCGGGCCAACTGCAGGCCGCCCTGGCGGGCAGCAGCCAGCTCACGTTGCCGGGGGGCACGCTGCTCCTCGATCCGGCCCGCGGCAACAGCGAAATCTTCATCGTCCTGGCGGGGGAAGTCCTAGTCTGCCTTGAACCCGATCCGGCCAACCCCCTGGTCCGCCTGGGGGCCGGCGACTGCGTCGGCGAACTGTCGATCATCGACGAGCAGCCACCTTCGGCCTACGTCCTGACGGCCGGCGAGTGCCGTCTCCTGGCCATTCCCCAGGCGGTGATCTGGCGTGTCCTGGCCGAGCACCAGGCCGCCGCCTTCAACCTCCTGCGCATCCTCAGCCAGCGCATCCGGGAGAACAACGCGGTCATTCTCTCCAGCCTGGAACTGCGCCGCGACCAGATCCGCTCGGTCGAAACCGACGCCGTCACCGGGCTGCGGACCCGCGCTTGGGCCGACGACGTCTTTCCCCGCCAGCTCGAACTTTCCGAACGCATCGGGCAGCATTTGTCGCTCCTCATCCTCGACGTCGATTATTTCGCCCGGCTCAACGACTTCTACGGCCAGGCCGCGGGCGACGAAAGCCTGCGCCACGTCGGCCGGGCGGTGGCCCGCAACCTGCGGCTCAACGATCTCTGCGCCCGCTACGGCGGCGACGAGATCGCCGTCCTCATGCCCGCCACCGAGGGCGCCCGGGCGCGCCTCACCGCCGAACGCCTGCGGGGCGCCATCGCCGCCGCGGCGCTGCGCCTGCCGGACGGCCTCAACCTGTCGATGACGGTTTCCGGCGGCGTCGCCGAATGGCAGCCCGGGCAAAGCTTCGAAACCCTGCGGGCGGCGGCCGAGGCGGCGCTGAAGAAGGCCAAGCAGCAGGGGCGCAACCAGACCGCCGTCGCCCCCCGGCCGGCCTGACCGGCCTTCAGCCCGGCAGGAGGTTGCCGTCCACCCGGCGCAGGGCGCCGACGGCGAGCAGGTCGCGCACCACCCGGGCCGCCAGGTCGTCGGCGGAAAACCCCAGGTAGCGGGCGTTGACGAAATTGGGGAAAGCCAGGCCGGCGAGGAAGGGGGCCACCTCGTGGCGGGGCAGGGAGCGGCGTTCCATGATGGCGAAGGAAACCATGACCTTGATGGCATGCCAGGCCAGGTGGTCGAGGTTGCCCTCGAAGCGGGCGAGCTTGCCGAAGGCCCGGTCGAGGGCGCCGTTCACGTCGGCGAAGGGGCTGCCGTGGCCGGGGATGACCAGGTCGATGGGCAGGGCGGCCAGGGTTTCCAGGGTGGCGCGGGTCGCCGCCAGGCCGTCGGCCTGGCCGAGCAGCTCGGGAAAAACCACGCCAAAACCGTTCTCCCAGAGGGCGTCGCCGGAAATGAGCAGGCGTTTTTCCGGGTTGTAGTAGGCCAGGGCTTCCATGTCGTGGCCGGGGACGGCAATGGCCTGCCAGACCAGGCCGCCCATTTCGAGTTGATTGCCGGCGCCGATCAGCTCGTCGTGCTGGAAGCGCGCTGCCTGCTGGCCCAGCGGCGAGAGCAGCAGGGCGTCTTCGTCCCAGTCGGCGACGGCCGCCGCGAGGCCGGCCGGAACCATGATGCGGCAGCCGAAGCTGGCCTGCAGCGCTGCGTTGCCGCCGATGTGGTCGGAGTGGGAATGGGTGTTGAGCAGGCGCGTCAGGCGCCGCCCGCCGAGGGCGCGGCCCACCAGGGCGACGGTCTGGGCGGCGTGGGTGACGTAGCCGCTATCGACCAGGGTGGCGTCGTCGCCGTCGAAAAAAAGGACGTTGTTGGCGGAAAGCCAGCCCCGCTCCAGCACCTGCATCGAGGCGGGAAGCGTCATGCCGGGCTGTCCGGGTCGCCGCTCGGGGTGCGGGGGGCGGGGTCGCGGCGGAAATCCTCCCGCACCGCGACGATTTCGGGGGAATCCAGCGGCGGCCGGCCACAGCCCATGCAGTAACCGGAATCGGGGTCGGGCTGGCAGATGCCGATGCAGACGTAGACGGGTTCTTCGTTCATGGCGTGGGCTTGCCCGGGGGTTCGGCCGCCCCCTGGGCGCGGTCGGCGCGCCGCCGGGCCACGGCGGCGAGGATGGCCAGCCGCCGCCCGTCGTCGGCCTGGGACCAGGAGGCGATTTCGTCCAGGGTGCGCAGGCAGCCGAGGCAGAGGCCGGAGCGGTCGTCCATTTGGCAGACGTTGATGCAGGGCGAGGCAAGCATGGTCGGGGTCAGATGAGCAAAAAACGGCGTTGGCGATCCATCACCGCATCCACCGCGGCCTGGGCTTCGGCCCGGTCGATGCGGCACAGCATCACCAGATAGAGACGCCGGTCGCGGCCGGTGAGTTCCGGAAAATGCAGCGTTTCGCCGGCGCCGGCCTGATCGGCGGCGACGACGACGCCCAGGCGGTCGACCCGGACCGAAACCGGTTCGAGGCGCAGCGACATCTCGGGGCTGAGGAGAAAGGCCGCCAGGGCCCGGGCCAGGTGTTCGGGCTGGAGCGATTCGGCCACGGCCCGCAGGTGGGCGTCGAGTTCGGCCAGGCGGCGGGTGTGGATGGCGTATTCCGGGCCGGGGGTGCGGCCCCGCAGTACGGTCAGGTGGGCCCGCTCGACCGAGGTGTCGCCGCGCACCGCCTCGCGTTCGAGGCGCAGGGCTTCGACGTGGCACTTGAAGCTCTGGAGCAGGCTGTCAAAGGCGCTCCGGCGCAGGCCGGCCAGGGTGGCGGCAAGCGCGGGCCGGGGTTCGACCAGGGTATGGTCGGAAAAATAGAGGATGGTCTGGGGAACGCCGTCGTGCACCACGTCGCCCTGGAGGGCCAGGCCGAACTGGCGCTTTTCCTCCCGGCGGGCGGCGAGGAGGGCGTAGAAATGGTCGGCTTCCCAGCTTTCGGCGCTGGCCAGGTAGTCGCGCACGGCCTGGCTGCGGCCCAGCATCAAGGGAATGTCGTCGGGGGTGGGGAAGAGGGCGTGGATCAGCGGGTCGGCGGCGAAGGCGCGGCGGTCCACGGCGAGGGGGCCGGGGAGGCCGGCGACCAGTCCCTCGCAGTAGCCCAGGGCGTGGTGCACCGGTGCGGCCAGATGGCGGTCGAAACCGGGAGTCGTCTTGAGCAGCGGGTCCACCAGAGCGTCGACCCGCTGCAGCGCCGCCCGTACTGCCGGATCGGCCGGCGGCGCGGGTCGGAGCAGTCCGGAAACCGCCGACAGCAGGCCCAATCAGCTATCCCGGGCGCACAGGGCGCGGCCGGCCTTGGCGCCGTTGGGGCGGCCGATGGCGCTGGAGATCCAGTCGCCGATGCCGGCCAGGGCGGCGAGGTCGATGCCGGTTTCGATGCCCAGGCCCTGCAGCAGGTACACCACGTCCTCGCTCGCCACGTTGCCCGAAGCGCCCTTGGCGTAGGGGCAGCCGCCCAGGCCGGCGACGGAACTGTCGAAGACGGCGACGCCGAATTGCAGCGCGGCGTAGATATTGGCGACGGCCATGCCGTAGGTGTCGTGGAAGTGCCCGGCCAGGCGGGCGACGGGCACGACGCCGGCGCAGGCTTCGAGCATGCGGGAGACGCTGGCCGGATTGCCGACGCCGATGGTGTCGCCCAGGGAGATTTCGTAGCAGCCCATGTCGGCCAGGATGCGCGCCACCTCGGCGACCTTGCCCGGCGCGACGGCGCCTTCGTAGGGGCAGCCGACGACGCAGGAGACGTAGCCGCGCACCTTGATGTCGAGGGCCGTGGCGGCCGAGACCACCGGTTCGAAGCGCTTCAGGCTTTCGGCGATGGAGCAGTTGATGTTCTTCTGGGAAAAGGCTTCGGAGGCGGCGCCGAAGATCGCCACCTCGGTGGCGCCGGCCTCGACGGCGGCGTCGAAACCCTTGAGGTTGGGGGTGAGCACCGGGTAGGCCACCCCCGGTCGGCGGCGCAGGCCGGCGAGGACGGCGCTGTTGTCGCCCATCTGGGGCACCCACTTGGGAGAGACGAAGGAGGTCGCCTCGACCGCCGGCAAACCGGCGGCGGCCAGCCGTTCGATGAGTTCGATCTTGATCGCCGTGGGGACGACCTGTTTTTCGTTCTGCAGGCCGTCGCGGGGACCAACTTCGACGATTTTGACGCGTTGCGGGAGGGACATGGCGGGTTTCCTAGCCGGGATTGTAGCGGTTCAGGCGTGTTTTTCTTCTTCCAGGTGCAGTTCCTTCTTCATGATGTCGCGCATCATGTATTTCTGGATTTTGCCCGTGATGGTCATCGGGAAGTTGTCCACGAAGCGGATGTAGCGGGGCACCTTGTAGTGGGCGATCTGGCCCTGGCAGAAATCGCGGATGTCCTGCTCGTCGGCCTTCTGGCCCGGCTTGAGGATGATCCAGGCGCACAGTTCCTCGCCGTATTTGTGGTCGGGGACGCCCACCACCTGCACGTCCTGGACCTTGGGGTGGCGGTAGAGGAATTCCTCGATCTCCCGCGGATAGATGTTTTCGCCGCCGCGGATCACCATGTCCTTCAAGCGGCCGACGATGTTGCAGTAGCCGGCTTCGTCGAGGGTGGCGAGGTCGCCGGTGTGCATCCAGCCGGCGGCGTCGATGGCTTCCCGGGTGCGCGCCTCGTCGCCCCAGTAGCCGAGCATCACCGAGTAGCCGCGGGTCAGGAGTTCGCCCGGTTCGCCGCGGGGGACGATGCGTCCGGCGGTGTCGACGATCTTGACCTCGACGTGGGGCTGGACCCGGCCGACGGTGGCGACGCGGCGCTCGACGGGGTCGTCCACCGAACTCTGGAAGGACACCGGCGAGGTTTCGGTCATGCCGTAGGCGATGGTCACCTGGTCCATGTGCATCTGGTCGAGTACCCGCTTCATCACCTCGATGGGGCAGGGGCTGCCGGCCATGATGCCGGTGCGCAGGCGGGAGAGGTCGTATTGGGCGAAATCCGGGTGGTCGAGGACGGCAATGAACATGGTCGGCACGCCGTGCAGGGCGGTGCACCGTTCGGCGGCGACGGTTTCGAGGGTCGACAGGGGGTCGAAGCCCTCCGCCGGGAAAACCATGGTGGACCCGTGGGTCAGGCAGGCGAGGTTGCCCAGCACCATGCCGAAACAGTGGTAGAGCGGCACCGGGATGCACAGCCGGTCGTCGGGCGTCAGCCGCATGGCCTCGCCGATGAAGAAACCGTTGTTGAGGATGTTGTGGTGCGACAGCGTGGCGCCCTTGGGGGCGCCGGTGGTGCCCGAGGTGAACTGGATGTTGATGGCGTCGTCGAACTGCAGGGTGTCGCCGGTTTCGGCCAGGGTGTTGAGTTCGGCCCGGCTGGCGTTGGCGAGGAGGGTGCCGAAGTTGAGCATGCCGGGAGTGGTTTCGTCCCCCAGGCGGACGACCCATTCGAGTTGCGGCAGGCGCACGCTGCGCAACTGCCCGGGTTGGCTGACCGCCAGTTCGGGGGCCAGATCCTGGAGCATTTCCAGGTAGTTGCTGCTCTTGAAACTGGGCGCCAGGATGAGGGCGCGGCAGCCCACCTTGTTGAGCACGTACTCCAGTTCGGCCCGCCGGTAGGCCGGGTTGATATTGACCATCACCAGCCCGGCCTTGGCGGTGGCAAACTGAGTGAGCACCCACTCATGATTGTTCTGGGACCAGATGCCGATGCGGTCGCCGGGCTTGAGGCCCAGGCGGAGGAAGCCGCAGGCCAGGTTGTCCACCGCCTCCTTGAAGGCGGCGTAGGTCATGCGGACGTTCTGGTGGCGCACCACCAGGGCCTCGCGCTCGCCGTAGCGGGCGCAGACCGCGTCGAAGTAGCTGCCGATGGTGCTGCCGATCAGCGCCTTGTCGCTGGCGCCATGGACGTAACTTGCTGTGCTCATGCTTGTCTCCTTGCCCCGTTGCGGGGTCGTTCGTTGTCGGTGGGGCGGCGGCAAGTGGTCGGCGCCGCCCGCAATCGGGGATGAGGTGCCCTCAGTCGGCGGTGAATTCGACCAGGGCGGCGCCGTCGCTCACCTGTTCGCCGGCGGCGTAGCAGAAGGCCTCGACCGTGCCGGCGGCGGGGGCGGTGATGGTGTGTTCCATCTTCATCGCTTCGAGAATGAGGAGCGGCGCGCCTTTGTCGACCTTTTGCCCGGGCTGGGCGAGGAGGGCCACGACCTTGCCCGGCATCGGCGCGGTCAGTCCGCCGCCGGTGTTGCCGCCGGCCTCGACCAGGTGCAGGGGGTCGTCGCGGAAGAGGACGTGGGTGGCGCCGTGGAGGAAGACGTGGCGCTTGTCGTCCACCGCCACGACGCTGGCGATCAGGCGGCGGTCGTCGAGTTCGACGGCAAAGCGGTCGTCTTCGAGCTTCTTGCCGCGGGTCAGGGTGGTCTGGCCGTTGGCCGTGAGCTGCCAGGCGTCACGGGCGTAGCCGACCTGCACCTCGACCAGGCCCTCGCCGTCGCGAAAGCCCAGGGTGCGGGCGGCCGAAAGGTTCATGCGCCAGCCGTCGCGGGCGTGCCAGGGCGACCAGGGGTCGCCGCTCGCCCGGGCGGCGTCCTTGGCGGCCCGCTGCTCCCAGAGCAATTCGCCGACCGCCGCGACGAGCAGGACGTCGCGGGGCACGGCCTGGGCTGCGGGAAAGAGAAAATCCTTCTGCCGTTCGATCAGGCCGGTGTCGAGGTCGGCGCCGGCGAAGGCCGGGCAGGCGACGAGCCGGGAAAGGAAGGCGAGGTTGGTCGTCACCCCGGCCACGCGGTAGTCGGCCAGGGCCTTGCGCATGCGGGCCAGGGCGGCGTCGCGGTGTTCGTCCCAGACGATGAGCTTGGCGATCATCGGGTCGTAGTAGGGGCTGATCTCGTCGCCTTCCTCGACGCCGGTGTCGACCCGCACGTTGAGGCTTTCCGCCGGCGGCGCCAGGCTGACCAGGCGGCCGGTCGAAGGCAGGAAGCCCTTGTCGGCGTCTTCGGCGTAAATGCGGGCTTCCAGGGCGTGGCCGCGGATCGCCAGTGCGTCCTGGGCGAGCGGCAGAGGCTGGCCGGCGGCGACCCGGAGCTGCCATTCGACCAGATCCTGGCCGGTAATCATTTCGGTCACCGGATGCTCCACCTGCAGACGGGTGTTCATCTCCATGAAGTAGAAGCTGCCGTCCTGGTTGGCGATGAATTCCACCGTGCCGGCGCCGACGTAGCCCACGGCCTTGGCCGCCGCCACGGCGGCTTGGCCCATTTCCCGGCGGCGGGCGGCAGTCATGCCCGGAGCCGGCGCTTCTTCCAGCACCTTCTGGTGGCGGCGCTGCACCGAGCAGTCGCGCTCGAACAGGTAGACGCAGTTGCCGTGGCTGTCGGCGAAGACCTGGATTTCGATGTGCCGGGGCCGGGTGATGTACTTTTCGATGAGGACGTGGTCGTCGCCGAAACTGGAAATGGCCTCGCGCTTGCAGGAGGCCAGGGCTTCCGGGAAGTCGCCGCTTTTCTCGACCAGGCGCATGCCCTTGCCGCCGCCGCCGGCGGCGGCCTTGATGAGCACCGGATAGCCGATGCCGTCGGCCTCCTTGTGGAGCAGGGCGGGATCCTGGTCGTCGCCGTGGTAGCCCGGGGTGAGCGGCACTTGGGCGGCACCCATGAGCTTCTTGGCCTCGGATTTGGAACCCATGGCACGAATCGCCGAAGCCGGCGGGCCGATGAAGACGACGCCGTGGGCGGCGCAGGCTTCGGCGAATTCCTCGTTTTCCGACAGGAAGCCGTAGCCCGGGTGGATGGCCTGGGCGCCGGTGCGGCGGGCGGCGTCGAGAATTTTTTCTCCCACCAGGTAGGATTCCCGGGCGGCGGCGGGGCCGAGCAGGACGGCTTCGTCGGCCAGGCGGACGTGGCGGGCGTTGGCGTCGGCCTCGGAATAGACGGCGACGGTGCGGATGCCCAGGCGGCGGGCGGTCTTGATGACGCGGCAGGCGATTTCGCCGCGATTGGCAATCAGTATCTTGGTAAACATGTAAACCCTTTCACCGCAAAGGTGCAGAGACGCAGGGCAGACGGCGAGGAAACCCGTGGTTTTCCTCCCGGCCGCTGCGGTTCAGTTCTTGATCCACGAGGGATTCCGCTTTTCGAGGAAGGCCGAGATGCCGTCCTTGGCTTCCGGTGTCGCCCGCAGATGGGCGATGCGGTGGGCGGTGTCCTCGACGATGTTGTCGTTGATCGGCTGGTTGTCCACGGCGCGGATCAGATCCTTGGCCGCCGCCTGGGCCAGCGGCCCGCCCTGGATGAGGGCGGCGACGATCTCCTCGACCTTGGCATCGAGCTGGTCGGGTTCGACGGCTTCGTGCACCAGCCCGATTTCCCGGGCGCGGGCGGCGTCGATACGCTCCGCCGACTGGAAGTAGCGGTAGGCCTGGCGGGCGCCGATGGCGCGCACGACGTAGGGGCTGATGGCCGAGGGGATGATGCCGAACTTGACTTCCGAGGTGGCGAACACCGCCTTGGTCGAGGCGACGGCGATGTCGCAGGCCGCCGTCAGGCCGGTGCCGCCGCCCAGGGCGGCGCCCTGGACGCGGGCGATGGTGGGTTTCTTCATCTCGGCCAGGGTGCGCAGCATGCGGGCCAGGGCGCGGGCGTCGTTGATATTCTCGTCGACGCTGTTGTTGGCGGCCCGTTTCATCCAGTTGAGGTCGGCGCCGGCGGAAAAGCTCTTGCCCCGCCCGGCCAGGACGACGACCCGCACCGCCGGGTCATGGTCCAGCGCCTTGCAGGCGGCAGTCAGCTCGGCGATGAGGGCCTCGTCGAAGGCGTTATGGACATCGGGGCGGTTCATCCAGAGGGTGGCGACCTGGTTGCGGGTTGCGATTTCGAGGGTCTGGTACATGGAGGCTGGTCCTTACATGCGGAAGACGCCGAACTTGGTGTCGGCGGCGGGGGCGTTCATGGCGGCCGAAAGGCCGAGACCGAGCACCCGGCGGGTGTCGGCCGGGTCGATGATGCCGTCGTCCCAGAGCCGCGCCGAAGCGTAGTAGGGGTGGCCCTGGGTTTCGTATTGCTCGCGGATGGGGGCCTTGAAGGCGGCTTCGTCCTCGGCGCTCCAGGTCTTGCCGGCGGCTTCGATGCCGTCGCGCTTGACCGTGGCCAGCACGCCGGCGGCCTGCTCGCCGCCCATCACCGAAATGCGGGCGTTGGGCCACATCCACAGGAAGCGGGGCGAATAGGCGCGGCCGCACATGCCGTAGTTGCCGGCGCCGAACGAGCCGCCGATGAGCACGGTGAGCTTGGGCACCGCGGCGCAGGCCACCGCCGTCACCATCTTGGCGCCGTCACGGGCGATGCCGCCGTTCTCGTACTTGCGGCCAACCATGAAGCCGGTGATGTTCTGCAGGAAGACCAGCGGGATACCGCGCTGCGCG
>SSSZ01000083.1 GCA_009469675.1 Azonexaceae bacterium | reverse complement strand
TCTTTGACCGGCAGCCCCGCTTCGGCTTCTCGCAGGAAGCCAATGATCTGCTCTTCGGTGAATCGCTTCTTCATGTCCAATCTCCTTGATCGTGGGATTGGACTCTAAAGTTAATCGCTACTCAATTCCGGGGGGACGTCGCATCATTACTTCAAGCAAACCCGGAAGCAGTGGTGCTGCAAGAGTTGTAAATTCACTTTCTCGGTAACGTCCGGCACCAAATTCTCCAACCGGAAGCTCCCGTTCGCGGACATTTTGATGGGCATGTTCCTCTTCATTACGTCTCATAAGGGAAACCCTGCCTTGGAGATGCGTCGGCGAATCCTGCATACCTACCGAACCAACTTCTTATTGGCAGGCAAGTTCCGGGAGGCCATGCAGGAGACCAGAGATGAGACGCTGATGACCGGGCAAGTCCAAATCGACGGTCTTCACCTCTCTGGGAAAATCCGTAAAGGACGAACCATCAAACGGCCTAAGTCGGACCCCAAAATTCCGAAGAAATACGCAGTTCAGAATCCGGGGCAGGAAGGCGATGCAGCACAAGAACCAGGTCGCCAGCATCGTTCAAAATTCCCTCGCTGGGCCGGTAATTTCATGCCCAATCGCCGAATCGGGATGGTGTTCTGCCAGGTGTCACCAAACAAAGGGGAAGGCTCTACCCGTGTTTTGACCGCTGTGATCCATCGAGAGACGGCGGCTGAAATCACGGCGCTAACCAAGCAATGGGTGGCGAAGGAGACGATGCTGTGGACCGATGAATGCCCTGGCTTCGCCAATTTGAAGCTCATGGGGTATGGGCATGAAACAGTGAATCACTCCATCGAGTTTTCGTCACCCAAGGGAGTGAACAACAACCAAGCCGAAAGTGTGAACAGCCGAATTCGGCGAGCGGAATTCGGTATTTACCATCGGATCACGCCGAAATACATGGATCTCTATCTCTCGGAAATGGCGTGGCGAGAAAATACGCGCCGCATGACAACCAGTGAGCAGTTCACCGACTTGGGCGAACGTCTTTTACGCAGCGGCAAGTCAAAAATCTGGACTAATTACGCCCGTGGCCCGGCTCGTAAAGATGAAAATCTGTTCTGGATCGGCGACGACCCCCGGTTGAGCAAACCAAAATCTCCCTATTCGAGACCGACCCAGACCCAGAACGCTGGAGCACTGGGATTGGGGCCAGGCAGCCGCTTGACGGCACCTATTACAGCTAACGACCGAAGTGGTCTCCCGACCGCATCACGTAGTTTGCTGCCTCCGTTGGGGAGCGGCTGATCCACAATCCCGAAGCGAATGGCGCAGTGCTCCATAAGTTGCGATGTGGACAGTGGCTTGCCATTGGCGGCTTTCAAAACAGCGATTATCTCGCGCTTCAGGTCGCCCCATTCCCAAGTGCCTGTCTTCGGTGTCGGAACAATAGAGCGGATATCATGCAAGGGCAGACTTGGCGCTTTTTCCTTTGCCTCGGCTCGTAGTGCTTCGACTTCTGCCAAGGCAAAATTGAGCGCTTCCTCAACTTCGGCAATTTCCGCTGGCAAGGCTGCCAGTCTGGCCTCAATCCGCTGTTGTTCGTTTTTCAACCGTGTAATTAGGCCGTAAATTTTCCTGGTTCGACCTTGGCTGTATGCAACCTCCCGAATAATCCGGGCAAGCTCGTTACTGATGTATTTCGCCATCTTGATTGTTGTTTCGATAACGATGGGAATCTTATAGGCCAATCCAGCGCCAGATACCTACCTTGTTCTGAGTAGTGTCGTGTAGTCGCTCCACAACTCCCTTGTGTGCCATGAGGCGCAAGGGCTGAACAACCTTCCTCCGGGCAATTTCTCGCTCTTCCCTGGTACCGTAAGGCCAGCCCAGTTCGTCGACGAGGATCAATATGATATCCGGCGTGCAAACGGGTGTGGGGCTGCTGACCAAGACTCGAACAATGGTTCGGACGATCGCACCATGCTTTGAGCCAGATCTTGGCTTCCTGAGAATGGGCCGGATATCTTCTGGATCAACTGGGAGCTGACTGGTGATCTCGGCATCCAGCACGCCAATGCTGGCGATCAATGCTTGCTTTTGCTTCCGGAGATTTCGGATCTTTTGTCGCAGTTGCACAAAGTCCGCAATGGACTGAGACTCATCCTTTTCCAGTGCGGACAAGGCTCCTCTGGAATATGCCCGCTCACGAATGAGCAGGCATAGTTCATTGCTTATGTATTTGGCAGGCATCCCCCAGTTTTAGCAGGGCTAGAACCGGGGGTCTTGTGCAACATGTACATAACAGCGTCGCCGCCTCCGTTCACGCGGCGCGCCGGGCGGCCTCGGGCGGCTGTAGCAACTGGCGCATCTGAACCGTCAAGCCCTCCAGCCCCTGGAGTTGTTCGAGGAGGCCCTGTTCGACGCTGTCGAGTTCGGCGATGCGGTCTTCCAGGGTATCGGTGGCCTGGTGGATGCGCTTGATGCTTTCGAGGCGCCGCTTCAACTGGATCTGGTGTTCGCGCACCTGGGTTTCCATGGGCGCCATGATCGCCTTCAGCCACAGTTCGGCGTCCCGGTTGGCGTGCTCGAAGGCGCGCCGGACGAGGACCGCCACTTCATCGAAGAACTTCTGGATGATATTGCGCTTCTCGTGGGTGAGCAGATTGACCATGGTGGCGAGATGGGTGTCGCACCACTGCTCGAGGCGATCGATCTCCTTCAGGTAGCGGAGCAGCGAAAAACTGGCCGGGCTGCCGAGCTTGAGGCCGTGTTCCACCGAGAACCGCCGGTAGATGGCGTCCATCATGGCGAGGATTTCGTCCACCTCGCCGCTCGATTTCTGCAGGGCGCCGCGGGATTCGGCAAAGAAGTTGGCCATGGCGTCGGTCAAGGTCTTGGAAAAGCTGGCGCCGTCCATGGCTTCCCGGGTGGAGCGGGTCAACTGCTTGACGGCGTCGACTCCGAGATGGCCGAACAGTCGGTTGGTCAGCGTCGAAAAGACGCTGCGCACGGCGTAGTAGCGCTGCAGGCCGGCCTCGAACTCGTCCTTTTCGGCCCGCACCTTGCCCATCATGTATTCGACGACGCCCTTGTTCTTGCCACGCAGCTCGTTGAGTTCGGTGAGCTGTTCGCGCAGGCCGGCGAGCCGCGATTCGAGCAGACCCCGGACGCGGCGGTGCACCTCGCCGAATTCGCTTTCGGTGTTGTCGCGGACGATATCCTGCTTGGCCGGGATGAGTTCCTCCGACAGGGCGGCTTCGAGCAGGGGCAGGCGGCTCCTGGCGAGCAGTTCGGCCTCGTCGTTGATCTTGGCGACCAGCCCCTTCTGGGCCGAAACCGGGAAGACCTGGCGGGCCGGCAGGTTGAGGATGGCGGCGCAGGAATCGACCTGCTTCTTGATTTCGCCTTCGATTTCCTCGGGACTCTTCAGTTCGTCCCACAGGCCGTCGATCTTGTTGAGCACGACCATGCGGCCCCGGCGGGCGGCGCCGCCCTCGCCGATATGGTCGGTCCAGATGGCGAGATCGGACTGGGTGACGCCGGTATCGGCCGCCAGGATGAAGAGCACGGCGTGGGCGTTGGGGAGCAGCGAGAGCGTCAGTTCCGGTTCGGCGCCGATGGCGTTCAAGCCCGGGGTATCGAGGATGACCAGCCCCTCCTTGAGGAGCGGATGGGGGTAGTTGATGACGGCGTGGCGCCAGCGCGGGATTTCCACCAGGCCGTCGTCGCCGACGCGGTAGGCGGCCGCGGCATCGTCGCCGAGCTGAAAGCCGAGCTTGCCCGCCTCCTCGGGGCTGACGCGAAGGGTTTCGCTGACATGGCGGAGCGCCTCCTGCATGGCCTCGGGCGAAGTTACGTCGAGGGGGACGAGATGCCACTCGTCGGGGAATTTCTTGTATTCGCTGACCCCCGAATTGGCCGAGCGGGTCTGGATGGGGAGGAGTTCGATACGCGGCGGCCGGGCGCTGTCGTAGAGCAGTTCGGTCGGGCACATGGTGGTGCGGCCGGCCGACGAGGGCAACATGCGGTTGCCGTGGTCGGCGAAGAAGATGGCGTTGATGAGTTCCGATTTGCCGCGGGAGAACTCGGCGACGAAGGCGACGTTGAGCCGGTCTTCCCGCAGGCGCTCGAGGAGTTGCTCGAGGCGCAGGTCGGTCTGGGCGTCGGAAAGCTCGTTATCGGCAAGCCAGTCCTGAAAATCGCCGATGCTGGCCGAAAGGTGCGAACGCCATTCGCTGTAGGCGGCAAAATGATGACCGAGGGACATGACCGTCTCCATTGACAGGTACCGAGACTGTCAATCTAGCACAAGTTCGTGTCGAATCAGAATGTTGAAGGCATTTATGTAGGCGCTTTCTCAAGGCCCGGCGGCGCTCCCGCCCCTCAATGCTGGCAAGCCGGGCAGTAGTAGGTCGAGCGCCCGGCCTGGCGAATCTGCCGTATTGTCCCTCGGCAGCGGCGGCAGGCTTGGCCGGCCCGATCGTAGACGGCACATGCGATCTGGAAATAGCCGCTGCTCCCGTCGCTATGGACGTAATCCCGGATGCTGCTGCCGCCGGCGGCGATGGCGTCGGCCAGGGTGGCCTTGATTGCCGCCGCCAGCCGGTCGCAGCGTTCCCGGCCGATGCGGCAGGCCGCCCGCAGCGGCGAAATGCCGGCGCGAAAAAGGCTTTCCGCGGCGTAGATATTGCCGACGCCGACCACGGTATGGGCGTCCATCAGCACCGTCTTGATCGGACCGCTGCGCCGGCGCGTCGCGGCATAGAGCCAGGCGCCGTCGAAGGCAGCGCTGAGGGGTTCGATGCCCTGGCCGGCCAGGAGCGGGTGGCAGCCGGGGTCGGCCCCGGGGTGCCAGGTGACCACGCCGAAGCGGCGGGGATCGGAAAAGCGCAAAACGCCGTCGTCGAAAACGAGGTCCACGTGGTCGTGCCGCCCCGGCGGCCGGTCGCCGGCCACCAGCCGCAGGTTGCCGGTCATGCCGAGATGGACGATCAACCAGCCGCGATCGGCCTCGCCCCGGCAGTCAAAAAGCAGGTACTTGCCCCGCCGGGCGATGTCGACGACGGTCCGGCCGGCCAGGAGTTCGCCGAGATTTTCCGGGATCGCCTCGCGCAACCGGGGAAAGCGCACCAAGGCCCGGCTGATGCGGCGCCCCGCCACTCCGGGCAGCAAGCCGCGGCGGCAAACCTCCACTTCCGGCAGTTCCGGCATCTTGTCCCCCCTCCGAATCCCACATAACATCTAAACTTGTGCCATTTTATGCCCTCCAAGCAGCACCGGCTGATCCTGCAGCCCCCCGGAAAGAAAGCCCCGATGTCCCGCACCCTGATTGTCGCCCTCGCCCTGGCCTTTGCCGGGACCGTCAATGCCGCCGGCGAGGTCGCCGCCAAATCCACGGCCAAGCCTGCCGGCAAGCGCGCCCCGGCGCCGGAAACCACGGCCGCCGCAGCGGAAAGCGAGGCGGACCTGGCGGCCCGCACGGTCTACCAGGTGCTCCTGGCGGAAATCGCCCTGCAGCGGGGCAAAATCGAGATCGGCGTCGGCGCCTACGCCGACCTGGCTCGCCGCACCCGCGACGCCAAGGTGGCGGCCCGCGCCGCCGAGGTCGCCCTGATCGCCCGGCAGCCGGAACTCGCCCTCGACCTGGGTAAGCTCTGGGTCGAACTCGAACCGGACTCCCAGCGGGCCCGCCAGGCCGTATCGACGGCCCTGGTGCTGCTCAACCGGATCGAGGAACTGGCTCCGGAAATTTCCGCCCTGCTCGACCAGGACAAACCCAACCTCGGGGAAAACCTCCTGCGCCTCAACCGCATGCTCGCCCGCCACGGCGACAAACAGGCCGTCCAGCGCCTGGTGGACAAGGTCGCCGCCCCCTACGCCGGCATCGCCGAAGCCCACGTCGCCATGGCCACCGCCGCCGCCAACGCCGGCGAGCATCTGCGCGCCCTGAGCGAGACGAGCAAGGCCCTCGAACTGCGCCCCGACTGGGAAATGGCCGGTCTCCTCCGGGCCCAGCTCCTGTCCCGCCAATCGGCCCAGGACGCCATCGACTTCCTCGCCGGCTTCGTGCGCAAAAGCCCTGGCGCCAAGGACGCCCGCCTGGCCCTGGCCCGCCTTTTGATCGCCGAAAAGCGCTACGACGAATCGCGCGGCCATTTCGACCACCTGCTCAAGGAATACCCCGACAACCCCGAGATCATCTATCCGGTGGCCATGCTCGCCCTCCAGGCCAACGACCCGGCGACGGGCAAGGTGCAACTGGAAAAGCTCCTGCAGAGCGACTTCCAGGACAAGGCGACGGTACATTTCTTTCTCGGTCAGATCGAGGAGGAAATGAAGAATACCGATGCCGCCCTGGCCCATTACCAGCAGGTCGCCGCCGGCGAGCAGTACATCCCGGCCCGCAGCCGGGCAGCCCAGCTTCTCGCCCAGAAAGGCAAGTTCGAAGAGGCGCGGCAACTGGTGCGCGGCACGGTCGGTCGTACGCCCCTGGAAAAAACCCAGCTCCTCCAGGCCGAAGCCCAGCTGCTGCGCGAAACGAAGCGCTACGACGAGGCCTACGCCCTGCTGGCCAACGCCCTCAAGGCCAATCCCGACGATCCCGAACTACTCTACGACTCGGCCCTCATTGCCGAACGCCTGGGCAAGTTCGACGTGCTGGAGAGCCAGTTGAAGCGCCTCCTTGAAATCAAACCCGACCACCACCACGGCCTCAACGCCCTGGGCTACTCCTTTGCCGACCGCAACATCCGCCTGCCCGAGGCCTTCGAACTGATCGCCAAGGCCAGCACCCTGGCTCCCAACGACCCTTTCATCATGGACAGCCTGGGCTGGGTGCTTTTCCGCCAGGGCAAGCGGGAAGAATCCCTGAAAACCCTGGAAAAGGCCTACGGCCTCAAGGCCGATCCGGAAATCGCCGCCCATCTGGGCGAAGTCCTGTGGTCCCTCGACCGCCGCGACGAGGCCCGCCGCATCCTGCGCGACGCCGCCAAGAAAAATCCGGAAAACGAAGCCCTGACGGACGTCATCAAGAAACTCATCAAGCCTTGAGAGCGTTCGCCGTCCTGCTGACCGCCGGGACGCTCCTGGCCGGCTGCGCCGCCGCACCGCCGGTAAGCGGCGGCGCAGCCGGCCGCAGCGACCTGCGGGATTTCTCCCTGGAAGCCCGCTTCGCGCTGCGCACCGAGCGCCCCAACGAAGCCGCCCAAACCGCCAGCGGGCGGTTGAGCTGGAGCCACCGCCCGGCCGGCGACAGCGTCCTGATCGCCAATCCGCTGGGGCAGGGCATCGCCCGCATCGAAACCAGCGCCGCCGGTGCCCAGCTGCAGGGCAGCGACGGCAGCCTGCACCGCTCCCGCGACGCCGCCGCCCTGCTCCGCGAGGCCACCGGCTACACCCTGCCCCTGGATCAGCTCCCGGCCTGGCTCCTCGGCCGACCCGGCCCCGACGGCCGCCTCGACCTCGACGCCCTGGGCCGGCCCCGGCGCCTGCTCAGCGAAGGCTGGCGCATCGACTACGGTTACGACGACGACGGCGCCGACGCCCTGCCCGCCCGCCTCACCGTCAGCCGCGACAACGACCTCGAACTGCGCCTGCGCATCGAAGAATGGCGGGCCGCACCGTGAGCCGCTCCGGCACCTGGACCTGGGACAGCGCCTGGCCCGCCCCCGCCAAGCTCAACCTTTTCCTCCACGTCGTCGGCCGCCGGCCCGACGGCTACCACCGGCTGCAAACCGTCTTCCGCTTCATCGACCGTGCCGATACCCTGCGCTTTGCCCCCCGGGGCGACGGCGCCATCGTCCTCGCCACGCCGCTGCCCGGCGTGCCGCCGGAAGCCGACCTCACGCTCCGGGCCGCCCGCCTCTTGCAGGCGGAGAGCGGCTGCCGGCAGGGCGCCACGATCCACCTCGACAAGCGACTCCCCATGGGTGGCGGCCTGGGGGGCGGCAGTTCCGACGCCGCCAGCGTCCTCGTCGCCCTCGACCACCTCTGGCAGCTCGGCCTCGGCCGGCGGCGCCTGCAGCAACTCGGCCTCGCCCTGGGGGCCGACGTGCCGGTCTTCGTCCACGGGCACAACGCCTTCGCCCAGGGGGTCGGTGAGGATTTCACCGATCTCGACCTGCCGCCCCGCTGGTACGTCGTCGTCGAACCCGGGGTCGAGGTGCCCACCGCCGCCATCTTCGGCGCCCCCGAGTTGCGCCGCGACACCCCCGCCATCCGCCCCGCCGACTGGCGCCCGGGCGACGGCATCAACGACCTGGAAGCCGTGGCCTGCCGGCGCTACCCGGCCGTGGCCGCAGGCCTCGCCAGCCTGCGCCGCCTCGCCCCGCGGGCCATGATGACGGGTTCCGGCGCCTGCCTGTTCGCCGAATTCACCAGCCCCGACCAGGCCGAAGCCGTCCTCGCCCGACTCCCCGCCGGCCTCCGGGCCTGGATGGCGGCCGGGCTGGACCGCCACCCCCTGGCCGACCTAGAATATTAAATTGTACTAACGGAAGGCAGGCCATGCAGACCACCACCACGATCAACGGCTCCCAGGCCGTTCTGGCCCTGGGCGGGCGCTTCGACTTCTCCGCCCACCGGGATTTCCGCAGCGCCAGCAAGGCCCTGGTCGATAACCCCGCGGTGCGCGATATCGTCATCGACTTCACCCAGGTGGACTACATGGACAGCTCGGCCCTCGGCATGCTCCTGTTGCTGCGCCAGGGGGCTGAAGATTCCGGCAAGGCCGTCGCCCTGCGCCCGGGTACCGGAACGGTCAAAAAGGTTCTGGAAATCGCCAACTTCGCCAAGCTCTTCGGCTTTGTCTGAACGCCTCCCGGGCCGGAAAAAGCAGTAGATTTTCAAGGCGGCTTCCTGTAATATGCGCGCCTCGTTCGCACGTCGACCCGTGTGGCCGATCCGCTGGGGAGTCGCCAAGTTGGTCAAGGCACCGGATTTTGATTCCGGCATCCGAAGGTTCGAATCCTTCTTCCCCAGCCATTCGATTTCGTCGGGCAGGCCGAAAACCTGCCCGCATTGCTTTTGGCGGGCGCGATGCAGCTTCAAATGATGGCCCGTAGGGATGTCAGAATGGCCTATAACAGCTTGATGGTCTTCACCGGCAACTCCAACCCCAAATTGGCGGAGGCGGTTGCCAAACACCTGAACGTCGATCTCGGGCGGGCCAACGTCGGCCGTTTTTCCGACGGCGAAGTCAGCGTCGAACTGCAGGAACACGTGCGGGGCCGCGACATCTTCGTCATGCAATCGACCAGCGCCCCCTGCAACGACAACCTGATGGAACTCCTGGTCGTCGTCGATTCCCTGAAGCGCGCCTCGGCCGGCCGCATCACCGCCGCCATTCCCTATTTCGGCTACGCCCGCCAGGACCGCCGGCCCCGTTCCTCCCGCGTCCCCATCGCCGCCAAGCTGGTCGCCAACATGCTCGCCGCCGCCGGCGTGGACCGCGTGCTCACCATGGACCTCCACGCCGAGCAGATCCAGGGCTTCTTCGACATTCCGGTGGACAACATCTACGCCCTGCCCATCCTGCTCGAAGACATCAAGAAGCAAAATTACGAAAACCCCCTGGTCGTTTCCCCCGACCACGGCGGCGTGGTGCGCGCCCGGTCGCTGGCCAAGCGCCTCGAATGCGACCTGGCGATCATCGACAAGCGCCGTCCCAAGGCCAACGTTTCCGAAGTGATGAACATCATCGGCGAAGTGGATGGCCGCAGCTGCATCATCATGGACGACATGGTCGACACCGCCGGCACCCTTTGCAAGGCGGCTACCGCCCTCAAGGAAAGCGGCGCCAAGAAGGTCGTCGCCTACTGCACCCACCCCGTCCTCTCCGGCGCGGCAGTCGATCGGGTCAACGGTTCCGACCTCGACGCCCTGGTGGTTACCGACACCATCCCGCTGCGCGACGACGCCGCCACCTGCCCGCGCATCCGCCAGCTTTCGGTGGCCGAACTGATGGCCGAGACCATCCGCCGCATCAGCAACGACGACTCCGTCTCGTCGCTCTTCATCGACTAAGTTTTTACAACCTCCCGCTCTGGTCGCGGAACGGGAATTTATTGGAGCAACCATGCAATTTGAACTCAACGCGCAAAAGCGCACGCTGCAAGGGTCGGGTGCGAGCCGCCGCCTGCGCCGCGCCGGCAAGGTGCCGGGCATCGTCTACGGTGGCGAAGCCGCCCCGCAGGCCATCGAAGTCGACCACAACGACCTTCTCCTCAAGCTCAAGAAGGAAGCCTTCCACTCCTCCATCCTCAACCTGGTGGTCGACGGCAAGAAGGAACAGGTTCTGTTGCGCGACACGCAAGTGCACGCCTACAAACCGCTGGTCCTGCACGTCGATTTCCAGCGCGTCGACTCCACCCACGAGCTGCACATCAAGGTGCCGCTCCACTTCGTGAACGAAGAAGCGGCGCCCGGCGTCAAGCTTTCCGGCGGCCTGGTCAACCACATCCTGACCGAAGTGGATGTCCACTGCCTGGCCAAGGATCTGCCCGAATTCATCGAAGTCGACGTCGGCGCCCTCAAGGTCGGCGAAAACATCCACGTTTCCCAGCTCAAGCTGCCCAAGGGCGTCAAGGCCGTGCAGCACGGCGCCGATGACCCCATCGTCGTGGGCATCGTCGGCAAGGGTGGCGGCGAAGAAGCGGCCGAAGGCGAAGCGCCTGCCGCCGCTTGATCCGGGGCGACAGCCGCACCTGGCCGCCGCAGGCGTAACGCCCCGGCGGCCTTTTCACATCCCTGACCTCCCCCGATGACCACCGTCCCCCGCCTCATCGTCGGTCTCGGCAACCCGGGGCCGGAATACGAAGCCACCCGCCACAACGTGGGGTTCTGGTTCGTCGACCAGGTGGCCGGCAAGCTCAAGGCGACCCTGGCCCCCCAGGGGAAATTCTTTGGCCGCGCGGGCCGCAGCGGCGACCTCTGGCTGCTGCAACCGACCACCTTCATGAACCGCTCGGGGCAGTCGGTTGCCGCCCTGGCCAATTTCTACAAGATCGGGCCGGAGGAAATCCTGGTCGTCCACGACGATCTCGACCTGCCGCCGGGCGGCATCCGCTTGAAGCAGGGGGGCGGCAACGGCGGCCACAACGGCCTCAAGGACATCCAGGCCCGCCTCGGGACGCCCGATTTCTGGCGCCTCCGGCTCGGCATCGGCCATCCCCGAAGCCTCGGCCTCAACCAGCAGGTGGCCGATTTCGTCCTCCATCCGCCGCGGCTGGAAGAACAACCCGCCATCGAACAGGCGCTCGCCCGCTGCCTGCTCGCCTGGCCCAAACTCGCGGCCGGCGATTTTGCCGGCGCCCAGCAACAATTGCACGGTAAAGTCGTTTAAGGAAACCCCATGAGTCTCAAGTGCGGCATCGTCGGCCTGCCCAACGTCGGCAAATCCACCCTCTTCAACGCCTTGACCAAGGCCGGCATCGAGGCCGCCAACTACCCGTTCTGCACCATCGAACCCAACGTCGGCATCGTCGAAGTTCCCGATCCGCGGCTCGCCCGACTCTCGGAAATCGTCAAACCCCAGCGCGTCGTCCCGGCCGTCGTCGAATTCGTCGACATCGCCGGCCTGGTGGCCGGTGCCTCCAAGGGCGAAGGCCTGGGCAACCAGTTCCTCGCCAACATCCGCGAAACCGACGCCGTCGTCCACGTCGTGCGCTGCTTCGCCGACGACAACGTCGTCCACGTCTCGGGCAGCGTCGACCCCATCCGCGACATCGAGATCATCGACACCGAACTCGCCCTCGCCGACATGGCGACGGTGGAAAAGGCGCTCAACCGCTACAAAAAGCCCGCCAACGCCGGAGACAAGGAGGCCAAGCTCCTGGTTGCCGTCCTGGAAAAATGCTTTGCCCAGCTCGACCAGGGCAAGCCGGTGCGGGCCCTCGATCTGGCCAAGGAGGAGTGGGCCAACCTCAAGCCCTTCTGCCTGATTACCGCCAAGCCCGTGCTCTACGTCGCCAACGTCGCCGAAGGCGGGTTCGCCGACAATCCTTTGCTGGAGGCCGTGCGCACCCACGCCGCCGGGGAAAAGGCCCAGGTGGTGCCGGTCTGCGCCGCCATCGAGGCGGAAATCGCCGATCTGGACGACGACGAGAAGCATATCTTCCTCGCCGACCTGGGTCTGGAAGAACCCGGCCTCGACCGTCTCATCCGCGCCGGCTACACCCTCCTCGGCCTCGCCACCTACTTCACCGCCGGGGTCAAGGAGGTGCGCGCCTGGACCATCCACCGGGGCGATACCGCACCCCAGGCGGCCGGCGTCATCCATACGGATTTCGAACGCGGCTTCATCCGCGCCCAGACCATTGCCTACGCCGATTTCGTCGCCTGCGGCGGCGAATCCGGCGCCAAGGAGGCGGGAAAAATGCGGGCCGAAGGCAAGGATTACGTCGTACACGACGGCGACGTCATGAATTTCCTCTTCAACGTCTAATTTTCCCTGCTGTCTTTTCCGAAAATTCCGGCAGAATAGGAGAAATTTCGGAAACCAGTATGGGCCAAGACATTCCGGCGGAACCCGCGGCTGACCGTAACGACTCCCCCAGCCGGGATGGCGAGGCCTCCGCGTTTTGCCCGGATCACCCGGCACCGGCCCGGGAGCGCATCCTCGCCCGCCTGTTCGCCCAGACCGCCGACGCCGCCCTGGTTTCCGACCGGGACAACCGGATCATCGCGGTCAACCCGGCCTTCACCCGCCTCACCGGCTACGGGGCGGCCGAGGTCATGGGCCAGGATCCGCGCTTGCTCGCCTCGGGACTCACCTCGTCGGAAGAATACCGGGCCTTGTGGGCCGACCTTGCCGCCGGCGACCGCTGGGAAGGCGAGATCTGGGACCGGCGCAAGGATGGCAGCCTCTTTCCCAAGTGGATGGTGATTTCCGTACTGCGCGACGGGACGGGCCAGGCCGAGTATTACGTCGCCACCTTCACCGACATCAGCGAAAGGCGCGAGGCCTCGAACCGTATCGCGCACCTGGCCACCCACGACGCCCTCACCGAACTGCCCAACCGCTTTGCCCTGGAAAGCCAGCTCCAGCACGCCATTTCGACCTGCACGCGGGATCAGCGCCAACTCGCGGTGCTGCTCATCGACCTGGACCGCTTCAAGACCATCAACGATACCCTGGGGCACCACGTCGGCGATGGCATCCTCATCCAGGTGGCGCGCCGGCTGCAGGATTGCGTGCGGGGGAGCGACATCGTGGCCCGCCTGGGGGGTGACGAATTCGTCGTCGTTCTGGTCGATATCGAAGACACCATGACGGCCGCCGCCGTCGCCGGCAAGATCAAGCGCAATCTGGCCGACATCTACCACGTCCAGGGGCACGATCTTTACACCACGCCGAGCATCGGCATCAGCCTTCTGCCCGAGGACGGCGGCGACGCCGACACCTTGCTGCGCAACGCCGACGTGGCCATGTACCACGCCAAGAACGCCGGCCGCAACAACCACCAGTTCTTTGCCGCCCACATGAACGAGGCCTCGGCCCGGCGCCTCCTCATGGAAAACGCGCTGCGCCAGGCCCTCTCCGTCTCCAACCTCATCAGCGCCCAGCTGTCGCTGCATTTCCAGCCTCAACTCCACCTCAAGAGCGGCAGGGTCATCAGCCTGGAAGCCCTGGCCCGCTGGGATCATCCGCAGCTCGGGTCGATCCCCCCCGACACCTTCATCCCCATCGCCGAGGAAACCGGCCTCATCCAGCCCCTGGGCGACTGGGTCTTCTGGGAAGCCTGCCGCCAGTTGCGCAGCCTGAAGGATCGCGGCATCGACGACATCCGGGTGGCGGTCAACCTGTCGGCCCAGCAACTGCGCCACGAAGCCCTGCCCTCGGTGGTGCGCGGCGCCCTCGCCTGCTTCGACCTCCAGCCCAGCGACCTGGAACTGGAAATCACCGAATCGACGGCGATGCAGAACCCGGAACTGACGATTCGCGTCCTCGACCAGTTGGCCGGCCTGGGGATCATTCTCGCCATCGACGATTTCGGCACCGGCTATTCGTCGCTGGCCTACCTCAAGCACCTGCCCATCCAGCGGCTCAAACTCGACCGTTCCTTCGTCAAGGACATCGAAACCGACACCAGCGATGCGGCGATCTGTTCCGCCACCGTCGCCCTGGGCCACAACCTGGGACTCGAACTGGTGGCCGAAGGCGTGGAAACCGCGGCCCAAAGGGATTTTCTCGCCAAGCTCGGCTGCGATGTGCTGCAGGGCTTTCTCTACAGCCGCCCGCTCCCCGTGGGCGAAATTCTGGTCTATCTGGAAACCGAGCATTCGCTGGGCACCGGGGGCGATTTCGTCATCTGACCGGCCCGCCGGCCGGCCCTTGCCGGAGCCGTCGGGTCAGCGCTGCACCCGCCGCCACTCGGCCTCGAAATAGCGCACCAGAACCTGGTTGTTAAGCTGGTTGACCTCGGCCTCGACCCGTCCCATGTCGGCCGGGAAACTGAACAGAGCGGCCGTCGTCTCGGCCGTCAGAAAGCGCGTCGGCACCGGGTAGGCGGCGGGAGGCAGGTAGCCGTCGCGACCGGCGATGATGTAGCCCCATTCGCCGAAGGACGGCACCAGGGCATGGTAGGGGGCGGTCTTGAGGCCGACGCTCTCCAGGGTGGTGACGACGCACCAGAAAGACTGGCGGGCGTAGAGCGGCGAAGTCGACTGCACCACCAGCCGGCCCCGAGCCGACAGATGTTTCTCCAGGAGCCGGTAGAAGGCCGAGGTGTAGAGCTTGCCCAGGGCGAAATTGGCTGGATCGGGAAAATCGACGACGATGAAGTCGTAGGCCTCGCGGTTGTCCTCCAGCCATTGCAGGGCGTCGGCGTTGACGACGCGGACCTTGGGCGACCCCAAGGCGTTGCCGTTGAGCGCCGTCAGGGGCGGCGCCGTGGAAAAGAGCGTGGTCATGGCCGGATCGAGGTCCACCAGGGTGACCGCCTCGATCTGCGGATACTTGAGGATCTCCCGCACCGCCAGCCCGTCGCCGCCGCCCAGGACGAGCACCCGCCGGGCTCCGGGCAGGCTGGCCAGACCGGGGTGGACCAGGGCCTCGTGGTAGCGGTATTCGTCGTGGGAGGAAAACTGCAGGTTGTTGTTGAGGAAAAGCCGCAGGTCGTCGCGCCAGCGGGTGACGACGATGCGCTGATAGGCCGTGGTTTCGGCGTGGACGATTTCGTCGGCGTAGAGATGGGCCTCGGCCAGGGTGGTGAGGTGCCCGGCCCCGGCGAAACCGGCGACGAGCAGGGCGAACACCGTCCAACACTGGGCAGCCAGCCAGGGCCGGGCGGGAAGCTGATCGCGGAACAACCGCAGCGCCCAGATCGCCACCCCGACGTTGAGGATGCCGAAGAGCAGGCCGGTACGGACCATGCCCAGGTGGGGCGCCAGCAGCAGAGGGAAAAGGATGGATACGGCAAGCGCCCCGAGGTAGTCGAAGGTGAGCACCTGGGAGACCAGTTCCCGAAACCCCAGTTCACGCTTCAAAATGCGCATCACGAGCGGAATTTCCAGCCCCACCAGGACGCCGACCCCGAATACCAGGAGGTAGAGCACCAGCTTGAAGGGCGCCGCCAGCCAGGTAAAGACGAGAAACAGCGTCACCGCCGAAAAGCCGCCGAGCAAGCCGACCATCAGCTCGATCTGGATGAAGCGGCGGATCAGATCCCGGGTAAGGTATTTGGACAGCCAGGAGCCGACGCCCATGGCGAAGAGGTAGGTGCCGATCACCGTCGAGAACTGGGTGACCGAATCCCCGAGCAGATAGGACGACAGGGCCCCGGCGATCAGCTCGTAGGCGAGCCCGCAGGAAGCGATGACGAAGACGGAAAAGAGAAGGGCGTGACGCAAGTTACTTGTGGTAGATGCGGCTGCCGCCGCTGCCACCTGGCCCGCCGCCGGCATGGGCCACGTTGTCGAAGAGGTTCCAGCCCTGGTGCTGGGCGTAACTGAAAAGCGACAGGGCCGCGATGCTGGCGATGAGGTAGAACTTTCTGAACATCAGTCGTCGTCCGAATCGCTGTCGCTATCGCTGGCCACCGGCGCATGGTCGCTCTCGGCCCAGCGCCGCACTTCGAAGGCCCCCTTGCGCAGGCGGGTGAAGATGGGGAAGACGGCGAGGAAGACCATCACCATCAGGTAGTTGGACCAGCCCGCGCCGCCCGTCGTGACCTCGATCGAATCGCGCACGTCGGCGGCCTTCTCGGTGGACAATTCGGGATCGACGGCGAGGTAGTAGGTGCCCGGCGGCACGTCGCGGAAAACGATCTCCTCGCTGCGATTGCCTTCGGACCAGCTTTCGCCGTCGTCGTAGCCGTAGTAGTAGGAAAGATCCTGGGCCGCCGGCCAGCCCTCGCCGGTCGTCTTGTTGACCAGGGTCATGTCGAGGGCGATCCAGTTGTTGTCGAGGTTGGTGGCGTGTTTGACCACGACCTTGCGGGCCTTGCCCTTGATCTCGAAGGTCGGGGTCTTCTGGGTCTCGTCGGCGTTGAGGGCGGTGAACAGCATGTCCTGGTGCAGGAGGCGCTGGCCGCCGACGGCGAAAACGAAAAAGATCTGGACGAGCAGCGCCGCCAGGGCCGCCAGCCAGAACGCCCGGCACACCGTGCGGTGAGTGCCCTCCCAGGGGTTGGGCTGGTTGGCATAGACGCCCACCGGCTGCTGCAGCGCGTCGGGCAGCTTGAAGGCTTCACGAATGACTTGCGGCTCGACGTAGCGGCACAGCGACCAGCTCATCTCCTTGTCCGAGCGGTCGCGGGAGAGCAGCAGGGGGGGCGCGACGAAATCCGCGATGGCCGACGTTTCGCCCCGTTTCACCCGCCAGTTGAATTCGCCCTCGACCTGGACGACTTCCGCCTTGCTCGTGGCGAAATGCTTGTAGGCCGTGCCTTCGTAGGACACGGCAGCCTGGTCTCCCCCCCCGGCAGGGTGTTTGGAGAGCACGTCGGCGACGTTCCAGTGGCCGTCGTATTCGGTGAGCCAGCGGTAGGTGGCGTTGCCGGCGGCGAGCAGGTATTCGCGCCAGGCGTAGGCGACGCCGTCGACCTTGCATTCCTTCACGAGAAAACCGATGACCTCGACCGGTTTGCCCTCCAGGCTGCCCCGGCTCCCCACCGGCAGGCGGGGAACGAATTTTTCGTCGCGGGGACCGAGGGCCTTGGAGAGGAGCTGGTAGTTGGTGTCGGCGGTATCGACCACGGCGCCGCAGGAAGCGCAACCCACCGCCAGGATTTCCTTCGACCGCGCCTGCATCGGCGAACCGCAACTGGGGCAGCGGAAGACCTGGGCTGCGACGGTGTGCTCCGGGATGGGCAGGCCCTGGCGCAGGTTGCCCATCTTGAGCGACTTGAACTCGACCGGCCCGCCGATGAACAGGAGCGGCGGTTCCTCGGAATAGTCGAGGGTGGCGAAGTTGTCGCCGCAGCGCAGATCGACCACCGGCGCCTGGTAGCCGGCACCGACCTTGAAGGGCAGTTC
The DNA here is from genome assembly GCA_009469675.1 of Azonexaceae bacterium. Taxonomy (GTDB): domain Bacteria; phylum Pseudomonadota; class Gammaproteobacteria; order Burkholderiales; family Rhodocyclaceae; genus SSSZ01. Next base: position 11,548 of record SSSZ01000083.1, on the reverse strand, counting down.
GCCCTGGCCGGCGACACATTCGGCATCCTCGATGTCGGTCACCGTCCACGCCCGGCTGGCCAGGGTGAAGCGCTGCCCGACCTGGAGTTCGGCGAACTTGGGCAGGGGTTCGCGAACCTGGTGCAGGAAGGAAACAACATATTCGCCGCTGGCCTCGGACAGCCAGCCGGTGCGCTGGTCGTCGAAGAGCAGGTGCCATTCGTTCCACAGGCCCTGGCTGTACTTGAGCTGGATGCGGCCGATCAGGGCGAAATGGAGGCCCTGCCAGCTCCCTTCCGATCCCAGCTGGAGGGGCGAACGGTCCTCGGCCAGGGCCGCCATCTTGCCGATGTCTTCCAGAGCCTGATCGTGGCGGACCAGGGTGCTCTGGCAATATTCGCAGACCGCGAAGATCGACGCCGCCGACTTGAAGACGACGGGCGCTCCGCAGGATGGACAGGCAGCAGACTGGGCCATGGGGCTCGGTTAAGGGCGGCGGGGCGACGAAATAGGCGGCACAGCGGGGTATCGCCGCGCCGCCGGGGGTTAAACCAGTTTCTTGAGCAGTTCTGCCTTCTTGGCCTCGAACTCCTCCTTGGCGAGGATGCCTTTTTCCATCAGGCCGTGGAGTTTTTCGATGGTCGCCACCACGTCGTCGGCGGAAATTGCCGCCGCCGGGGCGGAGGCCGCGACGGGGGCGGGGGCTGGCTGCACCGCCTGGGCCATGGCCTGGCCCATCACCTGACCGAAGCCCACCCCGGCGCCGACGCCGACGCCCAGGCCGGCCATGCCGCCTTCGTTCTGGGCCGCCAGGGGGATGCTGTTGGCGACCTGGTACTGGGTGAATTTGCCCATGTCGCCGATCATGTTCATGCCGATCTTCTGGTCGAGGATCTTCTGCAGTTCCTCGGGCAGGGAAACGTTCTGCACCACCAGGGAATCGAGGGCCAGGCCGAAGTCGGCGAAGACCGGTTCCATCTTGGCCTTCATGGCCTTGCCGAACTCGTCCTGGTTGGCCGCCATATCGATGAAGGCGACGCCGGATTCGCCGAAGAGGTCGGTCATGCCGGCCACCATGGTGTTGCGGAGCTGGCCTTCCAGTTCGTCCCGGGTGTAGGTCTCGCGGGTACCGGAAATTTTCTGATAGAAGGCCTTGGGGTCGGCGATGCGGTACGAATAGATGCCGAAGGCGCGCAGGCGGACGATGCCGAAATCCTTGTCGCGGATGGTGATGGGGTTGGGGGTGCCCCATTTCTGGTCGAGCTGGGTGCGGGTCGAGAAGAAATAGACGTCCGACTTGAAGGGCGACTCGAAGAGCTTGTCCCAGTTCTTGAGGTAGGTCAGCACCGGCAGGGTCTGGGTGGTGAGCTTGTACATCCCCGGCCCGAAGACGTCGGCGACCGTACCTTCGTTGACGAACAGGGCCGTCTGCGAATCGCGCACCGTGAGGCTGGCGCCGTTCTGGATTTCCATCTCGGCCATGGGGAAGCGCCAGGCCAGGGTACCGTCGGAATCCTCGGTCCATTGCAGGATGTCGATGAATTGTTTCTTGATGAAGTCCATCAGGGCCATGGCAATCTCCTTCTCAAATCAAACGATGCAGGCGGCGTTGATGAGGCCGACGCCCAGGGACAGCGAAGCGACGAAAACGCCCGCCGCCGCTTTGCCCTGCGGAATGTCCTCGGCCAGATGCGGCAGGACGACGCGGGCGACGCCGAAGACGACGAGTTGAATGACGCAGGCCACCGTCCCCCAGCCGATCATGGTGAACAAATTGTGGCTGACCACCACCGCCACCGCCACCGGCAGGGCGATGCCGAAGAGGGCGCCGGCGAGACTGACGGCAGCGGCCAGATTGCCCTGGCGGATGAGGGTCAGTTCGTTGTAGGGCGTAATCAGCGCATAGACGGTGAGAAAAACGGCCAGGATGGCGAAGGCCGCGGCGAAATAGGTGGCGAAGCCGGGAAGGTTGTTGAGCACCTGGTCGAACATGGGTTTCCCCCTTGGCGATGGTTTTCCGGCGATTGTCGCCTGCCGGCGGCGGATATTCAACCGGTATTGCTCAGGCCGCTTCCCGGGCGAGGCGATGGAGTCCCTCGAGAACGAGGCGCGGCTCGCTGCGGCTGGCCACCCCCAGGCGCCCGGCCAGGTGCGGCGCGGCGCCGCCGAAGAGGAGGCAGGGGGCGCCGGCGAGGCGGGCGCAGGCGCGTTCGACGGCGCCGCAGGTGGCTTCGACGGCGCCACTGTAGATGGCGTCTTCGGTGGCCGTCGGGAATTCGGCGTAACTCCCCGCAGCCCGCGGCAGACCCGCCGTATTGCCGGCCAGGGCGGCGGCCATCAGGTCGAGGCCGGGGAGGATGAAACCGCCGCGAAACCGCCCGCCGGCATCCAGGCTGTCGATAGTCGTCGCCGTCCCCGCCCCGACCACCACGCAGGCGCCGCCCACCAGGCTCCAGGCGCCGATCAGGGCACACCAGCGATCGACCCCCAGGCTCCCGGGTTTGCCGTAACCGTTGGTCACCCCGCAGGCGGCGGCGGTAGAACGCGCCACGACAAGGCGATCGCGCCAGCCGCCCAGGGCATCGGCCACGGCGGCCAGCACGGCATCCCCGGCGACGTTGGCGACCATGATCCGGTGAGGCGCCGGGCCTGCGCCCACCAGGCCGGCCAATTGCGCCGTCGCGGCCCGGGGCGCGGCGCCGTCGCCCGACCACTGCCGGCCGTCGTGCCAGGCCCACTTGAGGCGGGTGTTGCCGCAGTCGATGCAGAGGATCATGCCGGGCGCAGGGAAACGTCGCCGGCCAGGATGCGCCGCATCCCACCTGCGGTTGCGAGCAACAGACTGCCGTCGCGGTCGGCCCCCAGGCAGCGCCCGGCAATGCCGGCTGCCCCTTCCTGCAACACCTCGACCGGGCGATCCTGCCAGGCGTGGCGGGCCTGCCAGTCGGCCTGCAGTCCGGCGAATCCCTGGCCGGCAAAGCGGTCCAGCACCTCGGCCTGGGCCGCGAGAAGCGCCGCCAGCAGCCCATGACGATCGGGCAAGGCGGGCAGCGCCTCGACCAGCCCCGCCGCCGGCTGCGGTAGGTCGCCGGCCGGCGGCCGCAGATTGAGTCCGATGCCGATCACCGCCTGGATGCCGCGCCGATCGACGACCAGTTCGACCAGAATTCCGGCGAGCTTGGCGAAACCCTCCCCCCGGCGCAAGAGCACGTCGTTGGGCCACTTCAGGGCGACCCCTGCGGCGCCGCAGTCCTCCAGGGCCCGCGCCACCCCGACGCCGACCGCCAGGGAAAGGCCGGAAAGCCACGCTGGTGGGCCGCCAAACCGCCAGAGCAGGGAAAAGGTCAGACCGTCGCCGGGTTCCGCCAGCCAGGTCCGCCCCCGCCTCCCCCGGCCGGCCGTCTGGCGCTCGGCCACCACCACCGTCCCCGCCGGCGCCCCGGCCTCGGCCCGACGCTGGATTTCGCTATTGGTCGAATCGCATTCGGCCAGGACGTCCACGTCGAAACGCCCGGCCAGGGGGCCGAGCAGGGGCTTGAGGCGAATCGGGTCGAGGCCGGGCATGGCGCATTGTAGCCACAGGCCGAGGCAAAGAAGCAAGGCCCCGGCCGGTTTTTCCCCGGCTACCCGGTCGCCGCTTCCTTGCCGCCGTCGATCCCCAGCTCCTGAATCTTCCGCGTGATGGTGTTGCGGCCGATGCCCAGGGCCTGGGCGGCTTCGATGCGGCGGCCGCCGGTGTGGGCCAGGGCGCGGGCGATGAGGATGCGCTCGAAGGTCTGGGTGAGGACGCCATGGACGTCGGCGACGCCGCGGGCGAGAAGGCGGTCGGCCTCGGCCTCGAGGGCGCTCTCCCAGTCGGTGGCCGGGGCCGCCGCCGGGGCGTCGCGCAGTTCGGCGGGAAGATCGCCGATTTCGACCTGTTGGCCCGGGGCCATGACGGTGAGCCAATGGCAGAGATTTTCCAGTTGCCGCACGTTGCCCTGGAAATCCAATGCCGCCAGATACTTGAGGGCGGCGTCGGAAAGGCGCTTGGATTCGACACCCAGTTCCTTGGCGCTTTTTTGCAGGAAGTGGCGGGTCAGGAGGGGGATGTCCTCGCGCCGCTCGCGCAGCGCCGGCAGGCGGATGCGGATGACGTTGAGCCGGTGGTAGAGGTCTTCCCGGAAGAGGCCGTCCCGGACCCGGGTCTCGAGGTTCTGGTGGGTGGCGGCGATGACGCGGACGTTGGCCTTGATCGGCGAATGGCCGCCGACCCGGTAGAAATGCCCGTCGGACAGCACCCGCAGGAGGCGGGTCTGGAGCTCGGCCGGCATGTCGCCGATTTCGTCGAGGAAGAGCGTGCCGCCGTCAGCCTGCTCGAAACGGCCGCGACGCTGGGCCTGGGCGCCGGTGAAGGCGCCCCGCTCGTGACCGAAGAGTTCCGATTCGAGCAGGTCTTTCGGGATCGCCGCGGTATTGATGGCGACGAAGGGTTTTTCCGCCCGGGGGCTGTGGCGGTGCAGGGCGCGGGCCACCAACTCCTTGCCGCTCCCCGATTCGCCAGTGATGAGGACGGTGGCGTGGGACTGGGCAAGGCGGCCGATGGCGCGGAAGACTTCCTGCATGGCGGGGGCCTGGCCGAGTATCTCGGGGGCGACGGCGACCTCCTCGGACGCACCATCTTGGTGCATCGACTCGTCGATGGCGCGGCGGATCAATTCGACCGCCTGATCCACGTCGAAGGGTTTGGGCAGGTACTCGAAGGCACCGCCCTGAAAGGCGGCGACAGCACTCTCCAGGTCGGAATAGGCGGTCATGATGATGACCGGGACGGCCGGGAAGCGGGTCTTCACCTCCTGCAGCAGTTCGAGCCCCGACTGCCCCGGCATGCGGATGTCGGAAAGAAGCACCTGGGGCGGCTCGCCGCCGTGGTCGAGCTGAGCCAGGGCCTCGGTGGCGGAGGCGAAGCTCTTGAAGGCGACGCCTTCGCGGGCCAGGGTCTTTTCCAGCACCCAGCGGATGGAACGGTCGTCGTCGACGACCCACACGGGTTTCATGATGGTCGGGCTCACGGTTGGGGACACTGCACCAGCCCTAGCAAGGAGCATTCCACAGCATCAGGCCTCCTCCAGGGGCAGGCGGATGGCGAAACAGGTTTCCCCCGGCCGGCTGCTGCACTCGATGGTGCCGTGGTGGTGCTGGACGAAGTTCTGGGCGATGGTCAGCCCCAGGCCGCTGCCGCCTTCGCGGCCCGAAACCAGGGGATAGAACATGCGCTCGCGGATATCTTCGGGAATGCCGGGGCCGTTATCGACGACCTTGATCTCCAGGGCCAGACGGTAGCGTTTCTTGACCAGGGTGACCTGGCGCACCGCCCTGGTGCGCAAGACGATGCGTCCGCTGCCGCCCATCGCCTGGGCCGCGTTGCGGGCGATATTGAGGACAGCCTGGATGAGCTGCTCCCGATCGCCCACCAACTCCGGCAGGCTGGTGTCGTAGTCGCGGCGGATGGTCAGCGAACCCGGGTATTCGGCGGTCAGCAGGCTCCTCACCCGCTCCAGGATTTCGTGGATATTGACGGTCGTCGGCAACATCGGCCGATGGGGCGTCAGCAGGCGCTGCATCAAGTCCTGCAGGCGGTCCGCCTCCTTGATGATGACCTGGGTGTATTCCTTGAGGGACGGGTTGTTGAGTTCGTGTTCGAGCAACTGGGCGGCGCCCCGGATGCCCCCCAGGGGGTTCTTGATCTCGTGGGCGAGGTTGCGGATCAGCTCGCGGTTGGCCTGCTGCTGCTCGATCAGGCGCTCCTCGCGGCTTGCCGCCAGTTGCTGGTCGATGGGCTGGAGTTCGACGAGGAGCCGAGCCCCGGAACGGTCGTCGACGAGCAGCGGGGTGACGGTGCAGTTGAGATGCAAAGCCTCCCCGTCAGCCCGCCGCATTTCGACGTTCTGGCCGGTGTAGCTCCAGTTGCCGGCGACGGCGTTGGTCAGGGCGGCCTGCAGGGTCGCCGAACAGGCGCAGACCTCGGTGAGCTTTTTGCCGACCAGGGAACGCTCGCTCACCGCCAGGAGGTTCTGACCGGCTCCATTGACGTAGCGCACCCCCAGGCCGGCATCGAGGACGAGGACGGCGGAGGCCAGCAGGTCGAGGCCGGCGAACGGAGAAACGGGCTGGGACATGGCTGGCATTCTAGCCCGGATGGCGGCGCTCCCGCCCCCCCTTCCGGAACCATTGCTTCGCCCCCGGGCCGGCAGAGCCGGTTCGCCCCACTTCCTTGCCGTAACCTGCCGGGGCGGCAATTGGCGAAACCGGCCAGCGCCGCGGCGGTCCTGGCGGAATTTCCCATTGTGTTACTGACCGATCGTTCATTATCATTCGGTTACTGACCGATCGTTCATTAATATGCCCCGCCTCCACCCTTCCGCCCTTTGCCTCGCCTTGCCGCTCCTGCTCGCCGCCTGCGGCCGGCCCGACGCCGGCCCGCCTGCGCCCCGGCCGGTGCTGGTCCAGGCGGCGGCTCCGAGCGGTCAAACGGCAACGGTCTACACGGGCGAAGTCCGGGCACGTCACGAAACCGACCTGGCCTTCCGGGTCGGCGGCAAGCTCGTTGCCCGGCTGGTCGATGCCGGCGCCCGGGTCGAGCGGGGCACCGCCCTGGCCCGCCTCGACCCCGCCGATCTCGAACTGGCCGCCCGCTCGGCCCGCGCCCAGGTGGCCTCCGCCGAAAGCGAACTGGCCACCGCCGAGGCCGAACAGGGACGTTACGCCGACCTCCTGGCCAAGCGCTTCGTCAGCCAGGCCGCCTACGACGCCAAGAATCATGCCTTCCGCGCCGCCCGCGCCAGACTCGACCAGGCCCTGGCCCAGGCGGCGGTGAGCGGCAACCAGGCCGGCTACGGTACCCTCGTCGCCGACCAGGCCGGCGTCGTCACCGGCGTCCTCGCCGAAGCCGGGCAGGTGGTGGCGGCCGGCCAGCCGGTGCTGCGCCTCGCCCGGCCGGATGAACTCGAGGTGGCGATCGCCGTTCCCGAAAGCCGCCTCGCCGAAGTGAAGGCCAACCCCGCCTTCACCATCGGCCTGTGGGCCCGCCCGGAACTCCAGTTCCGCGGCAGCCTGCGGGAACTCTCCCCGGCCGCCGACCCCGCCACCCGGACCTACGCCGCCCGCATCCGCATCGCCGAACCCGGCCCCGAAGTACAGATCGGCATGACGGCCCGCGTTGCCCTGGGGGGCAGCGTCCCCGGCGGCGCCATCGTCGTCCCGCTGACGGCGGTGGTCGACCAGGGCCAGGGGCCGGCCGTGTGGATCGTCGAAGGGGGCAAGGTCAAGCGCCGGCCCGTCCAGGTCGTGCGCTTCCGCGAGGATGGCGCCGAACTGGCCGGCGGCGTGCAGCCCGGCGAACAGGTGGTGGTGGCCGGCGGCCTCAAGCTGGTGCCGGATCAGGCGGTGACGCCCCAGACGGCGACTCCGCCGGAACAGCAAAAGTAAGTGAACACTTCGCGCTTCAATCTTTCGGACTGGACGCTGCGCCACCGCACCCTGGTGGGCTATTTTCTTCTTGCCATCGCCCTCATGGGGGCGCTGGCCTACGGCCGCCTGGGCCAGGCGGAAGACCCCCCCTTCACCTTCAAGATCATGCTCATCCGCACCCTGTGGCCGGGGGCGGCGGCCCGGCAGATGGAGCAGCAGGTCACCGACAAGATCGAGAAGAAGCTGCAGGAAATGCCCGGCATCGACCGCATTTCCAGCTTTTCCCGGGCCGGCGAATCGACCGTGCTCTTCGTCGCCAAGGATTCGACGCCGCCAGCCGCCATGCCCGAGGTGTTCTACCAGGTGCGCAAGAAGGTGGGCGATATCCGCCAGACCTTGCCGGCCGGCGTCCAGGGGCCTTTCTTCAACGACGAATTCGGCGATGTTTTCGGCAACGTCTACGCCGTTACCGGCGACGGGCTTTCCTATCCCGAGCTGAAGGACCAGGCCGAGCGCATCCGCGACCGCCTTCTTACCGTGCCCGACGTCGGCAAGGTCGAAATCTTCGGCATCCAGGACGAAAAGATCGACGTCGAACTGTCCAACGCCAAGCTCGCCACCCTGGGCGTCGACCAGGCGACCATCGTCCAGGCCCTGGCGCAGCAGAACGCCGTCACCGGTACCGGGGTCTTCGACGTCGGCGGCGAACGCATTCCCGTCCGGCCGAGCGGCGCCTACAACTCGGTCGAGGCGGTGGCCGACACCCTGGTACGGGCCGGCAACCGCAGCTTCCGCCTCGGCGACATCGCCCACATCAGCCGCGGCACGACGCAGCCGGCCGCCACCCTGGTCCGCTTCGCCGGCAAGCCGGCCCTGGCGATCGGTGTTTCCATGGCCAAGGGCGGCGACATCATCGTCCTGGGCAAGGCCCTGCGCGCCCGCGTCGCCGAAATCGCCGCCACCCTGCCGGTCGGCGTCGAGATCGGCGAGGCGGCCAGCCAGCCCGACGCCGTGCGGCGGTCCATCAACGCCTTCGTCAGCTCCCTGGCCGAAGCGGTGACCGTCGTCCTGCTCGTCACCTTCGTCAGCCTCGGGCTGCGCACCGGCCTGGTGGTGGCGCTTTCCATCCCCCTCGTGCTGGCCGCCACTTTTCTCGCCATGAATTTCTTCGGCGTCGGCCTGCACAAGGTTTCCCTCGGCGCCCTGGTTCTCGCCCTCGGCCTCCTGGTGGACGACGCCATCATCGCCGTCGAGATGATGTGGGTGAAGATGGAGCAGGGCTGGGAGCGCACCCGCGCCGCCTCCTTCGCCTACACGAGCACGGCCGGGCCGATGCTTTCCGGCACCCTGGTGACGGTGGCCGGCTTCATCCCCATCGCCCTGGCCAAGTCGTCCACCGGCGAATACGCCTTCGCCTTCTTCCAGGTGAACGCCATCGCCCTCATCATTTCCTGGGTGGCGGCGGTGGTCGCCATCCCCTGGCTGGGCTACAAGCTGCTGCCCGACCCCCGCGCCCCACGGCCTCCCGGCTTTCTCGCCCGCCGCCTGCCGCGGCTCCAGGCGCAGTTGGAAAAAATCGGCCTGGGGGGCCTGCCGGCGGGCGAACACCCGGGGGACGAGGTTTACCACACGCCCTTCTACAACCGCTTTCGCCGCCTCGTGGCGGGGTGTGTCGCCCGCCGCCGCTTGGTCATCGCGCTCACCGCCGGGCTTTTCGTCGCCGCGGTCGTGACCATGGGCCAGGTGCCGAAGCAGTTTTTCCCCAACTCGACCCGCCTCGAACTGATGGTCGAACTGCGCCTGCCCGAGGGCGCCACCGTGGCCGCGGTGGAAGACGAGGTCAAGAAGCTGGAGACCTGGCTTGAAACCGATCGTGCCCGCCATGGGGAAACCGACAGCTTCATCGCCTTTGTCGGCTGGGGCGCCCCCCGCTACTACCTCGGTCTCGACCAGCAGCTGCCGGCCAGCAACGTCGGCCAGTTCATCATCCAGAGCCGCGACGTGGCGGCGCGTGAGGCCCTGCGGACCAGGCTCATCGCCCTTTTCGAGAGCGACTTTCCGCGGGTGCGGGGCAACGTGACGCGCATCGAAAACGGCCCGCCGGTGGGCTACCCCATCCAGTACCGGGTGTCGGGCGAGGATATCCCGACGCTGCGCCGGATCGCCGCCGAAATCGCCGAGGTGATGCGCGGCAACCCGGAGATTTCCAACGTCAATTTCGACTGGAACGAACTGTCCAAGGTGGTCCGGGTCGAGGTGGACCAGGACAAGGCCCGGCTGCTCGGCGTTTCCAGCCAGGACGTCGCGGCTTTCCTGGCCATGTCGCTGTCGGGCTTTACGGTGACCAGCTACCGCGAGGGCGAAAAGAGCATCGACGTGGTCCTGCGGGGCGACCGGGCCGAACGCCAGCAGCTTTCGTCCCTTGCCGACCTGGCGGTGCCGACCCGCGGCGGCAAGAGCGTTCCCCTGGCGCAGATCGGGCGGCTCAGCCACGATTTCGAACCCAATCTGCTATGGCGGCGGGACCGCCTGCCGACCATCACCGTCCGCGGCAACATCTACGGCAAGATCGAGCCGGCGTCGGTGGTCGCCCAGCTGGAGCCGCAGATCGCCCCCATCCGCGACCGGCTTCCGGCCGGCTTCAAGCTCGCCACCGGCGGCACCGTCGAGGAATCGGCCAAGGGCCAGGGTTCGGTCTTCGCCGGCATCCCGCTCTTTCTCTTTGCCGTCGTCACGGTGCTGATGATCCAGCTCCAGAGCGCGTCCCGGGTCGTCATGGTGCTGCTCACGGCGCCCCTGGGCATTATCGGCATCGCCCTCTTCCTCTTCGTCTTCCGGCAGCCCTTCGGCTTCATGGCGCTGCTCGGCACCATCGCCCTGTTCGGCATGATTATGCGCAACTCGGTGATCCTGGTGGACCAGATCGAGCAGGATCTCGCCGCCGGCAAACCCCGCTGGGAGGCCATCGTCGAATCGACGGTGCGGCGCTTCCGGCCCATCGTGCTGACCGCCTCGGCCGCCGTGCTGGCAATGATTCCGCTGTCGCGCAACGATTTCTTCGGCCCCATGGCGGTGGCCATCATGGGTGGGCTGATCGTCGCCACCGCCCTGACCCTGCTTTTCCTGCCCGCCCTCTACGCCGCCTGGTATCGCGTCGGCCCCAGGCCAACCGCCTGATCCCGCCCGGGGTCAGCGCAGGTTGCCCAGCTCCCGGTTGATGGCCTCGATGTTGCGCTCGTGTTGCGCGACGCGATCCTTGTAGGGCTGCAGGCGGTCGAGGACGCGCTGATAGTTTTTCTCGTCGCCGGAGCGGGTCGCTTCCTGGTCGGCGAGATCCTTTTTCGCCGATTCCAGGTTCTTTTGCTCGGCGGCGAGTTCCTGTTCGAGGATGCGGCGGCGGTCGGTGTCGCGGGACTTCTGGGTGTCTTCGGCGACCTTGGGGAACCCCGCCGGGGAAGGATTGGCGGTGGCGGCGCTCCGCGGCTTGGGCGCCGGCAGGCTGGAATCCGGCCCGGTGACCACGGCCTGGCAGGTCTTGTTGACCTTGGTGTTGGAAATCAGCGTCCCGCCATGTTCGTCGGCGCACTTGTAGATGGTCGACGCCAGCGCCGGCCAGGCGGGCAGGATGCAGAGGAAGGCAAGAGCAGTGCGTGTCATCGTCATCGGTCCTGGGGGAATTCCAGTTTACAGGACATAACGAGGCAACTGGAAGTTCAGTGCACAAAAAAAGGACGGGCTGGCCCGTCCTTCTTGTCTGCGGCTGCCGACGATCAGCAGCTGTAGTAGAGATCGAATTCCACCGGGTGGGTGGTCATGCGGATCTTGTTCACTTCTTCCATCTTCAGGGCGATGTAGGCATCGATCCAGTCGTTGGAGAAGACGCCGCCGCGGGTCAGAAACTCGCGATCGGCATCCAACGCGGCCAGGGCTTCTTCCAGGCTGGCGCAGACGGTCGGGATCTTGGCATCCTCTTCCGGCGGCAGGTCGTAGAGGTTCTTGTCGGCCGGATCGCCCGGGTGGATCTTGTTCTGGATGCCGTCCAGGCCCGCCATCATGAGGGCCGAGAAGCACAGGTAGGGGTTGGCGATGGGATCCGGGAAGCGGGTCTCGATGCGGCGGG
>SSSZ01000082.1 GCA_009469675.1 Azonexaceae bacterium | reverse complement strand
GCACATCACCCTCAACCTCATCCGCCTTGATCCCTCTCCGCGTAAGGGCGGCATCAAGGCTCGACGACTCATCGCCGCCACTTCCGACCTCTATCGCGCTCAACTGCTCGGACTCGCTTGATGTTCATGCGATTGCCCTGGCCGGCCCCGCCGGAAAAGCTGGAAAGGCCGGACAAAAGCGTGCGCGCTGCCAGGGTCGGCTGCCAGCTGCGCCACGGCCCCACCCGGAAACCCGGGACTGCACCGGCGGCGGCGGCGTGCTACCGTACCGCCTGCGGAACTTGAAACGGAGACACGAGCCATGACCGAACCCACCGGCGGTATCGCCAACGAACTGGCCCCCGAATTGGGCGTTGCCGACTGGCGCGACGCCGCCGGGCAGCCCCTGGCCCGCTTCGGCCTGGCCGAGATGGGCGGCCGCTACCAGGTGATTTTCTGCTTCCAGCACAACTGCCCGGGCTGCCACCAACGCGGCTTTCCGACGCTGCAACGGCTGGTCGATGCCTTCCGCGGTTCGCGCTTTGTCCGCTTCGCCGCCGTGCAGACGGTGTTCGAGGAGTACGAACACAACACCGCCGAACTGGGTTTCGCCGACCAGCAGCGTTACGCGCTGACCATCCCCTTCGGCCACGATGCCGGGCCGGACGGCCGGTTCTCGACGCTGATGCAGCGCTACCGCAGCGGCGGTACGCCCTGGTTCATCGTCATCGACCCCCAGGGCGTGGTGATCTTCAACCACTTTCACATCGACGCCGACCGCCTCATCGAGTTTTTGCGCAAGGCCGAAGCTAGCGATCCCGGCGATGCCCCGGCCGGGGTGCTGACCTGGGCCGGCGTGCTGCGCCAGGCCCGCGACGGCAATCCGGCGCCGCCGCGCCGCGACGAGCGCAGCGCGGCCGAGTGGCAACGCCAGCTGTCGGCGGAGCAGTTCTACGTCACCCGCCAGAAGGGCACCGAACGCGCCCACAGTTCATCGATGTGCACGCTCTTCGAACCCGGCCGCTACGCCTGCGCCTGCTGCGGCACCGAACTCTTCGACGCCGGCACCAAATTCAACAGCGGCACCGGCTGGCCGAGCTTTACCCAGGCCGTGGCGCCGGATGTGGTCGCCTACCACGCCGACCACAGCCACGGCATGACCCGGGTCGAAACCACCTGCGCCGTCTGCGACGCCCACCTCGGCCACGTTTTCCCCGACGGCCCGGCACCCAGCGGCCTGCGCTACTGCATCAACGCGCTGGCGCTGCAAAAGCGCGGCTGAGCCTTGGCCGACGACCATCCGCCGTCCTGGCCAGGCGGGCCGCGTCGCGGCAACTTGCGATAGGCCACCGCCGGGCATGAAACTCGTTCTCGACACCAACGTGGTGATGGACCTCTTCCATTTCCGCGACGCCGGCGTCGCTGCCATCGACGAGGCCCTCGCCGCCGGCCGCGCAAGCTGCGTCGCCGATGGCGAAACCCTGGCCGAACTGGCCCGCGTCGTCACCTACCCGGAATTCGGCCTCGCTGCCGCCGCCCAGGCCGCCCTGCTGGCGGATTACCGCCGGCTGGTTGCGGTCGCGCCTGAAACTGCCGAGCCACCACCCAAACTCCCCCGCTGTCGCGATCCCGACGATCAGAAGTTCCTCCAGCTCGCCGCCCGCGCCGGGGCCGATCTGCTGGTCACCAAAGACAAGGCCCTGCTGCGCCTACGGCGCAGGCAGGGCCTGGGTTTTGCCATCGCCACCCCGGCCGGGGCGGCGGCGCTGCTCAGTAGCACACCCCGGTAACGCTCTTGCGGCCGTATTCGTCGCGGCAGACCGTGGTGCCGTTGGGGCCGCTGATGACGGCGGTGCTGCCTTTTCGATCGTAACTGCGGTGGTAGATGGTGGGGCCGCCCTTCTGGTAGCCGGGCTTGTTGGCGTCGAGTTGCCGGCCCTGTTCCAACCCGCTGGTCGGAATACCGGGGTTGTTGTCATAAACAGCGCCGGGCGGCAGCTGGTTCTTGTTGTAGGGGTAGAGCGGAGCGGGCTGCTGGACCGGGGCCTGGCCGGGGTACTGGCCGGGATTCCCGCCGGGTTGGGGGGCGCCGTATTGGGCCAGGGCGGCAAGCGGCAGGGCGGCGAGAACAAGGGCGAAGCGGCGCATGGAAAACTCCTCGGAATAAACGAGCCATAAACGCATCATAGACCCTCGCCGCCGACAAAGCAGCCCCGCCCGGCCGGTGCCGGATCACTCCAGGCGCCGGCGGAAGACCCAGGTGGCGGCGTCGGAAGCTTCCGGCGCGAAGGCGTAGCCGTCGGCGTCAAAGGCCCGGAGGCCCTCGGGTTCGGTCAGGCGATTGATGATGGCGTAGCGGGCCATGGCGCCGCGGGCCTTTTTGGCAAAGAAGCTGATGATCTTGTAGCGGCCGTTCTTCCAGTCCTCGAATACGGGCTGGATCACCGTCGCCTTGAGCCGGCCGCCGGCCAGGGCCTTGAAGTATTCCTCGGAGGCGAGGTTCACCAGAACCGGCCGCGGCTGCGCCTTGAGCTCGTCGTTGGCCGCCCGGGCGAGGCGCTCGCCCCAGAAGGCGTAGAGATCCTTGCCCCGCTTGTTGGCCAGGCGGGTGCCCATCTCCAGGCGGTAGGGCTGGATCAGGTCGAGGGGCCGCAGCCAGCCGTAGAGCCCGGAAAGGATGCGCAGGTGGTCCTGGGCGAAGGCCAGGTCGGCGGCGGCCAGGGTCTTGGCGGCGAGGCCGTCGTAGACGTCGCCGTCGAAGGCCAGCACGGCCGGCTTGGCGTTGGCCGGGGTGAAGGGGGGGCGCCAGTCGGCGTAACGGTCGAAATTGAGCACCGCCAGCTTGTCGGATATCGCCATCAGGCCGGCGATTTCGGCCGGCGAGAGGCGGCGCAGCTGGCCGACCAGTTCCTTGGCCGGAGCAATGAACGCCGGCTGGCTGTGGGATTCGACCGTGGGCGGCGAGTCGAAATCGAGGGACTTGGCCGGCGACAGCACCAACAACATGGAATTCTCCTGCAAATGACGGACTCCAATTCTACCGACTTGGTAAAATTGCCGATTCACCTATCGATAGAGCACCCCATGAAACGTACCCGCTTCGGTTCCCGCGACCGTATTTCCCGCGACGCCGCCGAGCTGCAACGCCTGGCCATCGGCCTTTCCGATTCCGGGGGCAAGCTGGAGGACGCCTATTGGGAACGCCAACTGGCCGAACTGGTGGATAGCCTCCTCAAGAACGGCGCCGAAGACGACCTCAACGCCTCCCTCGACCGCCTCTTCGACCTCAACCCCCGGGCCCACGACGAACTGGCCGACATGGTCGAGTCCCGCGCCGAAACCACGCGCCTCGACGCCGCCGGCCGGCCTTGCGACGTGCTGCTGTTCACCGCCCCGGTTCTCGCCTGGTCGCGTTTTTCCATCCCCTCGGGAACGCTGCCCAAGAGCACCCTGGAGGCCGTCGGCGTCCAGCTCGGCGCCCACGTCTTCGCTGCCGACGCCAAGCTCGCCCTGGCCGACTACCTGTTCAGCCCCGACCAGTTGCCCAGAAGCTTCTGCGACACCTGGCAACTGACCCGCGAACTCGGCCTCGCCGCCCTGGCCGGCAAGCCCCTGGCCATCGACACCGCCAACCTGCCGGAAACCAACCGCTTTCTTTCCGACGTACGCTACCTCGTGGGCGCCGTGGTCGTTCCCGCCGGCCAGCCGGTCTTCCGCTGGAACGAAAAGGACGGCAGCAAGGAAGCCGCGTTGAAGGAATGGGTCAAGCAGGGCAGCCCCAGTCTCGAACCCTTCCTCACCGGCTGCGCCTGGCAGCCGCTGCTGGCCGACGCCTACCATTCGGCTTGCCGCCAGGCCGACCGCGCCTCGCGCCCCTACTCGGTCAAGGCCTCGGTGGCTTTCCTGCAGACCGTCCAGAGCATCACCCCGGCCGACCTGCGGGCCGTCGTGGGCCCGTGCCACGACCGCCGGCTGGAAGAATTCCGCATCGGCCTCGGCCCGCGGGACAAGGACGACATCTGGCACGGCGTGGTCTGGCCCCTGCTCGGCGCCGAGGACGAAGCCAGCGACACCCAGGGCGAAATCGAAGCCGTGCTGCGCGAATGCGGCGTCAAGGACGTGGTCTTCCACGACCACCGCTTCCCCATGGAATTCTGCGACGACTGCGGCGCCCCCATGTACCCCAACCCGGAAGGCGAACTGGTGCACGCCGAAATGCCCGAACAGCCCGCCGCTTCGTCGCAAGTTCTGCACTGAGCGGAATGAAGTGGGGTTTTGAACCGCCGAGGCGCAGAGGCGCGCAGAAGGGCAAAGGGAGATTCTTTTCAGGTTTCTCTCCGCGACTCTGCGTCTCTGCGTTGAAATGCCCATGACTCATTCCACCAACGCCGACTGGCTGGCCAGGAGCCAGGCCGCCGTCTGGCACCCCTGCACCCAGATGCAGCACCACGCCCGGCCGGATTCGCCGGCCTACCTGCCGCTGGTGCCGATTGCCCGTGGCCAGGGCGCCTGGCTGTTCGATTTCGAGGGCAAGCGCTACCTCGACGGCATCAGCTCCTGGTGGACCAACGTCTTCGGCCACGCCAACCCGCGCATCAACGCGGTGTTGAAGGAACAACTGGAGACGCTTGAACACGTCATGCTCGCCGGCTTCACCCACCAGCCGGTGGTCGAGCTGTCCGAACGTTTGAGCGCCCTGACCGGCGGCGCCCTCGGCCACGCCTTCTATGCCTCGGACGGCGCGTCGGCCACCGAAATCGCGCTGAAGATGAGCTTCCACTACTGGCGCAACGTCGGACGCCCGGAAAAGGCGGAGTTCCTCTGCCTCGCCGGCAGCTACCACGGCGAAACCGTCGGCGCCCTGGCCGTTACCGATGTCGCCATCTTCAAGGATGCCTACGCCCCGCTGGTCCGCGCCGCCACGGTCATCCCGTCGCCGGACTTCCGCCTGGGCGAAGCCGGCGAGTCGCCGGCCGACGTGGCCCGCCGCGCCGCAGCCGCACTCGAAAGCCATCTCGAACAACACGGCGAACGCATCGCCGCGCTGATCGTCGAACCGCTGGTCCAGGGCGCCGCCGGCATGGCGATGTACGACCCGGAATACCTGCGCCTCGCCCGCCAGTTGTGCGATCGGCATGAGGTGCACCTGATCTGCGACGAAATCGCCGTCGGCTGCGGCCGCACCGGCACCTTCTTTGCCCATGAGCAAGCCGGCATCCGCCCCGACCTGATGTGCCTGTCGAAAGGGATTTCCGGCGGCTACCTGCCGCTCTCCATCGTGCTGTGCAGTGACACGATCTACGGCGCCTTCCTCGACGACTCGGTCGCCCGCGCCTTCCTGCATTCGCACAGCTACACCGGCAACCCGCTGGCCTGCCGCGCCGCACTGGCGACGCTCGACATCTTCGAGCAGGATGACGTGATCGCCACCAACCGCGACAAGGCGCAGCGCCTCGGCGACGCCCTCGCTCCGCTGGCCAACCACCCGCAAGTTCGCCACCTGCGCCAGCGCGGCATGATCGCCGCCTTCGACGTCGCCACCGACGACCCGCACTTCTCGCGCAAGTTCTACCGCGCCGCCCTCGACCGCGAAGCCCTGATCCGGCCCATCGGTAACACGGTGTATGTGATGCCGCCGTATATCGTCAGCGACGAGGAAATCGGGCATCTTGGAAAAACCATCACCGAAGCACTCAACGACGCCCTTTCCATTTAGCGGACAAAACCCCTTTGGCATAGAATGTGTAGCCATGAGACGAATGATTCAAACTATCCGCAAAAACCCATTTCAAGGCCGCGTAACTGTTCCGAATAAAACCCAGACGGCGCTAGCAGCCAAGTACGCCCTTGAAGATCAACCGTCAGCATCCCAAGTTGGCAGTCGTCTGGCGAATATTCTGGAGGATCTTGACTCGAAGAGTCCAATCTCCGCTCTAGCCCTGCAATATCTGAAAAAAACCGGACTTGTTTCTCTGCACGATCTTGCAGTCGGCCAAATTTCTTTCGCTGAGTATCTGGCAACCGCAGAAACGGAGCAACGCGAACGAAAAGAGGCCATGGAACTTCGTCGGCATCAAGACGAGATGGAGCGACAACAGGCCAAAGAAGCAAGAGAGCAGGCGATGCGTATTGCCAGCGAGAAATACCTGGCAGCAAGACTCGCTTGCGACCGCGACCCGAAGAATATCGCCAGAGCCAAACAGGCTGCCCTGAAGGAAAAATACGGTCTCGACTCTTTCGTCGAGAAAGCGCACTTTTCAGAACTAATGGCCATTTTGCAGAAAGTCGAGGCTGGCTCCCGACTGTCTGACGAAGAGGTCGTGTGGCTCTCGACTACGAAAGCCGGTTATGAACAGAGCTTTTTTACGCGAGAGTTGAAAGCCGCTTATCATCGAAACGAAGCCCGGTTCCATGCCAGTCAATTCGAAAAAACCAAAGATTCCTGGGCAGCAGTCAACGCAAGCAAGCATTATCGAAAATGCGGTGAATCCTCGACTGCCGAATCAATGCTGGGGGCGATTAACATTCACGGCAAGCACGACATAAAATTGAAATCTGCACTCTGCACGACTTATGGCGGGGTAAAACGGGATTTGGGCAAGTACTCCGAGGCACTCGATCTGGGAGAGAAAGCACACCAAATCACCCCGCAAAATTTTCGCCCGTGCACACTTCTCGGTGCTGTGAATATCGAAATCGGCAACTATGACCTTGGGCAATCCTGGTATGAAAAAGCAACCCAAAGGGGTGCCAACCCAGAAGCCATCGACGAAGAACTACGTAGTATTTTTCGGCGTGCTGACCAGGAAAAACAAGACGCTTTGCGTCAACATCTATTGCGCATTGACCCAGTACGCTATGGCTGGACGAAGATTTAAACACCGCTCCTTGCCAATTTTTGCCAAGCCATCTACGATAAACCCATGAGCACGATGAATATTTCTCTCCCTGATTCGCTGAAAGCTTTCGTCGACGACCAAGTCAGCCAGCGCGGTTTTGGCACCAGCAGCGAGTATGTGCGCGAACTGATCCGCAAGGATCAGGATCGCTTGCTGTTGCGCGGACTGTTGCTGGCAGGGGCAGCGTCGGCGCCGGCGGCACCGGCCGATGCAGCGTACTTCGCGGCATTGCGGGCGCGTGTGACTTCGCAAACGGGGCGGTGAGGGCAAAACCGGTCATCCCGCGCGAACAGGCCAACCGGGATATTGACGATACGCTTGCCCACTACCTGGGCGAAAGCTCGGAAACCGCGGCTCTCGGCTTCATCGACAAGCTGGAACAGGCTTACGCGCTCATTGCCCGTCATCCGGGGAGCGGATCAGCGCATTACGCCCATGAACTGAATCTTCCCGGCCTGCGTTTCTGGCCGCTGAAACGCTATCCCTATCTGGTTTTCTACGTCGAGCACGAGACTCATATCGACGTCTGGCGCGTGCTCCATGGAAAACGCGACATTCCATCCTGGCTTCGGGAAAACGACAAGCAATAACCATGCTCCTCCGGCAGGCCTGCACGGAGCGCCCCCCCTGGCCGATCGGCCCTGATCGCCTCACCAGCCTTGCACTTGGCGCCGTTTTGTATTACCGTTAATACAAGACCAACCTGAAAACCAGACCATGACCACCACCGTTCGCATCCCCCTGCGTCTGGAACAGGCGCTGGCACGTTATTGCGTGGAAACCCGCCGCAGCAAGTCTGAGGTCATCATCGAACTGCTGGAGCAGCGCTTTGCCGCCACCGAGCCGGAAAAGACCGCTTACCAGATCGCCTGCGAAACCGGTTTCATCGGTTCGCTGACTGCCGCGAACGATCTGGCGAGCAATGCCAAGACTGGCGCCAGGGAAGCCATCGCCCGCAAGCACGGGCGCGCATGAATCTCTTGCTTGTCGATACCGGCCCGCTCGTGGCCCTGGCCAGCCAACGGGACAAGGCCCATGAGCGCTGCACCGACTTTCTGAAGGCTTATCGCGGGCGCCTGCTGACGACCTGGGCTGTGCTCACCGAGTTTTCCCACCTCGCACCCAGCGTTGCCGCCACACTGCCCCTTTATCAGTGGATCGAACGCGGCGGGCTGGAAATCCTGTCGCTGGGCCGCGACGAACTGGTCAGCGCCATCGACTGGATCACCCGCTACGCCGACCGCCCGATAGACCTGGCCGATGCATCGCTCGTCGTTGCCGCCTTGAAGACCGGTTGCACCAATGTCTGGACACTGGACCGCAGCGATTTCGAAACCTACCGCCTGCCGGGCCGCAAGCATTTCAAGCTGGTGTAGATCATGACTCTCGAAGATTCACTGAATTCAGAACTCGCCGAGCTTGCCGCCGCCGGCCTGACCCGCCGCCGCCGGGTGCTGGATTCCCCGGCTGGCCGTATCGCCACGGTCGATGGCAGGCCGGTGCTCAATTTCGCCAGCAACGACTATCTCGGCCTGGCCGGCAATGCCGAGATCGCCCGGGCACTGGCCGACGGGGCGCTGCAATGGGGCGCCGGCAGCGGGGCTTCGCATCTGGTCAGCGGTCACCTGACCCCGCACGATCTGCTGGAGAAAGAGATCGCGGCGTTCACCGGTTTCGAACGGGCATTGACCTTCTCGACCGGTTACCTTGCCAATATCGCCGTCACGCCCACCTTCGCCGGGCGCGGCGATGCGGTTTTCGCCGATAAGCTCAACCACGCCTCGCTGATCGACGCCATGCAACTGGCCAAGGCCAACGGCGCCGACGTGCAGCGTTATCCGCACAACGACGTCGCCGCGCTGGAGCGGCAACTTGCGACCAGCAGCGCGACGCGCAAGGTCATCGTCACCGATGCCGTCTACAGCATGGATGGCGACCTCGCGCCCTTGCCGGCCATCCACGCCCTGGCCGAGCGCTACGACGCCTGGCTGGTCATCGACGACGCCCACGGATTCGGCGTTCTCGGCCAGCATGGCCGTGGCAGCCTAAGCCATTTCAACCTGCCGGCATCCCGGCGCATCCTGCTCATGGGCACCCTGGGCAAGGCGGCCGGGGTCGGTGGGGCCTTTGTGGCCGGCTCGGCCACCGCCATCGAATACCTGCTGCAGAAGGGTCGCAGCTACATCTTCACTACCGCCGCGCCACCGGCCATCGCCTGTGCACTGTCGAAGAGCCTGCAGATCGTCCGCGACGGCGATGCCCGGCGCGCCAACCTGATGGCCCGCATCGCCCAGTTGCGCGACGGTCTGGCCGGCGGTCCGCTGCTCCCCTCGACCACCGCCATCCAGCCCTACGTCGTGGGCGACAACGAAGCCGCAGTCGCCCTGTCGAACACCCTGTGGGAGCATGGCCTGTGGGTTCCCGCCATCCGCCCGCCGACGGTGCCCAAGGGTACGGCGCGGCTGCGCATTTCGCTGTCGGCGGCCCACACGGCGACCGACGTGGAGCGCCTGGTGTCCACCCTCAAGGCCCTGGCATGAGCGCCCCCGTCGTTCTGCTGCCGGGCTGGGGCCTGGGCCGCGGCCCCCTGGCGCCGACCGCCGCCGCCCTCGGCGCCCGCCTCTTTGACCTGCCGGGCTACGGCGCCCG
Source organism: Azonexaceae bacterium (assembly GCA_009469675.1). Classification (GTDB taxonomy): domain Bacteria; phylum Pseudomonadota; class Gammaproteobacteria; order Burkholderiales; family Rhodocyclaceae; genus SSSZ01. Next base: position 46,496 of record SSSZ01000082.1, on the reverse strand, counting down.
CCCCCCGGCTGCCGACTTCGCCGCCGCCGTCGACGCCCTGGCCGCCGACCTGCCCGCCGGCTGCACCCTGGCCGGCTGGTCCCTCGGCGCCCTGCTCGCCCTCGCCGTAGCGGCCCGCCATCCGGCCCGGGTCGGCCGCCTCGTCCTGGTTTCCGCCACCGCCGCCTTTGTGCAACGGGACGGTTGGCCGGATGCCATGCCCGCCGCCACGCTGGCCGACTTCGCCGCCGCCGTCGCCGCCGATCCGGTCACGGCGCTGCCCCGCTTCGTCGCCGGCTTCAACCGCGGCGACGCCCGCCCCAAGGCGGTGACCCGCAGCCTGCTCGCCGCCGCCCAACCCGACGTTCCCGCCGCCACCCTCGCCGCCGGCCTCCGATGGCTGGGGGACACCGACCTGCGCCAGGAAGCCGGGCGGGTAGCCGCCCCCACCCTGCTGGTGCACGGCGCCGCCGACCCGCTCATGCCCCTGCCCGCCGCCCAGGCCCTGGCCGCCCTCATTCCCGGCGCCCGGCTCGAAACCCTGGCGGCGGCTGCCCACGCCCCCTTTCTTTCCGATCCGGCGGATTTCGTCGCCCGGGTCGCCGCCTTCTGCCATGAACCAACCCCCTAAAGAGCGCATCCGCCGGGCCTTCGAAGGCGCCGCCCACAGTTACGACGGCGCCGCCAGGGTGCAGCGCGTCGTCTGCGGCCGCCTGGCCCTAGGCCTGCCGGCCATGATGACCCCGGGCATCGTCCTCGACGTCGGCTGCGGCACCGGCTACGCCCTGCAGCTGCTGCAGCGGCGTTTCCCGCCGGCCAATCTGATCGCCTTCGACCTCTCGCCGGCCATGCTCGCCAAAGTGCCCCCCGAGCGCCACCGCCTCGCCGGCGACGCCGAACACCTGCCCCTGGCCACCGCCGCCGTCGGCCTCTACTGGTCGAGCCTGACCCTCCAGTGGTGCAACCTGCCCCGGGCCCTGGCCGAGGCCCACCGCGTCCTCTGGCCGGGCGGGCGCCTGGCGGTCGCCACCCTCGGCCCGGGAACCTTCGCCGAACTGCGGGCCGCCTTCGCCGCTGCCGACCCCCATCGCCACACCCTCGATTTCCTCACCCCCGAGGCCGTCGCCGCGGCCGCAGCAGGCTTCGTCGATGTCCGCGTCGGGCGGGAAGCCCAAGTCGCCTACTATCCCGACCTCAAATCCCTGCTGCGGGCCATCAAGGAGATCGGCGCCAACCAGGTGGGGAGCGGCCGGCGCACCGGCCTCATGAGCCGGGGCGCCTGGCAGCGTGTCGAGGCGGCCTACGAAGCCCGGCGCCAGCCGGCCGGGCTGCCCCTGACTTACGACGTCATCCTCCTCCACGGCAAAAAATGAGGATCGACGCATCAACCCCGCGGCCGGCCCCGGCCCGCCCCGCTCCGACCGGGCGGTTTTTGCCCCGCCTCCCGCCGCCTTGACTTCAACCCGAGTATTTCCCATGAAACACGCCTGGTTCGTCACCGGTACCGACACCGAAATCGGCAAGACCTTCGTCTCCTGCGCCCTCCTGCACGCCGCCCGGAGCCGCGGCTGGCGGGCCGTGGGCATGAAGCCCGTGGCCGCCGGCACCGACGCCGCCGGATTGAACGACGACGTCGAAGCCCTGCGCGCCGCCGGCAGCCCCGAACTGGCCGGGGCCGAAATCGCCCCCTACGTGTTCACCGCCGCCGTCGCCCCCCATATCGCCGCCGCCGAGGAAGGCCGGCGCATCGACTTCGCCCGCATCGGCGCCACCTACGCCGGGCTGGCCGATCGGGCCGACGTGGTGGTGATCGAGGGGGTCGGCGGATTCCGCGTCCCCCTCGGTCCGGCGGGCGACAGCGCCGACCTGGCGGTGGCCCTGGGCCGGCCGGTGATTCTCGTGGTGGGCCTGCGCCTGGGTTGTATCAACCATACCCTCCTCACGGCCGAAGCCATCGCCGCCCGGGGCCTCACCCTGGCGGGCTGGGTCGGCAACCGGATCGATCCGGCCATGGCCCGTTGCGAGGAAAACGTCGCCACCCTGCAGGGGCTGCTGCCGGCGCCGCTCCTCGGCGTCATTCCCTTTGCCCCGGCGGGCGGGGCGGCGGGCGCCGGCGGGCTGCTGCTGCTGCCGACCTAAGGCCGGGCGGCAAGAACTGCTGGGCGGCCGGGGCGACGGCACCTGCCCGGCCGCCCCGCCGGATCATACCAATGGGCTTTCCAATCGAGACGCGAAGACGAGCCGCAGGCCGTGCTGGAACGCGGCAAGGCGCAGTCGGCAACCGAACGTTGCAGGCGAATGGGGGTATCAGGCGGTACGCAAGGCCTCGCCCACCAGGCGCAGGCGGGCCTGCACCGCGGCCACGGCGGCAGCCAGGGCGGCGGGCGCAGCGCCTGCGCGGGCCTGCCCTTCGAGGGCGAAGGCCAGGGCCGCCCCGTCGTCGTCGGCGAAGGTGGCGAGCAGGCCCTTGACGGTGTGGGCTTCGCGACAGAGGACGGCATTGTCCGCAGCGGCCAGCGCCGCGCCGAGCTGCCCGCAATAGGCCTCGACATCCTGCAGGTACAGGTCGGCCAGGGCGGCGAAAATCTCCTCGTCGTCGCCCAGACGCTCGAGAATCCTTGCCTTGTCGAGGAAAAAACCTTGGCTCATCGTGTCTCCTGTAGCCTCGCCGGACGCTGCCGCCGATCAATCGATCCAAACCGGACCGCATGGTAGCCGCAAATGCCGCTCCGTCCCAGGCGCACCCCGGGGAAAAATTCAATAAGACGGGTCTTCTTCGTCCTGGAAGCGACAGCGGATGGCGATGGCACCGTCCCAGCGCTTGAGGAAGGCGTCAACGCAGGCCGGATCGAAATGGCTGCCGGCCCCATCGTGCAGAAAGCTGGCGGCATCCTCAAGCGCCCAGGCCTTCTTGTAGGGCCGCTGGCTGGTCAGGGCGTCGAAGACGTCGGCCACCGCCACGATGCGCCCGTAGAGGGGAATGGCCTCGCCGGCCAGGCGATTGGGATAACCCGAGCCGTCGAACTTTTCGTGGTGGGCGTAAGCGATCTCGGCCCCCGCCTTGAGGACCGCCGAGCCGCTGCCCTGGAGCAGTTCGTAACCGAGCCGGGCATGGCCCTTCATGATCTCGAATTCCTCCGGCGTCAGGCGCCCCGGCTTCAAGAGGATGTAGTCGGGAATGCCGATCTTGCCCACGTCGTGCATCGGCGCCGCCTCGAGGATGAGCTTGCGGTCCGCCTCGGGCAGGCCCAGGGCGTCGGCGATGAGGTGCGAGTAGTGGGCCATGCGCTGGATGTGGGCGCCGGTTTCGGGATCGCGGAATTCCGCCGCCCGGGAAATGCGGACGATCAGTTCCTTTTCCCGCTCGCGGATGGCGGCCGTGCGTTCGTCGACCAGGGCCGCCAGGTGCCGGGCGCGGTCGGCCAGGTGCTTCTGGCTGGTGCGCAGGGCCAGCATGTTGCGCACCCGGGCCGAGAACTCGGCGCGATCGATGGGCTTGTTGAGAAAATCGTTGGCGCCGCCGTCCAGGGCCTCGTAGCGCACGTCCCGCTGGTCGTTGGCGGTAATCATCAGGACCGGGATGTCAGCCCCCTCGGGCCGGGCGCGAAAGGCACGGATGAAGGCCAGGCCGTCCATGTCCGGCATCATGTAATCGACGATCACCAGGTCGGGAACGTGGTCGGCGCACCACTCCAGGGCGCGCAGCGGGTGCTCGAAGAGGACCGGCGTGCACTCCCCCAGCCGCAACACCAGAGCCTTGATGAGGGTCAGATTGATGTCGCTGTCGTCGACGATGAGGACGGTGTGCATCGCAAGCCGGAGTCGTGGTCGGGATTCCAGTATATCAGCGCATTGCCATGGACAAGGTAGCGCGAAATTCCGATAATCCCCCAACCTATTCTCCCAGGTTCCCATGAAGCTCCTCTTCGACCTGTTTCCGGTCATCCTTTTTTTCACCGCCTTCAAGCTTTCCGAAAAAGACCCGTCCGCCGCCGCCGACCTGGTCGCCCAGCTGCTCGGCGGTGCAGCCGTCCCGGTCGCCCAGGCGCCCATCCTGCTTGCCACCATCGTGGTCATCCTGGCCACCGTCGCCCAGATCGGCTGGGTCTGGTTCCGCCACGGCAAGGTGGACAAGATGCTCTGGGTCAGCCTTGTCCTGGTGGTGGTTTTCGGCGGCCTGACCCTGGTTTTCCAGGACGAGAATTTCATCAAGTGGAAGCCCACCATCCTCTACTGGATTTTCGCCGGCAGCATGGCCTTCACCGCCCTGGTCCTGAAGAAAAACGCCATCCGCGCCATGCTCGGGGAGCAGCTGGAATTGCCCGAAACCGTCTGGTCCAAGGTCAATCTCTCGTGGATCGGCTTCTTCCTCTTCATGGGCGGCCTCAACCTCGTCGTCGCCTTCAACTTCCCCACCGACACCTGGGTCAATTTCAAACTCTTCGGCGGCATGGGACTGATGCTGGTCTTCGTACTCGTCCAGGGTTTCTTCCTCTCCCGCCACATGGAGGACAAACCATAGTGCTTTACGCAATCATCGGCGAAGACCGCCCGGATTCCCTGGCCGACCGCCTCGCGGTCCGCCCCGCCCACCTGGCCCGGGTCGATGCCCTGAAGGCCGAGGGCCGCCTGGTGCTGGCCGGCCCCTTCCCCGCCATCGACTCCCCCGACCCGGGTCCAGCCGGTTTCACCGGCAGCCTGCTGGTGGCCGAGTTCCCATGCCTCGCCGATGCCGAGGCCTGGGCCAAGGCCGACCCCTACGTCGGCAACGGCGTCTGGCAGAAGGTGACCGTCCGCCCCTTCAAGAAGGTTGCCCCCTAGTGAGCGAAGCCACCGTCGCCCTGCTGCGCCAGCGCCTGCAATCCCTGGCCCCGTCGCAGCTCGACATCGTCGACGACTCCCATCGCCACGCCGGCCACGCCGGCGCCCTGGAGGGCGGCCACTACGACGTGACCATCGTCGCCCCGGCCTTTTCCGGGAAGTCGACCATGGCCCGCCATCGCCTGGTCTATGACGCCGCGGGGGATCTCATGCGGAAGGGAATCCATGCGCTGAGCATCTGCGCCCGGGCACCCGACGAAGTATAATCACCCCGTTTTCCAACCCACCAAGGAATCCCTACATGCAAAAGCTTTCCCGTCTGGCCGCGCTCGTCGTGGCCGGCACCCTGATTTCCGCCCCGGCCCTGGCGCAGAAGACGACGGTCAACGGCCAGACCATCCCGGCGTCGGTGTTCGAAGCCTTCGCCGCCGAACAGAAGGCCCAGGGCGCCCCCGATTCGCCCGAACTGCAGGCCGCCATCAAGGAAGAGCTGGTGCGCCGCGAAATCCTCGCCCAGGAAGCCAGGAAAAAAGGCCTCGACAAGAAGGGCGAAATCGCCGGCCAAATCGAACTCGCCAAGCAGGCCGTGCTCATCCGCGCCTTCCTTGCCGACTACGTCAAGTCCCATCCGGTTTCCGAAGACAAGCTCAAGAAGGATTACGAGGCGATCAAGGCCAACCTCGGCAGCACCGAGTACAAGCCCCGCCACGTCCTGGTCGAGAAGGAAGAAGACGCCAAGGCGATCATCGCCAAGCTCGACAAGGGCGAAAAATTCGCCGACCTCGCCAAGCAGTCCAAGGATCCCGGCTCCAAGGACAACGGCGGCGAACTGGGCTGGAGTTCCCCGAGCAGCTACGTGAAGCCCTTCGGCGAGGCGCTGGCCAAGCTCAAGAAAGGCGAATACACCAAGGCGCCGGTGAAGACCGACTTCGGCTACCACGTCATCCTGCTCGACGACTCCCGCGCCCTCACGCCGCCCCCCTACGACCAGGTCAAGCCGCAACTGCAGCAGCGGGCCAACGCCCAGGCGGTCGAGGAACTCATCAAGGAACTGCGCGCCAAGGCCAAGGTCAACTGACCGTTCCGGCCTGATCGTGCGACAATCCCCGCCAGAACTTGGCGGGGATTTTTCTTTCCGGGGGTACGAAAATGGTATTCGGTCTGGGCAAGCTGTTCGGCAAAAAAGACGGGGCGGCACCGCCCCCGGAACCGGCCAAGGCGACGGCGCCCGCAGCGGCGTCCGACCACCCGGTTTCCGCCTTCATCCGCCGCGACGCCGTATTCGACCGGGACCGCAAGCTGGTCGGCCACCTCTTTCGCCTGCAGCACCTCGACGCCGGGCTCGGCGATGCCCCCACCGAGCGCCAGAAGCTCCTCGACGACACCTTGCTGCGGGCGCTCTGCGCCAGTTCCGAAGGCTGGGGCAACAACCTCGCCTTCCTCCCCCTGGGCAGCGAATCCCTCGACAACCCGCAGCTCGACGCCCTCCCGGCTGCCCACACCGTTCTTCTTCTTTTTCTTTCGCCGGAGACCACCGACCTCACCCGTCTGGCCGACCGCCTGGCCGCCCTCAACCAGCGCGGTCTCAAGATCGGCGTCTTCCGCCAGCCCAAGCACCCGGCCTTCTCGACCGTCCTGATCTTTGCCGAATTCGCCGCCATCGACGTCGCCCAAAGCCAGGGCGGCAACATCCGCGACTATTCGGTCGCCCTGCGCAGCGACGAGGTCCGCCACCCGGTCGTCCTCCTGGCCACCAACATCGAAAGCATCGACGACCACCAGATCTGCCACCAGTGGAACTTCAGGCTCTTCCACGGCCCCTTCGCCAGCCGGGAGAATCGGCCGCCGCAGCCCAAGAGCGACCCCCACAAGCTGCATCTCCTGCACCTCTTCAACCTCGTCCAGAGCGACGCCGATACGGCCAAGGTCGCCGATGCCCTGAAGCAGGATCCGATGCTCACCTTCCGCATCCTGCGCTACCTCAATTCGGCGGCGGTCGGGCTGTCCCGGCCCCTCGCCTCGATCGACCAGGCCCTCGTGATGATCGGCCGGCAGCGCCTGGCCCGCTGGCTTTCCGTGCTTCTCTTTTCGGTCCGCGAGCCGGATTTTGCCGAATGGCTCCTGGTCGAAAGCGCCCTCGGCCGCGGCCGCATCATGGAACTTCTCGGCGCCGAGCGTTTCCCCGCCGCCGAAGCCGATCACCTCTTCCTCACCGGAGTCTTTTCCCGCCTCGACCGCCTGCTGCGCATTCCCCTGGTCGAAGCCATCGACCAGATTCCGCTGCCCGCCAACGTGCGCAACGCGCTCCTCGAGCGTAGCGGCCCCTACGCCCCGCTCCTCGCCGTGGCCGAGGCCTGCGAGGCGCCGGGCGGCGACGCCGTGACGGCGGCTGCCGGCAGCGCCGGCCTGGTCCCGGACAAGGTCAACCACGCCCTCATCTCGGCCACCACCTGGGCCAACGAAATTACCGAACACTGGGAATAGGCCGGCTGCACCAAGTCTTTGATCCAGGTCGACGCCAAGGGCGGCGTTTCATGGCCCAATCGCGGACCATGAGCCGATACGTATTGATCGCCCTGGGTTGCCTCGCCGCCGGCCCCGCGGCCCATGCCGCCCAGCCGCTCCAGCCCTGGCTCGACACTGCCCTCCCCGGCACCAGCCTCCGCCTGCCGCCGGGGGAGTACTCCGGCCCGGCGGTGATCGCCAAACCCCTCACCCTGGACGGCGACGGCAAGGTGGTCATCGACGCCGGCGGCAAGGGCACGGTGCTCACCATCAAGGCCGACGGCGTCACCCTCCGGGGCCTCACCCTGCGCGGCAGCGGCGGCTCCCACGACGCCATCGACGGCGGGCTGATGGTCGAAGGCAAGGGCCACCGGATCGAAAACAACGTCATCGAAGACGTGCTCTTCGGCATTTCCCTGCACCGCACCACCGACTCCGTCGTACGCGGCAACCGCATCCGCTCCCGCCCGGTGGATTCCGCCGACCGCGGCGACGGCCTGCGCCTCTGGTACAGCACGGGCAACCTTATCGAAAAGAACGACATCGCCCAGATCCGCGACATCACCGTGAGCAACGCCCCGCGCAACCGCTTCGTCGCCAACAGCGTCACCGACAGCCGCCGCGCCCTCAATTTCCTCTTTTCCCACCGCAGCCTGGTCGAAGGAAACCGCTTCGAACGCAACTCGACGGGCATCGTCGCCCTCAACTCCGAAGGCCTGCTCATCCGCAACAACCGCATCCTGCACGCCATGGACCCGGCCGGCGCCGGCGTCGCCCTCAAGGAAACCTCGGCCGCCCTGGTCATCGGCAACGAGATCGTGCACTGCGCCCACGGCATCATGGCCGACTCGCCGTCCAACCCCTTGAACCGCATCGTCTTCGCCGACAACCGCATCGCCCACAACATCACCGGCATCTACTTCTACGGCCCCAAGGGCGGCCATATCGCCATCAACAACCGCTTCCAGAGCAACCTCTGGCCGGTCAACATCATCGGCGACGGCGACCCCATGGACGACACCTGGATTGGCAACTGGTGGGACGACTATGAGGGCTTCGACCGGGACGGCGACGGCTACGGCGACACTCCCCACGAACTCTACGCCTACGCCGACCGCATCTGGATCGAAAACCCCGCCGCCAAATTCTTCCGCAATTCGCCGGTTCTCGAGTTGCTCGATTTCCTCGAGCGCCTCGCCCCCTTTTCCTCGCCCAGCCTCATCCTGCGCGACCCCAAACCGCGGATGGCGCCCAAGGCGCCGCGGCCTACGCCCTGACCACCCGCCGCACGGCGGCCATGACCTTTTCCGGGTCGAAGGGCTTGAGGATGTAGCCGCTGGCGCCCTGGCCGACGGCACGGGTGATGGTTTCGCGATCGGAGGCGGAGCTAATCATGATGACCGGCAGAGCCGGGTGGGCGGCCTTGAGTTCGGCCAGCACGGCGAGGCCGTCCTTGCCCGGCAGTTCGATGTCGAGGCAGACCAGGTCGGGGCGATGTTCGAGGACCGTCGGCGCCGCATCGGTGCCGGTCCCGGCCTCGCCGACCACGGCGATGCCGGCGCCTTCGAGGATGGCCTTGAGGAGGAGGCGGATCGAACGGTTGTCGTCGACGATGACGCAACGGCGGCGGGGAGCTCCCCCGGCGGCGGGGCGGAAGGCGAGGGCCTGGGCGGCCTGTTCGAGGGTACCGAGAATCTGGCCGGCGTTGAAGGGTTTGCCGACGAAGCCGATGGCTCCCAGGTCGAAAGCCCGCTTGCGGCTCAGGGGGTCGTTGCTGGCGCTGACCATGACGACGTGGGTATCGGGGTGGTTGCGGGTGATTTCGTCGAGGACGGCGAAGCCGTCGATGCCCGGCATTTCCAGGTCGAGGGTGACGATGGCCGGCTTGAGCCGGGCCACCGCCGCCACGGCGGCGGCGCCGTCGGCGGCCTCGCCCACGACGTCGTGGCCGTTTTCCTTGACGATGGTGCGCAGCACCGAACGCATCGCGGCGCTGTCATCGACGATGACGATTTTGAGACCCTTGCTGGCAACCATAGTCGGCGTCTTCGTTGTTGTCCTGGGCCAGAATGCCATGGCGATTCCTGGCTGTCCACCGCCACGCGGAAAAAATTCCCGCTACAACTGGTATTCGGCGCCACCCCCCTGCATCGCCATGGTCACCACCCGCCGCGACAGGTGGGGGGCGAAAAGTTCGATGAAATCGTATTCGTAGTGCCGCAGGTAGGTGCCCCGGCGCAGCGCCAGGCGGGTGGTGTTGGATTCGAAAAGATGGCTGGCATCCAGCGCCACCAGGCCGGCGTCGCGCTGGGCGTCGAAAGCCAGCGCCGAGATGATGCCCAGGCCGAGCCCCAGGCTGACGTAGGTTTTGATGACGTCGGCGTCCAAGGCCGTGAGGGCGATGTTGGGGGTCAGCCCCATGCGCTCGAAGGCCCGGTTGATGCGGGAGCGCCCGGCGAAGGCGGTGTCGTAGGTGATGAGGGGCCAAGCCGCCAGGGCGGGCAGGGTCAGGGGTTGCCGGGCGGCGATGGGATGGCCTTCGGGGGCGATGACGCAATGGCTCCACTGGCGTACCGGCAGGGTGACCAGCTGCTCGTACTGGTCGAGGGCCTCGGTGGCGATGCCCAGATCCGCCTGGCCGGCGGCGACCCATTCGGCGATCTGGGTCGGGCTGCCCTGGTGCATTTCGAGACGTACCGCCGGATGCTGGGCGACGAAGTCGCGGACCACCACGGGCAGGGCGTAGCGGGCCTGGGTGTGGGTGGCGGCCAGGATCAGTCGGCCGGTGTCGCCGCGACCATATTCTTCCCCGGCGCGCTTGAGGTTTTCGGCTTCGCGCAGGATGCGGCCGGCGATCTCGAGAATGACGCGCCCGGGTTCGGTGATGCCGGTAAACCGCTTGCCGCTGCGCTCGAAAATGGTGATTCCCAGCTCCTCCTCGAGGAGCTTGACCTGCTTGGAAATCCCCGGCTGCGAGGTAAACAGGGCCTCGGCGGCCTCGGAGACGTTGAGGCCGCAACGCTCGATTTCGACGACGTAACGCAACTGCTGAAGCTTCATGGCGGCTCTCCCATACCATATATAACCAATTCATCTAATAATCTAACCCAATATTCTTTTTGTTTCAAACCACCCCCTGTTAGGATGCGCACCGTTCCCTATCGAGCGCGTCATGGATATTCTCTACACGGTTTCCGGCTTTGCCGTCGGCGCCATCGTCGGCCTCACCGGCGTGGGCGGCGGTTCGCTCATGACCCCTCTGCTGGTGCTGCTCTTCGGCGTCCATCCCGCCACCGCCGTGGGAACCGACCTGCTCTACGCCGCCCTCACCAAGTCCGGCGGCACCGTCGCCCACGGCCGGAAGGGCCACATCGACTGGGCCATCACCGGCCGCCTGGCCCTGGGCAGCATCCCCGCCGCCGCCGTCACCATCTGGGTGCTGGCGCAATTGCCCAAGGGCAGCAACGCCATCGGCGCCATCATTTCCACCGGCCTGGGCTTCGCCCTGCTCCTCACCGCCACGGCCATCCTTTTCGGCCGCCGCCTGCGGGATTACGCCGCCGCCCACGACGATTCCCGTCTGCGCCAGTGCTGCCTGGGCAAGATCACCGTCGTCGTCGGGGCCGTCCTCGGCGTGCTTGTCACCGTTTCCTCGGTGGGGGCCGGCGCCCTCGGCGTCGCCGCGCTGTACTTCCTCTACCCCAAACTTTCGCCGGTAAAGATTGTCGGATCGGATGTGGCCCACGCCGTCCCCCTCACCCTGGTCGCCGGCCTCGGCCACTGGATGCTGGGCGGCGTCGACTGGGCCTTGCTCAGTAGCCTGCTGCTCGGCTCCCTGCCCGGCATCTGGCTCGGCACCCACGTTTCCGCCAAGGTGCCCGAGCATGTCCTGCGCCGCCTGCTGGCTTCCATGCTGATCTTGATCGGCGGCAAGCTGATCGTCGCCTGACCGAATTAAACTTCGGAGTTTTTATGTATCGCTACGACAACATCGACCGCCAGTTCCTGCAAGAGCGCGTCGCCCAATACAGAGACCAGGTCCGCCGCTGGCAGGCCGGGGAATTGTCCAACGACGAATTCCGCCCCCTGCGCCTGCAAAACGGCCTCTACATCCAGCGCCACGCCCCCATGCTGCGCGTCGCCGTGCCCTACGGCCTCCTGCGCAGCGAGCAGCTACGCCGGCTGGCCTACGTCGCCCGCACCTACGACCGGGGCTACGGCCACTTCACGACCCGCCACAACATGCAGTTCAACTGGCCGAAGATCGAGGACACCCCCGACATCCTCGCCCACCTGGCCGCGGTGGACCTGCATTCGATCCAGACGTCGGGCAACTGCATCCGCAACATCACCACCGACCAGTTCGCCGGCGTCGCCGCCGACGAGGTGATCGACCCCCGGCCCCTGGCCGAAATCCTCCGCCAGTGGAGCACCTTCCACCCGGAATTCGCCTTTTTGCCGCGCAAGTTCAAGATCGCCATCTCCGGCACGCGGCAGGACCGCGCCGTCACGTGGTTTCACGACATCGGCCTGCATCTGGTCGAAGGCGAAGGCGAAACGGGCTTTCGCGTCATCGTCGGCGGCGGCCTCGGCCGCACCCCGATCCGCGGCCAGGTGGTGCGGGAATACCTGCCCTGGCAGCACATCCTCACCTATTGCGAAGCCATTCTCCGGGTCTATAACCGCTACGGCCGCCGCGACAACCCCTTCAAGGCGCGCATCAAGATTCTCGTGCAGTCCCTGGGCATCGAGGAATTCACCCGCCAGGTCGAAGCCGAATGGGTCCACCTCAAGGACGGCCCGGCCACCCTCACCCAGGCTGAACTGGACCGCGTCGCCGCCCATTTCACCGCCCCCGACTACGCCCACCTGCCGGCCGACGATTTTTCCTTCGAGCAGCACAAGCACGACGACAAGGCCTTCGCCCGCTGGGCCGAACGCTGCGTCCACGCCCACCGGGTGCCGGGCTACGCCGCCCTCACCCTGTCCCTCAAGAAACACGGCCAGGCCCCCGGCGACATCAGCGCCGACCAGATGGACCTCATCGCCGATCTGGCCGACCGCTACAGCTTCGGCGAACTGCGGGTTTCCCACGAGCAAAACGTCATCCTTTCCGACGTCCGCAAGTCCGACCTCCACGCCGTCTGGCAGGCGGCCCGGGCAATGGGTCTGACCACCCCCAACATCGGCTTGCTCACCGGCATCATCTGCTGCCCCGGCGGCGACTTCTGCGACCTCGCCAACGCCAAGTCGATCCCCATCGCCAACGCCATCCAGGCCCGCTTCGACGACCTCGACTACGTTTTCGACATCGGCGAAATCGACCTCAACATCTCGGGCTGCATGAACGCCTGCGGCCACCACCACGTCGGCCACATCGGCGTCCTCGGGGTGGACAAGAACGAGGCCGAGTTCTACCAGGTCACCCTGGGCGGCCGCCAGGGCAACGACGCCCAGCTTGGCAAGGTCATCGGCCCCTCGTTTTCGGCCGAAGAAATGCCCGACGTGGTGGAAAAAATCATCAAGGTGTACCTCGAACACCGCCACCTGGACGAGCGTTTCCTCGACACCCTCGACCGCATCGGCGTCGATCCCTTCAAGAACCGCGTCTATGAAGGCCGCGCCCACGGCAAGGCCAAGCAATCCGAAAGGAAGGTCGCCTGATGGCCCACCTCATCAAGAACGGCGCCGTCGTCGACGACGCCTGGACCACCCTCGCCCTGGCCGAGGGCGAGACCCCCGAATCCGTGGCCCTGCCCGCCGGCCCCGTGCTCTTCCCCCTGCCCGTCTGGCGCGCCCGCAAGGACGAAATCCTGGCCCGCGGCGCGGCCGCCGGCCTCTTCCTGCAGGACGACGACCGGGTCGAAGACGTGGCCGCCGATCTGGCCCACTTTGCCGTGGTGGCGGTCAACTTCCCCAAGTTCGTCAATGGCCGCGGCTATTCCACCGCCAGCCTCCTGCGCCAGCGCCACGGCTACCGGGGCGAAGTGCGGGCGGTGGGCGACGTGCTCCACGACCAGCTCTTCTTCATGGCCCGGGTCGGCTTCGACGCCTTCGCCTTGCACGCCGACAAGAACCCCGCCTACGCCCTGGAAAAAGGCTTCGCCCCGTTCAGCGAACGCTACCAGGCCGCCACCGACCAGCCCCTGCCCTTCTTCCGCCGCCGCGCCGCCTGACCAGACCGCCGTACGCCATGACTCCCAACCTTCTCAAGTTGACGCCCGACCTCGTCGCGGCCGTTGCCGCCAAGTCCGAACAAGCCCGGGCGCTGCTCGCCCGCATCGCCGGCGAGTGGGCTCCCGCCGCCTTCGCCAACAGCCTGGGGGCCGAAGACATGGTCCTCACCGACCTCATCGTCAAGGCCGGCCTGCCCATCGAAATCTTCAGCCTCGATACCGGACGGCTCCCCCTCGAAACCTACGACCTGATGGCGGCGGTGCAAAAACACTACGACCTGAAGCTCAAGGTCTACTTCCCCCAGAGCGCAGGCGTCGAGAACTTCGTCCGGGCCAACGGCATCAACGCCTTCTACGATTCCGTCGAATTGCGCAAAGGCTGTTGCCAGGTGCGCAAGGTCGAGCCGCTGCGCCGCGCCCTGGCCGGCAAGCAGGCCTGGATCACCGGCCTGCGGGCGCAACAGGCCGCCACCCGGGTCGGCCTGCCGGTACAGGAATTCGACGCCGGCAACGGGCTGGAAAAATTCAACCCCCTGGCCGACTGGAGCGAAAAGGAAGTCTGGGCCTACATCAAGCACCACAACGTGCCCTACAACGCGCTCCACGACAAGTTCTACCCGAGCATCGGCTGCGCCCCCTGCACCCGCGCCGTGACCCCCGGAGAAGACATCCGCTCCGGCCGCTGGTGGTGGGAAGCACCCGAATCCAAGGAGTGCGGGCTGCACGTCAAAGCCTGAGGGGCGGCGCCCGGTCGGGCGGAATTCCTCAAGGCCGGGAAAAGCGGCGGACCATCCGGCGGGGCGCCGGACCCCGGCGCCCGGTTGGCTCGCCCCCCGGGAATTGCCAACCCTGTGCGCCGCAAACGGGTACACTCCACGCCTTGCCGATTTCGCCCCCAAGGCCCCCGATGCACCCCGTTAACGACATTGACGCCCTCCTTCTGCTCGCCATCGCCCTCGCCGCCAAGCGGCGGCCGGCCGAACCGGCAGCGCTCGTTGCCGCCGCCGACCTGCTGCAGGGCGCCCTCCCCGCCGAAGCCAAGCTGGCCGAAGCCATCGAGCGGCTTTCCCGGCACGGCCTGGTGGTCGAGGCCGACGGCGGGCTGACCCTGGCCCCGGCCGCCCAGGCCCTGGTCGCCGACCTGCCCCGCAAGGCCGACGCTGCCGAACGTCTGTTCCGCATCCGCGAGCGCTTGGTCGCCCACCCGTCCCCAGGCGATCACCCCCCCGTCGTCCTGGCGGCCGAACTGCTGGCTGCCGCCGTCGCCGCCCACCGGGCCGCCGCCCAGGGCAGGGGCAAAAACCTGCTGCTGCCCAAGCCCAGGCCGGAAGGCGACCAGAAGCGCCCTGGCCAGCGCCAGCGCAAACCTCTGCCGGCCCGCCGCCGCAAGGACTGACATCCCTTCGCTGTCCAACCGATACCTTGTCGACTTCACCTTGCCGTGCTGCGCCACTGTCTTCGGCTCGTCTTCGCGTCCCGCTATGTCGGCGGCCGGGTATGACCGATTCCCCTCTGCCGCGGTAGGCGCCCGCCGCGCCTGCTGCCGATTCGCACCATGATTACCCTCAAGAACGTCACCCTGCGCCGCGGCGCCAAAATCCTCCTCGACCAGGCCTCGGTCACCCTCAATCCGGGCGAGAAGGTCGGCCTGGTGGGCCGCAACGGCGCCGGCAAATCGACCCTCTTCGCCCTCTTCAACGGCAACCTGCACGAGGACGGCGGCGACTACGCCATTCCCGCCCACTGGCGCCGCGCCCAGGTAGCCCAGGACATGCCGGAGACCGGGCAGAGCGCCACCGACTTCGTCGTCGAGGGCGACACCGCCCTGCTGGCCGCCCAGAAGGAGGTGGACGCCGCCGAGGCCAGCGAGGACGGCATGCGCATGGCCGAGGCCTATATCGCCCTGCACGACGCCGGCGCCCATGACGCCGAAGCCCGCGCCCAGGCCCTCATCCTCGGCCTCGGCTTCAAGGTGGATGAACTCTACAAGCCGGTGGACAGCTTCTCCGGCGGCTGGCGCATGCGCCTGCAACTGGCCCGCGCCCTGATGTGCCCCTCCGACCTCCTGCTCCTCGACGAACCCACCAACCACCTCGACCTCGACGCCCTGGTCTGGCTCGAAGCCTGGCTCAAGCGCTACGCCGGCACCCTCATCGTCATCAGCCACGACCGGGAATTCCTCGATGCCATCACCCAGGTGACGCTGCACATCGACAACGCCAAGCTCCTGCGCTACGGCGGCAACTACAGCAAGTTCGAGGACATGCGGGCCGAGCAGATGGCGCTGCAGCAGGCCGCCATGGCCCGCCAGGCCGACAAGATCGCCCACCTGCAGTCCTTCATCAACCGCTTCAAGGCGAAGGCCAGCAAGGCCAAGCAGGCCCAGAGCCGGGTCAAGGCCCTGGAGCGCATGGAAAAGATCGCCCCGGTGCTGGCCGACGCCGAATTCAGCTTCGAATTCCAGGAACCCCTCAACCTGCCCAACCCCATGCTGTCGATGGTCGATACCGCCATCGGCTACCCGCCAAGCGAGGAATCCCCCATGGGCACCCCGCCGACGGTGATCGTCCGCGGCATCAACCGCTCGGTGATGGCCGGCCAGCGCATCGGCATCCTGGGCGCCAACGGCCAGGGCAAATCGACCCTGGTCAAGACCATCGCCCGGGCCCTGGCGCCGATCAGCGGCGAGGTCACCGAGGGCAAGGGCCTCAACATCGGCTACTTCGCCCAGCAGGAACTCGACGTCCTGCGGCCCCAGGACACGCCGCTGGAACACATGCTCCGCCTCGCCAAGGAAACCATCGCCGCCGGCCGCAGCGGCAAGGTGGCGGGCCGCGAGCAGGATCTGCGCACCTTCCTCGGCACCTTCAACTTCAGCGGCGACATGGTCAAGCAGGCCGTCGGCACCATGAGCGGCGGCGAAAAAGCCCGCCTGGTGCTGTGCATGCTGGTCTGGCAGCGCCCCAACCTCCTGCTCCTCGACGAACCCACCAACCACCTCGACCTCGCCACCCGCGAAGCCCTGGGCGTCGCCCTCAACGAATTCGAAGGCACGGTCATGCTGGTCAGCCACGACCGCGCCCTGCTGCGGGCCGTCTGCGACGAGTTCTGGCTCGTCTCCCGCGGCGGCATCGCCCCCTTCGACGGCGACCTGGAGGACTACCAGCGCTACCTGCTGGAGGAAGCCAAGCGGGCCCGGGAGGGGGCGGCTTAGCAGGAGGGGTGGCGGTCGAGCACCTTCGAGCCCGGGCCGAGTCCCCGCCGCCAGCGAATATTAATCGGCGCCCGCCCCGCCATGGCGTACACTGCGCGCCTTATCTCTTCGCCAGGACGCCCGATGCCAACCGAACACTTCATTGCGGGCAAGGATGCCTCCCTCGAACACTCGATTTCCGCCATGCAGGCCAAGCTCGCGGCCCGCGGCCTGGCGATCGAGGAATGCTCCTGGCTCAACCCGGTCGACAGCGTGTGGTCGGTCCACGTCCGCAACCGGGACTGCCCCCTCCTGTTCACCAACGGCAAGGGGGCTTCCAAGCTCGCCGCCCAGGCCAGCGCCCTGGGGGAATTCTTCGAGCGGCTGTCCTGCAACTACTTCTGGAACCACTACTACCTGGGCAACGACATCGCCCACCGGGATTTCGCCCATTACCCGCGGGAGCGCTGGTTTCCCCTGGCCGATGGCGGCTGGCCGGCGGATCTGCTGACGCCCGAGCTGCAGGCCTTCTACAACCCGCAAGGCAGTATCCCGGCCGCCGCCCTGGTCGATATGAATTCCGGCAACGGCGGACGCGGCATCTGCGCCATTCCTTACGTACGGGAGCGGGACGGGGCCGAGGTCTTCTTTCCGGTCAATATCATCAGCAACCTTTACGTCAGCAACGGCATGGCGGCCGGCAATACCCGGGCCGAGGCCCGCGCCCAGGCGCTGGCGGAAATCCTCGAACGGCACGTCAAGTTCAAGGTCATCGCCGAGGGTCTCTGCCTGCCCGACGTGCCGGCAGAGATCGTCGCCCGCACCCCGGGCATCGCCGCCGGCATTGCCGGGCTGCGGGCGGCCGGCTTCGGCGTCCTGGTCAAGGACGCCTCCCTGGGCGGCCAGTATCCGGTGATGTGCGTCACCCTGCTCAACCCGAACGATCAGGGCGTCTTCGCCAGCTTCGGCGCCCATCCGCGCCGCGAGATCGCCCTCGAAAGGGCCTTGACCGAACTGCTGCAGGGCCGCGCCCTGGAAGCCCTGGACGGGTTTCCACCCCCCGGCTTCGACCGCGACGAGGTGGCCAGCGCCCCCAATATCGAAATCCACTTTGTCGATTCCAGCGGCATCGTCGCCTGGGATTTCCTCGGCGAGGCGCCGGATTTCGCCTTCCACGACTGGAATTTCAGCACTACCACCGCCGACGACTACGCCTGGCTGTGCCGCCGCATCCACGCCGACGGCCACGACATCTACGTCGCCGATTTCGAGCACCTGGGGGTCTACGCCTGCCGCATCCTGGTGCCGGGAATGTCGGAAATCTACCCGGTGGACGACCTGGAATGGGAGAACAACAGCGTCGGCAACCTCGTCCGCCCGGCCATCCTGCACCTTGCCGAACTCGACGACGACGAATGCGGCGAACTGCTCGACGCCCTCAACGACCATAACCTCGCCGACGAACGCCCGGTGGCCGCCTTGATCGGGCTGGCGCCGGACCCCGGCTCCCTGTGGGCCGACCTGCGGGTGGGGGAACTGAAGACCCTGCTCGCCCTGGCCATCGGCGACACCGACGCCGTGCGGGAAGGCTGTGCCTGGGTGCGCCACTTCAAGCAGCTCGACGCCGGCCGCCGACGGGTCTACGACTGCATCGAAACCCTGCTCGCCCTGGACAACCCGGACGCCTACGAAGCCGCCCTGGTCGGCCTCTACGGCGACGCCACCGTGGACCTGGCGAGCGACCTCATCGACGGCGAAGTCCGCTTCTTCGGCCTGGCCTCCCCCGGCCTCGACCTGCAAGGCTGCGACCTGCACCGCCGCCTCCTCGCCGAATACGACAAGACCCACGCCCGCCCCTTGACCGCCTGACTGCCTGACCGTTTCGCCGGACCGACGCCCCCCGCCTGGACCATGACTTTCCTCGCCCTCGACCCAAGCCGCTACCCCGACCAGCTCGCCGCAAAAGTGGCGGGCTTCAAAACCGCCTTCGCCCCCCTGGGGCTGCCCGAACCCGCCGTCTTCGCCTCGGCGCCGCTCAACTACCGGCTGCGGGCCGAATTCCGCATCTGGCACCAGGGCGACGACCTGGCCTACGCCATGTTCGACCCGGCCAACCCCAAACGGCCGATCCTGATGGCCGATTTTCCCGTGGCCTGCTCCACGATCAGCACCGCCATGCCCCGCCTGCGAGCATTCCTGCTCGCCGACCCAAGCCTGCGCCAGCGGCTCTACGCCGTCGAATTCCTCGCCACCCTGAGCGGCGAACTGCTGCTCACCCTGATCTACCACCGCCGCCTCGACGCCGCCTGGGAAGCCGCCGCCCGGGAACTGGCCGGGCAGCTCGGCGCCGGCATCATCGGCCGCAGCCGGGGCCAGAAAGTGGTGCTCGACCGGGACTGGGTGCTGGAAAGCTTCGCATTCCAGGGCCGGGAACTCCGCTACCAGCAGCTCGAAGGCAGCTTCAGCCAGCCCAACGGCGGGGTCAACCGGCAGATGCTGGGCTGGGCCGCCGCCCAGGCCGCCGCCCTGGGGGGCGATCTGCTCGAACTCTACTGCGGCAACGGCAATTTCACCGTCGCCCTCGCCCCCTTGTTCCGCCGCGTCCTGGCCACCGAAGTGAGCAAGTCGTCGGTCCAGGCGGCCCGCTACAACCTCGCCGCCAACGGTATCGCCAACACCGCCCTGGCGCGGCTTTCCAGCGACGAGATCAGCGCCGCCCTGGCCGGGCGGGAAAGTTTTGCCCGCCTCCGGGACATCGACCTGGCCGCCTACGAGTTCTCGACCCTGTTCGTCGACCCACCCCGCAGCGGGCTGGACGCCGCCACCGTCGACCTGGCCCGGAGTTTTGCCAACATTCTCTATATTTCCTGCAACCCCCAGACCCTCTACGGCAACGCCGCGGCGCTCCAGGCCAGCCACCGCATCGCGGCCGCCGCGGCCTTCGACCAGTTCCCCTACACCCACCACCTGGAATGCGGCCTGCTGCTGCAACGGCGCTGAATCGCCACTGCCCCGCCGGCCCGCCACGGCCGATGGTTTATTCTTTTTTGAAATAACACAATGAGCACTTGTTATTAAAAGAATATTAAGCCCTTGCTACAATGGCGGCCATTCGACAATCCCCGCGGATTTCCCTGCCATGAATCAAACGACTCAACGGGCCACCCTCAGCCACCTGGACTGGCTGGAAGCCGAGGCCATCCACATCATGCGCGAGGTCGCCGGCCAGTGCGCCAACCCGGTGCTGCTCTTCTCCGGCGGCAAGGACTCGATCTGCATGCTGCGCATCGCCGAAAAGGCCTTCCGCCCCGGCAAGTTCCCCTTCCCGCTGATGCACATCGACACCGGCCACAATTATCAGGAAGTCGTCGCCTTCCGCGACAAGCGTGCCGCCGAACTGGGCGAGCGCCTGATCGTCCGCTCGGTTGAGGATTCGATGGCCCGGGGCACGGTGGTCTTGAAGCATGAAGGCGAATCCCGCAACAAGCACCAGTCGGTGACGCTCCTCGAAGCCATCGAGGAATTCGGCTTTGACTGCTGCATCGGCGGCGCCCGCCGGGACGAGGAAAAGGCCCGGGCCAAGGAGCGCATCATGAGCTTCCGCGACGAATTCGGCCAATGGGATCCCAAGAACCAGCGGCCGGAACTGTGGAACCTCTACAACGCGAGGAGCCACAAGGGCGAGAACATCCGCGCCTTTCCCATCTCCAACTGGACGGAAATGGACGTCTGGCAATACATCGAGCGCGAAGGCCTGGAACTGCCCTCGATCTACTTCGCCCACACCCGCCCCGTCGTCATCCGCCAAGGCGCCATCGTGCCGGTCAATGTGCCGCTCGCCTCGGGCGAACTGACCAACCTGCCCAAGGCCGGCGAGACCATCGTCGAGCGGCGGGTGCGCTTTCGCACCGTCGGCGACATCTCCTGCACCGCGCCGGTGGAATCGGACGCCGACAGCGTCGAGAAAATCGTGCTGGAAACAGCCACCACCACCATCACCGAGCGCGGCGCCACCCGTCTGGACGACCAGACCTCCGAGGCCTCCATGGAACAACGGAAGAAGGAAGGCTACTTCTGATTTGAAACGCTGAGGCGCACAGACGCAGCGTTTTCTCCCGTCTTTTCTCCG
Source organism: Azonexaceae bacterium (assembly GCA_009469675.1). Taxonomy (GTDB): domain Bacteria; phylum Pseudomonadota; class Gammaproteobacteria; order Burkholderiales; family Rhodocyclaceae; genus SSSZ01. The sequence goes on along the minus strand of SSSZ01000082.1, from coordinate 25,693 downwards.
CGCCTCGGTGTCTCCGCGTTAAAAGGAATTTGTATGACCAAACTGGAAAAAATCGAAGACCACGGCCTCTTGCGCTTCCTGACCTGCGGCAGCGTGGACGACGGCAAGAGCACCCTGATCGGCCGCCTCCTGTTCGACACCAAGACCATCCTCGCCGACACCCTGTCGGCCATCGAGCGCACCTCGCAAAAGCGCGGCATGGGCGCCGTCGACCTGTCGCTCCTCACCGACGGCCTGCAGGCCGAACGCGAGCAGGGCATCACCATTGACGTGGCCTACCGCTACTTCAGCACGGGCACGCGCAAGTTCATCATCGCCGACGCCCCCGGCCACGAGCAGTACACCCGTAACATGGTGACCGCCGCCTCCACCGCCAACCTCGCCATCATCCTCATCGACGCCCGCAAGGGCGTGCTCACCCAGACCCGGCGGCACTCCAAGCTCGCCGCCCTGGTCGGCATCCCGCACCTGGTGGTGGCCATCAACAAAATGGACCTGGTGGATTACTCGCAGGCGGTGTACGAAAGAATCAAGGCCGACTACCTCGATTTCGCCGCCAAGGTGGGCATCGAGGACGTGCGCTTCATCCCGCTTTCGGCGCTCAACGGCGACATGATCGTCGACCGGGGCGACGCCCTGGGCTGGTACGACGGCCCCACTCTCCTCGACATCCTCGAAGCCGCCCCCGGCGCCCACACCGAGCACGCCGAGAAGTTCCGCTTCCCCGTGCAATACGTGTGCCGCCCGCAGGATTCGGCCAACCCCGATCTGCACGACTACCGCGGCTTCATGGGGCGCGTCGAATCGGGCACCATCCGGGTGGGCGACGCCGTCACCGTCCTGCCGTCGGGCCTCGCCACCACGGTCAAGGCCATCCAGATCGGCGGTACCGACCTTGACGAGGCCATCACCGAGCAATCGATCACCCTGCTGCTGGCCGACGAGATCGACATTTCCCGCGGCGACATGATCGTCAAGACGGGCGAAGTGCCGGAGGCGGTCAAGCAGATCGAAGCCACCGTCTGCTGGCTGGCCGAGACCCCCATGGACCGCGCCCGCACCTACCTCATCCGCCATACGACCCGGGATTCCAAGGCCAAGCTCGCCGCCATCGACCACCGCCTCGACGTCAACACCCTGGAAAAGGTGCCCGCCGACCGGCTGGCCATGAACGACATTGCCCAGGTCACGTTCAAACTGGCCCAGCCGCTCTTCGCCGACCCCTATGCCGACAACCGCGGCACCGGCGCCTTCATCATCATCGACGAGAGCAACAACAACACCGTCGGCGCCGGCATGATCCGCTGACCGGCCCGCCGCCGGCCAGGCCGGGCCGGCGGATGTGCTTTGCCGGAAGAATTCTATGCCGGCGCCGGAGGTCCGCTGCCGGTCGCCGGATATTCCCGGCGGATGGGCTTGTACTACCTTGGTTATAGCCGTAGACTGATAATTCCTATTTCTCGGAATTTCCCGCGGGAAAAACTCGGCCCATGACCCCACGCGATCTCCGGATGATCGACTGCCAGCGCCTGCTCGCCTGGCTCGAGACCCCTGCGTGCACAGTCAGCCTGCCCGACACCATCGTCGAGGCCAACCCCGCCTTTGCCGAACTCTGCCATGTGCCGCCGGAGCAATTGGCCGGCCAATCGCTGCTCAAGTTCCTTCCCGAGGTGGACACGGCCGAATTCGGGCGCCGCCTCGCCCAGGAAACGCCGGCCGCGCCCCTGGCGGTGAGCTTGGCCGACGCCAGCGGCCCGCTGCCCATGCTGCTGCGCATCCTGGCCACGGCCGAATCGCCCCTGCGGGTCGTCGCCCTCACCCCCCTGGAAAACGACATCCATCGCCCGCTGCCCTTCTCCCACCGGGCCATCGTCGAATACCAGGCCTTCATGGCCAATGCGCCGGTCGGCATCGGCTATTCCAAGAACAAGCGCATCGTCCGCTACAACGACAAGTTCGGCGAAATCTTCGGCTTTGCCGGAGACAGCGGCATCGGCCAGCCCACCACCGCCCTCTACCCTTCCGAGGAAGCCTACCTCGCCGTCGCCCAGCGAGCTTTTCCGCTCCTTGCCGCCGGCCGCTCCTTCCGCGAAGAGATGGAAATGCGCCGCCAGGACGGCAGCGTCTTCTGGGCCGACGCCGTGGCCTATCTGGTGGACCCGGCGGACCCGCCCCAGGGTTCGATCTGGATCATCAGCGACATCTCCGACCGCAAGGCCGCCCAGGACACCCTCGACGACACCCTGCTCGAACTCCAGGCCATCATCGACAACGCCTCGGTAGGCATGGTGTTCACCCGCAACCGCCAGATCCAGCGCTGCAACCGCCGCTTCGAGGAAATTTTCGGCTACGGCCCGGGGGAACTCGACGGCCAGCCCGGCATCGCCATCTACGACTCCCAGCAAAGCTACGAAGCCCTGGGGCGGGAAGCCGGCCCCCTGCTCGCCGCGGGAAATTCCTTCCAGAGCGAGCTCCAGTACAAACGGAAGGACGGCTCGCTGATCTGGTGCCGGATCTATGCCAAGGCTGTGGATCCGGCCAATAAAGAGCGCGGCACCGTCTGGATCACCGAAGACGTCACCGATACCCATGCCACCCGCGAAGCCCTGCACCAGCTCCTGCGGGAAATGGAAGCGATCATGGCCAACGCCTCGGTCGGCATCCTCATCACCAAGGACCGCAAGCTGGTCCGCTACAACGCCCGCTTCGGCGAAATGTTCGGCTACTCCGGGGAATCCGGCGTCGGCCGCCCGGCGCGGGAACTCTACCGCTCCGACGAGGAATACGGCGAAATCGGCCGCGAGGCCGGCCCCCTGCTTTCCCAGGCCAAGCCCTTCCAGAAAGAGCTGTTCATGCGCCGCCAGGACGGCAGCGACCAATGGACCAACCTCATCGGCTACGTCGCCGACCCGGAGGACACCACCCGCGGCACCTTCTGGATTCTTGAAGACCGTTCCGCCTACAAGCAGTCCGAGGAAGCGCTCCACCTGGCCTACGCCGAGCAGAAGCTGATCTTCGACCACAGCGTGGTGGGCATCGCCTTCGTCAAGCACCGGGTCGTCCAGCGCTGCAACCGGCGCTTCGAGGAAATCTACGGCTGGGGGCCGGGTGAGTTGGCCGGCCAGCCGACCCGGGTCATGTACCTCAACGACCAGTCCCACGCCGCCGTCGGCGAGGCGGCCTACGCCGCCCTCGGCCGCGGCGAGACCTACGTCGGCGAAACCATCCACCTGCGCCGCGACGGCGAACCCTTCTGGGTGCGCATCACGGGCAAGGCCATCGACCCAGCCCGGCCCAACGACGGCTCGATCTGGAATTACGAAGACATCACGGCCCGCAAGGCAGCGGAAGAGTCGCTGCGGGAATCCGAGATGCTGCAGCGCGCCATCCTCGACAGCGCCAGCCTGATGATCCTGTCCACCGACGCCACCGGCCGCATCGTCTCGTGCAATCCGGCCACCGAGCAGATGCTCGGCATCCCCCGCGACGATCTCCTCGGGCGTACCCCCACGGGCAGCTTTTTCGTCGCCGAGGAACTGGCGGCTCGGCGCCAGGCGGCGGAAGCCAAGCTCGGCTACGCCGCGGCGAGCGACCTCGACGCCCTGCTCGCCAGCGTCCGCCTGGGTTCGGTCGAGCAGGGCGAATGGATATTCCGACGGGCCAACGGCGAACGCTTTGCCGTGGAACTGTCGATTTCCTCCCTCCACCACGGCGACGACGGGGCCGCCGGCTTCCTCTTCGTCGCCAGCGACATTACCGAGCGCAAGCGGGCCGAGGAGGAACTCCTGCGGTCGCGCAACGAACTCGAAATCCGCGTCAAGGAACGCACGGTCGAACTGGAAAGCGAGGTCAACGAACGCCGGCGGGCGGAAAACCGGCTGCGCTACCTCGCCCTGCACGACGCCCTGACCGGCCTCCCCAACCGCAACCTGCTGCAGCAGCGCATCCGCGACGCCCTCGAACTGGCGAGCGGCACCGATCGGCAGGTGGCGGTGCTCTTCATCGACCTCGACCGCTTCAAGACGATCAACGATTCCCTCGGCCACCACGTCGGCGACGCCCTGTTGAAAAAGGTCGCCCACCGCCTCACCGCCGCCCTGCGTTCCGACGACACGGTGGCCCGCATCGGCGGCGACGAATTCGTCATCGTCGCCCCGGTGGGCGACGGCGAAGAACGCGCCACGGGCATCGCGGAAAAAATCCTGGCGGCGCTGCATCCCTCGTTCCGCATCGACCGCCACGAACTCTTCGTCACGCCGTCGATCGGCATCTGCCTCTTCCCGCGGGACGGCAGCACCGTCGATTCGCTGATGCGCAACGCCGACACCGCCATGTACCAGGCCAAGGCGGCGGGCCGCAACACCTACTGCTACTTCCAGCCGGCGATGAATGCCGCCGCCGACAACTACTTCCAGATCGAATCCAACCTGCGCCGGGCCATCGAGCGGGACGAATTCGAGGTCCACTACCAACCCATCGTCGCCGTCCAAGGCGGCCACCCCGAGGCCCTCGAAGCCCTGGTGCGCTGGCGGCACCCGACCCAGGGCCTGGTGCCGCCGGGCCAATTCATCACGGTCGCCGAGGAAAGCGGCTTGATCGGCCAGATCGGCACCCTGGTGCTGCGCTCGGCCTGCCGCCAGGTGCGCGAATGGCTCGACGCCGGCTACCGGCCGCCGCGCATCGCCATCAACCTTTCCCCCATCCAGTTCCGCGATCCCGACCTGATCGGCGACATCGTCTGCGTCGTCGAGGAATTCGCCCTCACCCCCGACCACATCGAGCTGGAAATCACCGAAACCGCCCTCATGCAGGACGGTGAACTCACCCTGACCACCCTCGACCGCCTGAGCAAGCTCGGCTTCAAGCTTTCGGTGGATGATTTCGGCACCGGCTACTCGAGCCTCGCTTACTTGAAGCGCTTCCCGGTGGATACCCTCAAGATCGACCGCTCGTTCATCACCGACATGACCGAAAACGACGACGACCGGGCCATCGTCACCGCCATTCTGGCGCTCGCCCACAGCCTGCGCCTCTCGGTCATCGCCGAAGGCGTCGAAACCAAGGCCCAGTTCGCCGCCCTGGCTTCCCTGGGCTGCGACCAGGCCCAGGGCTACCTCATTTCGCGCCCCGTGCCGGCCAGCGACATCGCCGCCCGCTACTTCGGCGCCAACACCGCCCAGGCCGGCTGCGCCGCCGGCTGATTGCCGCCCGGTTTCAGGGGCGGGCGACCAGCCGCCAGAGCGAAGTCACTTCCCGCGACCGCGCCTGATGCAGCGGATCGGCCGGATCGCCCGCCTTGGGATGGCGGGGCCGGATGTCGAGGCGCCCGGCGACGGCCAGCCCGCCCTGGTCGATACAAGCGAGGAGTTCGTCGCGCCGGCGCAGCCCCAGGTGCTCCGCCAGATCCGAGAGAATCAGCCAGCCCTCGCCACCGGGTTCGAGATGGGCCGCCAGCCCGGCCAGAAAGCCCCGCAGCATCTGGCTCTCCGGGTCGTAGACGGCGTATTCGATGGCCGCACTGGGCCGCGCCGGCACCCAGGGCGGATTGCACACCACCAGGGGCGCCCGGCCCGGGGGAAAAAGGTCGGCTTCGACCACCTCGACCCGGCCCGCCAGCCCCAGGCGCGCCAGGTTGTCGCGGGCGCAGGCCAGCGCCCGGGCGTCCCGGTCGGTGGCCACCACCCGCTCGACCCCCCGCCGCGCCAGCAAGGCCGCCAGGACGCCGCTGCCGGTGCCGATGTCGAAGGCAAGCGCGGCGGCGGGCAAGGGAGCCTCGGCGACGAGGTCGACGTATTCGCCGCGCAGCGGCGAATACACGCCGTAGTAGGGGTGGATGCGCTCCCCCAGGGCGGCGACGGGCACGCCTTTCTTGCGCCATTCGTGGGCGCCGATGAGGCCCTGCAGTTCGCGCAGGGAAACCACCGCCGGCCCCTCCCCCGGCCCGTAGGCTTCGAGGCAGGCGGCCCGGACGTCGGGGGCGCGGCGCAGGGGGATGGCGTAGTCGGCGTCGAGGGGAACGAGGAGCAGGCCCAAGGTGCGCGCCCGCTGGGCCTGGGCCTGGCGGTGGAGGTGAAAGGCTTCGGCCGGCGTGGCGCCAGCTTTGGCCGGCCGGCGGTCGGCCCGCCGGGCCATGGCCTGGAGCAGTTGCCGGGCGTTCTGGAAATCGCCCCGCCAGAGCAGGGCGCAACCCTGGGCAGCCAGACCGTAGGCGGTATCGGCCTTGAGGCTGTCGTCGGCAAGTTCGACCCGCCGGGGCGGCGCCGTACCGGCTTCCGAACGCCAGCGCGCCGAGCGGGGCTGGCCCCCCTCCTGCCAAAGGATCACGGGCACCGCCCCGTCAGCCATATCACGTCCTTTCCTGCCGCCGCCGGCGGAAACACAATCGGATGGGAAAGCCGGCCGATAAGCCGGGTTCTGTTGCGGCCCCTTGCGGGGCCGTGGCAATCATTCCTCTAGGCCTGTCATCGCTGACAGGCTCAAGCAGCCTACCCGGAAGCAGCGCGGGCCACGCCGATGCTTCCCTATTTGGCCTTGCTCCGGATGGGGTTTGCCGTGCCGCCGAACGTTGCCGCCAGCGCGGTGGGCTCTTACCCCACCGTTTCACCCTTGCCTGATCCCGGCCCCTGGTTGCCCAGGCGCCGGGCCATCGGCGGTTTGCTCTCTGTTGCACTTTCCGTCGCCTTCGCCTCGCGGCTTATAGCGCCCAGCCGTTAGCTGGCATCCCGCCCTGCGGAGCCCGGACTTTCCTCCCCGTGCCGAAACACGCGGCGATTGCCTGGCCGACTTTCCGGCGTCGATTATAGACCGGGATCGTATTCACCGCCCGGGGACGCTGCTATATTGTCACCACAAGAGTTCAAACAAACGGGGAGACTTGCCATGACCACGCCCATCGATACCGCGCTGATTCTCGACGGCAGCCCCTTGCCGTCCTTCGTCATCGACGCCGACCACAAGGTCGTGCACTGGAACGCGGCCCTTGCCGAACTGACCGGCATTCCCGCCGCCGAAGTGATCGGCACCCACCACCAGTGGCGGGCCTTCTACCGCGCCCACCGGCCGGTCATGGCGGACATCGTTCTCGACGGCTCCACCGTCGGCCAGCTGGAAAAGTTCTATCCCGGCAAGTACCGCCCGTCGCGCCTCATTCCCGGCGCCTGGGAAGCCGAGGATTTCTTCCCCGCCCTGGGCGAAAACGGCCGCTGGCTGTCCTTCAGCGCCGCCCCCATCGTCGGCGCCGACGGCCGGGTGATCGGCTGCGTCGAAACCCTGCAGGACATCAGCGAACGCAAGACCCTGGAACTGGCCCGCCGGGAAAGCGAACGCCGCCTCGCCGAAATCCTCGCCGCCACCCCGGTCGCCACCTTCGTCCTCGACCAGGACTGCCGGGTCACCCACTGGAACCGCGCCTGCGAAGCCCTCACCGGCGTCACCGCCGCCGAGACGGTGGGCCGGGACGAGGCCTGGCGCCATCTCTACGCCTTTGAGAATCGCCGCGTCGTCCTCGCCGAACTCATCGTCAGGGGCGCCGACCCCGCCGCCATCGCTGCCCACTACGGCGACCGCGCCAAGCCCTCGGCCCTGGTGCCCGGCGCCTGGGAAGGCGAAGATTTCTTCCCCGGCTTCGGCCCCCAGGGCGTCCGCCTGCACTTCGTCGCCGCCCCCCTGCACGACCTGCGGGGCGAGGTCGTGGGCGCCATCGAGACCCTCGTCACCGTCGATCCGCAATGACCCGCTCGCCCCTCGAACCCCTGGCGAATCCCGGGTCGATCGTCCTTTTCGGGGCCAGCCCGGCGGCCCAGACGATTGGCGGCGGCCTGACCCGCAACCTGCTGGACGGCGGCTTTGCCGGCACGGTCCATCTGGTCAACCCGAAATACGGCGAAATCGCCGGCCACCCCTGCCATTCTTCCCTGGCGGAGGTGCCCGGGCGGGTCGATCTCGCCCTCATCGCCACGCCCGCCGCGACGGTGGCCGGGATCGTCGAGCAATGCGGCAAGAAGCGGGTCAAGGCCGCCGTCGTCTATAGTGCCGGCTTTGCCGAAACCGGCGCCCCCGGCGACGCCCTCGAAGCCGACCTGGTGGCCCGCGCCCAGCAGTGCGGCGTGCGCCTCCTCGGCCCCCGCGCCCTGGGCGTCATCCGCCCCCACCAGGGCCTCAACGCCACGCCGTTCCAGCGGGGCTTCCCGGCCGGCAACCTGGCCTTCGTCTCGCAATCCGGAGCCGTGTGCACGGGCATTCTGGACTGGGTCTTCGACGAAAACTTCGCCCTTTCCGCGGTCTTCTCGCCGGGCAACGGCAGCGACCTCAACCTCGCCGACATTCTCGATTTTCTCGCCGCCGACCCCCAGACCGAAAGCATCCTCCTTTACCTCGAAGGCATCCGCGACAGCCGCCGCTTCATGAGCGCCCTGCGCACCGCCGCCCGGGCCAAGCCCGTGGTCGTGGTCAAGGCCGGGCGGACCCCGGCTTCCGCCGCCGTCGCCCAGTCCCACACCCTGGCGACGGTGGGCGACGACCAGACCTTCGACGCCGCCCTGGCCCGGGCCGGCGCCCTGCGGGTGCGCTCGATCGGCGACCTCTTCTCGGCGGCCCGCGCCCTCACCTCCCCCCGCCGGCCCCAGAACAACCGCCTGGCCGTCATCAGCAACGGCGGCGGCCCCGCCATCATGGCCGCCGACATGGCCGCCGACTGCGGCATCGACCTGCCCACCCTGGCTCCGGAGACCGTCGCCCACCTCGGCCCCCTGCTGCCCCCCAGCTGGTCCCTGGCCAACCCGGTGGACATTCTCTTCGGCGCCGAGCCGGCCCATTTCGCCGAAGCCACCCGCGCCAGCCTGGCCGACCCCGGGGTAGACGCCGTCCTGGTCATCGTCTCGCCCAGCGGCTTCATCGATCCCACGGCGGTGGCCCGGGCGATCATCGAGATCGCCGCCACCAGCGACAAACCTATCCTCGCCTGCTGCATGGGCGAATCGTCGGTCCGGGAAGCCCGCCGCCTTCTGGCCGGCGCCCAGATTCCGGTTTTCCGCACGCCGGAAAGCGCCGTCACCGCCTTTGCCTTCATGGTCGATTTCGTGCGCAACCAGCGCCTTCTGCTGGAAACGCCGCCCGCCCTGGCCTCCTATCGCCCGCCCCGGGTGGGCGAGGCCGGCGCCGTAATCGCCGCCGCCCTGGAAAGCGGCCGCCGCCAGCTCGCCCCGGACGAAACCGCCGCCGTCCTCGCCGCCTTCCACATCCCGACCCGCCAGCCGGCAGCGGCGCCGGGCGACGATCGGGCCGTCCAGGTCCGCATCCGCCGCGACCGCAGCTTCGGGCCGGTGATCGGGGTCAGCGAAGCCGGGTCGGCGGCCCGCCACCCCCAGACCGGGGTCGTCGTCCTGCCCCCCCTCAACGACCGCCTGGCCGCCGAACTCCTCGACCACCCCCGCCTGGCCGGCCTCCTTCCCGGCGATGCGGCGGCCGCGGCGGCGCTGCGCTACGCCCTGGGCGAACTGCTTCTTCATGTTTCCGGCCTGGCCTGCGAATTGCCCTGGATCGACCACCTCGAACTCGACGCCACCCTGGCCGGGGACGACATCGCCGTCGGCCGGGCGCAGCTGGCGGTCCGCCCGGCCCCCGCCCCGTCGCTGCGCTACCCCCACATGGCGATCTGCCCCTACCCTTCGACTGTCGAATCCTGGTGGCGGACCCGGGGCGGACTCGACTACACGGTGCGGCCGATCCGCCCCGAGGACGCCGCGGCCTTCCAGAATTTCGTGCGCGGCCTCTCCGATCAGTCCAAGTACTACCGCTTCTTCGGCACCATGCGCGAACTGCCGCCGCGGCAACTGGCGCGCCGTACCCAGATCGACTACGACCGGGAGATGGTTCTCGTCGCCGTGGCGCGCAACCCGACCGGCGACGAGGAAATCCTCGCCGAAGCCAACTACGGCGTCCTGGCCGGGGAAAAGACCTGCGAGTTCGGCGTCGTCGTGGCCGACCATCTGGCCGGCCAGGGCATCGGCAGCCGCATCATGGGCTGCCTCCAGGACGCCGCCCGGGCGCGGGGAATGAAACGCATGATCGGCGAGGTGCTGAGCGAAAACGAGCCGATGCAGGCTCTCATGGACGCCCTCGATTTTTCCGTCGCCCCCGGCGACGACCCGGCCACCCTGGAACTCAGCAAGCCCCTGTGACAGCCGGGACGACCGGCGCGCCGCGGCGGCCCGGCCGGAACTGCCAGGTGTCGTCGTAGTAGGCCGCCTGTTCGTTGTCCGGCGTCATCCCCGGCAGCCCCATCAGGGGGAGGGGCTGGAGTTCCCGCGGCGCGGCGTAGCGGCCCGCCCCCAGCTGGCCGGCGAGAAACCCGTCCACCTCGGCCCGGCAGCGGGCCGGCGGGTTGTCCAGCCAGCCCGGGGCCACCTCGTAGAAGACGGCCTTGGCGGTGAGGCCGCGAAAGGGCGCCAACAACTGCTCGTAGGTGGCATGGCCGAAGACGAAGCAGCGCAGCGACCCCGCCAGTTCCCGCCGGCGCTCCCAGAACAGTTCGCGCCAGCGGAACTGGCGGATCAGCTCGAACAGTTCGGGCCGATGGCCGGCGACGACGATGCCGCATTCGTCGAAATGGGTCATGGCGTCGCGGTTCGCCCCCCGCCCGGCCGCCCCCGCCGCCGCCCGGACGTGGCGGGCGTTGAGGGCCGCCTTGGCGCGGGGAAAGGCGAGCCAGACGAGTCCGTTGAAGAAGTCGTGCCAGTTGTCGGGGCGGGTTTCCACTTCGCCCCGCGTCCAGATTCGCGTTTCGTAGGCCAGGCCGTCGTCCCGGGGCGGCGTGAAGCGCAGGGGCAGGCCGCCGGCGGTGCGTAGCCCGGCCCGGGCGGCGAGAGCGGCCAGGGCCGCCGTATCGGGGCGGGGCGGCATGCCGTCGAGCCAGGGCCGCAGAGGATGAAAAAGGGGGGCGCCGAAGGCCCCCGGGGCAGCACTCATCCTAATTCGCTTTCAAAGCGAGACGCCAAGACGAGCCGAAGACTGTGCTGGAGTACGGCCAGGCGAAGGCGGCAAGCGATCGGTTTGCAGGCGAATTGGTGTCACTGGGCCGCGGTCGAACCGGCGGGCTGGGCTTTCTTGGCCGGCTCGAAAACCGGGCCGCCGTTCTTGGTGACGAAGGTGCCGACCAGTTCGCCCAGACCTTCCGCCGGCTCCGCGTCCATTTTGGCGAAGCCTTCGCAAGTCTGGGTTTCCGTCGCGTACATGAAGCGGGCGGCGCGGATGATGTAGGCGCCGGAGGGCACCTGCCAGACCTCGACGGGCGTCTTGGGCGCGAGGGAACCGATGGCATGGCGGCGCATGCAGGCCGGCATGCGGGCCACAACGAGGTAGAAATTGATCTTCTTGTCCCAGAAGAAGGTCTGTTCCCGCACCAGGCTGAGGTTGTGCTGGCCGGTATTGTCGATCTGGTAGGTGGCGCCGTCGTTGATGCAGCCGGCCAGGAGCAGCGGCGCCAGCCAGGGCAGCAGGCGGAAGGAACTTGTGGGGCGCATGGTGAAAGTCCTCAGAGCAGTTTCCAGGCCAGTTTTTCGCCGGCCCGCAGGGGTACCAGGGTGTCGCCGGCCAGATAGGGAAAATCGGCGGGAACGGCCCAGCTTTCCTTGACCAGGGTGACGCGCCCGACGTTGCGCGGCAGACCGTACCAGTCGGCGCCGTGGAAACTGGCGAAGGCCTCCAGCCGGTCGAGGGCGCCGGCCTGCTCGAAGGCTTCGGCATAAAGTTCGAGGGCGCCGTAGGCGGTATAGCAGCCGGCGCAGCCGCAGGCCGCTTCCTTGGTCAGCCGGGCGTGGGGCGCCGAATCGGTGCCCAGGAAGAACTTGGGGTTGCCGGAAATCGCCGCCGCCACCAGGGCTTCCCGATGGGTCTCGCGCTTCAGGACGGGCAGGCAGTACCAGTGGGGCCGCACCCCGCCCTGGAAAATGGCGTTGCGGTTGTAGAGCAGGTGGTGGGCGGTGAGGGTGGCGGCGACCTGGGGGCCGGCGGCGGCGACGAATTGGGCGGCGTCCTGGGTGGTGATGTGCTCCATGACCACCCGCAGCTTGGGAAAGCGGGCGACGAGGGGGGCCAGGACGGTGTCGATGAAGGCTTTTTCGCGGTCGAAAAGGTCGACCCCGGGGTCGGTCACCTCGCCGTGCACCAGGAGCGGCAGGCCGTGCTCGGCCATTGCCGCGAAAACGTCGTAGGCCTTGTCCACGGCGGTGAGGCCGGAATCGGAATTGGTCGTGGCGCCGGCCGGATAGTACTTGACCGCCTTGACGAAACCCGAGGCGGCGGCCCGGGCGATCTCCGCCGGCGGCGTGTTGTCGGTGAGGTAGAGGGTCATCAGCGGCTCGAAGGCCAGCCCGGCCGGCACCGCCGCCCGGATGCGGTCGCGGTAGGCCGCCGCCTGCTCCACCGTGGTCACCGGCGGCTTGAGGTTGGGCATGACGATGGCCCGGCCGAACTGGCGGGCCGTATGGCCGACGACGGCGGCCAGGGCCTCGCCGTCGCGCAGGTGGAGGTGCCAGTCGTCGGGGCGGGTGAGGGTGATCTGCATGGCTTGAATGGAACGTTAACCGGGAATGGGCGAATTTTATCCGGGTATCGGCCTTTGCGGGCGCAATCCGGCGCCTTGCCCCGCCCCGGCGGCGGCTTAGAATAGGCTTTTCCCCACCCGACTGATTGCCATGCGACGGCTCATCAAACTTCTGCCGGCCCTGGGCCTGGCGGCCTGCTCCGGCCTCGCCCAGGCCGTCTCCGATGCCCCCCTGCAGGCCCTCAACGCCTACATCGAGCACGCCGGCAACTGTTCCGACCAGGTGGTCGAATGGAACCGCAGATACAACCCCAAGACCCGCGCCGGCGAAACCTCCCGCGGCTTCTATTACCGCGCTCTCGGCAACCAGGAGTGGGGAGCCTGCGGGCGGCGCTTCTTCCGGCCCCTCCTGATCGAACTCCAGAAGGTCTGGGAAATCCGCCTCAAGGGCGAGGTATCCGAAGCCGAGTTCGAAGCCAAGGAAGCCCAGCTCATCGACCTCTTCTTCGCCGCCCTCGACGCCGGCCCCCGGGGCGAAGACCTGGTCCGCGACTACGAGGCCGACACCGCCGCCCGCCTCTACGATCTGGTGCCTTCGCGGCAATATTTCAACTGCAGCTTTTTCGGCCAGCGGGTGCGCTGCCTCGACTGACCACCGCCCCCGGGGAGTCGCCTGGGTATTCGGCGGAACCAGATGCGAGTGCCGGCTTGGTCTTTCCGGCTGGGCGCCAACCCCAGGGCCAGCCGACGTCGGCGCGAGGACGAGCCACCTCGCCGGGAGGCAAAGACCGGCTAGCCCCTCGCCGCTATCGCCCGGCGGACCGCTAATCCTTGAGCTGCAGGGCCCGCTCGTAGAGCGCGTTCTTGCTCGCGCCAGTGATGGCCGCGGCGAGCCTGGCCGCCTGTTTGACCGGCAGGCCGTCGGCGAGCAGCAGCTTGAGCACCCGTTCGCCGCCGCCGTCGTCGGCGCCGGCCGGGGCGCCGGAGACGACGAGGACGAATTCGCCCTTCTGGCGGTTGGGGTCGGCCCGCATCCAGGCCGGCGCTTCCGCCAGGGGGCCGCTATGGATCGATTCGAAGAGCTTGGTCAGTTCCCGGGCGATGACCAGGGTGCGTTCGCCGAGCACGGCGGCGAGGTCTTCGACAGCTTCGACGACGCGGTGGGGCGCCTCGTAGAAGACCAGGGCGTAGGGCAAGGCCTTGAGGGATTCCAGGGCCTGCCGGCGTTGCCCCGCCTTGGCCGGAAGGAAGCCATAGAAGAGAAAGTGGGGATCGGCGAGTCCCGACGCCGAAAGCGCCGCCACCGCAGCGCACGGGCCGGGCAGGGGCACGACGCGAAAGCCCGCGGCCCGCACCGCCGCGACGATGCGGGCGCCGGGGTCGGAAACGGCCGGGGTGCCGGCATCGGAGACCAGGGCTACGGCGTCGCCAGCCGCCAGCTTTTCGATGATGCGGCCGGCCGCTTCGCGTTCGTTGTGCTCGTGGGCGGGGATCAGGCGGGCGGCGGCGCCAAGGTGGCGGAGCAGGGGCTGGCTGTGGCGGGTGTCTTCGGCCGCCACCCAGGGCACCTCCCGGAGGACGGTTCGGGCGCGCTCGGTAAGGTCGGCGAGGTTCCCCAGGGGGGTGGGCACGACGTACAATGCCGTCGATTCTTCTGTCATGGGATGGGCGATGCAGGGAAAAGCCAACGATACCACCTCGGGCACGGCGGCGATACGCGGCCGCGAAGGCGAAGACCTGGCCGCCCGCTTCCTCGAAGCCCGGGGCCTGACCGTGGTGGCACGGAATTTCCGGGTGCGGGGCGGCGAAATCGACCTCGTCTGCCGCGACGGCCCGGTGCTGGTCTTCGTCGAGGTGCGCCGGCGCAGCCGCAGCGACTTCGGCGGCGCCGGGGCGAGCATCGGGGCGGCCAAACGCCGGCGCATCGTTCTCGCCGCCCGCCACTACCTGGCCGGCCGGCCCGATTGCGATTGCCGCTTCGACTGCGTCCTGCTGGACGGCCCGGCGGGCCGGACCGTCGAATGGTTGCGCCATGCTTTCGCGGCTGACGATTAGCCTGGCCCTCGCCCTCTGGCTGGCGACGGCCCGGGGGGAAAGCATCCGCCTGCTGATCCAGAGTTCGCCCCTGGCCGGCGCCCAGTATCACGCCCTGGCCGAAGTCTGGCCGCAGCTCAAGGTGGGCGACCGGCTGACCCTGGTGCGGGAGCCGGAAAACCGCCACGACCCGCGGGCCATCCGCGTCGAATGGCAAGGCCGCAAGCTCGGCTACCTGCCGCGGGCGGAAAACCGCGCCGCCTCGGCCGCCCTCGACCAGGGCGAGCGCCTCGTCGCCCGCATCGCCCGCCTGCGGGACGACCCCAACCCCTGGCGGCGGCTCGAAATCGAGGTGCTCGCCGAACTCTGAGGTTTTACCGTTGGTTACAAACGCCACCGGGCCGCAATGTTAGAATCCGAGCAACTTTTTGCCCGAGCCGACTTTCCATGGACCTGATCGCCCGCGTTGCCAAGAACTTCGAGGACAGCGCCCACACCAAGCTCAATGCCGTCGAGATGCTGGCGGCCCCCATCGCCGCCGCCATCGAGATCATGACCGGGGCGCTGGTCAATGGCGGCAAGATCCTGGCCTGCGGCAACGGCGGCTCTGCCGCCGACGCCCAGCACTTCGCCGCCGAACTGGTCGGCCGCTTCGAAGCCGAACGGCAGGAACTGGCCGCCATCGCCCTGACGGTGGATAGCTCCATCCTCACCGCCATCGCCAACGACTATTCCTTCAACCAGGTGTTCTCCAAGCAGGTACGGGCCTTGGGCCACGCCGGCGACGTCCTCCTGGCCATTTCCACCTCGGGCAATTCGGGCAACGTGATCGAGGCCATCCAGGCCGCCCACGATGCCGACATGCGCATCATTGCCCTGACCGGCCGCGGCGGCGGACGCATCGGCGAAATGCTGCGCGACGACGACATCCACCTCTGCGTTCCCGCCGAACGCACCGCCCGCATCCAGGAAACCCACCTGCTGATGATCCATTGCCTGTGCGATGGCATCGACAGCCTACTATTGGGAGTCGACGAATGAAAAAGGCCCTACTTACCGCCGCCCTCGTGGCGCTCACCGTTCCCGCCCTGCAGGCCTGCTTCCCCCTCGTCGCCACGGGCGTCACGGTGGGCGTCATGGCTGCCCTCGACCGGCGTCCCGTGGGCGTCCAGACCGACGACGAAACCATCGAATGGAAGGCTTCGAGCCGGATTTCCGACAAATTCGGCAAGGAAGCCCACGTCAACGTCACCAGCTACAACCGCAAGGTGCTGATCAGCGGCGAGGTGCCCAACGACGAAGCCAAGGCGCGCATCGGCGAAATCGTCCGCGGCACCGAAGGCGTCCAGGGCATCTGGAACGAACTGGTGATCGGCGCCGCCGCCTCCCTTTCCGGGCGCAGCAACGACACCTACATTACCTCCAAGGTCAAGGCCCGCTTTGTCGATGCCGGCCAGTTTTCGGCCAACCACGTCAAGGTGGTGACCGAGGCGAGCACCGTCTTCCTCCTCGGCATCGTCAACGAACGCGAAGCCCAGGCCGCGATCAACGTCGCCCGCACCACGAGCGGCGTGCGCAAGGTGGTCAACGTCATGGAAGTGGTGGGCGAAGCCGAAACCAAGCGCCTCGACAGTTCCCAGGCCAACGCCAACGAGCAGAAACCGGCGCCCGCCCCGGCCCCGGTGGAATCGCCGACGGCCCGTTGAGCCGCCCGCCCGGCCCGATGAACTACCCGCCGCCGGCGTTCGAAGCCAAGGTCTGCCCCCCCGCCGACCTGTCCCGCCGGGCCGCCGCCCTGCCCCATCCGCTGGTGTTCACCAACGGCTGTTTCGACATCCTCCACCGCGGCCACGTCACCTACCTCGCCCAGGCGGCGGCGCTGGGGGCGAGCCTGGTGGTGGCGCTCAACAGCGACGCCTCGGTCAAACGCCTGGGCAAGGGGGACGACCGGCCGGTCAACGGCCTGAACGATCGCCTGGCGGTGATGGCCAGCCTGGCCTGCGTGGCCCTCGTCACCTGGTTCGACGAGGACACGCCGCTACAGCGCATTCTCGACTGCCGGCCCGACATCCTGGTCAAGGGCGGCGACTGGCCGGTGGACCGCATCGTCGGCGCCGCCGAAGTGCGCGGCTGGGGCGGCAGCGTCCATTCCATCCCCTTCATCCACGAGAAATCGACCACCGCCCTGCTCGACAAGATCCGGCGCCTCTGAGCGCCCAGGCGGTCAGAGGACGACCTGGGTGCCGAGTTCGACCACCCGGTTGGAGGGAATCTGGAAGAAGGCGGTGGCCGATCCGCCGTTCCGGAACATGGCGACGAAAATCTTCTCGCGCCAATAGGCCATGTCCGAGCCGAGCCGGGGAATCAGCGTTTCGCGGCCGATGAAGTAGGAGGTGTCGAGGGCCGAGCACTCCAGCCCCGCCTCGGCGCACAACTCCATGGCCCGCGGGATGTCGGGTTCGTCCTTGAAGCCGTACTGGACGACAACGCTCCAGAAATTTTCCTTGAGTTTCTTGACCTCGACCCGGTCGATATCGGGCACGTAGGGGACGTCGAAGAACTGCACCGAAACCAGCACCACCCGCTCGTGCAGTACCTTGTTGTGCATCAGGTTGTGGAGCAGAGCGTGGGGAACGCCCTTGGGGTCGGCGTTGAGGAAGACCGAGGTGCCCGGCACCCGGGTCGGCATCGACATCGACAAGGACTCGATGAAGGGCATGAGTTCCAGGCGCTCGCCCTTGAGGCGGTCCGAAAGAAGCTGGCGGCCGCGCTTCCAGGTGGTCATCAGGATGAACACCGCCATCCCGGCGACCAGGGGGAACCAGCCCCCGTCGGGAATCTTGAGGATGTTGGCGGCGAGGAAGACCAGTTCGACGGCGAGGAAGCAGGCGAAGAGCGCGCTCGCCCGCCCCCAGCCCCAGCCCCAGGCCCGCGCCACGACGACCGTGGCGAGGATAGAGGTGATGACCATGTCGCCGGTCACCGCAATGCCGTAGGCCGCCGCCAGATTGTTCGACGACTTGAAGCCCAGCACCAGGATCATCACCGCCACCATGAGGCCCCAATTAACCGCCGGCAGGTAGATCTGGCCCTGCTCCTTCTCGGAAGTGTGCTGCACCTCCATGCGCGGCGCGAAGCCGAGCTGCATGGCCTGCCGGGTCACCGAGAAGGCCCCCGAGATCACCGCCTGGGAAGCGATGACCGTTGCCACCGTGGCCAGGCCGACCAGGGGATAGAGCGCCCAGTCGGGGGCGGAAAGGAAGAAGGGATTCTGGGCCGCGTCCGGATTGGCCAGGATCAGAGCGCCCTGGCCAAAATAGTTGAGCACCAGGGCGGGCAGGACGAAACCGAACCAGGCCCGGGAAATCGGTTTGCGCCCGAAATGGCCCATGTCGGCGTAGAGGGCCTCGGCGCCGGTCACCGCCAGCACCACGTTACCCATGGCGACCAGGGCCATGGCCTTGTTGGCGAAGAGAAACTCGATGCCGTAGAGGGGATTGAGTGCCTTCAGCACCGCCAGATTGCCGGCGATGTTATAGATGCCGAGGAGGCTCAGGGTAGTGAACCAGACGAGCATGATCGGGCCGAAGGCGATGCCGACCTTGGCCGTGCCGTGACGCTGGACGAAGAAGAGGATGAAGAGCACCACCATGGTGATGGGAATGACGAAGGGCTTCAAAGCCGGCGTGGCGATCTCCAGCCCCTCGACCGCCGAGAGGACGGAAATGGCCGGCGTCACCATGCCGTCGCCGTAGAACATGGCGGCGCCGAGGATGCCGACGATCATCACGGCCTTGGCTTGACGCGGTTTGCTCTGGACGTCGTGGAGCGCCAGGGCGATGAGCGCCATGATGCCGCCTTCGCCCCGGTTGTCGGCGCGCATGATGAACATCACGTACTTGACCGAAACGACGATCAACAACGCCCAGAAGAAGAGCGACAGGCTGCCGAAGATGTTGGCGTCGGTGACGGGGATCGGGTGGTTGCCGGCAAAGACTTCCTTCACCGCGTAGAGTGGGCTAGTGCCGATGTCGCCATAAACGACGCCCAGCGCGGCCAGGGAGAGGACAGCCAGGCGCTTGCCCGAAACCTCACCGGCCAGATCGTGATGACTCATGCGATTCCCTTGTGTTTGGCGGTCTTGACCGGCAACCGCTCCTGCTGCCTATCCGCGGGGCATCGTATCGACACCGCACGGTTCCCCGAATTTCGCCCGGCGGCCGGGCCGGACGCCCGGTCGGAAGGTCTGATTGTGCGCCCCCTAGCTGCCCAGGCCCTTACAAGCCGGCCGGTCAACCGCCCAGGGCGGTCTTCAGGGATTGCACTTCTTCTTCCGACTCGTCGATGATCTCGGCCAGGGTCTCGGCGTCGAAAATGGCATCGAGCATCGACGTGTCGACCTGGGCATCGACTTCGGGATCGCGCCAGCTGCTCGAGCGGTTGGCGATCTTGTTGGCGACGTAGAGGACATCGGACAAGGTCTTGATCTCCGCTACCTCGCGATCCATTTCGTGTTCCTGTACCGCCAGCACGATGCTCTCGGGCTGGCCCAGGGCGGAAAGCAGGGCGTGGCCGATGTTGTCGTGCCAACCCACCAGGAGGTTGTGCAGTTCGACCTTGTCGGCGACCAGTTCAGGAAAATTGGCGGCCCGGGACATCAGGTAGAAGACACCGATGTCGTGCACCAGGCCGGCGAACATCGCCTCGTCGCCGTTGATGCGGGCACGCTTGCGGGCCAGCACCCGGCACAGGGCGGCGACATGGGCGGTGTGCTCCCAGAGGCGGTGGGAGATTTCCTCGAAAGCCTTCATCTGCTTCGACTTGAGCAACTGTTCCATGGCCACGGCAAAGGAAACGGTGCGCACCGCCTCCATGCCGACCCGGACGATGGCGCTCTTGACGTCGGCGATCTCGCGCCCCGAGGGGTTGAGGGCCACCGAATTGGCCATGCGGATGATCTTGGCGCTCATCAGGGGTTCGGCCCCCACCAGCTTGGCCAACTGTTCGATCGACAGGTTGGGGTTCTGCAGGGCGGTCCGGACCTGGAAGGTGATGTCCAGGAAGGTGGGGAAGGTAACCTCGCTGCCGGACAAGTCCTTGGCGATGTCTTCGAGAATCTTGAAGGTGATGGGGCTGGACATGGATAGCCTCTTGGAATGGTGGCACGCAAAGCGTTTCCGCCGGAGCGGGTTCCTGCTTTTGGGATTCTACCCGCAAAGGCCCCCATCCCGGGAGTCCGGCAGGGCCGCCGGGACGGTCGGCCCGTCGGAGCTATTTGACAATGCAAATACGAATAATTATTATTGGCGCCCATGAAAACCCTTGCCCGACTCCCCCTCGCCCTGCTGGCCCTGGCCTTGCCCCTGAGCCTGTGGGCCGCCGACACCGAATTCGCCCTGGTCATCCGCAACCACCGCTTCGAACCCGCCGAACTGCGCGTTCCGGCCGGGCAGAAGATCAAGCTGGTCGTCCACAACCAGGATTCGACCCCGGAAGAATTCGAAAGCCACGAACTCAACCGGGAAAAGGTCATTCCCGGCGGCGCCAAGGCCAATATCTACGTCGGCCCCCTGGCCCCGGGACGCTATCCCTTCTTTGGCGAATTCAACGAAAAGACGGCGCGTGGCGCCCTCATCGCCGAGTAAGCGCCATGCTCGGTTCGGCCATCATCGTCTTTCGCGAAACCCTTGAAGCGGCGCTCATCATCGGCATCATCGCCGCCGCCACCCAGGCCCTGCCCGGACGCAACCGCTGGCTGGCCGCCGGCATCGCCGCCGGCATCGCCGGCTCACTGGTGGTCGCCTCGCTCACCGAATGGATCGCCGAACTGGCCGAAGGCACCGGCCAGGAACTGTTCAACGCCGGCATCCTCGGCCTGGCCGCCGTGATGCTCGCCTGGCACAACATCTGGATGGCCCGCCACGGCATGCAGCTCGCCCGCGACGCCCGCCAACTGGGCAAGGACGTCGCCGAAGGCGGCCGCGCAATGTCGGCCCTCGCCGTGGTCATCGCCCTGGCCATCCTGCGGGAAGGCGCCGAAACCTCGCTCTTCCTCTACGGACTCCTGACCGGCGGCGAAGAAACCTTCGCCACCGTCATCAGCGGCGGCGCCATCGGCCTCGCCACCGGCGCGGCGGCGGGTTACGCCCTCTACGCCGGCTTCCTGCGCATTCCCGCCCGCTGGTTTTTTGCCGCCACCAGCGGCCTTATCCTCCTTCTCGCCGCCGCCATGGCCAGCCAGATGGCCCGCTTCCTCGTCCAGGCCGATCTCCTGCCCAGCCTGGCCAGCCCGCTCTGGGACAGTTCCTGGCTGCTGGCCAACACCTCGGCCCTGGGCCGCTTCCTCCACACTCTGATCGGCTATGAAGCCATGCCCTCGGGCATCCAGGTCGTCTTCTACGCCGCCACTCTGATCCTCATCCTGATCGGCATGCGGCTTTGCCGCCTCCAGCCCCAGATTCCCCGAACCGCCTGAAAGCTACTCCATGAAACGTTATGCGCCGCTCCTGGCCGCAGGGCTGCTCTCGGCCCCCCTGATCGCCGCCGCCGGCCCCGCCGACTACATTTTCACCCCCACCGTCGAATACGGCGAACGGGAAATCGACATCAAGGCGGGTACCGCCAAAAAGGGCGACGACCCGCGGGAATCCGCCGCCAGCATCGGTTTCGGCTGGGGTGTGAAGGAATGGTGGTTTACCGAGGCCTACCTCAAGTACAAGAAGGAAAACAACGAAGGCACCAAATACGACGCCATCGAATGGGAAAACAAGTTCCAGCTCACCGAAACCGGCAAGTACCCGGTGGATATCGGCTTCCTGCTTGAGATCGAACGCCCCCGCAACCACGCCGAAGGCTGGGAAGTGAAGTGGGGCCCCCTCTTCCAGACCGAATTCGGCAAAATCCAGCTCAACGCCAACCTGCTTTTCGAGCGCAATTACAAGGCCGAGGAGCCGAACGACACCCGCTTCCTCTACCAGTGGCAGGCCAAGTACCGCTGGCTGCCCCAGTTCGAATTCGGCCTCCAGGGCTTTGGCGAAACCGGCAAATGGAACCACTGGGCGCCCCACGACGAACAAGAACACCGCGTCGGCCCGGCGGTCTTCGGCAAAATCCCCCTCGGCAACAAGCAGGCGTTCAAGTACAACGCCGCCTGGCTGGTGGGCGTCTCCAAAGCTGCCCCCGACCACGGCCTGCGCTTTCAGCTCGAATACGAATTCTGACCCGGCGGCCCGCCGGATCGTGCCAACGGCCTCTCCGGAGGCCGTTTTTCGTTGACGCCGCAAAAAACAAAACCGGCCCCGCAGGGCCGGCTGGATGAGCGCGACAGACAGCGCTTTGAGCGGCGGTAACCGGGGCTGACCAGAACGCCGGCGCCCGAGGCCCCGGCGCCTCAGAAGGGGATGTCGTCGCCCAGATCGTCGAAGGACGGCTTGGGCTTATCCTTGCGCGGCGCCGGCGCGTAGTCGGTCGGCTCGCTGTCGGCGGCCGGGGCGCCCATGCCTTGGCGGCTGCCTAGCATCTGCATTTCGGTGGCTTCGATTTCGGTGGTGTAGCGGTCCTGGCCTTCCTTGTCCTGCCACTTGCGGGTCTTGATGCGGCCTTCGAGATAGACCTGGGAACCCTTTTTCAGGTACTGCCCGGCGATTTCCGCCAGCTTGCGGTAGAAGACGACGCGGTGCCATTCGGTCAATTCGCGCTTTTCACCGGTGGTTTTGTCCTTCCAGCTTTCGGTGGTGGCCAGGCGGATGTTGCAGATCGGATCGCCGCTGGCGGTATAGCGGGTTTCCGGGTCGGCACCCAGATTGCCGACGAGAATGACTTTATTGACTGAGGCCATGGATGGAGTCTCCCCTTCAGGTGTGAGCCGCCGCCGGCGTCCGGCGCCGCGGCGGGAAATTCATCGAGGCCGCCACGGCCAGCCAGGCGAGAGCCAAGCCGCCGCACACGGCAAAAACGGCATTATCGCCGAAATGTTGAGCCAGGTAACCGCCCACCGCGCCGCCGAGAAAAAGACCGATCGCCTGGGTCGTGTTATACACCCCGAGGGCCGCACCCTTGGCCGACGGGTGGGCGGTGCGCGACACCAGGGAGGGCAGCGTCGCCTCCAGGATGTTGAAGGCGACGAAGAACAGCGTCAGCCAGAAGGCCAGCGGCCACAAGCCGCCGCCGAAGAACCCCAGCCCCCCCTGGACGGCCACGAGCAAGACGATGGCGCCCGAGAACACCGCTTTCATCTTGCCGCCCTTTTCCGCCGAAATGATGGCCGGCACCATGACCACGAAGGACACCAGCACTGCCGGCAGATAGACCTGCCAATGGGCCGCCGCCGCCAGGCCGCCCTGATCCACCAGGGCGTGGGGGAGAACGACGAACATGGCCATCTGCATCATGTGCAGGCTGAAAATGCCGAAATTAAGCCGCAACAGATCGGGGTTGAGCAACACCTGCCGAAACGGCAGCTTGTCGTGCCCCTGCCGGGCCGGCGCCGGCGGCACCACGCGGAAGAGCACGCCGATGGCCGCCAGGGCGAGAACGCCGGTGAGGGCGAACAAGCCCGGCATGCCGATCCAGCCGTAGAGGAGCGGCGCCCCCACCAGCGAAAGCGCGAATACCAGGCCGATGGAAGAACCGATCATCGCCATCACCTTGGTGCGGTGCTCCTCCCGCGTCAGATCGGCGGCCAGGGCCGTGACCGCCGCCGAAATCGCCCCCGCCCCCTGGAGCACCCGGCCGACGATGATCCAGTGGAGGTCCGGCGCTGCCGCCGCAACAAAGCTGCCGGCGGCAAAAAGCAACAGCCCCGCCGCAATCACCCGCTTGCGCCCCCACAGGTCGGAGGCGATGCCGAAGGGAATCTGAAAGAACGCCTGGGTCAGGCCGTAGGCCCCCAAGGCAAAACCCACCAGGGCCAAATCGCCACCATCGGGCAGCGTTTTGGCGTACACCGAAAACACCGGCAGGATGAGAAAAAGCCCCAGCATGCGCAGGGCAAAGATGGAAGCAAGCGAAGCACCGGCACGGCGCTCCTCGCGGGTCATGCGATCAGGAGTCGGGGGGGGCATGCTGGGGGGAGTAGTTATTTGGGGCGAGGCGGTAGGAGGGCAATATTAACAGGTTTGGCAACCCTGCCGCCGGCCCGCCCTACGCGCTGGCCCCGCAGCGCAACAAACCCAGGCTTTTCAAGGGCAGCGACCTCTGCGCACCGACTCGCCGTCACCGCCCGATCACTGGGCCGGACATCGCCAGGATGCCTGAATCCAAACGATTCCCTGGCTTTTATTTTCAGCCGGACACAGAAAGGCATTCCAAACGGACGGCGTTACCACAGGGAGCGCACCTTGAAAATTGCAACACCCTTGTCAATCTCTCATGTAAACAAACGGGGATTCCCACACGCGGCCGCACCCGTCACGTTTGCCGGCCGGAGTTTTTCGGCTGGGCTTTGAAGGAAGTTTGACCAGGCTTAAAGCGATGCGACCCACGCCCACGTGGGGGTTCCACGCCGCATTGCGGTGCTGCGAGTTTCAACCCACGCCCCCCATTTCCGGGGGGCGATGCGCTCCGGCGGCACCTACGCCGTGGCGCCGATCACCCTGTTTCAACCCACGCCCCCCGTTTCCGGGGGGCGATGCCCAGGTCGCTCGCTGGAATGAGGTGCAGGCGCAGTTTCAACCCACGCCCCCCGTTTCCGGGGGGCGATGCCGCTCGGCGCGTTACCGTGCAAGTTGGAGGGCTTGGTTTCAACCCACGCCCCCCGTTTCCGGGGGGCGATGCCTGAAATGGCGTTCTCGGCGCCGGCCAGCCAATCGTTTCAACCCACGCCCCCCGTTTCCGGGGGGCGATGCGCAGATTTCGAGGAGGCCTTGAGGCCAAAACCATGTTTCAACCCACGCCCCCCGTTTCCGGGGGGCGATGCTCAGGGTTGCTCATTGAGATGCACCTCATCGGGGGGTTTCAACCCACGCCCCCCGTTTCCGGGGGGCGATGCCACGTCTTCGGGCAGCGTGCCGCCGTGCGCGTCAAGTTTCAACCCACGCCCCCCGTTTCCGGGGGGCGATGCCCTGCCGGCTGGAGGAGGCTCGAGTCGCTGCCACGGAGTTTCAACCCACGCCCCCCGTTTCCGGGGGGCGATGCCCAATGACCGTGCCGGAATCGGCGGCCGAGAAGTCGTTTCAACCCACGCCCCCCGTTTCCGGGGGGCGATGCTCGTCGCCGCCGGGGCGCTCCTGGCGGCATTCGTGATGTTTCAACCCACGCCCCCCGTTTCCGGGGGGCGATGCGCGGCGCCGCGGCCCTCTTTGGCCTTGATGGACTTGTTTCAACCCACGCCCCCCGTTTCCGGGGGGCGATGCCGGTGGGCCGCCGCCAGGGCTTCGCGGACCCTGAAGTTTCAACCCACGCCCCCCGTTTCCGGGGGGCGATGCATCCGATGAGGGTTCCCTTCCATCCATCAACGTAGGTTTCAACCCACGCCCCCCGTTTCCGGGGGGCGATGCATCGTGTAACCGGGATGGACAAGGAATGCGAGGACTAATGTTTCAACCCACGCCCCCCGTTTCCGGGGGGCGATGCGCGCCGACATATCGGACAACTCATCCGGGTCAAACGTTTCAACCCACGCCCCCCGTTTCCGGGGGGCGATGCTCCGGTTTTTGTAGTGGATTGTCAATCCTTGGTTTTGTTTCAACCCACGCCCCCCGTTTCCGGGGGGCGATGCGCGAAATCCATCTGGCGTGCGGATTCGGTCAGGATCGGTTTCAACCCACGCCCCCCGTTTCCGGGGGGCGATGCCGCGAATTTACGCGCCGCAACACGACAGTGGCAGAGGGTTTCAACCCACGCCCCCCGTTTCCGGGGGGCGATGCGAATAACGATAGCTGGGCTGTTTTCCACGAACACGTTTCAACCCACGCCCCCCGTTTCCGGGGGGCGATGCGCCAACTCGTCGAGCTTGCGGTTTTTCTCGGCGAGTTTCAACCCACGCCCCCCGTTTCCGGGGGGCGATGCAGGGAGGCGCGATTCAAGGCGGTGCCGATTGACTGGTTTCAACCCACGCCCCCCGTTTCCGGGGGGCGATGCACGCCATGGGGCGAGCAGTCTCGCCCAATTCGGGCAAGT
>SSSZ01000081.1 GCA_009469675.1 Azonexaceae bacterium | reverse complement strand
TTACGAGTCATCCAGCCATCGCGCTCGGCATCTGCCGCTCTGGCTGCATCAATACAACTGGCACAGACCTCATGCCAGCCTTCAATATCAGCCCCCCATCTCCCGCGTCACCTTACTGAACAACCTGGTGGGTTTACACAGTTAGCGGCCGGAGGCGGCCAACCCCGTGAAAATCGTAACAGGCGATCAATCTCATTACGAAAAGCACTATTATTGCGTGAACACACCCGCTTCTCCTTTGGGAAAGGCGAACATGGCCGGTTGCCCGCCCTCGCTGTCGTTGCGCACTGCATCGCCGCTGCTGGCGGCGCTCCTGTCTGCCCCGGCGCCGGGCGCCGGGGCGGCGGACGGGTTGGTGGAACTGGGCAATCTCGGCGGCTCGTACTTGACCGCGACCGCCGTCAGCGCCGCCGGCACTGCCGTTGTCGGCGAAGGCGACGACGCCGCCTTCAACCCCCGCGCTTTTCTCTGGACGCCGGCCGCCGGCACAGTCAACCTGGGCGTCCTCAACGGCGGCGATTTCTCCACCGCCACCGCCTGCAACAGCGACTGCACGGTGATCGTCGGCCAGGCCAACGACGGCGCCGCCGGAGGACAGCCGCGGGCTTTCCGCTGGACGGCCGGCGGCGGCATGGTCAGCCTCGGCACCCTGCCCGGCGGGCTGTATTCCTTCGCCGCCGGCGTCAATACCGCCGGTGACGTGGTCGTCGGCTATGCCGGCGATGGCGCCGCCGCCAACGCCGGCCGGGCCTTTCGCTGGACTGCCGGGAGCGGCCTGGTCAATCTCGGCGTCCTCAATGGTGGCAGCGCTTCGGCTGCCGCCGGGGTCAACGCCGCCGGCGACGTGGTGGTCGGCCAGGCCAATGACGGAGCGGCCGGCGACCAGACCCGGGCCTTCCGCTGGACGGCGGGCACCGGCATGGTCAGCCTCGGCGTTCTCAACGGGGCCGACTACTCGGTCGCCACCGCCGTCAATGCCGCCGGCGATGTCGTCGTCGGCGCCGCCGACGACGGGGCGGCCGGCAACCAGACCCGGGCCTTTCGCTGGACGGCGGCTACCGGCATAGTCAGCCTGGGGGTGCTGCACGGCGGCACGTTTTCCTCGGCCAGCGCCGTCAACGCGGCCGGGGACGTGGTCGTCGGCTACGGTTTCGACGGCGCCGCCGGCGGTGTCAGCCGGGGTTTCCGCTGGAGCCAGGCGAGCGGCCTGCAGACCATCGAAGAATGGCTGGCCGCCCACGGCGTGGCGGTCAATCCCGCCGCCCCCAAAACCTTCAACGCCAACGGCGTGAGCGCCGACGGCACGGTGGTGGTGGGCGTCCTCGACAACAACCAGTCCTACCTGGCCCGGGCAACGAGCGGCTTGATCGATCTCGCCCAGTTCAACCGCAGCCTCGCCGCCAACGCCGGGGTCGCCGGCCTGGGCCTGCGCGAAGCCGACCTCGCCCTGCACGGTGCCCACGGCAGCCCGCTCCGCGGCCTGCCGGCCCGGGGCCGGCAGAACGTCTGGCTGGCCGGCGACTGGGGCCGCGGCGACCGCAGCGCCGACAGCGGCAGCGTCGCGGCGGGCGAATTCGGCTACAGCCGGGGGCTGGCCGACGGCGTGGTCATCCGGGCCGCCCTCGGCCGCAGCGACGGCGACCGGGCAACGCCCTTCGGCGGCAAAACCCGCACCCAGGGCGCCTACCTGCTGCCGGAGCTGACTGTCCGGCTCGGCGCCTCGCCCTTTTTCGCCACCCTGAGCGGCTACGCTAACCGGGGCGAGGCCAAGATCGCCCGGGGTTATGTCAATGCCGGCCTGCCGGCCCTCTCCCGGGGTCGCCCCGACACCCGCTCGGAGGCCCTGCGCTTGCGCCTCGACTGGTTCGACGCGGCGACCCTCGGCCCGGCCGCCTTCACCCCCTACGCCAGCCTGTCCCGCCTGCGCTCCCGGGTGGACGCCTACAGCGAAAGCGGCGGCGGCTTCCCCGCCCGCTGGGAGCGGCGCAGCGAACACTCGACCCAGGTCCGCCTGGGGATCGACGCGGTCTACCGGGCCGGGGGCGGCGTCAATTTCGTGGGCCGCCTCGAAGCCGCCCGCCGCTCCGACGCCAGGGCGGCCGACACTCGCGGCGAGGTCAGCGGGCTGTTCCCCTTCACTTTCCAGGGGGAGGCCTACCGCCGGCAATGGCTGCGCGCCGCCGTCGGCGTCGAGGCCGCCTTCGGCCAGGGCAGCGCCTCGCTGACGGTCAACGCCACCAGCCAGGGCGCCACGCCGAGCTACTGGCTGGCCGCGGCGTACCGCTGGGATTTCTGAACGGACGGTCCGGCAACAGGAATCCAAACCGCCGCCGGGAAAAAGGTGTAGAGTGGTCCAAATGATCCGAGTCCCGGCCCAGCCGGCAGGCTCCGCAGTCCCTAACCCTGGAGGCCCCCATGATCGTACGGCGCCGCACCTGGTTGTACCGTTTGGCCGGACAGGCCTTTGCCCAACCCATTTCCTTCGACCAGCCGGTGACCGCCACCAAGGCCCGCGACGTGCTGCGCCGCTCGGTGGGTAATCCCCTCGATCTCTGGGGGCGGGACAAGGGCGATCCGCTGGCCTCCCAGTCCAAAATCCGCTAAGGCCGCGGCCACCCCGCCTCCGGCCGGCTCAGTAGGGCCGGCGGCCGACGATATTTCCCGCCGGCCGGTAATGGCAGACCCAGACCTGGCTGCCGTCGTCGCAAACGGCCTTGCCGCAACCGACCTCGCGGGTTTCCCGCCACACCACCTGAGTATAGTGGCCGCACTGCCGGCCCGCGGCGCAGCGGCCGCCCTCCCTGTCGTAATCCGCCTTTTCTTTGGCCCAGCGGTCGACCGGCTGGGCCGCGGCGACGTCCTGGACCCGCCGCCGGCCATCGGCATAACGCCAGGGGCTGGCCCAATAGAGATTTTCTCCCGCAGGCCCCGGGCTGTGTTCCATGCGGCAGCCGCGGCGGGCCTTGAGGTTCTCCGCCCACCAACTGGCCGTGGCGGCCAGATCCGCCGACCAGGCGAGCGGCGGCGAGCCGACTTCGGCCCGCCAGCGGTTGTGGGCCTCGACCAGGGCCTCCCGGTCCGGCCCGTCGAAGGCCCCGGCCCCGCCGGCAACGAGTGCGGCCGCCAACAGGCCGAGGCGCCCCACGTCCATCGCCGCCCGGCTCAATGGCTGGGGAAGTACATCTTGGCCTTGTCGAGCTTGTAGCTCCACGGCAGGCCGGCGTTCTTCCAGCCGTTGACCGCCCGCCGGCCGGCCGCCGGCCCGTCCTTGCCGAGATCGCCCTCGAAACCTTCGGCCACGCTATACACCTGGCTGAAGCCATGAAGTTGCAGAAAATCCGCCGCCTTGGCGCTGCGGTCCCCCGAGCGGCAGAGAAGGATCACCGGGTCCGCCTTACCCAGCCCCTTGGCCCGCAGGCGGCGCTCGACCTCCTGGGCGAATTCGGCGTTGGCTTCGAGCCGATAGAGGCCGCGCCGGTCGTCCCATTCGGTCATGATTTCCTGGTGTTCGACGTAGGGAACGAGGGCATCTACCGGGGTGGCCATGCCGACGTACATGGCTTCGGCCCGGGTGCGGATGTCGAGGAACAGCACCTTGCCGCCGTCCTTTTGTACCCTTGCGTAGGCCTGCCCGGGGGTCAGGTAGAGCTGGAGCCGGGTTCGCTTGACTTCGGGCAGGCTGGCCCAATCCTCGCTCCCCGGCCGCCATTCCTGCCCCCAGGCAAGGCCTGCCGCCAGGGCCAGGCCGGCGGCGAAACAGTGAGTAGCTTTCATCTTCGACTCCCTCGGCAGACCGGCTGGAACAACAGGGACGGCGGCCCCGCCCGGCGATCCGTTCAAGGCGGCAACGGCATCACGATCATTTTAGCTGCAGGCCGGGAAAAGCCGATGACTCCGCCCCGACCCCTGACCTATACTTAATCCTCACAGGCTCCGGTCGGCCCCCCCAGTCCAGCCCGCCCGGCGCCTGTGCCCACGGAGGAGACAACCATGAAACCGCTGACCCTTGCCGCCCTGTTGGGCCTGGCCGCCGTCGCCGGCACGGCCCAGGCCGCCGACCCCAACCTGGCGCGCAACCTCGCCGCCACCTGCGCCAACTGCCACGGCACCAACGGCAGGGCCGTCGAAGGCGCCGGCCTCGACCCCCTGGCCGGCCTCGACAAGGCCAAAATCCTGCAAAAACTCGCCGACTTCAAGAGCGGCGTCAAACCGGCAACGATCATGCACCAGATTGCCAAGGGCTACACCGACGAACAGCTCGACCTGATCGCCGGCTACTACGCGGCACAGAAATAAGGGGCAAACGACCATGATGCTGATGAAACGACGCGATTTCCTCAAGGCCGGCGCCGCCGCGACGGCGCTCGCCTCCCTCTACGGCTGCGCCGGCGGCACCAGGGCCAGCGGCCATGTGGTCGTGGTCGGCGGCGGCTTCGGCGGCGCCACCGCCGCCAAATACCTGCGCCTGTGGAGCGAGGGCGGCATCCAGGTGACCCTCGTCGAGCGCCACGCCGAATTCGTCTCCTGTCCCATCTCCAACCTGGTCATCGGCGGCGTCAAGACCCTGGCCGACATCACCGTTCCCTACGACAACCTCAGGAACAGGTGGGGTATCCGCGTCATCCAGGACGAAGCCACCGGCATCGACGCCGGCAAGCGCACGGTGAAGCTCGCCAAGGGCGGCGAGCTCTCCTACGACCGCCTGGTTCTTTCCCCCGGTGTCGACTTCCTGTGGGACCAGATTCCGGGCCTGGCCAAAGCCGACGCCCAGGCCAGAATCCTGCACGCCTGGAAGGCCGGCCCCCAGACGGTCGCCCTGCGCCAACAGCTGGAAAGCATGGCAGACGGCGGCGTCTACGCCCTGTCCATCCCCAAGGCACCCTACCGCTGCCCCCCTGGACCCTACGAGCGGGCCTGTCTGGTCGCCAGCTACTTCAAGCAGCATAAGCCCCGGTCCAAGGTCATCGTCCTCGACGCCAACGAGGAGGTGGTCTCCAAGAAGGGACTCTTCATCAAGGCCTGGGACGATCTCTACAAGGGCATCGTCGAATACCGCCACAACAGCGAGGTCAAGGACGTCGACGCGGGCAGCGCCACAGCCATCCTCGAGTTCGACAAGTGCAAGGCCGACGTGCTCAACGTCGTCCCGCCCCAGCGCGCCGCCGACCTGGCCGCCCGGACGGGTTTGAAGCTCATCAACAACCGCTGGGTGGACATCAACTGGCTGACCATGGAATCGGCCAACACTCCGGGCATCCATGTCCTCGGCGACGCCATCTTTCCCGCCCCGACCATGCCCAAGTCCGGCCACATGGCCAACCAGCACGCCAAGCTGGCGGCGGCGGCGATCATCAACCTGCTGGCCGGCCAGGAACCCAACCCGGCGCCGGTGGTGATGAATACCTGCTACAGCTTCGTGGACCCCAAGAACGTCATCCACGTCGCCTCGGTGCACCAGTACGACCCCGCCACCCGCCTCGTCCAGCCCGTCAAGGGCGCCGGCGGCGTCTCGGCGGCGAGGAACGAGGTCGAAGGCAAGGTCGCCCTGGGCTGGGCCAAGAACATCTGGGCCGACATGCTGGGCTGACCGCGCA
The DNA here is from genome assembly GCA_009469675.1 of Azonexaceae bacterium. Taxonomy (GTDB): domain Bacteria; phylum Pseudomonadota; class Gammaproteobacteria; order Burkholderiales; family Rhodocyclaceae; genus SSSZ01. Next base: position 860 of record SSSZ01000081.1, on the reverse strand, counting down.
GCAGGCCGTCACACCCCAAAAGACCGCGGGCTTGCCCCGCGGTTTTTTTCGTCTGCGAAATATTTCACACAGTTATACCAAATGGATTGTTAAAGTTAATTGTCATTGAATAAAATGGCTAATTTTTACTCAGCCGTGGTATGGCCGACCTCTCTCGGCGAACTCCTCGCCCCATCATGCACCCACGTCATTTCGTCCTTACCGCCCTGCCCTTCGTCCTTCTGCCGGGAATCGCGGCCGGAGCCGCCGGCCCGCCCGACCCGGCCTTTCAGATTCGGCATGAGGATCGCCAGCGCCAGCGTGAAGAAGCCACCGCCCCGCTGGCGCCAAGCGCGCCACCCGCAGATGCCCCCGCCCTCGCAGCACACCCCCAGGACATCGCGGAACCGGCCCCCCTTTTTCAGGCTCCCACCCTTATCGTTCGCCCCAATAGCCTGCTGGAAGCGCGCCAAATCGATGCCCTGCTTGACCCCTACCGCCCCCTCGCCCTTGGCCGTAACCGAATCGAACTCCTGCTTCGCCAACTCAACGCTCAACTGGTCGTCCGCGGCCTGGTCACCAGCCGCGCCCGGATCGCCGATCTGGATCGCCGCAACAACCGCCTGGAAATCGAATTACTGCCCGGCCGCATCGAAGGCTTTGTCGCCGCCGGGCAAGCCCTCGGACCAGACGTACGAGGTGCCTTTCCATCAACGCCAGCACGAACGCCTGTTCGCTCCGCTGGTAGCGTTTGAAAATCTCCGTCGAGAAAGCGCCCTCCCGCGTCTGCGGCACCAGCAACGTGACCGGCCCAACGCGGGTGTAGAGCGTGCGCGGGCGATAGCCGTTGCGATAGCCCGCCCGCTCCTCTGTCCGCTCGT
>SSSZ01000080.1 GCA_009469675.1 Azonexaceae bacterium | reverse complement strand
TCTTTGACCGGCAGCCCCGCTTCGGCTTCTCGCAGGAAGCCAATGATCTGCTCTTCGGTGAATCGCTTCTTCATGTCCAATCTCCTTGATCGTGGGATTGGACTCTAAAGTTAATCGCTACTCAATTCCGGGGGGACGTCGGTACGCGAATATCATCAACCCATTCCTTTTGCATGGGGCGAGCCTTGGGGCCTGATTCCCCGCCCACAATGACCCAATGAATCTCGGCAAGGTTGATTTCGCCCAGATGCTCCAACAGCGGCTCAATCGACAGAAAGCGAATTTTTGCATCGACCATTCGAAGGTAATCAATTCTTGGAAGGCCATACTTTTGATCTTCCACTGACACCCCGAGCCAAGCATTAGATGGTACTGAACGTTGAGCAAAAAACTCCGCCAACCGATCTGCACGCTTGGTCAAGATTTGGTACGTATGCTGAGGCGTTTTTGCGATCGTATCGAAGATCTTCTCGATGTAATCGAATGGGACATCTTCGTGAAAAACGTCAGACATCGAGTTAACGAAGTAGACAGTAGGAATCTTGCGGCGAATAGGCTCTTCCAAGCGATTTGGTAACAGGGTTAGCTGAAACCCGTTTTCGTAGCCCCGCGTTCCCATGGCCTGCAAGCGCATTGCCATAGATTCAGCGTAACAATGCTTACACCCAGGCGATATCTTGGTGCACCCCACTGTCGGGTTCCATGTTTGCTCAGTCCATTCGATACGACTGTTAGTAGCCATAACGCTCTTCCTTCAATACTTTCTAATACTTCCGACAACTCGACCATACAAATCTAGGTCACCTATCGGTCGTATGTCATCAAATTCGTCATTCGCAGGCTTTAAGTAGTAGCCGCGCTTGTCTTTCGCCAAATACTTCACCGTGAAATCCCCGTCCACTCTGGCAACTACGATATCGCCGATGCTGGCCGGAACATTTTTCTTCACAACAACAATATCGCCATGGAGAAGTCCTGCGTCTTTCATGGACTCGCCACGGACATCCATTAGCACCGTGACAGATGGATTGTCGACCAAGTAAGCGTCGATCTCCAATCCTTCGATCGGAATATCGTTAGCTGGTTGCGGCACTCCGGCCTGCACCGAGTCCACGAGCGGACGTTCAAAGAATCGCTTTCCTGGCTGTAGACGGCGATCCGGACTGGAGTCGAGGTATCCGGCCTCCTTCATTCGCACCACGAATGCCGTAACCGCTGAAGTGGTTTTTAATCCGACCAGATTCGCAACTCCACCGTATGACGGCAGCACTCGATACGTGGCGTAGTAGTCACGCAGCTTTGCTAGGTAATCCGGGTCACGATTCCTCATGACATTCTTATATAGCACAATCACTCGATAATCAACAGTTTTCACGAGTGATTAACTTTGTGGCTGACTTAGCAAATTGGTGGCGTTGCCCACTCAACAGTCTCGCCTTCGGACTTACATCCTTTGACTCAGGAGGCAGAGGTGGGTGCGAAACCGAAGTCCGCAATAGACCATGGTTCATGAATCTATAGCGGGAAAAACAAAGTCCCCAAAGGACAAAAAATGTCTTCCGGGGACTTTGTTGTTTTTGCGGAGAACCCAGTAAAATCGCGGGTCTCCGGCTGGCTTACGCCTTACTTATTATGCAAAAAGCAAGTCTTTGATTGCACTCATTTTGTGCAACATGTACATAACAGCGGGCGGCGAAAGAAAAACCCGCGCCGGGCGCGGGTTTTTTCTGGTGCCTACCGGCAGATCAGGGGCGCTTGTTGCCCGTCAGCTTTTCGTACTTGACCCATAGCATGTCTTCGTTTTCGACATGGTTGGGATCCTTGGGGATGCAGTCCACCGGGCAGACCTGGACACACTGGGGTTCGTCGTAGTGGCCGACGCATTCGGTGCACTTGTTGGGGTCGATTTCGTAGATTTCCGCACCCTGCGAAATCGCTTCGTTCGGGCACTCGGGCTCGCAAACGTCGCAGTTGATGCATTCATCGGTGATCGTCAAGGCCATGGCCGTTCTTCCTCTCTCAATTAGCTAAAATTCTCGCCCGCAGGCGTTCTTGCACGCAAGGTTGGACAAATTTGCTGACGTCGCCGCCCAGGCGTGCGATTTCTCGCACCATGGTGGCGGAAATGAACATGTATTGTTCGCCCGGCGTCAGGAATACCGTTTCCACGTCGGGGTACATGCTGCGGTTCATGCCGGCCATCTGGAATTCGTACTCGAAATCGGAGATGGCTCGCAGGCCGCGGACGATGACCTTGGCGCCCTGCTCGTGGACGAAGTTCATGAGCAGGGTGTTGAAGCCGACGATGTCGACGTTGGGGACATCGTGCAGCACCTCCTGCGCCATTTCCACCCGTTCGACCAGGCCGAAATGCGGGCGCTTGGACGGACTTTCGGCAATGGCCAGGACGACGCGCTCGAAGAGGAGCGCCGCCCGCCGCACGAGATCCTCGTGGCCCCGCGTCATCGGGTCAAAGGTGCCCGGATAGATCGCAACCCTGTGGTCAAGCATTCAGTTCGGCCCCCGCCGCAACAAGTGATAATGCACTTCCCCCGCCCGGCCCCGGCGCACCGTCTGCCAATCGCCGAGCGAGTCGATTTCATGTTCCGCTTCGACGTAGAGCGCGCCACTTTCGTTCAATACACCCGGCAAAAGGGGCGTCAATTTGCCGATCCAGCCGGCTTTGTAGGGCGGATCGACAAAAACCAGATCGAACTTGGCGCTGGTCGAAGCCAAATATTGTAGCGCATCCCGGCGAACCAACTCCACCCTGCTCTCGGCATGGAGAAGGCGGGCATTGTCGGCGAGGGCGGCCAGGACTTTGGGCGCCCTTTCCACCAGCACCACCCGGGCGGCGCCCCGGGACGCCGCTTCGAACCCCAGGGCGCCGCTGCCGGCAAAGAGGTCGAGGCAGGTCTGGCCGTCGAGGGTCTGGCCCAGCCAGTTGAAAAGGGTTTCGCGCACCCGGTCGGGAGTGGGGCGCAGACCCTCGCTGTCGGGAAACCGGAGGACGCGGCGGCGCCAGTCGCCGCCGATGATGCGGACCGAATTCATGGTGAACAGCGGGGTTGAACCGCAGCGGCACAGAGAACACCGACCAAGATCAAAGAACTTCGCTCCGTCGGCCGCTTACCCGGTTGGGGAAGCCCGCTCGTTCCCCCCTCAAGGAAGCTCCACCTTTCTCAGCGCCTCCGCGTCTCCCCGATGCGGCCTGGGGGTTCAATCGGCGGCCACCAGGACGGTAACCAAGTGAGCCGGTTGCACATACTTGGCGAAGACCCGCTTGACGTCCTCGGCGGTCACCGCCTGGATGTTGGCCTGATAGCGGTCGAGGTAGTCGAGGGGCAGGCCGTTGAAGCCGATGTTGGCGACGTTGTCGAGAATCTTCTTGTTGCTGTCCAGGCGCAGCGGAAAGCTGCCCGTCAGGTTGGCCTTGGCGGCCGTCAGTTCGTCGGCGGTCGGCCCTTCCTTGAGGAAGGTTTCGAGGACGCTGCGGGAGACGGCCAGGGCGTCGCGGGCCTGGGAGCGTTTGGTCTGCAGGCCGATCTGGAAGGGGCCGGCCTGGCGCAGGGGGGCAAAGTAGCTGTAGACGCTGTAGGCGTAGCCGCGCTTGTCGCGGACTTCCTTCATCAGGCGGGAGACGAAGCCGCCGCCGCCCAGGGTGTAATTGCCCACCAGCAGCGGGAAGAAATCCGGGTTGCCGCGCTCGACGGCGGGCAGGCCCAGATAGATATGGGCCTGGGCGGCGGGATGGACGATGACCTGCCGGCTTTCCTTGGGCAGGGCGGGCGCCGCCGGCAGGCTGGCCGGTTGGCCGGCGGGCAGACCGGAAACCAGGCTCTCGGCGATTTTTTCCGCGTCCTCCCGGCTGACGTCGCCGACGATGGTGACGGCGGCGTTGCGGGCGTTGTAATAGCGCGAGTAGAAGGCGGCCAGGTCGTCGCGGCTGACGGCGGCGACGGTCTCCGGCGTCGATTGCCGGCCGTAGGGGTGGTTGGCGTAGAGTCCTTGCCAGAAGGCGCGGCCGGCGATGGTGTCGGGGCGGGTCAGGGCGTCCTTGAGGCCGGCAATGGTGCGGGCTTTTTCCCGCTCGAAGGCGGCCGGGGCGAAGCGCGGCGCGGTGAGTACGGTGCGCAGGATTTCCAGGGCCGGGACGCGCTTGTCGGCCGCCGACAGGGTGCGCAGCGCAAGGCTCGCCCGGTCGGTATCGGCGCCGCCGCCGAAGGTGGCGCCGATATCGGCGAGCTTGTCGGCGATGGCGTTTTCATCCAGATCGCCGGCCCCGAGGTCGAGAAGGCCGCGGGTCAGGGCGGCGGTGCCGGACTTGCCCGCCGGATCGAACACCGACCCGGCGGCGAAATCGACCTGCACGTCGAGGATGGGCAGGGCGCGGCTGGCGACGTAATAGACGCGGGCGCCGGAGGGCGAGAGCCAGTGTTCGATGCGCACGCCGGCGACGGCAAGCTGGGCGGCGAGCAGGGTGGCGGCGGCGCAGAGCGCCAGGTACAGACGTTTCATCGGGGGTTCCTCAGTGGCGGGTGGCAACCGCCGGGCGGCGGGGTTTGCCGTCCAGGGGCTGGGGTTCGAGGATGCCGACGGTGAGGCTGTCGTCGTTGAAGTATTTCCGCGCCACCGCCTGCACCTGGGCGGCGGTGACGGCTTGCAGTTTCTGCAGCATGCGGTCGATGTCCTTGTACGAGAGGTTGGCCGATTCGGTCTGGCCGATTTCCATGGCCTGGGCGAAAACCGAGTCGAGCTTGTAGATCTGGCTGGCCACCAGCTGGGCGCGGGCCCGCTTCAATTCGACTTCGTTGACCCCGTCCTTCTGGATGCGGGCGATCTCGGCCCGCAGGGCGGCCTCGACGTCGGCCACCGTCTTGCCTTCCGAGGGGCTGGCGTGGAGGTAGAACATGCCCGGGCCGCGGGAGGTGGCGTCGTATTCGACGCCGGCCGACACGGCCACCTTGTCCTCCCGCACCAGCTTCTTGCCGAAGCGGGCGGCGCTGTGGCCGTCGAGGACGGCGCCCAGCATTTCCAGGGCGTAGGGGTCGCTGTCCTTCGCGCTGTCGCGCAGCACCGGGGCCTTGTAGCCCATGAGCAGCACCGGCAGTTCGGCCGGGGCCTTGACCGTCAGCTGGCGCAGCCCCTCCTGGGCGGGTTCGGCCTGGGGTTTGCGGGCCGGCAGGGGGCGGCCTTCGAGGGGGCCGTAGAACCGCTCGGCCAGGGCAAAGACGGCCTGGTGGTCCACGTCGCCGGCGATCACCACGTAGGCGTTGTTGGGGACGTACCACTGGTCGTACCACGCCCGGGCGTCGGCGGCGGTCATGGTTTCGAGGTCGTTCATCCAGCCGATGATGGGGCGGCGGTAGGGGTGGGCCTGGTAGGCCACGGCGTTCATCTGCTCGAAGAGCTTGGACTGCGGGTTGTCGTCGGTGCGCATGCGGCGCTCTTCCATGACCACCTTGATCTCCTGCTCGAATTCCTTGGCGTCCACGGTGAGGTGGCGCATGCGGTCGGCTTCGAGGGCCATCATCTCGGGCAGCTTTTCCTTCGGCACCTGCTGAAAATAGGCCGTGTAATCGCGGCTGGTGAAGGCGTTGTCGCGGCCGCCAGCGGCCGCCACCAGGCGGTTGAACTCGCCCGGCCCGACTTTGGGCGTGCCCTTGAACATCATGTGTTCGAGCACGTGGGCCACCCCTGAGGTGCCGTCCACTTCGTCGATGCTGCCCACCCGGTACCACACCATCTGCACCGCTGTCGGCGCCCGGTGGTCTTCCTTGACGATGATGCGCAGCCCGTTTTTCAGCGTGGTTTCGTAGGGGTTGGCGTGGGCCGCGGCGATCAGGCAGGGAGCGAGGAGGGCGAAGAGGACGGGGGGCAGGAGCTTGGGCTTTTGCAGGGACATTCCGGGGCTTTCGAGGGGCTTTCTGTTAAAATTGCACACCATTTGCGAGCGGCATCTTAAAGCCAAGACGCCGCCCTGTCAGTAGCGCTTCAGACAAGACCCTCCATGTTCAGTTTCCTCAAGAAATCCGGTAGCCCCCCCAACAACGAGGCGCCGGCGGCGGCCGACGCCGCGCCTTCCTGGCGCGAACGCCTGTTCAAGGGCTTGTCCAAGACCCGCGCCCAGTGGGGCGGCAAGCTCAAGTCGCTGTTTTCCCGGGGCAAGGTCGACGACGAGCTTCTCGAAGAGCTGGAATCCCTCCTCCTCACCAGCGACGTCGGCATCGAGGCGACCCAGCACCTGCTCGACGAATTGAAGGCCCGCGCCAAGCGCGACAAGCTGGAAACCCCGGAGGCCATCCAGAAGGCCCTGGCCGATGCCCTGGCCGATACCCTGGCGCCCCTTGAGAAGCAGCTTGTCGTCGCAGGCCACAAGCCCTACGTCATCATGATCGCGGGGGTCAACGGCGCCGGCAAGACCACGTCCATCGGCAAGCTGGCCAAATATTTCCAGGGCCAGGGCAAGAGCGTCCTGCTCGCCGCCGGCGACACGTTCCGCGCCGCCGCCCGGGAACAACTCCAGACCTGGGGCGAACGCAACAACGTCACGGTGGTCGCCCAGGAGAGCGGCGATCCGGCCGCCGTCATCTTCGACGCCATCGCCGCCGCCAAGGCCCGCGGCATCGACGTCGTGCTGGCCGACACCGCCGGGCGGTTGCCCACCCAGCTCCACCTCATGGAAGAAATCGCCAAGGTCCGCCGGGTCATCCAGAAAGTGGACCCGACCGGCCCCCACGAGACGCTCCTGGTGCTCGACGCCAACATCGGCCAGAACGCCCTGCAGCAGGTCAGGGCCTTCGACAAGGCGATCCAGGTCAGCGGCCTGGTGGTGACCAAGCTCGACGGCACCGCCAAGGGCGGAGTGCTCGCCGCCATCGCCCGCCAGTGCCCCAAGCCGGTGCGCTTCATTGGCGTCGGCGAAGGCATCGACGACCTGCGCCCCTTCGTCGCCCGGGATTTTGTCGACGCGCTGTTTGCATGATTTTGCCCGCATTGCTTCAAACGCAGAGACGCAGAGACGCAGAGATGCGGAGGAGGGCGCTTGGGTTGGCGTCGTTTTGGCCCGGCCGTCCCGCTGGCGATCGCCGCGCCTGGGCGTCTTTGCGTTAAAGCGCCGGCGATGATCCTGGCCTCCGGCCTGACCAAGCGCTACCCCGGCGGCCATGAGGCCGTGCGGGAGATCAGCTTCGAGATCAGCGCCGGCGAGATGGTCTTCATCACCGGCCATTCGGGTGCCGGCAAATCGACCCTGGTCAAACTCATCGCCGCCATCGAGCGGCCCACCGCCGGCAGCCTCGTGGTCAATGGCCAGAACCTGGCCGCCCTCCGAAAGAGTGCCCTGCCTTACCTGCGCCGCCACTTCGGCCTGGTCTTCCAGGACCAGAAGCTCCTCTTCGACCGCAGCGTCCTCGACAACGTGCTGCTGCCCCTGCAGATCGTCGGCCTGCCCCGCCGCGAGGCGGTGCGCCGCGCCCAGGCGGCGCTCGACAAGGTCGGCCTGCTGGCGCGGGAAAAGGCGCGGCCCATCGCCCTTTCCGGCGGCGAGCAGCAGCGCCTGGCCATCGCCCGGGCGGTGGTCAATCGCCCCACCGTGCTGCTTGCCGACGAACCTACCGGCAACCTGGACGCCGCCGCCGCCCTCGAAGTCCTGGAGATTTTCGAATCCTTCCACCGGGTCGGCGTCACCGTCGTGGTCGCCACCCACGACTCCCAGTGGATCGAGCGCTACCGCCCCCACGTGCTGCGGCTCGATCACGGGAGGCTGCTGGCGGCATGAACCCGGCCCTGACGCTGCGACAAGGCGGCACGCGTACCGCCGAGCTGACGCCCCCCGTCGCCGTCGGCGCTGCCCTCCCGCTCCCGCGCCGGGTGCAGGGCCGCCGCTTGCGGTTCGGAGCCGCATGATGCGTGCCTGGTTCGCCCAACACCGCGCCGCCGTGGCCAGCGCCCTGCGGCGGCTCTGGTCGGCGCCCCTCAACACCTTGCTCTCGCTCCTCGCCATCGGCATCGCCCTCACCCTGCCGGCGGCCGGCTTCGTCCTCCTCGACAACCTGCGGGACGTCGGCCGGAGCGCCTCCGGGGTGCAGCAACTGAGCCTCTTCCTCACCGTCGAGGCGGGCAAGAAGGACGTCGCCGAGATCGAATCCCGTCTGGCCAGGACGGTCCGCGGCAAGTGGCGCTTCGTCGCCCGCGACGAAGCCCTCAAGCGCCTGCAGGCCAGCGAAGGCATGGCGGAGATCGTCGCCAGCCTGCCCCGCAACCCGCTTCCCGATGCCTTCATCGTCGAACCCGCCGAGGCCGCGCCGGAAGAACTCGAAGCCCTCAAGAAGACCATCGCCGCCTGGCCCAAGGTCGCCCACGTGCAGCTTGATTCGGCCTGGATCAAGCGCTTCGACGCCTTCCTCCGGCTCGGCAGGCTGGCCGTGACCCTGCTCGCCGCCATCTTCGCCGCCGGGCTGGTGGCGGTCACCTTCAATACCATCCGCCTGCAGGTTCTGTCCCAGGCCGCCGAAGTCGAAGTGGCCCGGCTCATCGGCGCCACCGACGCCTTCGTCCGCCGGCCGTTCTACTATTTCGGCGCCCTCCAGGGGGCCTTGGGCGGCCTCCTCGCCTTTGCCCTGGTGGCCGGCGGTCTGCGCCTGCTCGCCGGGCCGGTGGCCGAACTGGCCGCCCTTTACGGCGGGCGCTTCGCTCTGGCCGGGCCGGGATGGAGCGCGGCCGCGGGCCTGGTCTTGGCCGGCGCCGGCCTGGGCTGGCTCGGGGCGCAGCTTTCGGTCAGCCTCTCCCTCGCCCGCGCCGAACCCTAGACGCCGGTCCCCCCGCCCGGGACGTTTCATGCCGCTGGCGTTGCCGCCGGGCCTCGCCTACACTGCCCCGTAGCGGTTCGGCCTGGTGGCCCGGACCGGTCCATGGCCGGGGGCGGCCCAACAGGAGGCAAGATGACGGCGATCAGCGACAAATACCGGCAGTTGGGCGGCGCCCGGGGGTTTCTCGGCAGCCCCCTGGGCCGCGAAACGGCGGCACCCAACGGCGGGCGCCAGCAGGAATTCCAGAACGGCAGCATCTACTGGCACCCGCAGACCGGCGCCTGGGAAATCCACGGCATGATCCGCGACCGCTGGCTGGCCCTGGGCGGAGCCGGCTCCTTCCTGGGCTATCCGACGACGGACGAGACGGCGGCCCGGGACGGCGTAGGCCGCTTCAACGATTTTGAGCGCGCCTCGATCTACTGGCACCCCGCCACCGGTGCCCATGAAATCCATGGGCTGATCCGGCAGCGCTGGCGGGATCTGGGGGGCGAACTGTCGCCCCTGGGCTACCCGCTGACCGACGAGACGCCCTGCGCCGACGGCGTCGGCCGCTACAACCACTGCCAGAATGGCTCCCTCTACTGGACCCCGGCCACCGGCGCCCACGAGGTTTTCGGCGCCATCCGCGAGCGCTGGGCCGAACTGCGCGGCGAACGGGGACTCCTGGGCTACCCCAGCGCCGCCCCGGCCACCGAAATCCGGGGGCGCATCACCTACACCATCGGCTATTTTCAACATGGCGCCGTCGAGGTCAATATGGCAACCCAGGGCGTCCTGGTCAAGAAATACTCGACCCAGGCGGCTCCGAACTATCTCGTTCCCCTGGTCGTTTTCCGGGTGGCCGACGACGACGGCAGCCGACCCTGCGCCATTGCCGTCGACGGCGCCCAGCACTGGGTGGACGAGGCCAACCGGGTTTTCGCCGCCGCCGGCGTGCGCTTTGTCTGGGACGGCGTGCTGCGCGAGTTGCGCGATACCGAGGTCAACAAGCTGACCGGCGAAGGCGACCCCTGGTGGCCGGCGGCGGCGGCCCGCCTCAACCGGATCGCCGCCCAAGAACGGAGCGTCGTCGTGGTCCATCGTTTCGGCCCGGGAAGCACCTCCATCGGCGGCGGTTTTTCCTGGTGGACCTACGATTTCGTCGCCATGAGCTTTTTCGACCCCAATGCCCTCGGTGTCCTGCCCCACGAACTCGGCCACCACTTCGGCCTGCCCCACACCCACGGCCGGGATTTCCAGAACGAGCGGCAGGCAACCGACTACATCCTCAACGGCCAGTCGGTCGATGAACTCGACGGCGACCGGAGCCTCATCGACGACACCCCGCCCGACCCCTACATCGTTTCCCTCTCCCAGGCCACGGCCGTCAACGCCGTGACCCTGGCCGGCCGCCCCTTTGCCCTGGCCCGCCAGAACATCATGTCCTACTGGAACCACGGCGGCAGCGGCCGGCTGTCGGCCAGCCAGATCGAGCGGGTGCGGCACCTCGTGGTCGAGCGCAGCCGGCGTTACCTGGCGGTTACCGTGGTGCCGCCCATCGATTGCCCGACCCTTCTCGGCCAGCTCGCCGGCCTGCAGAGGCGGCTTGCCGATCTCGTCGCCGAACGGGATGCCGCCGTCGCCCCGGCCGACCGCCGCCGTCTCTCCCTGGCCGTGACGCGGCTGCGCAGCCAGGTCCGCCGGGTCCAGGGCCGGGCCGCCCTGGGGGGCTGCTCTTGAGGCGGGACGGGCCTTCCCGTGCCGCGGCGCCGTCGTGACCAGCCGCCGCGCCTTTCTCCAGACCCTGGGGGCCGCCGCCTTGGCCGGCTGCGCCCCCGCCGCCAGCCCCGCCCTGCCCCCCGGCGAACTGCTCGGCATGGCGGCCGGCCTGGGCCACCGCCTGCGCGACGGCGGCTTTCCCGAGCCGGACGAGACGACGCGCACCGGGGTGCTCATCGTCGGGGGCGGCATGGCCGGCCTCTCGGCGGCGTGGAAGCTCGACAAAAGCGGCCTCGACGACTTTCTCCTCGTCGAACTGGAGAACGAACCCGGCGGCAACGCCCGTTCCGGCGCCAGCCCGCTTGTCGCCTATCCCTGGGGCGCCCACTACCTGCCGCTGCCCGGCCGGGAAGCCCGGGCGACGCGGGAACTCCTGGCCGAACTGGGGGTGCTGGCCGGCGATCCGGCGGCCGAGAAACCCGGCTACGACGAACGCTATCTCTGCGCCACGCCGCAGGAGCGGGTCTTCAAGGACGGTCTGTGGGAAGAGGGACTCCTCCCCCACTCCGGCCTTGCCCCCGACGAACTGGCGCAGCAGCGCCGCTTTCACGCCCGCATGGAGGAACTCAAGGCCGCCCGCGGCAAAGACGGCCGGCGGGCCTTTGCTCTGCCCATGGAGCTGTCGAGCCGCGATCCGGCCTGGCTGGCCCTGGACCGCCTCCCCTTCAGCCGCTGGCTGAACGACAACGGCTTCACCGCCCCCACGCTGCACTGGCTCGCCAACTACGCCTGCCGCGACGATTACGGCACCCGCCACGACCGCACCTCGGCCTGGGCCGGCCTCCATTACTTCGCCTGCCGCAACGGCCAGGCCGCCAATGCCGTCGGCGACGCCGTACTCACCGCTCCCGACGGCAACGGCTGGCTGGCCAAGGCCCTGGCCCGGCGAGTCGGCCAACGCCTGCGGACCGGCGCCGCCGCCTGGCGGGTGAGCGAAGGCAAGGGCGAAATCGCCGTCGATTACTGGCACGCCGGCGAAGCCCGTTCGCGCCGGGTGGTGGCGCGCCAGCTCGTCTGGGCCGCCCCGGTTTTTCTCCTCCACCGGGTCTGGCGGGAAATCCCGGCCCGCCTCAAGGCCGCCGCCCAGGCCGGCGACTACGCCCCCTGGCTGGTCGCCAACCTTCATCTCGGCGATTTTCCCCAGGAGCGCCGTGGCGCCCCGCCAGCCTGGGACAACGTGCTCTACGAAGGGGCCGGCCTGGGTTACGTCATCGCCACCCACCAGCTCATCCGCCGCCGCCTGCCGGGCACCGTATTCACCTACTACCGCGCCCTGAGCGAGGTCGAACCGGCGGAAGGCCGCCGCCGGCTCCTCGAAACCCCGCGGGAGGCCTGGGCCGAGGGCATCCTGGCGGAGCTGGAAAGAATCCATCCCGATATCCGCCGCCTTACCACCCGCCTCGACGTTTTCCGCAACGGCCACGCCATGCGCCGGCCGATTCCCGGCAGCCTGTGGGGCGGCGAGCGCGAAATCCTGGCGGCCTTCGACAGTCCCCGCCTCAAGCTCGCCCATGCCGATCTTTCGGGTTTTTCCCTGTGCGAAGAAGCCCAATACCGGGGCGTCCTGGCCGCCGAGCGGGTGTTGCGCACGGCCGGGCGGCGGTTTGCCACCTCGCTCTGAGCGGGATTCCGGCCCCAGACCGAAAACCCCCCAACCGCCCGCCGCCTTTTGGATAGAATGGTATTACTTAGATCATAGAAAGCGGCGGGGCGTATGTATCTTCCCTTTTCCACCCCGGGTCAGATGGTGGCCGAACTGCGGGCCGCCGCCCCCGCCGACGCCCTTTGGCTCCTCTGTCTCAGCGATCGCCACGGCGAGGCCCTGGCGGAATTGCTGGCGGCCCTGCGGGCAGGCGGTCTGCGGGCCTGTGGCGGAATCTTTCCCGGCCTCATCCAGGGGGGAAGGCTTCAGGATGCCGGCCTGGTCGCCGTTCCCTTGCCGGCGGCAAGCCGGGCGACCGTCGCCGAACTGGCCCCCGCCGAGGTGCGCTGGCGCGGCGCCCCGCCGGAAGTGCCGGCGGGCCAGGCGGCGAGCGCCTACCTCTTTGTCGACTGCCTGGCCCCCAACATCACCGGCTTTCTCGAAGGCGTTTTCGACCGTTACGGCAGCCGCCTCAGCCATGTCGGCGCCGGTGCCGGCTACCGCGACCTGCGCCGCGAACCGGCCCTGTTCACCGAGGCCGGCCTGCTCATCGACGGCGCCCTGCTCATCGTTACGCCGCAGGCGGCGACGGTCCAGGTGCGGCACGGCTGGACGCGGATCGAAGGGCCTTTCGTCGCCTCCCGCACCCGCGGCAACGTCATCGAGGAACTCAACTGGGAGCCGGCCGGGAGCTTCTATCGCCGCCTCGTTGGGGCGCACCAGCCGCAATGGGCGGGAAAACCCATCTTTCCCGACGTGGTCGCCTCGTTTCCCCTGTGTATCGGCAAGGACGGCGGCGAAGACGTCATGCGCGACCCCGTCGGTGTCAACGACGCCGATGAGCTGGTGGTTCTTTCCCACGTCAGCGAAAACTCGGTCATGTACCTCGCCCACGGTGATCGGGCGTCCCTGGTCGCCGCGGCGCGGCAGGCCGTGGACGACTGCGGCGATCCCGCCGGGGTGGTGCGCTGTTTCGTTTCCGACTGCTATTCCCGCGCCCGCTTTCTCGCCGACGGCTTCGACGCCGAGCTCGACGCCGTGGCCGACGCCGTGGCGCGGTTTGCCGATGTTGCTCCCGAGGGCGTCCTGGCCCTCGGCGAAATCGCCGCCAACGGGCGGAGCAGCATCGAATTCTTCAACAAGACCATCGTCGTCGGGCTGACCCATGGCTGAAGCGGCCGGCCCCATCAACCCCGGGATCACCGAGGATCTGCTCTTCCTCTACGAGCTTTCCCTGACCATCGGGCGGACCAGCTGCCCGCAGACGACGTGCCGCGATTTCCTCCGGGTGCTGGTGAGCAAGCGCCGCCTGGCCGGCGCCTCGGTCTGGTGGTTCGACCCCGAGGCCGATGATGGGCCGGAGAAGGAACTGGTCCTCCTCGACGCCCTTCCCAGAAGCCGGGAAAGCTCCACTCGCCTGCCTCCCGGCAATGCCCTGTGGGCCGCGGCCCGGGGGGACAGGCCGCAGCGCCTCAGCGGCCCCGAGTGCGCCGTGCTCACGGCCTTCGAGGACGATCCCGTCGGGGCCTGCGCCCTTTTGCCCTTGGGCGGCCAGGGGGTGCTCAAGCTCGATTCGGCGGCCGAGGAGGCGTTCAACCCGCGGGAACTGGCCCAACTGCGGGCAGTGGTCGCCAAGTTGGCGACGGCCATCCAGGGAGGGCTCGCCCTGGCCCGGGTAAAACGCTCGGAAGCCGCCCTGCGCGAGAAAACCGAAGAACTCGACCGCTACTTCACGTCGAGCCTCGACCTGTTGTGCATCGCCGACACCGGGGGGCGCTTCGTCCGCCTCAACCCCGAATGGACCCGGGTTCTCGGCTACCCGGCAGGAAGCCTGGAGGGCCGGGTCTTTCTCGATTTCGTCCATCCCGACGACCTCGACTCCACCCTCGCCGCCATCGGCCGCCTGGCCTCCCAGGAAAGCGTCCTCAATTTCGTCAATCGCTATCGCCACGCCGACGGCAACTACGTCTGGATGGAGTGGCGGGCGCGGCCGGTGGGCCAACTCATCTATGCCGTGGCGCGGGACATCAGTGAACGCCGGCGGATGGTGGAAACCCTGCGGGAAAGCGAATCCAAGCTCCTCACCATTCTCGACGGCGTTGAAGCCTACATCTACCTCAAGGACTTCGAGGGGCGCTATCTGTTCGCCAACCGGCACGTCCGCGAGCTGTGGCGGGCGGAAATGTCCGACATCGTCGGCCAGGGCGACGAAAGGTTCTTCGACGCCCGCACCGCCGCCGATATCCGCCGCAACGACCGGCGCGTCCTCGACGGCGGCGAAACCCTGCGGGCGGAGGAAACCAACACCGTGCCGGAAACCGGCAAGACGGCGGTTTATCTCTCAATCAAGCTGCCCCTGCGCCGCGACGACGGCAGTATTTATGCCCTGTGCGGCATTTCCACCGACATCACTTCCCGCATCGAGGCCGAAGCCACCCTGGCCGACCGGGAGGCCCAGCTGCGGACCCTCATCGAGGCGCTGCCCGATTCGATCCAGTTCAAGGACGGAGCCGGCCGCTGGCTCGTCGCCAACAGCGTCTGCCTGCGGCTGTTCGGCCTGGCCGACGAGGCCTGGCGGGGCCGTACCGACGCCGAAATCGCCGCCGCCCGGCCGGATCTGGCCGAATGGCTGGCCGCCTGCAGCCGCAGCGACGAGGACGCCTGGCGTGCAGGCGGCATTTTTCCCACCGAGGAGCGGGGCGTCGACGGGGCCGGCGAGGCCACCTATTTCGACGTCGTCAAGGTGCCCCTCTTCGACGACCAGGGCGGGCGCAAGGCCATGGTCATCGTCGGCCGCGACGTCACCCCCGGGCGGCGCACCGCCGAAGCCTTGAAGCGCAGCGAGGAGCGCGCCCAGAGCCTGGCGGCGATGCTGCGCCTCCTGTGCGACAACGTTCCGGACCTGATCTGGGCCAAGGATTTGCACAAGCGCTACCTGTTCGCCAACAAGGCGATCTGCGAAAAGCTACTGGGGGCGGCGGATACCAGCGAGCCGATCGGCAAGGACGACCTCTTCTTCGCCCGGCGGGAGCGTGAAAGTAACCCGGAAAACCCGGCCTGGCACACCTTCGGCGAACTCTGCCAGGACAGCGACGCCATCACCCTGGCGGCGAACCGGCCGTCGGTCTTCGAGGAATTCGGCAACGTGCGCGGCGAATTCGTCTGCCTCGACGTGCACAAATCGCCCTTCATCAACGAAAAGGGCGAGGTCATCGGCACCGTCGGCTCGGCCCGGGACGTCACCGAAAAGAAGCGCATCGCCGCCGAATTGGAAGAGCACCGGCAGCACCTCGAAACCCTGGTGCGGGAGCGTACCGCCGCCCTGCTCGAGACCGAGGCGCGGGCCAGCCACATCCTGCGTTCTTCCGCTGACGGACTCTACGGGGTCGACACCGAGGGCCGGATCACCTTCATCAACCCCGCCGCCTGCGCCTTGCTCGGGCTGACGCCGGAAGCCGCCATCGGCCGGTCGGCCCACGCCCTGTTCCATCACCACCGGGCCGACGGCTCGCCCTATCCGGCCGAGGACTGCCGGGGGCGCCGGGCGGTGATGGCCGGGCAGCAGCTGCGGGTCAGCGACGAGGTCTATTGGCACGCCGACGGGCGGGCCATTCCGGTGATGTATGCGGTCCATCCCATCGAGCACCAGGGGGCGGTCAGCGGCGCGGTCATCAGTTTTGTCGACATGAGCGAGCAGTGGGCGGCCGCCAGCGCCCGGGAACAGGCCCTGACCGCCGCCGAAAACCTGGCCCGGGTGCGCAGCGAATTCCTCGCCAACATGAGCCACGAAATCCGCACCCCCTTGAACGGCGTCCTCGGCTTTGCCAAGATTGGCTGGCGGCGTTGCGACGACCGCGACAAGGCCCGCGATGCCTTCGAAAAGATCATGGCTTCGGGCAACCGTCTGTTGGCCGTGGTCAACGAGATTCTCGACTTTTCCAAGATCGAGGCGGGGAAGCTGCGGATCGATCCGGTCGATATGGTCATCGCCGAAGTCGTCGACCACGCTGTGGACCTGGTGCACGAGGCGGCGGCGCGCAAGGGCCTCGAACTCGCTGTCGATTGGGCGCCGGGCCTGCCGGCCGGCTGCCTGGGCGATCCCCTGCGCATCGGCCAGATCCTTCTCAACCTGCTGTCCAACGCCGTCAAATTCACCGAATCCGGCGGCATCCGCCTCAGCGTGTTCAGCCAAGCCGGGCGCCTGCACTTTCGCGTCGCCGATACCGGCATCGGCATCAGCCCGGAGAGCCTGGGCCTCCTCTTCAACCCCTTCCAGCAGGCAGACGGTTCGGCCAGTCGGCGTTTCGGCGGCACCGGCCTGGGCCTGGCCATCTCCAAGCGTCTCCTGGAGCTGATGGGGGGCGACATCCGGGTCGACAGCGCCGTCGGCCGGGGCAGTACCTTCGAATTTTCCCTGCCCTTGCACCCGGCCTCCCGGCCCGGCGGCGCCGCCGAGCCCGAGGCGACCGGCGGGCCGGGCGAGGCCCGGAGTCTGGCCGGCCTGACCATCCTGGTGGCCGAGGACGATCCCCTCAACCAGCTCGTGCTCCGCGACTACCTGCGCGATGCCGGCGCCACGGTGGTCCTGGCGGCCAACGGCCGGGCGGCGGTGGACCAGGTGATCGAGAAGGGCAGCGCCGCTTTCGACCTCGTGCTGATGGATATCCAGATGCCCGAGATGGACGGCTACGAAGCGACCCGCCGTATCCTCGAATTGGTGCCCGGCCTGCCCATCGTCGGCCAGACCGCCCACGCCCTCGCCGAAGAGCGGGAGAAATGCCTGGCGGCGGGGATGGCGGACCACATCGCCAAGCCCATCGACGCCGACGCCCTGCTCAGCCTCGTCCTCCGCCACGCCGGCCGGCCCGCCGGCTGAGGCCGGGGCCGGCCTTGAGCCAGGCCAGGATGCGGCGATAAACCCGGGCCTCCTTGATGAGTTCCATGTGGCCGACGCCCCCCAGGCGGACGCTGTCGACGTCGCCGGTGAGTTCGTGGGCGGTGGCGCTCGACAGGGTGACCAGGCCGTCGCCGATGATTTCCCCGAGGGGATCGTCGGGGTCGTCGGCGACGCTGCCGCCGACGAAGCGCCAGGCGATGTGGTTGGCAGTCTGGGTCGGCGGCCCCAGGCCGTGGCGCAGATCCTGGATGCCCTGGCTGCGCTGCGCCGCGATCTGGCCCAGGGGGGCGGTGATGGCCGAGAGGCCCAGAGCCGTGGTGGCCAGTTCGCCCAGTCGCTCGACGGGGGAGCCGAGGTGGGGCGAGCCGAGACATATCACCATGCGGGTGCGCTCGAGCCAGTTCAGGCCCGCGGCGGCGGCCTGGGTGCAGGCGCTGCGCGCCACCAGCCCGCCCATGCTGTGGCCGATGAGAACCAGCTCGTGTAACGGCACCGGCCAGGCTTCGAGCAGTTCGGCCAGCAGTACCGCCAGTTGGGCGCCGTTTTCGACGATGGGCAGCCCCGTGTTGTAACGCAGGGTGAGGGGGGCGTGCCCGGTGTCGCGGGCGACCTGCCGGGGCATGTCGACGCCGCCGCCGCTGGCCTCCCAGCAGTGTTCGTCGTGCCAGAGGCCGTGGATGAACACACAGACGCGGTCGCCGGCGGCCGGGTAGGCCCGGGCCAGGGCCTCCCGGTGGAGGGCCACGGGCTGACCGCCGAGGCGCAGATCCATGGTCAGGGCGAGGATGTTGTTGGTCTCGGCGAAATGGTCGCCGAAGGCGGCGTTGAGGGCGCTGCGCATGCCGCTGGCGAGGCGGCTGGGCGGGTCGGGCGGGGTGTCTCCGGCAGCGGGTGCGGCCGGCGCCGTCCCCGGTTTTTCCAGAAAGGCAGCCAGGTCGAGCAGGCCGCCGCCCCCCTGGCGGATGGCGGTGTAGACGCCGCCAGCGATGGCGTCGTGGGCCTGTTGCACCAGGCGGGCCGGGGCGCCGGCCAGGGGAATCCCCTTGACGAGGTCGAAGGACTGGGCGGCGATCGCCCGATGCATCTCTTCCACCCGCGAGGCCCCTTCCTGGAGGACGGTTTTCGCCACCTGGCTGTAGCCGGTCAGGGGCGGTTCGGGGGGGTGTTGCGGGGGTTTTCGACGGGACATGGGCGATCCTTGCTGGTGGCAGGCGGGCCGGCGGCCCACTGCCTCCGGTCCAGTGTAGCCCCCGCCCGGCGCCCTGGCTAGCCGCTTGGTCCGCCGTCGTCCCGCAGCGGCGCCAAGGCGTCGGCGTCGAGGGCTTGCCAGGCCCGTGCGGCCAGGTCGAAGCGGCCGATGGCGGCAAGGGGGCCGGCGACAACGGCGGCTTCGTAGCGCAGCAGGGTCAGGGCGGTGACGGCGATGCGGGACGCCGCAGCGGCAGGGAAGGACGCCAGCCGCCGGGCCACGGCCGTCCAGGGGAAACGCCCGCCGTACAGGCCCACCGTCAGGTGGGGAAGGTAGGTGCAATCCGGGCCGGCCAGGTGGTCCGGGCCGAGGGCGGCGCGCAGGGCGGCAATGCCGCCCTCGTCGTCGTGCACCGTCAGGTAGGGCGCCGTGGTGAAGCTGGCCGGGGCGCCGAGGGTAATGGCGAAGGGTCCGGGAGCGGCCGCCGCCAGGGCGGCCAGATGGCGCTGCCAGGCGGCCGGCGGATAGTCGTCGTCAGCCTGGCCGGCGCCGGGAAAGCCGCAAAGCTGCACGGTGACGTGGGGCTGGCGGCGATAGCCGGGCAGGAGAAAGGGGGCGAGATGACGGCGGAGCGCGGCGGCGGTCGCCTCCCGGTGCGGGCTGTCGAGGTCGATGGCCCAGACCGCGAAGTGGCGGCGGCCGCGGTGCCATTCGACGAAGTCGCCGTGGACGCTGGCGACGGTGTGGGTGGGGAGGGTGGGCTGGGACACGGGTGGAATTGTGCCCCCGGGAGAGCGGGAAGGCGACTGGCCGCGCTTGCCCCCTTGAAACGCAGCAGGACAGCGGCGCCGGGAGAGGAGGGAAAATGGGAGGCGAGGCGGGTGCGTCGCCGCGATTTCGGATCGGCTGGGGGCGGCGATGATTTTGGAGTTATCTTTGCATTTGCCTACCACCGCCGGAACCATCATGACCGACCTGCTTCCCGCCATCGAAAGCGAAACCGCCCCCCACCCCCGCTTCGCCGTCATCTGGCTGCACGGCCTGGGGGCCGACGGCAGCGACTTCGCCCCCATCGTTCCCTACCTCGGCCTGCCGCCCGGCCTCGGCGTGCGCTTCGTCTTTCCCCACGCTCCGGCCCAGCCGGTAACCTGTAACGGCGGTTACGTCATGCCCGCCTGGTACGACATCACCGCCATCGACGGCCTCGACCGGGGCGTGGACGAAGCCGGCGTCGCTGCCTCCGCCCGCGCCATCCGGCGCCTCATCGAGCGCGAGAACGGCCGCGGCATACCCGCCCGGCGCATCGTCCTGGCCGGGTTTTCCCAGGGCGGGGCGATGGCCTACACGGTGGGGCTTACCCATCCCGAGGCCCTGGCCGGCATCGTCGCCCTTTCCGCCTATCTGCCGGCGCCGGCGCTGCTGCTCCCGGAATCCCTCGGCCCCAACCGCGGCACGCCGATCTTCGCCGGCCACGGCGACGAAGACGACGTGGTGCCCCCGGCCCTCGGCGCCCGAGCCCGGGACGCCCTGCTGGGGCAGGGCTACGACCTGGACTGGCACAGCTACGCCATGGCCCATTCCGTCTGTATCGAAGAGATCGCCGACATCGGCCGCTGGCTGGTTGAACGCCTGCGGGCGGCCGATCGGGAGTGAGTCCTTACTACTCCTTGATCGGGCCGCGCAGAAGCTTGACCTGGCCGCGTTTGACCTTGTTTTCCAGTCGCTTCCGCTTGGCGCTGCGGCTCGGTTTGGTCGGCCGCCGGGGCGTGGGCGGGCAGGCCGCGGCGGCGATGAGTTCCCGCAGGCGGGTGAGGGCGTCGTCCCGGTTGCGTTCCAGGCTGCGATGCTGCTGCGCCTTGATGACGACCACCCCGTCGGCGCTGATGCGCTGATCCCGGCGGGCCAGGAGCCGGGCCTTGACCGCTTCGGGCAGCGACGAGGCGGGGATGTCGAAGCGCAGATGGACGGCGTTGGACACCTTGTTCACATTCTGCCCGCCCGCCCCCTGGGCGCGGATGGCGGTGATTTCGACTTCGCTTTCGGCCAGGGTGATGGCGGGATTCATGGCGGCGTCTCCCCGGGCAGCCCGGCCAGTTGCTCGTCGAACCAGGGGGTCCAGTCCTGGGCGGAGGGCAGCCGGCCCGCCGCCTTGAGGCCCTGCAGGACGGCGCGGCCCGCTTGGAGATAGTCCCGGCGGGCGGCGACGGTGGGTCCGCTTGCGAGGCCGCCGAGCTTGCTGTAGGAATAGGCGAGATCGTTCTGCCAGATGGCGTTTTCCGGGTCGCGGGCGGCCAGGTCGAGGGTGATGGCGAGGCCGCAATGGTAGGCGTCGAAGGCCCGGGGGCTGTCGCCGAGCAGGGTCAGGATGTCCCCCAGCTTGTTGTGGCTGATCGCCAGGTCGCGCTGCCACAGGCTATTGCCGGGGTCGCGTCCGGCCAGGGTTGTGGCGATGGTCAGGGCCTGGCCATAGGCGTCGTGGGCGGCGGCGCTCCTGCCCAGGGGAATGAGCAGGTCGCCGATCTTGTTGTGGCTGACGGCGAGGCTGCGCTGCCATTCGGCATTGCCCGGATCGCGCTCGACCAGGGCGGCGCGCCGGGCGAAACTGGCCTCGAAGGCCTGCAAGGCCGCCGGCGGGTCGTCTTGCGCCAGGAGGCTTTCGCCGATGCGCTCATGGCTGACCGAAAGGTCGAATTGCCAGAGGGTATTGGCCGGGTCGCGCCGGGCCAGTTCCTCGGCGATGGCCAGCCCGGCCTGGAAGGCGGCCAGGGCGCCGGGGCCGTCGCCCTGGCCGGCGAGGACGTTGCCGATGCGGTTGTGGCTGAAGGCGAGGTCGCGCTGCCAGAGCGTATTGGCCGGATCGCGCCGGGCCAGCTCCTCGGCGACGGCCAGCCCTGCCCGGAAGGCGCCCAGGGCGCCGGGGGCGTCGCCCTGGGCGGCGAGCAGATCGGCGATGCGGTTGTGGCTCACCGCCACGTCGCGGCTCCACGCCGTGTTGGCCGGGTCGTGGCCGGCCAGGGCCTGGGCGATGCCCAGGCTGGTCCGATAGACGGCCAGGGCGCCGGCTCCGTCGCCCTGGGTGTTGAGGGCGTCGCCGATGCGGTTGAGGCTGATGGCCAAATCCCGCTGCCAGCCGGTGTTGGCCGGGTCGCGTTCGGCCAGGGCCTGCCGGATGGCATGGCTGCGGCCAAAGGCGGCGAAGGCGCCGGGGCCGTCGCCCTGGCTGACCAGGACGTCGCCGATTTTTTCGTGGCTCACCGAAAGATCGTGTTGCCAGAGGGTGTTGGCCGGATCACGCCCGACCAGTTCGGTGGTGATGGCCAGGCCCCGCCGGTAGGCGGCGAGGGCCGCCGGACCGTCGCCCCGGGTGGCGAGCAGGTTGCCGATGCGGTTGTGGCCGATGGTGCAGTCCCGTTGCCAAAGGGTGTTGGCCGGATCGCGCCCGACCAGGGTTGCGGCGATGGCCAGGCCGCGTTCGTAGGCAGCGAGGGCCGCCGGGCCTTCGCCCTGGGCCTCCAGCATGTCGCCGATGCGGTTGTGGCTGAAGGACAGGTCGCGCTGCCATTCGCTATTGCCGCCGTCGCGGTCGGCCAAGGCCTGGGCGATGGCCAGCCCCTGGCGGTAGGCGCCCAGGGCGGCGGCGCTGTCGCCCTGGGCGGCGAGAATGTCGCCGACCTTGTTGTGGCTGACCGCCAGGTCGCGTTGCCAAAGGGTATTGGCCGGGTCGCGGCGGGCCAGGTCGGCGGTGGCGGCGAGGCCCGCCTGGTAATGTCCGAGGGCGGCGGGAAGGTCGCCCTGGGTCACCTGGATGTCGCCGAGCTTGTTGTGGCTGACGGCAAAATCCCGTTGCCAGAGGGTGTTGGCCGGGTCGAGGGCGGCCAGTTCGGCGCGGATGGCGAAGCTTTGTTCATAGGCGGCGAGGGCGCCGGGGCCGTCGCCCTGGGCGACCAGGACGTCGCCGATCTTGTCGTGGCCGACCGAGCGGTCCCGCTGCCAGGTGGTGTTGGCCGGATCGTCGCCGGCCAGGCCTGCGGCGATGGCCAGTCCGCGGCGGTAGGCGGCGATGGCCGCGGTTCCGTCGCCCTGGGCCAGGAGCACGTCGCCCACCTTGTTGTGGCCGACTGCGACCTGGCGCCGCCAGTTCCGGTTGGCGGGGGCGGCAGCGCTTTGGGCGGCGGCGATGGCGAGCCCGCCGGCGTATTCCTCCCGGGCGGCGGCCAGGGACTCGCTGGCCAGCAGGATGTCGCCCAGGCCAAGGCGGGCGGCCATTTCGTCCCAGGCTTCGTGGTTGCGGCAGGCCGTTTCCCGGGAGCGGAGCAAGGCCTCCCGGGCGCCCGCCGAGTCGCCCAGCAGGACCAAAGTATGGCCCAGCAGGCGGGCCGTTTCGGCGTCCTCGGGCTGGGCTTCCAGGGCCTTGCGGTAGTAGTCGGCGGCCTTGGTCACGTCCCGCAGGAGGGCGATGTTGGCGACGTGGCGGGCCGCCTCGGCCAGTTGCCGGCGAACCGTCTGGGCGGCCCGGCGTTGGTTTTCGTATTCCTCTTCGAAAGCCGCTTCGGCACCCGCCGTATCGCCGGCGGCGAGCTGGGCGAAGGCGGCGACGAAGCCCGGCCGGTCGGCGCTCGAGGCTTCGGCCAGTTTGCGCGTCAGCTCGTCGACGGTGCGGCGCAGCGCGGTGATTTGTTCGTTTTGCAGATGCTTGATCTCTTCCAGTTCGGCCAGGCGCTGCTGGGCGGCTCCGGCGTTGCGCAGCAGGGTCTCCAGGTCGGGGCCGACGGCCAGGCCGGCAGCCTCGGCGATTTCACCGATGAGGCGGCGGGTGTCGTCTTCCCAGCCGCCTTCGCTGACGCTGCGCACGTTCCACTCCAGGAGCGGTTGCAGGGCGGCTGGCAGCTGCTCCCGCCGGGGCGTGGCGCTCCCTTCGACCAGGGTCGGGATGAGGGTCAGGCCGGCGCTGGTCAGCGCCGTCGCCAGTTCATGCCGGACCAGGTCGTTGGCGTCGTGGAGCCGCGGCAGGTTCTGGCCGTCGGCCCAGCGCGGGCCGATCACGGCGACGCAGGCGCCGCTCCGGGCCAGGGCGGCGTCGATCTTGTCGCGCCATTTGCCGGCGCCGATGCTGTGGACGTCGCGGAACACCCGCTCCCGGCCGAAGGCGATGCGCAGCCAGTCGTAGAGCCGGCCGCTGGCGCCGCGGGCGTCGTCGCGCCGATAGCTGATGAAGACGTGGTCGCGGGGGAGGATGGGGCAGGGCGTCGGCATGGGGAGGGGCGAAGCGGCCGGGGCGGGTCAGGGGTAGCGCAGGAAGGACGCCCGCGCCGCCGCCCAGGCCGCTTCGTCGGCCCGGGCGAGGGCGTCGAGGTCGCCGGGTTGGGCCGCCGGGTCGTCGACCCATTGCCGCAGCAGGGGCGAGCCGTTGATGAGGTCGATGGCCAGGCGGTCGTGTTCGTATTCGTAGGGAAAATCCCGCCACAGGGGGTAGTCCGGCTGCAGCCGGCGCAGGGCCTTGAAGGCCAGGGCCTGCAGGCGCCAGGGGCGGAAGGCGCCGTGGTCGTAGGCGGCGTCCTCGACGTGGATTTGCAGGCCCTGGCAGAGCCGGCCGGCGTGTTTGTGGAAGGTCGGTTCGAACCAGCAGGGCCGCAGGCGGCAGCCCGCCAGCCAGTCCGGCGCGAGGGCCTGCATCGCGGCGAGGAGGGCGGCGGCGTCGAGGTCGGGGGCGCCGAAAAGTTCCAGGGGGCGAGTGGTGCCGCGGCCTTCCGAGAGGGTGGTGCCCTCCAGCAGGACGGTGCCGGCGTAGGCCCGGGCCATCCACAGGTTGGCGGCGTTGGGGCTGGGGTTGATCCAGGTTCGGTCGCCCAGGGGCCAGCCGTAGCCCGGGGCGGCGTCGGGTTGCCAGCCGGCCATGGGGATCACCCGGCAATCGACGTCGAGTTTGAGGGTGGCGACGAACCATCCGGCCAGTTCGCCCAGGGTGAGGCCGTGGCGCATGGGCAGCGCCCCGGCGCCGACGAAGCTCTCCCAGCCCGGGCGCAGGGTCAGGCCTTCGATGGGGCGGCCGGCCGGGTTGGGACGGTCCAGAACCCAGACGGCCTTGCCCTGGGCGGCGGCGGCTTCCAGGACGTAGCGCAGGGTGGTGATGAAGGTGTAAATGCGGCAGCCTAAATCTTGCAGGTCGACGAGGACGACGTCGCAGTGCTCGAGCATGGCGGCGGTAGGGCGGCGGACCTCGCCGTAGAGGCTGAAGACCGGGATGCCGTGGCGGGGATCGCGGAAATCCGGCGATTCGACCATGTTGTCCTGCTTGTCGCCCTTGAGGCCGTGCTGGGGGCCGAAGGCGGCGGTGAGGTCGAGGTCGGGCAGGGCGGCCAGGGCGTCGAGGGAATGGGTGAGGTTGGCGGTGACCGAGGCGGGGTGGGCAAGGAGGGCGACGCGCCGGCCCGTCAGGGGGCGGCGCAGGCCGGGGTCGGCGAGAAGGCGGTCGAGGCCGAAGCGGACGGAAGTCGTCATGGCGGGATTCAGGCGGTGGCGACGGGCGGGGCGAGCCGGAGGACGAAGCCCTGCCGCAGATGGAAATCGGGACGGGGGCCGGCATGGGCCAGGGCCCAGTAGCTCATGCCGCCGTCGGCGGCCTCGACCACGGCGGCGACCCCGATTTCCAGGCCGGAGGCGGCGGGAAGCAGGGCGGGGACGAGTTCGGCGTCCACCGCCAGGCGGTCGGGAAAGCGCCGCACCGCGAGGCGCGGCGCCAGGGCCGGGGAAAAACCGGGCTGGCGCTGGCGGCAGGCGTTGAAGGCATACACCGCCCAGCGTCCCGAGGGCGAGAAATTGTATTCCCGGTAGGCCGGGCTGCCCGGGACGCCGACGAAGGCTTCGAAGCAGGTGTGTTGCCACAGCCCGTCTTCCGGACCGGCGGCCTGGGGGGGCGGCAGAGCGATCTGCCGCAGGTCGGCCTGGAGCCGGTAGGCGAGGTGGAGGCCGCCGTCGGGCAGGCGGCGGACCGTGACGGCCAGGGTCGTGGCCCGGGGGGCGGGGGTGGCGGCATGGCAGAGCAGGGCGAGGGGGCGGGGCGAAGACATGGCGGTGGGCTTGCAGGGTGGGCGCGCAACCCGTACTTTACCTGCTTGTCGGCCTTCCCGGCTGTTATGATGGGGGCAAAGCCGGCGTCCATTCCGAACCCGGGTCCGATTCCAGAGCCATGCACCAACGAAGCAAATCCGCCGTTTTGGTCGTCGAGGCGGCTGCCGCCAACCGCGCCCTGATCTGCGACTGCCTGTCGCAACTGGCCGACGCCCGGCCGGTGGCGGCGGCCAGCGGCACCGAGGCCCTCGCCCTCTATCGCCAGCTGGCACCGGCCCTGATCCTGCTCGATACCGTGCTCCCCGACGTCGATGGCCTGACCGTGGCGCGGCGCATCCGGGCCGCCGAGAAATCTTCCGAGCAGGCCGACCTCCTGGCCTGGACGCCGATCGTCTTCCTTTCCGCCGCCACCGACGACGAAACCCTGGCCCAGGGCATCCTGGCCGGCGGCGACGACTACCTGACCAAACCCATCTCGGAGGTCGTGCTCCTCGCCAAGGTCCGCGCCATGCTGCGCATTGCCGCCATGCGCGAGGCCCTGCGCGATGCCCACCGCCAGCTGACCGAGATTTCCTACATCGACGGCCTGACCCACGTTCCCAACCGGCGGCGCTTCGACCAAATGCTCGCCGCCGAGTGGCAGCGCTGCATCCGCCAGAATCTGCCCCTCAGCCTGGTCATCTGCGACGTCGATTTCTTCAAGCAGTTCAACGACCACTATGGCCACCAGGCGGGGGATGCCTGCCTTTTCGCCGTGGCCGGGGCGCTGCACGAATCGCTGTTCCGCGTCGAGGATCTGGTGGCCCGCTACGGCGGCGAGGAATTCGCCGCCATCCTGCCGGGGGCCGATGGGGCGGGGGCGGTGGCGGTGGCCGAGCGCATGCGCGCTTCCGTCGCCGGGCTGCGCATTCCCCACGAAAAGGGCGTGGCCGGCCTGGTCTCCTGCAGCTTCGGCGTGGCGACAGCTTTTCCCGCCTCCGGCGCCCGCGCCGGCGATCTCGTGGTGGCCGCCGACAAGGCCCTCTACGGGGCCAAGGAAGCGGGCCGCAACCGCATCGCCGTGGGCGGGGAAGACTGACCCGCGACGGCTGTCCGATTATGGGCGGGCCGCAATGTGATCGCAACGAAATCACCCTTGGCTTGTACAAGCCGGGTGGGGTCGTTATATTCCCGCTGTCTCGACGGAAGGTGGCCCTAGGAGGGTTGTGCATGCTGGCGAAATTGATCGCACCCTGGTCCCGGGCCGCCCGGGAAAGCGGGCGCCCCCTTGCCGCCATCGTCCTCGAGGCCCTGCGGCTGCGCCGCGGCGTCGGGCAACTGGGGTTTTCCGAGTACCTGGATTTCGGGCTTTACCGTAGCGATCTCGACGCGGCGCAGAAAAGCGCCTTCGGCGGCTGGCGGGCCCAGGGCGTCCTCGAGGAAATCCTTGCCGACGACTACAGCCGCTTCCTCAGCCTCGACAAGATCACCATGTACACGCTGCTCGCCGGCTACGGCCTGCCGATCCCGCGTCTGCGGGCGGTGTACGGCTCGCCGCGGCCGGCGGTGCTGCCTTTTATCGCCACGCCGGCGGCCCTGGCGGACTTCCTGCGCTCCCCGGGCGCCCTGCCGCTCTACCTCAAGCCCTCGCTCGGGGCTTACGGCCGCGGCAACACCCTGGTCCGCGCCCGGGCCGGGGAGGGCCTCGAACTGGGGGACGGCAGCACCGTTCCCGTCGACGCCTTCTGCGCCTCCCTCGACGACCCCCACGGCCTGGGTTGGATCCTGCAGGAGCCGCTGACTCCCGACCGGCACATCGCCGAGATCTGCGGCGACAAGATTTCCGGGGTGCGCATCCATACCTTTCTGGCCCGGGGTGGGCCGGTCATCACCAAGGCCATCTGGAAGATCAGCATCGGCCGGGAGGATTCCGACAACTTCCGCCACGGCGCCAGCGGCAACCTCCTGGCTGCGGTGGACCCGGCGAGCGGCACGGTGCTGCGGGTGATCGCCGGGACCGGCTTCGGACAGCGCGTCGATCCGCCCCATCCGGTGTCGGGCAAGCCCCTGGTCGGTTTTGCCCTGCCCCACTGGCCGGCCATCGCCGATCTGGTACGGCAGGCGGCGCAGGCTTTCCCGGGGTTCCTCTGTCCGGGCTGGGATATCGCCATCTGCGACGACGGGCCGAGGATTCTCGAAGTCAATTTTTTCGGCGACATCGACCTTTCCCAGCACGCCTACCGCCAGGGCTTTCTCGACCCGGCCTTCGTCGCGCTCCTGCGGGAACGCGGTCTCGACGGTCTCCTTCGCGGCCCGGCCGGAGAACGCGAGCAGTCCCCGAAAAACGGCCGCTGGGGGCGGCGCAGCCACCACTGGGACTGGTGAGCGGCGGGCCAAACCCTTGGTGAGGCAGGTCTTTTCGGGTAATTTACCGGCTTCGCCAAGAAAAAAATCCACCGGGAGAATTCAGCCATGACGCCGCTTCGCATCAATCTCGACCAGAACGAGATTCCCACCCACTGGTACAACGTCGTCGCCGACATGAAAAACCCGCCGGCGCCGCCCCTGGGGCCGGACGGCCTGCCGGTGCCGGGGGAAAAGATGGCGGCCATCTTCCCCCTGCCGCTACTGGAACAGGAAA
This sequence comes from Azonexaceae bacterium, assembly GCA_009469675.1. Taxonomy (GTDB): domain Bacteria; phylum Pseudomonadota; class Gammaproteobacteria; order Burkholderiales; family Rhodocyclaceae; genus SSSZ01. The sequence goes on along the minus strand of SSSZ01000080.1, from coordinate 6,896 downwards.
TGTCGGCCGAGCGCTGGATTCCCATTCCCGAAGAAGTGCGCCAGATCTACGCGCTCTGGCGGCCGTCGCCGCTCTGCCGGGCGCGCCGCCTGGAAGAAGCCCTGGGTACGCCGGCCAGGATTTTCTACAAATACGAGGGGGTCTCCCCGGCCGGTTCCCACAAGCCCAATTCCGCCGTACCCCAGGCCTTTTACAACAAGCGGGCGGGCACCCGGCGCCTCACCACCGAAACCGGCGCCGGCCAGTGGGGGTCGTCGATCGCCTTCGCCGGCCAGATGTTCGGCCTGCCGGTGCGGGTCTTCATGGTCAAGGTGAGCTACCAGCAGAAGCCCTTCCGCCGCTCCATGATGCAGACCTGGGGCGCCGAAGTCTTCGCCAGCCCCACCGACCTCACCCAGGCCGGCCGGGCCGTCCTGGCCAAGGATCCCAACAGCCAGGGTTCCCTCGGCATTGCCATTTCCGAAGCCGTCGAGGAAGCCGCCGCCGATCCCGGTACCTGCTACACCCTGGGGTCGGTCCTCAACCACGTGCTGCTGCACCAGACCATCATCGGGCTGGAGGCCAAGAAGCAGTTTGACAAGATCGGCCTCTATCCCGACGTGATCTTCGGCCCCTGCGGCGGCGGTTCCAGCTTCGGCGGCATCGCCTTCCCCTTCCTCGCCGACCAGGCGGCCGGCGATAAGCGCGCCGCCCGGCTGCGGGCGGTGGCCGTCGAGCCGACTTCCTGCCCGACCCTGACCAAGGGTGCCTACGCCTACGACTTCGGCGACGCCTCGGGCTATACGCCGCTGATGAAGATGTACACCCTCGGCCACGACTTCATGCCCCCCGGCATCCACGCCGGCGGCCTGCGCTACCACGGCGATTCCCCCCTCGTTTCGCAGCTCCTCCACGAAGGCCTGGTCGAGGCCCTGGCCGTGCCCCAGGTGGCCACCTTTGAGGCCGGTGTCGCTTTCGCCCGGGCCGAGGGCATCATCCCGGCGCCGGAATCCTGCCACGCCATCCGCGCCGCCATCGACGAGGCGCTCGCCTGCAAGGCCAGCGGCGAACCCAAGACCATCCTCTTCAACCTCACCGGCCACGGCCACTTCGACATGGCCTCCTACGACAAGTACTTCGCCGGCCAGCTCGAGGACTTCGAGTACCCGGCCGAGGCCATCGCCGATTCCCTGCGCCACCTGCCCCGGGTCGGATGAAAACCCTCGTCTTTCTCCTCGTCCTCGCCAACCTGCTGTTCTTCGCCTACGCCGAGGGCTACCTCGGCCGGCCGGACAACCCCGACGCCCTGCGCGTCGAGCAGCAGGTGGTGCCGGAGCGGGTGAAGGTGGTGTCCCGGGGCGAAGTCCCGGCCTCGCCGGCCAAGACCGAGCCGGCGGCGGAGGCCGCCAGGCCGGGGGTCGCCGAAGCCGCCAAGGAGGAGCCGGCCACCGTCTGCCTGGCCTGGAGCGGCCTCGCCACGGCCGAAGCCGATCGCCTCTCGGCCCTGCTCGCGGAACAATTCGACGCGTTCCGCCAGACCCGCCACCAGGCGGCGGTCGAGGGCGGCACCTGGTGGGTTTTCATTCCTCCCCTGGCCACCAAGGCCGAGGCCGACAAAAAGGCCGCCGAATTGAAGCGCCTGGGCGTCACCGACTATTTCATCATCCAGGACAGCGGTCCCCACCGCTTCGCCCTGTCCCTCGGCGTGTTTTCCGCCGAAACCGGCGCCCGCGACCGTCTCGCCGAACTCAAGGAACTCGGCGTGAAAAGCGCCCGGGTGGCGCCCCGCTCGGGCAAGGATGCCCAGCACACCGTCGAAGCCACCGGCCCCGCCGGGCGGCGCGAAGCCCTCTTGCAGGCGGTGGCCGGCATCCTCCCCGGCGCCCAGTCCCAGGCCTGCAAGTGAGCCGTTTCGTGGTCGGGCTGACCGGCGGCATCGGCAGCGGCAAATCCACCGTCGCCGACCTCTTCGTCGCCCGCGGCGTCGCGCTGGTCGACACCGACGCCATCGCCCATGAACTGACCGCCCCGGGCGGGGCGGCGATGGCCGATCTGGTGGCGGCCTTCGGCCCGGAGGTGCGGCAGGCCGACGGCGCCCTCGACCGCGCCGCCATGCGCGCCCGGGTCTTCGCCGACGGTGCGGCGAAAGCCCGCCTGGAAGGCATCCTCCACCCCCTCATCCGCCGCCTCTCGCTGGCGCGCTGCGCCGCCGCGCCGTCCCCCTACGTCCTCCTGGCTGTGCCGCTTCTGGTCGAGTCGGGAAGCTACCGCGACCGCTGCGACCGGGTGCTCGTCGTCGACTGCGACGAAGCCTTGCAGGTGGCGCGGGTCCAGGCCCGCAGCAGACTCGCCGCGGGCGAGGTGCGGGCCATCATGGCGGCCCAGGCGAGCCGTGCCCAACGGCTGGCGGCGGCGGACGACGTGGTGCGCAATGACGCCGGCTTGGAAGGCCTGGCGGCCCAGGTCGATGAACTGCACCGGAAATACACGGCCCTGGCGGCGGCCAAACCTCAAGCGACCTGTTGAGATTTTGCTGCAAATGGCTCAGAATTCAGGCATTTTCCCCGCTCCTACGGAAACCGACGCAGCGTGATTACTTACGAATACCCGTTCAACGAGCGCATTCGCACGCTGCTGCGCCTTGAAGATCTTTTCGACAAGACCCTCTTTTTCGCGCAAATGGACGGCGGCCAGGAGCACCACGTCGCCCTCACCACCCTTTTTGAGATTCTCGAAGTCGCCGGCCGGGCCGACCTCAAGATGGACCTCATCCAGGAACTCGAACGCCAGCGCCAGACCCTGCTGGCCTTCCGCAACAACCCAGAAATTTCGGAAGAGGCCCTCTCCGGCGCCCTTTACGAAATCGAGCAATCGTCCGCTGCCCTCCTGGCCATGACCGGCAAGATCGGCCAGTACCTGCGCGACAACGAATGGCTGATGGGCATCAAGAGCCGCGCCGCCATCCCCGGCGGGGTCTGCGAATTTGACCTGCCTTCCTATCACTGGTGGCTGCATCGCCCCGCCGAGCAGCGGCGCGATGCCATCGCCGCCTGGACCAAGCCCCTGCTGCCGCTCCGCGACGCCCTGGCCATCGTCCTGCGGCTGCTGCGCTCGAGCGGCCGGCCCAAGAGCTACACCGCCAGCGGCGGCCAGTTCCAGCTCAACCTCGGCGGCAGCACGGCGCAGATGGTGCGGGTCACGGTGGCCCTGGAGGATACGGCGGTGCCCGAGGTGAGCGCCAACAAGTACGCCCTCAATATCCGCTTCACCAATCCGCCGGCCAGCGAGGCCAAGACCAAGACCTGCGACCGGCCGGTCGACTTCGACCTGACCTTCTGCAATCTTTAAGGGCGTCTCAAGACGTCTTTTTTACGCTCAGCAATAACCGTAAGTGATTGAATTTGCGGAATTTATTGTCCTGATGCGTCTCGCCGGATATCATTGCATCTCAACGTAGCTGTGTAGCTCAGAGTGTAGCTGTTGGCACGCTGTGTAGCTAAATTAGTGTAGCTGAGGGCTGATATGGGAAGTCTGACGGACGTTCAAATCAAGCAGTGGATTAAAGCCAAAGAACCAGTCGCAAAAGCAGATGGTGAGGGGCTGACTTTTACCCTCTCAGCGTCCGGTCGGGCAGCGTGGATTCTTCGCTATCGAATTGCCGGAAAAGCGAAGGAAAAGACGCTCGGTCAGTATCCCTACATTTCCCTTGCTGAAGCGCGACGGCTTGCAGCTGAAGATCGGGCCAAGATTCAACTCGGTGTCGATGTGGCTGTAGAAAAGCAGCGTGCAAAACGCGAGGCAGCAGGGGCGTGGACGGTCAAGCGACTCGCAGAGGACTATCTTGCAAAGTCTGAGGGCAGGCTTGAACAGTCGACTCTCGAAGGGCAAAAACAACGCCTGAGGGATTACATTTACCCCGTCATCGGCAATGTGAATGCCTGTGAAGTTCGCCCCTCAGATTTGATCGCAATCGTAGAGCGCGCAAGTAAGAAGTCGCTACATGTAGCTCGCCTAGTCCTGGGGGTCGAAAAGGCGATATTTGCCCATGGATTGGGGCGTCACATTGTCGAATCAGATCCAGCTAGTCAGATAAAGACGAGCGCGCTATTGGGGCCTCGTCCGGTCGCACGTACGCGAGTCATGCTTTCGGAGGATGAGTTGAAGATCATCCTTCCTCTGCTGCCGAAAATGGGCGTTCAAAACGCGCTGATGGCCAAGATTCTGCTGGGAACTGCTGTTCGTCTTGGAGAATTGGTCGGAGCCAAGTGGGAGAACGTCGATTTTGAGAACAAAACTTGGTTTATTCCGCCGACAGATATCAAGGGCAAAAAGGGGAAAGCCAGAAATGGAGACGATGTTCGTGGTTTTATTGTTCCGCTGACTGATCCCGTTTTGAAGTGGTTTTCTGACTTGAAGGAACTGGCTTTTCAGTCTGACTATGTGCTGCCAATCCGCTCAAGAAAAAAGGCTGTTGGCGACGCCCATATGGAGGCAGTGACGCTTAACGCTGCTTTCAATAAGTTCTGGAAGACGTATGTGGCCGACAAGTGCCAGAGATTTACGCCGCACGACTTGAGGTCGACAGCCCGTAGTCACCTCTCACGTTTGGGAGTTGAATTGCTAATAGCAGAGCGTTGTTTGAATCATTCTCTCGGGGGGCTTATTGCGATCTATGATCAGCATGACTACCTTGCTGAGAGACGATCAGCACTAGAAAAGCTGTCGGCATTTTTGATTCGCTGTGAATGTCCATAGTGGGTCGGAAGCTTCAGAGATGTCTGCCGCTGACATTGGGAAATTACCTGGGCCCTCCTCTTATGCATTCAGATGCTCTTCTATACATCTCGACAAGTTCCATTCCCGCATAGTAAAGGTCAGTGCGCGATAGATCAGTGATGACCTGATCGCCGTCGAAATAGGTCTGCTCCTGGTTGATGACGTCTGTGTTTCTGATGCCTTTAATCTGATCAAGACACCAATGATCATGCTCAAAAATCAAAGACAATGTTGCCAGTCGCTTCTGACCCAGCAAATCTCGCACTGAAAATACCCTGAGCCAGTCGCCGCGACAAAAATTGGCGAAAGTTCCTACGCAATGTTCCATTGCATGCCCCTCATCTTTCAGATCCTTTGTGCAAGTCAGAGGAACAAAGAAAAACGGGCCAATCTCCACTGCATCGAGATCAGACAGCCATCGTCGATTGCGCTTCTTGTTTTTCTTTTTCCGCCGAATTGGCAACTGCTCCTCGATACAAGAGTCCGAAGCCTCCTTATCCAGTTCGCTCATCTCAAACCTCCCACCATTCGCCGTCCTTACGTAAGATGACGTTGTCAAAAAGCATCGGATAGTGTTCGGCGCTGAAGCTATGAATAGGAACTAACGCCTTTGGCCGGAGAGCTTCGGCCAATGCACGCAGATCGCTGGCACTGGCATGGCCTGAGGTGTGCAAGTAATTAATGGTCAGCCCATGCTTTTCCAGCCACGATTCCATTGAGGAATAACTTCCCTTGGCCAGATAGCCCGCCCACTGCGAATAAATGAATTGAGCCTCGTTCAGACAGCTAGCCTTATCCAGATCGCTCATCATGATCGGTCGGAAGATGAACACGCCGTTGGCAGCCTTGGTCTTCAGCTCATCGTTATAGATTCGATGACTGGAGTGCCGCTTCAATAGGTCAAACCATCCATTGCGCTTGACTTGAATCGCTTGGCGACGAGGGAGATACAGCAACACGCCCGGCCAATGTGACTGGGGAATGTGTGGGTTTTCGGTAGCGGCAAGGATTGCGGCCGTATAGAGGTCAATGACAATTGGCCTTCCTGTCCGCCTGCAGGCGCGATAAACCGTGACCAAGCGGTCGATGTTTTGAGCCGATGTTTGAAACAACGTGATTCCCGAGGCCACACTGAGTTGAGCTGTAAGCACTTCCTCAAGATCGCTCTCACTCGGAAAACAAGCATCCGAGTTCAGGCGTGACAGCGACGACCCCTCGAGTAACAGTGCATCAATATTCGTAGGTGGCTCGGAGAGCATGCGTTTGTGCAAATGCCCTTTCCGACCATGAGCACGGAAATCTCCACTGTAGAAGAGTCGCTTACCATTGGCCTCAATGAGTAAGGCGTAGGCATCGTATGCCGAATGGTCGACCAGATGAGGGGTAATCCTGAAGGGGCCAAGATCAATGGGTTGCCTGTCTTTGAGAGATGGGCCAACGAATGCCGGCAATGCCTGGCCGGTGAACGGCGCAGCACTCTGAATGATGCGCTTCGCAGCAGCTCCAATTAGGACAGGCGTTTGCTCTGGCAGATGATGCAGTAATCCGTAGTGATCAATGTGCGGATGCGAGATTACTGCTCCACACAGGTTATCAAGGCTGATGGGCGGCACAAGTGCCTTGTCCGAGGGGTCGCCTTCCAGCGGCAAGCCGAGATCAAGCAGAAGGCTGTGGTTGTCGGCCTCGAGTTCGACACAACTACCACCAATCTGTTTTGCCCCACGATAAATACATGCTCTCAAACTCAACTCCAATCTGATACGTGTTGCCTCATTATCAGAACGGTAAGCGACATCTAGTGTCGTTTACTGCTGGTATGATTTGGCCGGTGCCGCTCTCAAAGGAATATTCAGTGGAAACCCTGCTTCGCCAATGGGCCATGCTCCGACTAATTCCGCGTTATCCACGCCGGATTGATTCGGGAACACTACAGGCTGAGCTCGAAAAGCTTGGCTACAACATCACTTTGAGAACGATTCAACGTGATCTCAACAAGATTTCAGTCAAGTCCAAAATTTGCTGTAAATTCCTTTGGTTCGTGGGATGACGAATGGTTTTCAGCCGGCGAGGGCAACAACGTTGTTGCCATCGCCGGCGGCGGCGCGGGCGGCAGCCCACTCCGCGAATTCGTCCATGTCCAG
>SSSZ01000079.1 GCA_009469675.1 Azonexaceae bacterium | reverse complement strand
ATCCCGACCTACGCTAACCTCATATCCAGCCATCGCTTCCCTGCCTTTCTTCGGTTGATCAACGTCTCGACAACGTCATCCTACCGAACCGAAGCGGTGGCTACCCACCACCCGATTTACAGCAGTTTACGGACTCAATCTCAAACTCATGACCAACAACGAGACCCAGGCTTTTATTCTTCGACTAGTTCGACAAAAGCACGGCGAACTTCGCCAGGCAACAGCGTCGCTTCTAAAGGAAATGGCCGGCGACAACATGGATAGGAAAAAGGCCCTGGCATCGCAAGTTCAAAGGCAGGCCCAGGATCTCCGCAATGTCCTTTCCGACAAGGACGTTCCACCGTGGCTCAGTACAGCCATCGCGTACTTGCCAACGTTTGCGGATGGCCGGATGTCACCTCCTGATTTCCTGGATAGCCTTATTGCCTGGAAACCACAGTGCGATAACCATCGATGGGTATTTGAAGAGGAGGACGAGTCAGCATTTGACTTTGACGCAATCTATGAGCGCTTCAAGGGGGAGAGCCGCCTGCCAGAACTGTTTGATCAGGTCGTTCGCACCCTAGAAGAGATTCACGCAAGCGGTGAGGTAGACAGCGTCACCATGCTTCGAGCGCTTGGCAAAGTCATCTCTACCATCAAGAAGTGCAAGGACGGGTCTTATTTTTCGCTCAATGGAGCTTGGGAGTTTCTGCTCAGCTTCTTGAAGAACTACTTGTGGGGCGAGCTAAGCAATCTCCCGGTTTTCGGGACCGCTATGACAGCACTCCGTAAAACCATCGAAGAACTGAACGACGAGATGTTTTCTCTGCACGCGAAGATTAAGAGTGAAATGGCCAAGACCGTCGAAACCGAGATCAAGAAGCTCGACGGCAAATCCGACTTCCGATCCATCGCTTACGACAAGACCGGGCGCTTGCTACCGGGGCCTGCGGCACCGCTATTGTCGGACGCCACGGCTTAAAAAATCGCCCGGGGGTCGTTCGTTGTCCTTGCGCGATTGAGAGCCCTTACAGTGGTGGCGGCTTTCTTGCAGGGCGACCGCGCTTGGCAGGCTCCGTGCTCGGTTGTTCCGGCAATATCGTCAGTGGTGGCGGCGCCATTGGCCTACGGCGCACCGTCCTCGCAAAAGTTGTCAGAACCCTGTCCGGCGTTGGGGCTTGGTCGGTATCCTGTGCGTTGGTAACAACCGCGGCGCCTGACAACTTACGACGATCGGCGGTCTGTCGCTTTACCTCATCGCGTACGAAGTCCTCCAAGTCTTCATCAGTCAGCGCGCAAGACGGGGTCAGGTCTTGCAAACACGCAGTCGTCGCTCATGGAAACCAACTCGTTGCAACACGGCCCCGGCCTCTAATTTCAGCCTTGAGGGCGCCCAAATCGAACGTCCGCCCCTCACGCCTCTTTCCTGCCCAACGGCTTCAAGCTCGTTGGCGTGACAAACCCCGGCCACAGCGCATTGTCGGTATCGAGATGGGCGAGGCCGGTTTCGCGCAGGCGGTGCAGGTCGCGCTGGCGGGTCTTGTCGTTGAGCTTGAGGTAGAGGCTCCAGTACCAGGGCGCGTGGCGCAGCTCGTCGAGCGGCAGCGGCCGTCCGCGGTCGAGCAGGTGGGAAAGGATGGTGTACTGCCGCACGTTGATCTGCCGGCTGTCCAGGGCGCGGCGGATGGTGCTTTCGAAGAGCAGCATGCCGACCAGGCGATTGACGCGGTCATGCAGCCCGTTGATGGTCTGGCGCATGCCTTCGAGGTGGAAGTCGACGAAGGCCTGGTTGGGCGCCGTGTGTTTTTTCTCCGCTGACTTGCGGCAGGTATTGAAGAGCGTGAAGTAGGCGTCGATGTTGGCGAGGTAGTAGCGGGCCAGCGCGAAGGGGGCGTAGCGATAGCCGGCGGCCTGGAGCAGCGTGGCCTCGATGACGCGGCCGACGCGGCCGTTGCCATCCCAGAAGGGGTGGATCATCTCGTAATACAGATGCACCAGCGGCGCCCGGATCAGGGCGGGTACGCCGGCCGCCTCCATCTCCCCATGCCAGCCGATCAGGGCTTCGAGCAGACGCTCGATGTCCTGGCCGTATTGCGGCGGCTTGTAGCGGCCGCCGTGGGCGGCATCGCCGACCGTGGTGATGCGTCCCTTCGGGTTGTCGCGCAGTTGGCCGGGCCGGTTATCCGGGTGGGGAAGCTTGTGGGTGATCAGCCGATGCAGGTCGATGATAAAGGGCGTACTCAGCGCCCAGCCCGGCGTGGCCGCGGCGCGTTGCGAAAGCTCGTAAGCCGCCTTGATGTTGACCGCCCGTTGCTGCTCGACCTCCTGCACCTGGGCAGGGTCCAGGGCCAGGGCGCTGGCGGTTTCGTCCTCGGTCAGCGTGCCGCCCTCGATGGTATTGGTGCCGAACACGCTGCTGACCACGACCTCCTGCTCCAGGCGGTTGGCTACCTGGGACAACGGGGAAGCGACAAAGCGCTGGTGGGCATCCTCGACCCGCAGGAGCGCAAGTTCGACATCCGCTCCGACAACGCCGAACTGGAAGGCGAAGGGGCCGAAGCGATCGGTATCGACCCGCCGGGTCAGACTCTGGAAGGTTATGGGCGCCATTTTGTCCTGAAAAATGTCCTTCGTTTGCCTGCTATAACCTCATGATTTATGGCAATTTATACACGAATTATAGCAACCGTTGTCGAACAAAATGTCCGGAAACGGATACATTTTTTGCGAAGGGTGTGCTTGGGTCGGATGCCTCCACAAGGTCCGCAGGGCCGTCGACTTCCGTGAGGGTAGGGCCGAGCGGGTGCACCGCCCGCCTCGGCGCCAGCTAATCACCCATGAAAAAGGCCGGGTCGCCCCGGCCTCCGATGCTGCCTCGGTGAGGACGGCCTATTCGTCTTCCTCGTGCAGCTGGAACTTGCTCGCCATCTGCTGCTGCACGTTGGGTGGCACGGCGGCGTAGCGGGCGAACTCGATGGTGTAGCTACCCTGGCCGCCGGTGAGGGACTTGAGCCGCGACTGATAGTCGTTGAGTTCGGCCAGGGGCACTTCGCCGGTGATGGCGGCCAGGCCGTGGCCGCGGCCGTCGGTGCCAGTGATGTGGCCGCGGCGGCTGGAGAGGTCGCCGGTGAGATCGCCGATGGCGCCTTCGGGCACCACGATCTCAATGTTGACGATGGGTTCCAGGACGATGGGCCGGGCGGCGCGGATGGCCTCGACGACGGCCTTGCGGCCGGCGGTGACGAAGGCGACTTCCTTGCCGTCGACGGCGTGGGTCTTGCCGTCGTACACCGTGACCTTCAAGTCCTCCACCGGGAACCCGGCGACGACGCCGCCCTCGAGAGCCTGGCGCACGCCCTTTTCCACGGCCGGCATGAAGACGCCGGGGATCACCCCGCCCTTGACGGCATCGACGAATTCGAAGCCCTCGCCGCGGCCCTTGGGCTCGATCTTGAGGTGCACCTCGCCGAACTGGCCGGCGCCGCCGCTCTGCTTCTTGTGGCGGTGCATGGCCTCGGCCGGGGCGGTGATGGTTTCGCGGTAGGGAATCTGGGGGGGCGCGGTGTCCACTTCCAGTTTGTACTGGCCGGCCATCTTGGCCAGCTTGGCCTTGAGGTGAATTTCGCCGAGGCCGCGAATGACCGTCTCATTGCTCGTCGGGTGGCGCTCGACGACGAAGGTCGGGTCTTCCATGGCGAGCTTGCCCAGGATGTCGAAGAGACGCTGCTCGTCGCCCTTCTTTTTGGTCTCGACGGCGAGACCGGCCATGGGCCGTGGGAATTCGAGGGGCACCAGGTGGATGTGGTCCTCGTCGTGGGAATCGTGCAGCACGCAGTCGAACTCGATTTCCTCGACCTTGGCGATGGCGCCGATGTCGCCGGGCAGCAGTTCGTCCACTTCGACGGTGTCCTTGCCCTGCAACTGGTAGAGGTGGGCGACCTTGAAGGGGCGCTTGCCGTCGCCGACAAAGAGCTGCATGTCCTTTTTGACCGTGCCCTGGTGCACCCGGAAGATGCCGATCTTGCCCATGTAGGGGTCGGCCACCACCTTGAAGACATGAGCCAAGACATGCTTGCCGGCCGCCGGCTCGGCATGGAAGGCTTCCGCGCTTCGGTCGCCGCTCCCGCCGGGTTCGCCCTTGTAGAACGGCGGCGGGTTGCCCTCCGCCGGGTTGGGGGCGAGGCTGGCCAGGACGTGCAGCAGTTCCTTGATGCCGGCTCCGGTCTTGGCGGAAACGAAGAGAATGGGGATCAGATGCCCTTCCCTCAGCGCCTTCTCGAAGGGAGCGTGGAGGGCGGCGACGCTGGGATCGGCGCCGTCTTCCAGATACTGGGCGAGAAGATCCTCGTCTTCCTCGACAATCTGGTCGATAAGGGCGCGGTGGGCGGCGGCCACCGACTCGAAGTCGGCGTCACCGGCATCGTGCTCGAGAACTTCCACCACGTCGGCGGCGCCGTGGGCTGGCAAATCGAGCAACATGCACGCCTTGCCGAAACGCTCCCGGATGTCGGCCACCAGGCCGGGGAGGTCGAGGTTCTCGGCATCGATCTTGTTGATGACGATCATGCGGCAGAGCTTGCGTTCGCCGGCGTAGCGCATCATGCGTTCGGTCATCAACTCGACACCGGTCTGGGCGTTGATGACCACCAGGGCGGTATCGACCCCGGCCAGGGCGGCGATGGCCTGACCGGCGAAATCCGGATAGCCCGGGGTATCGACCAGGTGGACATGGGTGTTCTCCTGGGCGAAATTGACCAGGGCGGAATTGAGCGAATGGCCCGCTTCCTTTTCCTGGGGGTCGAAATCGCAGACGGTATTGCCCTTGTCGACGCTGCCCTTGGCGGGGATGGCGCCGGCGGCGAAGAGCAGCGCTTCGGCCAGACTGGTCTTGCCGACGGCGCCGTGGCCGACGAGGGCGACGGAACGGATGGCCTCGGTGGTGTACTTGGGCATGTTGGCTCCCCTGAGCTTTGTTGGAATTCGGGTCGGATCAGCGCTTCATTTTACGCTCGCCACGATACGCTCGGCGAAGAGCGGGCCAGCGCCGTAGAGAAAGCCGGCGGCCAGGCCGGTGAGTGCCAGGCCGCCGCCCAGTTGCTTGCCGGTCTTGGCGTTGCCCTGCCAATGGACGGCGAGAAAGCGGATCAGGCCGACGGCGTGGATGGCCAGAGCGGGGACGGCAAGCCAGCGGGCCAGCGGGGCCGGCGCCATCAGATCGGCGACGGGGGCCAGGATGTAGACCACACCGACGGGAATGGCGAACACCGCCAAGGGGATGGCCGCGACCGCCAGAACCCAGTTGCGGCCGGCGGCAAAGGCGGCGGGGATGACGTTGATATAGCCGACCAGGGCGAGGGAAAAGCCCGTAGCCGCAGCCAGGGCCACGGCTGCGATAAACAGGGCGAACCAGATGTCCATTACTTTTTGTTTTTCTGCGGTCGTTTCCAGCCGGGTATGCTGACTTGACGGGCGCGGGAGACGGTGAGGGTATCCGGCGGCGCATCCTTGGTCAGGGTGGTGCCGGCCCCCAGGGTGGCGCCGCGGCCGACCGTTACCGGGGCGACGAGCTGGGTGTCGGAACCGATAAAGACGTCATCCTCGATGACGGTCTTCCACTTGTTGGCGCCATCGTAGTTGCAGGTGATGGTGCCGGCCCCGACGTTGACCCGCTGGCCGATCACCGCGTCGCCGACGTAGGCGAGGTGGTTGGCCTTGGACTGGGCGGCGAGGGTGCTGTTCTTAACCTCGACGAAGTTGCCGATGTGCACTTCGGGGCCGAGTCTGGTCCCCGGCCGCAGGCGGGCGTAGGGGCCGATGACGTTGTCCGGTCCGACGACGGCATCGTCCAGGTGGCAAAAGGCGGCGAGCCGGGTGCCGGCGGCAATGCTGACATTCTTCAGGACGCAATAGGGGCCGATTTCGACGGCCTCGGCCAGTTCCACCTTGCCTTCGAAGACGCAGCCCACGTCGATCGCCACGTCGCGCCCGCAGGTCAGTTCGCCGCGCACGTCGAGGCGGTTGGGATCGGCGAGGCGCACGCCCTGGACGAGCAGGGCATCGGCGATATTGCGTTGGTGGATGCGCTCGAGTTCGGCAAGCTGGACCTTGCTGTTGACCCCCAGCACCTCCCATTCGCCGTCGGGCTGGGCGGTGCGGACCGGGAGGCCGGCGGCCACCGCCAGGGCGACGATGTCGGTCAGGTAGTACTCGCCCTGGGCGTTGTTGTTGGAAAGGCCCTTCAGCCACCCTGCGAGACGCTCCGACGGAATCGCCATGATGCCGGTGTTCACCTCGCGGATGGCTTTCTCGTCGACGCTGGCGTCTTTTTCCTCGACGATGCGCACCACGTTGCCGTCGACGTCGCGGACGATGCGCCCATAACCCGTGGGATCGGCCAGGTCGACGGTGAGGATGGCCAGCCCGTCCTTGCCGGCCTGGAGCAGGCGCTTGAGGGTGGCCGCCTTGGTCAGGGGAACGTCGCCGTAGAGGACCAGGGTCTGGCCGCTCGAGGGCAGTTCGGGCACCGCCTGCATGACAGCGTGGCCGGTGCCGAGTTGCGGTTCCTGCTTGGTCCAGGCGAGGTCGTCGGCGGCCAGGGTGCTTTTCACGACTTCGCCGCCGTGGCCATAGACGACGACGATTTTCTCCGGCCCCAACTGGCGGGCGGTGTCGATGACGTGCTGGGCCAGGGCCTTGCCGGCCACCGGGTGGAGCACTTTGGGCAAATTCGAATGCATGCGCTTGCCTTGGCCGGCCGCGAGGATGACGATATTCATGGGATGGATGTCAGGTGAAGTCGGCCGCAGCCGGGGTGGTCAGGCAGTCTTTTTCTCTTCCTGTCCTTCCAGGATTTCGCCGAGCAGTTGCTTGCCGCGGGCGGAAACAAACCAGTGGAGGACGTTCTTTTCGTTGATGCGGGTTTCGATGACGCCGAAGGATTTAAGCACGGTCAGGCGTTGGCTGACGAATTCCCGGCCCAGGCCGGTCTTGTCGCACAGGGCGGCAAGGTTGCCGTAGACAAAACTTTCTTCCGCCAGGGCACGGAGGATTTCGACGTCGTTGTAGGTGATCGATTCGCGTAGTTCGGGCTTGGCCTCGACCGTCGCCGGGGCCGGCTTCTCTTCCTTGGGCAGGGGAACCGGCATCTCCAGGCGCTGTTGCTTCAACTGACCGACTTCGCGCTTCATCTGGTCCATCTGGCCGAGAAGCCTGAGGGCGACGCTTTCGAACAGGCGGCGGGAGGCGACCACGTAGATCAGGCAAAAACCGCAGAAGACGTAAAGATCCACCGGTTTGGTGCGGGCGCCTTCGAGCAGGGTGCTGGAGATCATGTTGAGGAACAGCGGGACGGTCAGCGCCGCCACGACACCGAGTACCGGGTATTTGATCCAGGCATGGCGGCCGCTGTCGCCCTGGCGGTCGGCGAGAAAGTAGTTGGCGGCGCCGCCGAGAATACCGGCCACCACCATGATGGCAAGCAAAATAAACATGTGGCCGTCGAGGGCGCCCGAGGGCGGGGTCACCTGGAATGCAGGTTGCAAGTCGGACGACATTTTTTCTCCCCCATTTTGGATCGCGGTATTTTCACACGATTGGCCCGCCCTGTCGAAAAAACAAGACCCCGCGGGGCGCACGCCCGGCGGGGTCGGGTTCGACCGGCGGGTTGACGATCAGCGGGGCAGCGTCGTCGTCCCCATCAGGAAGGCATCGACTTCCCGGGCGCACTGGCGGCCTTCGCGGATCGCCCAGACAACGAGGGACTGGCCCCGCCGCACGTCGCCGGCGGCAAAGACCTTGGCCGCGTTGGTGGCGTAGCAGCCGGCGCCGTCGGTAGTGGCCTTGGCGTTGCCACGGGCATCCTTGTCGACGCCGAAAGCTTCGAGGAGGCTGCCCACCGGGTTGGTGAAACCCATGGCCAGGAAGGCGGCGTCGCAGGGCAGTTCGAACTCGGAGCCGGCGATTTCGCTCATCTTGCCTTCTTTCCATTCGACGCGCACGGCCTGTAGCGCCTTGACGTTGCCCTTGCCGTCGTCGATGAACTGCTTGGTGGCAACGGCGAAGTCGCGGCTGCAACCTTCGTCGTGGGACGACGAGGTACGCAGCTTGTAGGGCCAGTAGGGCCAGGTCAGTGCCTTGTTTTCCTGCTCCGGCGGCATGGGCATCAACTCGAACTGGGTGACCGAGGCGGCGCCGTGGCGGTTGGAGGTGCCGACGCAGTCGGAACCCGTGTCGCCGCCGCCGATGACGACGACGTGTTTCCCCTTGACGTTGATCGGGTTGGGCTTGCCGCCGGCCACTTCCTTGTTCTGCGGAATGAGGAATTCGAGGGCGGCGTAGATGCCCTTGAGTGCGCGGCCGGGGATCGGCAGGTCGCGGGGCACTTCGGAACCGGCGGCGAGGACGACGGCGTCGAAGTCCTTGTCCAGCTGCTCGGCGCTCACCACTTCGGCGGCGTCATTGATGATGCCGGCGGGGAGATCCTTGCTGCCGACGATGGCCTTGGTTTTGAAGGTGACGCCTTCGGCTTCCATCTGGGCGACGCGGCGGTCGACGACGGTCTTTTCCAGCTTGAAGTCGGGGATGCCGTAGGCCAGAAGGCCGCCGATGCGGGCGTTCTTCTCGAAGACGGTGACGGCGTGGCCGGCCCGGGCCAGCTGCTGGGCGGCGGCCAGGCCCGCCGGGCCGGAGCCGACGACGGCGACCTTCTTGCCTGTCTTGGACTGGGGCGGTTGCGGCACGACCCAACCGTTTTCCCAACCTTTGTCGATGATGAAGTGTTCGATCGACTTGATGCCCACCGGCTCGGCGTTGATGCCCAGGGTGCAGGCAGCCTCGCAGGGAGCCGGGCAGATGCGGCCGGTGAAATCGGGGAAGTTGTTGGTCGAGTGCAGCACTTCCAGGGCCTGCTTCCAGGCGCCGCGGAAAACCAGGTCGTTCCAGTCCGGAATGATGTTATTCACGGGACAGCCGTTGTTGCAGAACGGGATGCCGCAATCCATGCAGCGGGCGCCCTGAACCTTGGCGTTGTCGTCGGAAAGGGTGTGAACAAACTCCTTGTAGTGCTTGAGACGGTGCTCGACGGGATCGTAGGCCTCGGACAGACGTTCAAACTCCAGGAATCCGGTGGGCTTTCCCATTATGCGGCCTCCTTCTGGGCAGCGGCGGCGAGCTCGGTGAGCGCCCGCTTGTACTCGTGGGGATAGACTTTGACGAACTTCTCGCGGTAGGCGTCCCAGTTGGCGAGGATGGCCTTGGCGCGGGCGCTGCCGGTGTATTCGGCGTGGCGGGTGACGAGATCCTTGAGCTGGTCTTCGTCGGCCAGGCCGCGGTGGCGCGGCTCGTTGGCGGGCTGGCGGCCGGCCGCCAGCACCTTTTCCAGGGCGACCTGAGCCAGGTTGCAGCGGTTCTTGAAGCTCCCGTCTTCGTCGAGCACGTAGGCGATGCCGCCCGACATGCCGGCGGCGAAGTTGCGGCCGGTCATGCCCAGCACGACGACAGTGCCGCCGGTCATGTATTCGCAGCCGTGGTCACCGACCCCCTCGGCCACCGCCGTGCCGCCGGAATTGCGCACGCAGAAGCGTTCGCCGCCGACGCCGGAGAAGAAGGCCTCGCCGGCGATGGCGCCGTACATGACGGTGTTGCCGACGATGATGTTTTCTAGCGGGTTGCCGCGGAAATCGGCGCTCGGCCGGATGATGATGCGCCCGCCCGAAAGGCCTTTGCCGACGTAGTCGTTACCTTCGCCGGTGAGTTCCAGGGTGACGCCCTTGGCGAGGAAGGCGCCGAAACTCTGGCCGGCGGTGCCGGTGAGCTTGACGTGGATGGTGTCGTCAGGCAGGCCGGCGTGGCCGTAGCGGCGAGCGACTTCGCCCGAAAGCATGGTGCCAGCCGTGCGGTTGACGTTGATGATGGACATCTCGATCTGGACCTTCTGACCCTTTTCCAGCGCCGGTTTGGCCTGTTCGACGAGCTTGTGGTCGAGGGCCTTGGCGAGGCCGTGGTCCTGTTCCTCGACCTGGTGCCGGGGTTCGTTCGCCGGGACGTCGGGCTGGTAGAAGATCCTGCTGAAGTCGAGGCCCTTGGCCTTCCAGTGTTCGATACCGGGGCGCATATCGAGGAGGTCGGCGCGGCCGATCAGGTCGTCGAACTTGCGGATGCCGAGCATGGCCATGATTTCGCGGACTTCCTCGGCGACGAAGAAGAAGTAGTTCACCACGTGCTCGGGCTGGCCGGTGAAGCGGCGGCGCAGCACCGGGTCTTGCGTCGCGACGCCGACCGGGCAGGTGTTGAGATGGCATTTGCGCATCATGATGCAGCCTTCGACCACCAGGGGCGCGGTGGCGAAGCCGAACTCGTCGGCGCCGAGGAGCGCACCGATGGCGACGTCGCGGCCGGTCTTCATCTGGCCGTCGACCTGGACGCGGATGCGGCTGCGCAGGCGGTTGAGCACCAGGGTCTGCTGGGTTTCGGCGAGACCGAGTTCCCAGGGCGTGCCGGCGTGCTTGATGGACGACTGGGGAGAAGCGCCAGTGCCGCCGTCGAAGCCGGCGATCACGACGTGGTCCGCCTTGGCCTTGGCGACGCCGGCGGCGACGGTGCCGACACCGACTTCGGAAACCAGCTTGACCGAGATGGAAGCGCGGGAATTGGCGTTCTTCAGGTCATGGATGAGCTGGGCCAGATCCTCGATGGAGTAGATGTCGTGGTGCGGCGGCGGCGAAATGAGGCCGACCCCGGGCACCGAGTGGCGCAGGAAGCCGATGTACTCGGAGACCTTGTGGCCGGGCAGCTGGCCGCCTTCGCCGGGCTTGGCGCCCTGGGCCATCTTGATCTGGATCTGGTCGGCATTCTGCAGGTATTCGGTGGTGACGCCGAAACGGCCGGAAGCGACCTGCTTGATGGCGGAACGCAGGGAGTCGCCGTCCTTCAACTCGATGTCGCGTTCGATGCGCGACTTGCCGACGATGTCCGAGAGCAGGGCGCCGCCCTTGACCGGGGCGAAGCGCTTGGCGTCCTCGCCGCCTTCGCCGGTGTTGGACTTGCCGCCGATGCGGTTCATGGCGATGGCCAGGGTGGTGTGGGCCTCGGTGGAGATGGAACCGAGCGACATGGCGCCGGTGGCGAAGCGCTTGACGATTTCCTTGGCCGGCTCGACTTCATCCAGCGGGATCGGGGCCCCTTGGGGCTTGAACTCGAAGAGGCCGCGCAGGGTCAGGTGGCGCTTGGTCTGGTCGTTGATGAGCTTGGCGTATTCCTTGTAAGTGTCGGCCTTGCCGGAGCGCGTCGCATGCTGCAGCTTGGCGATGGAGTCCGGCGTCCACAGGTGCTCTTCGCCGCGGATGCGGTAGGCGTATTCGCCGCCGGCGTCGAGCATGGTGGCCAGGACCGGGTCGTCGGAGAAGGCCGCCCGGTGCAGGCGGATGGCCTCCTCGGCGACTTCGAAGACGCCGATGCCTTCGACGTTGGACGGGGTGCCGGTGAAGTACTTCTCGACGAAGTCCTTCTGCAGGCCAATGGCCTCGAAAATCTGGGCGCCGGTGTACGACATGTAGGTGGAGATGCCCATCTTGGACATGACCTTCATGAGGCCCTTGCCGATGGCCTTGACGAAGTTCTTGACGAACTTCTCGGCCTTCTCGGCGTCGCCCTTGGCGAAGGACTCGATGGTTTCCAGCGCCAGGTAGGGATGGACGGCTTCGGCGCCGTAGCCGCCGAGCAGCGCGAAATGATGCACTTCCCGCGCCGAGCCGGTCTCGACCACCAGGCCGGTGCTGGTGCGCAGACCTTTCTTGACGAGATGCTGGTGGATGGCGGAGGTGGCGAGCAGGGCCGGAATGGCCACGTGGTCGGCGTCGACCTTGCGGTCGGAAACGATCAGGATGTTGGCGCCGGAGCGGACGGCATCCTCGGCATCGGCCGCCAGCGAAGCCAGGCGAGCCTCAACGCCGGCCTGGCCCCAGGCCACCGGGTAGCAGATGTCGAGTTCGAAGGAGCGGAATTTGCCGCCGGTGTATTTCTGGATGTGCCGCAGCTTCTCCATGTCCGCCGCCGTCAGCACCGGCTGGGACACTTCCAGGCGGATGGGCGGGTTGATGTCGGTGATGTCGAGGAGGTTGGGCTTGGGACCGACGAAGGACACCAGGGACATGACCAGTTCTTCGCGGATCGGGTCGATCGGCGGATTGGTGACCTGGGCGAAAAGCTGCTTGAAGTAGGCGTAGAGGGTCTTCGACTTGTCGGAGAGAACCGGCAGGGCGGAATCAGTACCCATCGAGCCGGTGGCTTCCTCGCCGTTCTGGACCATGGGTTCGAGGATGACCTTGATGTCTTCCTGGGTGTAGCCGAAGGCCTGCTGGCGGTCGAGGAGCGATGCCGGGGCGGCTTCGGTCTTTTCCTCGGCGGCCGGAACGGCGTCGAGCTTGATGCGGATCTTTTCGATCCACTCGCGGTAGGGCTTGGACTTGGCGAGGGAATCCTTCAATTCCTTGTCGTCGATGATGCGGCCCTGCTCCATGTCGATGAGGAACATCTTGCCGGGCTGCAAGCGCCACTTCTTGACGATCTTTTTCTCCGGGATCGGCAGGACGCCGGACTCCGAGGCCATGACCACGAGGTCGTCGTCGGTGACGAGATAGCGGGCGGGACGCAGGCCGTTGCGGTCAAGGGTGGCGCCGATCTGGCGGCCGTCGGTGAAGGCGACCGCGGCCGGGCCATCCCAGGGTTCCATCATGGCGGCGTGGTATTCGTAGAAGGCGCGCCGGTTTTCGTCCATGAGGGTGTGCTTTTCCCAGGCTTCGGGAATCATCAGCATCATGGCGTGGGCCAGCGAGTAGCCGCCCATGACGAGCAACTCGAGGGAGTTGTCGAAGGAGGCCGAGTCCGACTGGCCGGGGTAATGGAGCGGCCACACCTTCTGCAGGTCGGCGCCGAGGATGGGCGAGGAAATCGCCTGCTCCCGGGCCTTGAACCAGTTCACGTTGCCGCGCAGGGTGTTGATTTCGCCGTTGTGGGCGATCATGCGGAAGGGATGGGCGAGATCCCAGGTCGGGAAGGTATTGGTCGAGAAGCGCTGGTGTACCAGGGCCAGGGCGGAAACGGTGCGCTTGTCCTGGAGGTCGAGGTAGTAGACGCCGACCTGGTCGGCCAGCAGCAGGCCTTTGTAGTTGACCGTACGGGCCGAGAAGGAGGGCACGTAGAATTCCTGGCCGTGCTTCAACTTCAGGGACTTGATGGCGTTGGCCGAACGGCGGCGGATGATGTAAAGCTTCCGCTCCAGGGCGTCGGTAACGAAAATGTCGGGGCCGCGGCCGACGAAAACCTGACGGATCACCGGCTCCTTGGCGCGCACCGTCGGCGACATGGGCATCTCGCCATTGGTCGGCACGTCGCGCCAACCCAGCAGCACCTGGCCTTCGGCCTTGATCGAACGCTCGATTTCCTCGACGCAGGCATGGCGGGAAGCCGCCTCTTGGGGCAGGAAGACCATACCGACGCCGTATTCGCCGGCGGGCGGAAGGACAACGCCCTGCCGGGCCATTTCTTCGCGATAGAACTGGTCGGGAATTTGAATGAGGATGCCGGCGCCATCACCCTGCAACGGATCGGCGCCGACGGCGCCGCGGTGATCCAGGTTTTTCAGGATCAACAAACCCTGCTCGACGATGCCGTGACTCTTCTGGCCTTTGACATGGGCAACAAAACCCACGCCGCAAGCGTCGTGCTCGTTGGCGGGGTCGTACAAACCCTGCCGCTCAGGTACTGCCGGTTCCATCACTCTCGTTCCTTCAATAAACTTAGGCGAAGCCAAAGGTGAAAAAAGCCGGCGAGCGCCGGCTTGTACGAATCGTTGGGGCGACCTGGGAATATACCGCGAAACCCCTGTCAATTCAAGATGCTGCGATGCACCAGACGGGGCGTCAGCGCCCCGTTTCGGCGCAGCGCGCCATGATCGCCGCCTCGATCTGATCGGTGGTGGCCGCGTCGCTGACCACGCCACGGCCGATTCCGGCAAGCAACACGAGGCGGAGGACGCCATCCTGGACCTTCTTGTCATGCTGCATGAGTTCCAGATAGGTACCCGCCGCCAACCGTGGCCCCTGCACTGGCAGGCCGGCCCGCTGCAACAGGCTATCGACGCGGCTGACGTCGGCGTCGGTCAGCCAACCCAGCCGGCGGGAAAGCTCGACAGCCATCATCGTTCCGGCGGCGACGGCTTCGCCGTGCAGCCAGACCCCGTAGCCCATGCCGGCTTCGATGGCGTGGCCGAAGGTGTGACCAAGATTGAGAAGCGCCCGTTCGCCGGCCTCCCGTTCGTCGGCGGCAACCACCTCGGCCTTGTTGGCGCAGGAGCGATGGACCGCCTCGATCAGCGCCTCGCGGTCGCGGCGGAGCAGCCTTTCGATGTTGGCCTCCAGCCAGACGAGGAAAGGCAGATCACGGATCAGGCCGTATTTGATGACTTCCGCCAGACCGGCGCTAAGCTCGCGGTCGGGCAAGGTGTCGAGGGTGGCAATGTCCGCCAGCACCAGCTTGGGCTGATAGAAGGCGCCGATCATGTTCTTGCCCAGGGGATGGTTGATGGCGGTCTTCCCCCCCACCGACGAATCGACCTGGGAGAGCAGCGTGGTCGGCACCTGGATGAAGGGCATGCCGCGCTGGTAGCAGGCGGCGGCAAAACCGCCCATATCACCGATCACCCCACCACCCAGGGCGACGAGGGTGGTGCCGCGCTCGGAGCGCCCCGCCAGCAAGGCGTCGAAGATGGTGTTGAGGGTTTCCCAGGTCTTGTATTGCTCGCCGTCGGGGAGGACGACCGAGGCAACTTCGATGCCGATGGCGGCCAAGGTGGCGGCAAGACGCTCGAGATAGAGAGGCGCGACGGTGGTATTGGTCACCACCAGCGCTTTTTTCTGCTTGAAGTGGGGGGCGATCAAGTCGCCGCGCTCCAGCAGGCCAGGGCCGATGTGGATAGGATAGGAGCGCTCCGCCAGGGAGACGGTCAAGGTTTGCATTGGCGGGAAAACTCTCGCAAAAGATGATGGACGACGGATGACGCGGGAAGACGGGCGCCGTCGACCACCAGGTGGGCAACTTCGCGATAGAGCGGATCCCGCTCGGCGTAGAGTTCGCGCAGCTTGGCCAAGGGGTCGGCGACCCGCAGTAGGGGCCGGTTGCGGTCGTGGCGGGTACGTTCGAACAACATTTCGGGCGGCACGTTGAGATAGACCACCCAGCCCGAATCGTGCAGGCGGCGGCGATTGTCGGGGTTGAGCACGACCCCTCCGCCGGTGGCCAGGACCACGCCGCGCTCTGCCGTCAGCGCTTCGATGGTCTGCGCCTCCCGTCGGCGAAACCCGGCCTCGCCCTCGATTTCGAAAATGGTCGGAACATTGACGCCGGTACGCGCCTCGATCTCGTGGTCGGAATCGAAAAACTGACGGCCCAGGCGCTTGGCAAGCTGGCGCCCGATCGTCGTTTTCCCAGCCCCCATCAGGCCGACGAGGTAAACGTTGTCATCTGCATTCACGAAGGCGATTTTACCCGATCAGGCCCCGGCAAAGAAAAAGGGCCGGCAAAGCCGGCCCGGATTGAACGCCTGCCGTATCAGTTCAAGTTCAAATTCTCGCTGACGATACGGGGGGTGATGAAGACCAGCAACTCGGTCTTGTCGTCGATGACCTCGTTGTTCTTGAACAGCCATCCGACGTAGGGAATATCGCCGAAAAGCGGGATCTTGTTGGTGTTGTTCTTGAGGTTCTGGGTGTAGATACCTCCGATCACCACGGTACCCCCGTTTTCGACCAGCACTTCGGTCTTGACGTGTTTGGTATCGATCGCCACGCCCGCGCCCTGGGTGACCAGGGTCGAAGGCGTATCCTTGTTGACATCGAGAGTCAGCGTGATCTTCCCGTCAGGGGTGATCTGCGGCTTGACCTTGAGCGCCAGGTTGGCCTTCTTGAACGAGACGCTGGTAGCCCCGGAACTGGTCGCCTGCTGGTAGGGAATTTCAACCCCCTGCTCGATCAAGGCCTCGATCTGGTTGGCAGTCATGACGCGGGGGCTGGAGATCACCTTGCCGCGACCGTCGGCTTCGAGCGCCGAGAGTTCGAGGTTCAGGAAACGCGTTCGATTAGCGTTATAGAGAAGGAAAGAGAGTGCTCCGGCAGTTCCGGACCGGGGGGTCGCGGGTAAATTAACTTGCTGCATCTGGGGATAGGGAGGCGTGCCCTGAACCAATCCATTGTACTGGCCAGTCGCCTGATAATCGCCGCCGATCCCCAGGCGGTTCTGGGTGTCGGCAGCATGCCCGCCGGTTCTGACAGTGTTAAAACCCAACCGAACCCCAAGGTTCTTGGCGAATGCATCGGAAGCTTCGACGATTCTGGCTTCAATCAGCACCTGTCGCGCCGGAATGTCGATTTCTTTAATAACACGCCTGACGTCCTCAAGACGGGAAGGCGTATCGGTAATGAAAAGTTTATTGGATCGACTATCGACCGTCACCACACCACGCTTGGAAAGAAGTGTCTGGGTTTTGTCCTTCAGGCCGGTAAAGATCGTCTCAGCCTTGTGGTAGTTAATCTGAAATATCTCGGTGCGTAACGGCTCCAAGTCACCAATCTGCTGCCGTGCTTCGTATTCGAGCTTCTCCCGGGTAGCGATTTCGTCGCGGGGCGCAATGAGGATGACGTTGCCGTTTTTCCTCATGTCCAGCCCTTTTTGCTGGAAGATGATGTCGATGACCTGGTCGGCGGGAACGTCCTTGAGAACCAGGGTCGTCGTGCCGGAAACGGTTTCGCTGATGACCGCGTTGAGTCCCAGTTCCTCGGCCATGAGCCGCAACAGGGCGCGGACATCGCCGTTCTGGTAGTTGATGCTGACCCGCGGCCCCTGGTAACCGATCTTGGTTCCCTGCACCAACTTATTGGGATCCTCGACGATCTTCTTGACCTCGACGATGAACTGATTGTCGGTCTGGTAGGCGTTGTGCTCCCAGAGACCCCGGGGCGAAATGGTCATACGCACGCTGTCGCCCTTGGTCTCGGAGACCACGGAAGTGACCGGCGTCGCAAAGTCGGTGACGTCCAACTTGCGGCGGAGGTGCTCGGGCAGCGATGTCTTCAGGAAGTCGACCACCAGTACCGCGCCCTGCTGGCGGATATCGATCCCGGTTCCGGTGTCGCTCAGGTCGACAACGATCCGCCCCTCGCCGTCCTTACCCCGCCGGAACGCCACGTCGCGGATGGCATGGCGGCTGCCGACCAGGCTTTCCTCGGCGAACCGCGTCGTTTTCTGACCGCTGGAATCGACCACGCGGACAATGGGCGACAAAGTCACCAACAGCGACCTGCCCTCGACACGGGCCGAGTAATTGACGTTGCGCACCAGATTGAGCACCAACCGGGTCCGGTCGCCCGCCTGAACGACGTTCAGGCTCTTGAGATCGCCTTCATTGACCGATTGCGCGTTGCGCCCGAGGGCGTTCGTCGTGCCGGGGAAATCGAAGGCGACCCGGGCCGGGTTGGCGACGCTGAATCCTGCCGGAGGCGCCGTCAGCGCTTCTTTGAGGTCGATACGGACCAGCACGTCGCCGCCCTGCTGCGCGACATTGAGTGCTTCAATACTGTTCGACCCAGTCGCCGACTGGGCCATGACCAAACCGGCTGCTGCAAGGCACGAAGCGGAAATCACCGCCTTAACCCATGATGTGATTCTCATTTCTTGCTTCCCTCCTTGCCCTGCAGATACAGCGAGCTGGTTCGTTCGCTCCAGTCACCGGCGGCATCCTGAATCAATTCCCGCAGCGTGACTTCCTTGTCCGAAATCTGGGTTACGACCCCGAAATCCAAGCCGATATAATCCCCCAGCTTGACTTGCTTCACGTTCTGTTCCGCCTGGATGACCGCCATCGGCTGCTTGTTAACGTTCAGGTAACCGATCATTTTCAGCGATTCGAGGGGGTATTTCTCCAGCAGGCTGTTGCGCAACTCGCGGGCCTCGTAATCGGGCTGCAACCCGACCCCCTTGCCGCCCCCCAGTTTCTGCTTGGATTCCGGTTCGATTTTCCCCGGCTTGAACGGATCAAGACTGGTCTCGACCTCGTAGGGAACCGGCTGGTAGGGTTTTACCTCGGGCAACTTGGGAATGCTGCCCTTCAAGTCCTTGGTATTTTCCTGCATCCACTGGCGCAGATCCTCGTGATCGCCACTGGAACAGGCCCAGAGGCCAGAGCAGAGCAAGACAATGATCGCACGTTTCACTTCTTGGCTCCTTGCGCAGCCTTCTTCTGTTTGGCCACCTCGTCTTCGTCCAGATAACGGAAGGTCTTGGTGGTCGCATCCAAAACGAGTTGCCCGGTCGCCAGATTGGCAATCGCAATATTGTTGAGGGTGACGATACGCGGCAGCTTGGCGATATCGGCTGCAAAGGTACCGAAGTCATGGTAGGTGCCGTTGATGCGGACCGTGATGGGCAATTCGGCGTAAAAATCCTTGATCTGCTCCGGCCCCGGCTTGAACAGTTCGAACTGCAGGCCCCGGCCCAGGCCCGCCTGGTTTACCTCGATCAACAGGGCATCGATTTCCGACTTGTTGGGCAATTGCTTGAGCAAGGCCCCGAAGGAGCGGTCGATTTCCGACAATTGTTGGGTATAGAGTTCCAGGTTCACCGCCTGGCGTTTCTTGTCGAGGAACTCCTGCTTCAGGCGTTCCTCTTCTTGTTGCTTGCCTTCGAGGGCCGTGATCTGATCGTTCCAGACGAACCACCAGCCGGCTCCGAGAATGGCGACGAACAAGGCCGCCAGAATGGCGATTTTCGGCGCCAGGGGCCAGGCCCCGGGGTCATTGGGATTGAGGTTGCGGAAATCGTCCGCCAGGCCCTTGAAGTCGAACTCCCTCAGGGAAGCAGGAAGGGATAAGGAAGTGGCGGTCATTTCTTATCCTTTCCGGCATCCGCCGCCTTTGCCCCCGGCTTGCCCGAATCCTGGGTGCGAACGCGGGTCAGATAGACATTCATGCCGAATTCGTTGAGCCGGCGCTTATCGACCACGACCGCCTTGATCTCGATCAGTTCGGGGCGCTCAAGCCAGGGCGAAGCCTCCAGATTGCGCATCAGGGTCGAAACCCGGGCATTCGACTGGACGTAGCCCGTCAGGTTGACCTTGACACCGTCCTGCTTCAGCGATTTCAGATAGACGCCCTCGGGTACCTGCTTGACCAGTTCGCTAAGCAGATGCACCGTTTCGCCCCGGTCCTGCTGCAGCGCCTCGATCACCTGCTTGCGCGCCAGAAGGGCCTGGGTCTGCTCCTTCAAGCGCTTGATCTGGTCGATCTGCTTGTCGAGTACGGCGATTTCCTTCTTGAGGAACTCGTTTTTCTCTTCCTGGCTGCCGATGTAGCCGGAAATCACCGAATACACCAGGAAAACCACCAGGCCACCGAGAACCGCGACCATGCCGAGGAGCGAGAAAAACTGCTGCCGTCTGGCTTTGCGGGCTTCCTCGCGATGGGGGAGTAGATTGATGCGCATCATGATGGATCAAACCTCCGCAGAGCGAGTCCGCAGGCGACCATCAGCGAGGACGAGTCGGCAAGCAGGCTTTTCGCCTTCACTTTGTCGGAGAGCACCATGTTGGCGAAGGGATTGGCGACGATCGTATTGACCTGGGTCCGCGTCGCCACCACCTCATCAACACCGGGGATGACCGCACAACCGCCGGAAAGCACCAGATGGTCGACCTGGTTGTACTGGGTGGACGTGAAGAAGAATTGCAGCGCCCGCGATACCTCGAGGGCAAAATTTTCCATGAAGGGGTTGAGCAGCTCGGTCTCGTAGCCGTCGGGCAGATTGCCGGCCCGCTTGGCGGCCTCGGCATCCTCCTGGCTCATGCCGTAGTGGCGGGCGATGTCCTGGGTGAGCTGGCTGCCACCGAAGGCCTGTTCCCGGGAGTAAACCTGCTGTCCGTTGCGCATCACGGTCAGTGTCGTGGCGTTGGCGCCGGCGTCGACCACCGCCACCACCTGATTCTTGCCGCCCTCGGGAAGCTGTTTTTCGATCAATTCGAAAGACGCCAGGGCGGCAAAGGATTCAACATCCATGACCACCGCCTTGAGACCTGCCGCTTCGGCGACGGCGACGCGATCCTCGACCCGCTCCTTTTTCGAGGCGGCGATCAGTACCTCGAGTTCGTCCGGCACTGCCGGAGCCGGACCAAGCACCTGGTAGTCGAGATTGACCTCGTCGATGGAAAACGGGATGTACTGGTTGGCCTCGGTTTCGACCTGGACCTCCAGCTCGTCGTCGCGCATTCCTGCCGGCATGATTACCTTCTTGGTAATCACTGCCGAGGCCGGCAGCGCCATGGCGACGTTGCGGGTGGATGTGCCGAGGCGTTTCCACGCCTTCTTGACGCATTCCACCACGGCATCCAGGTTGGCAATATTGCCATCCGACACCGCATCCTTGGGCAACACCTCGATGGTGTAGCGCTCGACGCGGTAACCCTCTTTCCCATTGGCGGTCAGCTCAACCAGCTTGACCGAAGACGAGCTGATATCGAGCCCGAGCAACGGACGCGCCTTGGGATTGAATAACGCTGACAGATCGAGACCCACCTGACCCCCAAAAAAACCTTACAGAATGCGCAGTTAGGCAAAGAACCAATAATTCACTTCAGATGCTAGCAACAAGCCCCGGTCATGTAAAGCCTTTTTTCGAGACCCAAGGTGAAAGCGTATAATCCGCGCAACGCCTGCCTTCCGAGACCTGCCTTGCCTACATCCCGCCTGGCTTTCCGCCTCTTTCTCTACCCCGTCGTCGCCCTCCTGGGACTGATCGCCATCGGTGCGGCGCTGGGTTTGATCGTTCTCGTCCTGACCTATCCCAACCTGCCGTCCCTCGAAGTCCTCACCGACTACCGACCCAAAATCCCCCTCCGGGTCTATACCGCCGACGGTCACCTGATCGGCGAATTCGGCGAAGAGCGGCGGGCCGTCGTGGCCTTTTCCGAAGTCCCCGACGTCATGAAGCAGGCCATTCTGTCGGCCGAAGACGAACGTTTCTTCCAACACGGCGGCGTCGATTATCAGGGCGTCCTCCGGGCCGCCATCGCCAACCTGACGAGCGGCGGAAAAAAACAGGGCGCCTCCACCATCACCCAGCAGGTCGCCCGCAACTTCTTTCTCTCCAGCGAAAAGACCTACAGCCGCAAACTTTACGAAATCCTGCTCTCATTCAAGATAGAAAACAATCTTTCCAAGGACCAGATTTTCGAGCTCTACATCAACCAGATATTCCTCGGGCAACGGGCCTACGGCTTTGCCGCCGCCGCCCAGATCTACTACGGCAAGCCGCTCAAGGAGATTTCGGTGGCCGAGGCCGCCATGCTGGCCGGCCTGCCCAAGGCGCCGTCGGCCTACAACCCGGTGGCCAACCCCAAACGGGCCAAGATTCGCCAGCAGTACGTCCTGCGCCGCATGCACGACCTCGGCTTCATCTCCGACAAGCAGTACGAAGCGGCCCAGAAGGAAACCCTGGTCATCAAGCGCGATCTTTCGGACTACCCGGTCCACGCCGAGTTCGTTGCCGAAATGGCCCGCCAGATCACCGCAGAACGCTTCCCCGACGAAGTTTATTCCCGCGGCCTGCGGGTCTATACGACCATCACCAAGGATGAGCAGGAAGCGGCCTATCTCAGCCTGCGCAAGGGCGTCATGGATTACGACCGGCGCCACGGCTACCGCGGCGCCGAAGCCTTTGTCGACATGGCCCAGATCACCTCCGACCAGGACGAGGATATCGACGAGGCCCTCCAGGACATCCCCGATGCCGGCGACCTGGTTCCCGCCCTGGTCTTGGCGGCCAGCCCGACGCAGGTGAAGGTCTATCGCCGCGGCGGCGAAATCCTCACCCTCACCGGCGACGCCATCAAGTTTGCGAGCAAGATGCTCGACGCCAACGCCCCGCCCATCAAGCGCCTGCGGCGGGGCGCCGTCATCCGCCTGCTCAAGGGCGACAAGAATGCCTGGCAGATCGCCCAGCTTCCCGAGGTCGAATCCGCCTTCGTCGCCGCCGACCCCCGGGACGGCCGCGTACGCGCCCTGGTGGGCGGCTTCGATTTCAACCGCAACAAGTTCAACCACACCACCCAGGCCTGGCGCCAGCCCGGTTCGAGCTTCAAGCCCTTCATCTACTCGGCGTCCCTGGAAAAAGGCTTCAGCCCGTCGTCCGTCATCGCCGACGAACCCATCGTCATTCCGGCCAGCCAGACCGGCTCCCAGGCCTGGGAGCCGCACAACTACGACGGCAAGTACGAAGGCCCGATGAAGATGCGTACCGCCCTCGCCAAATCCAAGAACATGGTGTCGATCCGCATCCTGCAGGCGATCACCCCCGGCTACGCCCAGGACTACGCAGCCCGCTTCGGGTTCGATGCCGACAAGCATCCGCCCTACCTGACCATGGCTCTGGGCGCCGGTTCGGTCACTCCCTGGCAGATGGTCACCGCCTACGCGGTATTCGCCAATGGCGGTTACCGCATCCAGCCCTACGTAGTGAAGGAAATCCGCGACGAAAAGGGCGAAGTTCTGGCCGCTTCGGCACCCGTCACCGCCGGGGAAGAATCGGCCCGGGTGCTCGATCCCCGCAACGCCTTCCTGATGGACACCATGCTGCGGGACGTCACCATCTACGGCACCGCCGCCCGTGCCTCGGTCGCCCTCAAGCGCCACGACCTGGCGGGCAAGACCGGCACCACCAACGAATACGTGGACGCCTGGTTCTGCGGCTATCAGATGACCGTCGCCGGCTGCGCCTGGGTCGGCTTCGACCAGCCCAAGAAGCTGGGCGACAAGGAAACCGGCGGCGCCGCCGCGCTTCCCATCTGGATCGGCTACATGAACCGCGCTCTGCGCGACGTGCCGGTCAGCCTGCCGGAAGCGCCGGAAGGGCTGGTGGCCCTCGGCAGCGGCCGCGACCGCACCTATATGTACAGCGAAAACGCCGCCAAGGAGGCGGCCGGCGAAGAACAGGCGGCGAGCCCCCTGCCCCAGCCCGAACTCGACAAGCCGCCGGCCGACTAATCAGCCGAGCCGGACCGGCTCCCCGGCCTGCTGGCCGACCAGAGCCGACAGTTTGGCGAACAACTCGGTGCCGTCGCGGGTATCGCTCCAGGCTGTGCCGTTCCAGCGAAAGTGAAAGCCGCCGGCCCGGGCGGCCACCCAGATTTCCTTGGCGATGCCGTGGCGATTGATGATGATCTTGCTACCATCGGCAAACTCGACCTCGAGGATACCCCCCGCCAGCAAGGCGAAATCGAGGTCGGCGCCGCACGCCTCCAGGGCGGTCTCGATCCCGGCCAGCGCCGCATCGGCCCGGGCGTTGAATTCCTTGTCGTCCATCGTGTTACCATCCCGCCATTTACTGACCAGTTCGTCATTAACGTCCAGAAATGCTCCGCCTCCCCGCCCTGCTGCTTGCCGCCAGCTGCCTTTCGGCCTGCGGCATGAAAGGTTCCCTGGAACTGCCGCCGGGGCCTCCCCCGGAACCGCTCCTCGGCCACCCCAGACCGGCGGCCAAACCGGCCGCAACGCCCAAGGGGGAAGCGGGCACCAAGGATGTTAGCACGGACCGAAACGCCGCCCCCCAATGACCGCCTTCGCCCCGATAAACGGCGTCCTCCACGCCGAATCCGTCAGCCTTGCCAGCATCGCCGAACGTTTCGGCACTCCTGCCTACGTCTATTCCCGCGCCGCCCTGGAGGGCGCCCTGCGGGAATTCCTGGATGTCCTCGCCGCCCACCCGGCGGGCCGGGGCGCCCTGGTCTGCTACGCCGTCAAGGCCAATTCCAACCTCGCCATCCTCGACCTCTTCGCCCGCCTGGGCGCGGGTTTCGACATCGTCTCCGGCGGCGAACTAGAGCGCGTCCTGGCGGCCGGCGCCGATCCCGGCAAGATCGTTTTTTCCGGCGTCGGCAAGACGGCCGCCGAGATGGCCCGGGCCCTCGAAGCCGGCATCTTCTGCTTCAACATCGAATCCGCCCCCGAGCTCGAACGCCTTGACGAGGTCGCCGGCCGGCTTGGGAAAAAAGCCCCCATCAGTCTGCGGGTCAACCCCAACGTCGACCCCAAGACCCACCCCTACATTTCCACCGGTCTCAAGGCGGCCAAATTCGGCGTCGCCTACGACGACGCCCTGGCCCTCTACCGTCGGGCCGCCGCCCTGTCCAACATCGCCGTGGCCGGCATCGACTGCCACATCGGGTCGCAACTCCTCGATCCCGCGCCCTTCGCCGAAGCCCTCGACCGCATTCTGGCGCTGGTCGACCGGCTTGCCGCCGAAGGCATCGCCATCCACCACCTGGATCTCGGCGGCGGACTCGGCATCCGCTATAGCGACGACCAGGTCCAACCCACCGTCGCCTCCTACCTCAACCCTCTCCTCGACAAACTCGCGGGCCGCGGCCTCCAGGTCGTCCTCGAACCGGGGCGGCGGCTGGTGGGCAACGGTGGCCTCCTGCTCACCCGGGTCGAATACCTCAAGCCCGGCGACGGCAAGAACTTCGCCATCATCGACGCCGCCATGAACGACCTCATGCGTCCCGCCCTTTACGAAGCCTGGCACGACATCGTGCCGGTCGCCCCGCGGACCGGGGATGCCCGCGTCTACGACGTAGTCGGGCCGGTTTGCGAGTCCGGCGACTTCCTTGGCCAGGCCCGCCCCCTCTGCCTGCAAGCCGGCGACCTGCTGGCGGTCATGTCGGCCGGCGCCTACGGCATGGCCATGAGTTCGAACTACAACACCCGCCCCCGCGCCGTCGAAGTCATGGTCGATGGCGACCGCGTCCACGTCGTCCGCCGCCGGGAAACCATCGCCGAACTTTACGCCGGCGAGCAGACTCTGCCCACGTGATGCGCGCCACCCCGCTCCTCCTGGCCCTGCTTCTCGTCGCCGGCTGCGGCGAGAAACCCCAGGAAAAAAAGGGGGCGCCGCCCACCCTCATCACCACCACCCAGGTCAAGGGGGTCCGGATTGAATTAGCCGAGCGCACCCTTGGCACCCTGGAGGCGGTCATGGACCCGAAGGTAGCCGCCGAGATCGCCGGGCGGGTGGTTGCGGTCGAAGCCCGCGCCGGCCAGGCGGTCAAGAAGGGCCAGGTGCTGGCCCGCCTCGATCCGGCGGACGCCACCCAGCAAGCAGCCGCCGATTCGGCCGAGGCGGCTCGCCTGGAAGCCCTGCTGCAGCAGCAGGAGCGACTGGTGACCCGCCAGAGCGAACTGGTGGGCAAGAACTTCATTTCCAAGAACGCCCTGGACGACGTCGTCGCCCAGCGCGACGCATTGAAGAGCCAACTGGCCGCTGCCCGCTCGCGCAGCGCCATGTCCCGGCATGGGGTGAGCCGGACCGAGGTGGCCGCCCCCTTCGACGGCAACATAGAGACCCAGATCGCCAGCGTCGGCGATTACGTCAAGGTCGGTGACCCACTCTTTCGCGTCGTTTCCAATCATCGCCTGCGGGCCAACCTGCCTTTTCCCGAGAGTGCCGCCTCCCGGCTCAAGGTCGGCCTGCCGGTTCGCCTCACCAGTCCGCTTTCGCCCGATGGGCCGGTCGAAGGCGTGGTCGAAGACCTGCGCCCTACTGTGCTGGAGAGTAGCCGTGCCGTCGAGGTCATCGCCCGCATCACCAACCCCGGCCACCTCAAGGGTGGCGGCTCGGTGGATGCAGCGGTGATAACCGGGACGCGGGACGACGCCCTGGTAGTTCCCGAGCAGTCGGTGGTTCTGCGTCCGGCGGGCAAGGTCGTCTATCTCATCGTCGACGGCAAAGCTCGGCAGCAGGTGGTTGAAACCGGCAGCAAGCAAGGGGGCACCGTCGAAATCGTCCAAGGGTTGCAAGGCGGCGAGACCATCGCCCTCGACGGCGCCGGTTTCCTCAGCAACGGCGCAGCGGTCGCCGTCAAGGAAGCCGCTCCGGCCAAGCCGGTAGAGAAACCCGCCGCCCCCGCCCGATGACGCTCCCCGAGCTTTCCATCAAGCGCCACGTGCTGGCGTGGATGCTCAACGCCGTGCTGGTTCTTTTCGGCATCATCAGCTACGGGCGCATCGGCATGGACCGCTACCCGTACATCGAATTTCCCGTGGTTTCGGTCACCACCGCCTTGAAGGGCGCCAACCCCGACATCGTCGACGCCTCGATCACCAACATCATCGAAAGCTCGGTCAATTCGACCCCGGGTATCGAACACATCCAGTCCACCTCGTCGCCGGGCGTCTCGGTCATCAACATCACCTTCAACCTGGAAAAGAAGATCGACGTCGCCTTCAACGAAGTCCAGGCCAAGGTCAATCAGGTGCTGCGGCGCCTGCCCAAGGATGTCGACCCGCCCATCGTCGCCAAGGTGGAAACCAACGCCCAGCCCATCATGTGGCTGGCGCTCCAGGGCGACCGCACGCAGCAGCAGCTCAACCAGTACGCCATCAACACCCTGAAGAAGCGCCTCGAAACCATCGACGGCGTCGGCGAAGTGCGCCTCGGCGGGCGCCGGGACCGGACCATCCGGGTCGAGCTGCTGCCCACCCGCATGACCGCCCTGGGCGTCACCGCCCAGGACATCACCGACGCCTTCAACAAGGAACACGTCCAGCTCGCCGGCGGTTTCGTGGTCGGGGAAAAAACCGAGAGCCTGGTCAAGCTCGACCTCGAATTCCACAGCCTCGACAGCCTGAAGACAATGGTTGTCGCCTGGAAAGGCGGCGCCCCGGTCAAGCTGGAGGATATCGCCGAAATCGTCGACGGCCTCACCGACAATCGCCAGCTCGCCCGCTTCAACGGCGAAATGACCATCGGCCTGGGCATCGTCAAGATCACCAACACCAATACCGTCGCCATCGTCGACAAGGTCAAGGACAAGATCGAAAACGAGTTGCGGCCCCAATTGCCGCCGGGCATGCAGCTGCATGTCGTTTCCAACGACGCGGTGTTC
This sequence comes from Azonexaceae bacterium, assembly GCA_009469675.1. Classification (GTDB taxonomy): domain Bacteria; phylum Pseudomonadota; class Gammaproteobacteria; order Burkholderiales; family Rhodocyclaceae; genus SSSZ01. The sequence goes on along the minus strand of SSSZ01000079.1, from coordinate 19,180 downwards.
ATCCTGGAAATCGTCAATGCCCTCAAGGAACACCTTCTCGAGGGGACCCTTCTGGCTGCCCTGGTGGTCTGGATCTTCCTGCAATCGGTGCGCTCCACCCTGATTATTTCCCTGGCCATCCCGGTGTCTCTGATGGGGGCCATCGCCGTCATCTATTTCTTCGGCTACACCCTCAACTCGCTGACCCTGCTCGGCCTTCTGCTACTTATCGGCGTGGTGGTGGACGACGCCATCGTCGTCCTGGAAAACATCTTCCGCCACCGCGAAGAACTCGATCCCGACCCGGTATCGGCGGCCATCAATGGCGCCAACGAAGTGGTCTTCGCGGTGCTGGCCGCCACCCTTTCGCTCGTTTCGATCTTCGCTCCGGTCATTTTCATGAGCGGCATCATCGGCCAGTTCTTCCGGTCCTTTGCCGTCGTCGTGACCTTCGGCGTCATGGTCTCGCTCTTCGTCTCGCTGACCCTGACCCCCATGTTGTGCTCCCGCTTCCTCACGGTGCGCGAAGCCGGGCATCACCACGGGCGGGCCTACGTCGTGATCGAAGGCGCTTTCCGGCGCCTCGACGCCTTTTACCGGCGTCTCCTGGCCTGGGCTCTCGGGCACCGCTGGATGGTGGTTTTCCTCACCGTCGCCAGCGTGGCCTCCAGCGCGGCCTTCTTCGCCGGCGTCGGCAAAACCTTCGCCCCGGACCAGGACGAGGGCCGCTTCCTGGTTTATCTGCGCACCCCCCTCGGCTCGTCGATCGATTACACCGATTCGCGGCTGCGCATGGTCGAAGCCACCCTGCGGGAACACAAGGAAATCTTCACCGAATTCGCCCTGATCGGCCTGGGCACCTCCGGCCAGGTCAACCAGGGAACCGTGGTGGCCCGCATGGTGCCGCGCCACGAGCGCAGCATCACGCAACAGGAAATCCTCCCCATCCTGCGCAAGGAACTGGCCCAGATCCCCGGTGCGCGGGTCTTCGCCGCCCCCTACCCGATGGTTCAGGGCCAGCGGGGGGAACCCCTGCAGTTCGTTCTGGCCGGCGAAAACCTCGCGGAAGTCGGCCGCCTGTCGCGGGAATTGCAGCAGAAGCTGGCGGCCGAACCGGGGATGGGCGGGCGCATCGACACCGACCTCCAGCTCGACCTGCCGCAACTGATCTTTCAGCCCGACCGCCTGCGCATCGCGGCGTCCGGCCTGACGACCAACGACGTCGCCCAGGCCATCAACATGCTGAGCGGCGGCGTCGATATCGCCAAGTACAACGACGAACCCGGCGACGGCCAGCGCTACGACATCCGGGTCAAGGGGCGGGAAAGCGAGTTCCGGCAGCCTTCCGACCTGGCCAAGATCTGGTTGCGCAATCGGGAAGGCAAGCTGGTGCGCCTCGATTCGGTGGCGACCTTCAGCGAAAACCTCGGCCCCGCCGTGATCGGTCGCTTCGACCTGCAGTACGCGGCAACCTTCTTCGCCACGCCGACCATCCCCCTGGGCGAGGCGGTAGCCAAGCTGCGCCAGCATTCCGCCGACCTCCCGCCCGGCTATCAGGTCAAACTCATTGGCCAGGCCGAGGAGTTCGGCAAGACGACCCAATACATGGTTTTCGCCTTCGTCCTGGCGATGATCCTGCTCTACATGGTCCTGGCCAGCCAGTTCGACTCTTTCCTGCAGCCCTTCATCGTCATGCTCGCCCAGCCCCTGGCCATCATCGGCGGCGTGGCGGCCCTCTGGGCCACCGGCCAGACCCTCAACATCTACTCGATGATCGGCTTGGTTCTGCTCATCGGCCTGGTGGCCAAGAATTCGATCCTGCTCGTGGACCTCACCAACCAGCGCCGGGTAGACGGCATGGGCATCGACGAGGCCCTCGCCAACGCCTGTCCGATCCGCATGCGGCCGGTGCTCATGACCTCGGCCACCGTCATCCTGGCCCTCACCCCCGCCGCCCTAGGCTTCGGGGCCGGGGCAGAAACCAACCAGCCCCTTTCGATCGCGGTGATCGGCGGCATGATCTCGTCCACCCTCCTCACCCTGGTGGTGGTACCCGCCGTCTATTCCCTGGTCGAGCACCGCCTGGCCCACCATCGCCCAGCCCCTGCCGATGGACAAGCTGCGCCTTGACAAATGGCTGTGGGCCGCCCGGTTCTACAAGACCCGGAGCCTGGCCAGCGACGCCGTCGAAGGCGGCCGCGTGCACCTCAACGGCAGCCGGACCAAACCGGCCCGCGAAGTGCGCCCCGGTGACGTCCTCACCCTCACGGCAGGCGAAACCTGGACCGTCGCGGTCAAGGCCCTGAGCGACCGCCGCGGCCCGGCGCACGTCGCCCGCCTGCTCTACGAAGAAACGCCGGAAAGCCTGGCAGCGCGGGAAATGGCACGGGAAGCCCGGCGCTTCGTCGCCGACCCCGCCGCCGACCGGCACGGCCGCCCGACCAAGCGCGACCGGCGGCTGCTCAGCCGCTACGGCGAGTCATAACGCCAAGGCCAGGGCGAGGGGCAGGAAAACCAGGGCGGCCAGATTGCCGATGAGGACGATCGAGGCCACCCGCTCGGGCTCCTGCCGGTAACGCTCGGCAAAAAGAAAATTGAGCACGGCCGGCGGCAGGGCGCCAAACACCAGGAGCATGGCGGCGTCCCGGCCGGCCAGCCCGAACCCCGCAGTACAGGCCCAGGCCAGGGCCATGCCGACGACCGGCCGCAACAGCGCGCCGCTGACCGCCACCTTCCAGTCGCGGAACGAAACGTCAGTCAGGCGCACGCCCAGGGCAAAAAGCAGCAGAGGAATCGAAACGTCGCCCAGCATCTTGACGGCTACCAGGGCCGGCGGCCAAAGGGCCACCTTGAACAGCGCCACGGCCAGGCCGGCCAGGGCGGCGGCGACCACGGGAACCCGCCACAAGCCAAGCAGGCTCGCCCGGGGGTCGAGGAGGCGGGCGCCGAGGGAAAAATGCAGGGTGTTCTCGACCATGAAGAGGACGACCGCTGCCGGCAGCGCCGCCTCGCCCCAGGCGAGATAGGCCAGAGGCAGCCCGATATTGCCCGAATTGTTGAACATCATGGGCGGCACGAAGGTCTTGGGCGCGACGCCGAGCCAGCCGGCAACCACCCAGGCGATCGCGCCGGTGCCCAGGAGGACGAGCAGGGCGGCCAGGGCCAGGGGGCCGAACGCCGCCAGTTCGAAGGGCTTGCCGGCCATGGCGGCAAAGACCAGGGCGGGAACGAACACGTCCATATTGAGGCGGTTGGCTACCGCCATTTCCGGTTTGTGCCGGCGGCCGTAGCCGTAACCCACCGCCACGATGGCGAAGATGGGAAAAAGAATGGCGGTGATGCGCAGGGCGAGGCCGTCGGCCGTCACAAAACGTAGCGCGAAAGATCCTCGTCGCCGGCCAGATCGCCCAAGCGGGCATCGACATAAGCTGCGTCGATGGCGACCGTCTCGCCGCCGGGTTTTCCGGCACCGAAGGAAAGCTCTTCAAGAAGCTTTTCCATCACCGTATACAAGCGGCGCGCCCCGATGTTCTCGGTTTTTTCATTGACCTGGAAGGCGATCTCGGCGAGGCGCCTAATGCCGTCCGAGGAAAATTCCAGCCGCACCCCCTCGGTATCGAGCAGCGCCTGGTATTGACGGGTCAGACAGGCGTCGGTCTGGGTCAGGATGCACTCGAAATCGGCCACCGACAGCGAATCGAGTTCCACCCGAATGGGAAAACGCCCCTGCAATTCCGGAATCAGATCGGAGGGCTTGGCCAGATGAAAGGCACCGGACGCGATGAACAAGACGTGATCGGTCCGGATCATGCCGTATTTTGTCGAGATCGTGGTGCCTTCGACCAAGGGCAGGAGATCCCGCTGCACCCCTTGGCGGGAGACATCGGCGCCGTGGGAATCGGAACGACTGGCGATCTTGTCGATTTCGTCGAGGAAGACAATGCCGTTCTGCTCGACGCTGCGCACCGCTTCGGTCTTGACCTCCTCGTCATTGACGAGCTTGGCCGCCTCTTCGTCGGCGAGAACCTTGAGGGCCTCGCTGATCTTGAGCTTGCGCGACTTCTTGCGGCCGCCCCCGAGGTTCTGGAACATTCCCTGAATCTGCTGGGTCAGCTCCTCCATGCCCGGCGGGGCGAAAATCTCGGCCTGCATCGACGGCAGCGAGACCTCGATATCGATCTCCTTGTCGTTGAGTTCGCCTTCCCGCAGCTTTTTGCGAAATTTCTGGCGGGTCGAGTTATCTTCCGCCTGGCCGTTGTTCTCGGCAAAAAAACCGGCGCTGCGGGCCGGCGGCAGGAGGGCGTCGAGGACGCGGTCCTCGGCGGCCTCCTCAGCCCGGGCCCGTACGCCCTTGATCGCTTTCTCGCGCTGGGATTTAATGGCGATCTCGACAAGATCGCGGATGATCGTGTCGACATCGCGGCCAACATACCCGACTTCGGTAAACTTCGTCGCCTCGATCTTGATAAAGGGGGCGTTGGCCAGGCGGGCCAGGCGGCGGGCGATTTCCGTTTTGCCCACGCCGGTCGGCCCGATCATCAGAATGTTCTTGGGGGTGATCTCCTGCCGCAGCGGCTCCGCTACCTGGGCGCGACGCCAGCGGTTGCGCAGGGCGATGGCCACCGCCTTCTTGGCTCTGCCCTGCCCGACGATGTGTTTGTCGAGCTCGTGGACAATTTCCTGGGGGGTCATCGCGGTCATTCCAGCACCTCGAGGGTGAAGTTGCGGTTGGTGTAGATGCAAATATCTCCTGCGATTTCCAGCGATTTTGTGACGATCGCAGCGGGATCGAGGTCGGTATTGTCGAGCAGCGCCCGCGCCGCGCTCTGGGCGTAGGCGCCGCCGGAGCCGATGGCGACGATGCCCTGCTCGGGTTCCAGAACGTCGCCGTTGCCGGTGATAACCAGCGAAACCTCCTTGTCGGCCACCGCCAGCATGGCCTCCAGGCGACGGAGGATGCGGTCGGTGCGCCAGTCCTTGGCGAGTTCGACCGCCGAACGCAACAGGTTGCCCTGGTGTTTCTCGAGTTTCGCTTCGAACCGCTCGAAGAGGGTGAAGGCATCGGCCGTGCCGCCGGCAAAGCCGGCCAGGATGCGATTCTGGTAGAGGCGCCGCACCTTTTTGGCGCTGGCTTTGATGACGATGTTACCGAGGGTGACCTGGCCGTCGCCGCCCATGGCGACGCGGGAGCCCCGGCGCACCGACAGGATCGTGGTGCCGTGATATTGCTCCATGGAATTTCCTAGTATTTGGGAACGATGATACGGGCAACGCTTTGCAGGTCGACGATGCCCATCAATTCCGCCACCAGATGGTGGGGATTGCGGATCAGTACTTCCTTGCCCTGGCGTTTGAAGGGTTCGATGATGTTGCGCAGCAGGCCCGCGGAAAAGAAATCGAGGCGTTTGACGTGGCCGAAATCGATCACCGGCCGGTCGTGCAGATCGAGGAAGGCACGCAGGTCGTCGAAGCGGCAGTTCTTGAGTTCGCCCGAGAGGAAATGGATGTCGTCGGTCGGCACCAGGATGGGCGCCGGCGACGATGCCTTGGCGACCGGCGGCGCCTTGACTGCTTCCCACGACGGCGGAGAAACCTCGAAGGTGACGGCGTATTCGACGGCCTTTTCCTCGAAGGGATCCTGGCGGCCCAACTGCTGCAGGAGTTCAAGGAGCAGCAGCCAGCTATTGGGCGATTCGGCCTGCCCCATGACTAGCCGGGTTTCCAGCCGGCCGACCAGGCCGTCGGCCCCTTCGATGGCGAACACCACCCCCTGCTTGCGGGCCAAGCGCAGCAGCTCGCACAGCATCGCCGCGGCTTCTTCGTCGCAGCTCGCGAGTTTGCCGAGATCGACCCGGACCGCCTCCTTTTTCTGGAGCATGGCCCGAATCTGGTCGAATTCCGGCAGAGCGCCGCCGTTAATCACGCCCTGCAGCACGATCGCTCTGGGGCCGGCGGCGACCGGGGCCGGCGCCTTATCGGAGATGGTGCGCCAGGTGGGCGGCGACGTTTCGCAGACCCGGGCGAACTCCTCGCCGAGTTTTTCGAAAGCGCCCCGATCCCCCAACACCTGCACGAGGTCGAGGAGCATGCGCCACAGGCGCTCGGCGTCAGCCCCGCTATGGGCGCGGGCCGAGGTTTCCAGCACGGCTCGGGCGGCGCTGTCCTGGGCGTTGGCAAACAGTACCGCGGCCTGCTCGATTTCCGCCTGGACCGGGTCGATGTCCTGATCCACCTCGATGGCCATCACCGCCGAATCGGTGAAATCGAACTGGGAATCGCTGAATTCGAGGGGCGGCAACTCCTTTTTTGGCTCTTCCTGAACCGGTGCTGCCGGCACAGCCGGTTCGGCGAGCTGCGGCGCCAGATCGCCAGCCGGCCGCTCGGGCGCGGGCGGCGGCTTGGGGCGCGCCGCCTTACGCTCCGGCATCTTTTCAGCAGGCTTTTTGAAGAGGGAGAAGACCATGATTGTTGGGAGTGCAGAACTGTTCTTTTAGCACGGCCGGCGCTCAGGCGCAATGACGCCGGCGGAACAAGGGCGGCAACCCGGCCAGGATGAGTACGAGGGCAAGAATGGGGCCGAAGGGCTGATCGAATTCCAGGGCGGCGGCAAAGGCCGCACCGTAGGCAAGAACACCGAGCCCGACGGCGCCGACCAGTCCCCGGCGCCAACTGCTGGCCCAGGAAAAGGCCACCCAGGGGGGGACGAAGATCAGACCGAAGGCCCCCATCACCCCCAGAGACATGGTCGCCAGGGCGAGGCTGCCGGCCCCAAGCAGGTCGAAGCCGAGCTGGGCAGGCCAATTGGGCAAACCCCGGGCGCGGAAGAAATCCGGGTAGAGCCGGGCAAGCAACAAGCGCCGGGAAAACAGCCGGAGAAAGGCCAGCGCCAGCCCGGTCCACGCCACCGATACGACGAGGTGCCGCCAGTCGGTGAAATAGAGCTGGCCGTCGAATAGCGCGTGGCCCATGGACTCGGCGGCGGGCAGGTTGGACACCAGGAGAACGGCGGCGGCCCAGCCCCCGAGAAGGAGCAAGGCGTAGGCCGCGCCGTGTAGGCCGCGCAAACTGGCCAGATGTTTCACCCCGGCCGCCAGCCCGGCCGCCAGGGCGGCACCGAGGACCAGGGGCCAGGCCACGGCCATCGCCGCCAGGGCGCCGGCGGCGGCGACCTGGGCGTAGGTCAGGGCGGCCAGCCATTCGTCCCGCAGACGCAGGTAGCAGCCGAGCAGGGGCAGAAGCACGGCGAGGCCAAGGCCGGTGAGAAACGGTTGAAGAAAGAGGTCGTCGAAGAGCACGGTCAATTCTCCAGGCCGGCGAGGAGAACGACCCGGTCGCAGACCCGGGCGACGAAATCCCGGTCGTGGCTCACCAGCAGCACCCCGGCCCCGTGCTCCGCCCGGGTGCGCAAGGCCCCGGCGAGATGCTCGCTGCCGGCCCGGTCGAGATTGTTGGTCGGCTCGTCGAGCAACACCAGATCCGCCGGCGCGTCGAGGATCGCCCAAAGCGACAGGTACTGGCGCTGGCCGCCGGAAAGTTCGTCGTAGCGCTGGCCCAGGCGATCGCCCAGCCAGTCCGGCAGGCCGGTTGCGGCGGCACCGGTCAAGGCCAGGAGTTCCCGGCCGCTGAGGGGGATTCCGTCGGCCGGAAGGGCCGCCTGGGTCTGCAGGGCGATGGACAGGCCGGGGCGCTTCCCGAGGCGGCCGGAAAACACCCGGGCCCGCCCCGCCAGGGCTGCCAGTACCGTGGATTTGCCGGCGCCGTTGGGGCCGAGGAGACCCACCACTTCTCCCCGCCCGAGGGCGAAGTCGAGCGGGCCGACGACGGGCCGCTTCCAGCCGGCGGTCAGGCGCTCCGCCGTAAGCAGGGTTTCCATCAACGATTGGCCTCGACGAGGCGTTGTACCGTCTGGTCGAAGAGGGAAAACAGATCGCCGGCGGCGGGCGTCCCGCCGACGGTAAAAGGCAGCGCCACGGCGGGAATTCCGGCCCGCTGGCTGAACCAGCGGGAAGGGCCGTCCGCCTGGTAGGCGGCGCGGATCACCATCTTGGCCGGCTGCCCCCCCTGGCGCGCCAACAACTCGGCCAGATGGGAGCGGGTCGGCTCGACCCCCGGCTTGGCTTCGAGACTGCCGACTTCCTTCAAGCCCAGCCAATCGCACAGGTAGGGAAAGGCCTGGTGCTGCACCAGGACCGGCACGCCCCGCAGCCCGGCCGCCTCCCTTTCCCAGCGGCCGATGGCGGAACGCCAGCGCCCGGCAAAATTGCTGTATCCGGCCCGGTAGTGCGCCTGGTTGGCCGGGTCGATTTCGGCCAGACGGCCGGCCAGGGCCTCGCCAACCTTGAGGTAGTTGCGGGGATCGGTTTGGATATGGGGGTTGCCGGCGGCGTGGATGTCGCCGTGGGCGCGATCGAGCACCGGCGGCACCTCGCGCAGGACGACCTGGCGGGCCGCCTCCAGGTAGCCCGGCTGGCCCAGCTGGATACGGCCATTGCCCGATTCGCGCAGCACCACCGGCAGCCACCCGACTTCCAGCTCGGCGCCGGTGGCGACGACGAGCTGCGCCCGGCGGGCCTGGGCGATGAGAGAAGGCCTGGCGTCGATGCGATGGGGATCCTGCAAGCCATGGGTGGCGTTATAGACGGTGACCTTGTCGCCACCGATCTCCTTGGCCAGGGCGCCCCATTCCGGAACGGTGGCGAAGACGGCGACGTCCGCCCGCAGAGTCGTTGAGAACAAGGCGGTCAGGACGGCCGAAGCGATCATCAGGATAGAAGATTTCATCATCACTCCTTAGAACTTGTGAGCGCCGTGGGCGCCCAGGCTGACGATGTACTGCAAGGTGATCTGGCGGTCGGTGACGCCGGGCATCGATTTGTCCCAGGCAAACTGCAGGCGCAGGCGGGAGTACTCGCTCCAGCTGTAGTCGCCCATCAGGCTGTGGCGGGTGGGGTGGTAACGATCCAGCACGGCGCTGGCGAAGTCGAGGCGGGGCGCCAGACTCGCTCCAATGTGGGGCGATCCGCTGGCCAGCCGATCGTAGCGATAACCGGCCCGCCACTGAGGAGTCAATTGATAGACGCCCTGGACATACCCGCCGGACTGGCGCCGCCGGTAGCTGTCGGCGAGACCGTTGCAAGCGTTGCCGCTGGCGTTTTCGTCGGCGCAGGCCAGACTGCCTTTTTCCCGGCGCTGAAAGTATTCGCCCTGGAATTTGAAGTTCTCGTACTTCGGATTGCCATTGGGGGCCCATTTCCAGACGAAATCCGCCAACCAGGTGGCCGCTTGGCCGGAGAACATCCCCTGGCCCTCGAGGCCGCCGACATCGCGGATTTCCGCCTCCCGGCCCCGGGTCGAGGTCCGCAGGTAGGCGACACCGGCCCGCCAACTCTGAGCCACGCCAACATCGCCGCCGACATGGGCAAACACCGCCCCGGCCCCGCTGCCGTTCTTGTTGCGCTCGCTCCCGGGAAATTTCTGACCGCGCCCGACCTCGGCGCCAAGCTCCAGGAAAGTTTCGGTCGGCGCCACCCACTTGAACTGCAGTCCGTCCTGGGTATAGCTGCCCTCCTTGCCGAACAGGGCGGCATAAGCCAGAGGTGCGTCGGCGAAATCCCACTGATGGGGATGCTGCTCGTTGAGGTAGCCGATACTGGAGCGGAAACGCCCGCCTTTCAGCCCCATCCCGTCACCCAATCCGGTGGCCTGGAACCAGGCCTCCTCGACCTCGACCTCGCTATCGACGAGCGCCAGGATGGCTTGGCCCCGCCAATAGGGATCGACGTTGGCGGCAAGCACCAGTTCGGTATGGCCCAGCGAAAACCCGCGCTTGTCCGCATCGCCTCCGTCATGGGTGTGCCCGGCGGCCGGCCAGAAGCCGGTAATGCCACGCTCGGGCAAGTTTTTCATTTGCTTATACTGCCCCTGGAGGATCAGGGATACCTCCGGATTGAAGGCGGTGGCGAGGCCGGCCCGCGATCCGGACGAGGCCGCCGCCCCGGTCGCCTGGGCGGTCTTGCCGTCGCTTTGGGCGGAGCGGGCGGCCACGTCGGCGGAACCGGCCCTGGCTTCGGCCTGGGCCAATCGCCCCTCGAGGGCGGCAATGCGCTGCTCGTAGGCAGCCTTGAGTTGTTCGATCTGGGCCTTGATCTCGGCCAGTTCGGCCGGCGCAGCGGCCAAGGCGGGAGAGACGGCGGCCGCCAGGGCCAAGCCCCAGGGGCGCAAAGGAAAGCGCAAAGTCATGGGCAACTCCTGAAACGCGGATAGGCATAGGCAATCCGCCATCCAGGGCGGAATGCAAGACTAAATCGAGCGTTTCAGCAGGCCGGCGGCGCCCTCTGGCAAGCCCGCGGCGGGCGGATATCCGGCCACACCGCCGCCTTTACCTCGGCCCGCACCGGAGCCGGTTTGACCACTGGCGGCAAAGGCACCGCCGCAGGTGCACCGGCCCCCAGGTCGTGGGCCGTCAGGCACAGCGGGCAATGGTGATTGGGCAGCCCCTCCTCGTTGCCCAGGGCGTGGTCCACGGCATGGGCGCTCGCCAGCAACTGGGCAAGCCCAAGGACCAGGGCGAGAAGGAGATGGCGCAGGGAAGTCATCGGAGAAAAATCAGTCTACCTGGACGAGCAAGCCTTTGAGATATTCCCCTTCGGGAAAGTTCAAAGCCACCGGATGGTCCGCCGATCCCGCCAGGCGGCGCACGATGCGGGCGTCGCGGCCGGCGTCGAGGGCCGCCCCGGCAACGATTTTCTGGAACAATTCCAGCCCGATGCCGCCGGAACAGGAATAGGTCATGAGCAGTCCGCCCGGCCTGAGCAGCCGGCAGCCCAGGAGGTTGATGTCCTTGTAGGCGCGGGAGGCACGGTCGGCGTGGGCAGCCGAGGGGGCGAACTTGGGCGGGTCGAGGACAATCAGGTCGAACTGCCGGCCTTCCTTGCGGAAGTCCCGCAGGGCCTGGAAAACGTCGGCTTCCAGCCACTCGGCCCGGACCCCCGGGAGGTGGGGATTGAGGGCCAGGTTGGCCCGGGCCTGGGCCAGCGCCGGCCCCGAAGAATCGATGGAAAGCACGCTCGCCGCGCCGCCGGCCAGAGCCTGGAGCGAAAAACCGCCGGTGTAGCAGAAGCAGTTGAGAACCTCTTTCTCCCCCGCCAGCTCCGCGAGAAGCCGGCGGTTTTCCCGCTGATCGAGGTAAAAGCCGGTCTTGTGGCCGCCGGCGATGTCGACGCCCAGACGCACCCCGTTTTCCCCGATGCTTAAGGGCACGGACGGCGCCGTGCCGTGAATCCAGCCGGTGGTCGGCGCAAGACCCTCGAGGCCGCGTACGTCGGAATCGGAACGCTCGTAGACCCGGTCACAGCCGGTGGCCTTGACCAGGCCGGCGACAATGGCCGACCGCCATTTGTCGGCCCCGGCCGAGGTGAGCTGGACCACCACCGTGTCGCCGTAGCGGTCGGCGATCACCCCGGGCAGGCCATCGGATTCGGCATGGACGAGGCGCAGCCCCTCCTGCCCCGCCAGTTCGGGCAAGGCCGCCCGGCGCGCCACGGCGGTGGCGATGCGGCGCTTGAAGAAGGCATCGTCCACGGTTTCCGCCGCGTCGAACGTCCAGAAGCGGGCGCGAATCTGGGACTGCGGGCTGTAGGCGGCCCGCCCTAGGGGGCGGCCATCGTCGGCCAATACCTCGACCGTGTCGCCTGCCCGGGCGCGGCCCACCAGACGGCCCACCGAACCGGCGAAGAGCCAGGGATGGCGTTTGAGGGCCGACCGTTCCTTGTCCGGCATGAGGATCAGTTGCGCCATGGCTTACCCGCTTTCACCGACGGTAAAAAGAAGAAGCCCCGGTTACCTCGCGGCAACCGGGGCAAGTCGTGTCCGGTTGCCCGAATCAGCCCAGGGTCTTGCGGTTACGCTGATGGCACTCGGCAGCGTACATGACCTTGAACATGGTCTTGCCGGTGCCCTTGAACAGGCGCTTGGTGGACTTGGAAACGCAGCGGCGCTCCAGGGAAGAACGGCGGGTACGGGTGATGGCCATGACTAACTCCTTGATTCCGGCGATTTTTCAAAACCGTTTATGGTAGCCGTAAAGCCCCCCTTGGTCAATGCGAATGTCGAGATAACGCCCACCGGCGGAACTGGCCGGAAGCGGGTCATCACGCCGCGATCCGGGCAGAGCGGCCGGCCCCATCTATGCATTTCGGCTGATTGCGAGGGTGCCGCGGCCCGTCGTATCCTCACGCCCCGAAGATGACCGGAGGCGATCCGCCATCCCGGAAAAAGAACAAATCATCACCAAGGGGATATCTCATGAAGAAACAACTCGGCATCCTGCTCCTCACCGCCGCCTTGGCCGGCTGCGCCACGACCTACCAACCCACGGGCGCCACCGGCGGCTTCAAGGAAATGGAATTGAAGCCCGATATCTGGCGCGTCGCTTTCTCGGGCAACGGCTACACCACGGTGGAAACGGTCCAGACCTACTGGCTTTACCGTTGCGCCGAACTGGCCCTGGAAAAAGGCTTTGACGGTTTCGAAGTGATCTCCCACATCCAGCTGGTCCTCCCCCTGTCGCCGGAGCAGTTCTTTGCCGACGACGCCCCGATCAAACCGGCGCGCTCGGCCGGGCCGGTGTATACGCCGATCTACATCCCTTCGGGCAACGGCGCCAGAAAACCCCTGCTCGAAGCCGACATCCGCCTGCTCAAGAACCCGATTTCGGTTGCACCGCCCCGGGTTTTCGACGCCCTGGAACTGAAAACCGTCCTCGATCCCTACGTTTTCGGCAAGAAGTGCAGCACCGACAACGTCTGCCCCCACGTCCACGAGTACCTTCACCCCAAGGGCAAGTTCGACAAGCCGGCAATCTGAACCGCCGGCATTGCGGCGCCGCCCGTGCCTCAGCCCCGCTTGGCTCGCGGATGGGCGGCGTCGTAGACCTTGGCCAGATGCTGGAAATCGAGGTGGGTGTAGACCTGGGTCGAGGCGATGCTGGCGTGGCCGAGCATTTCCTGGACCGCCCGCAGGTCGCCCGAGGATTGCAGCACATGGGAGGCGAAGGAGTGGCGCAGCATGTGGGGATGGACGTGGCGCGGCAGGCCGGCGCGGATGGCTTGCCGGGTCAACCGCGCCTCGACCACCCGCGGGTTGATGCGCCCGCCCCGACGGCCGACGAACAGGGCGGGTTCACCCATCGCCGCCAGCTCGCCCCGAGACGCGCCCCAGGCCGCCAATGCCGCCCGGGCCGCACGGCCGACCGGCACGAGGCGCGTCTTGCCCCGTTTGCCGGTAACGCGGATTTCGCCGTCGTCCCGGGCCGTTATCAGGGCGTCGCCGTCGAGGCCGACCAGTTCGGCCAGGCGCAGACCCGAGGAATAGAAAAGCTCGAACATCGCCCGGTCGCGGGCGGCGATAACCGGGTCGTCGTCATCGTCGAAGCCGGTCAACAGCCGCGCCGTTTCATCGACCGAGAGGGCGCTGGGCAGTCGCTTGGGCGACTTGGGGGCCTTGATTCCCTCACAGGGGTTGGCGCTCACTTCGCCCAGCCTGCCCAGCCAGCCGAAGAATCCCCGCCACGCTGACAGGGTCCGGGCGAGGGAGCGGCCGGTCAGACCCTGGCTGTGGAGGGTGGCCACGAACCGGCGGATGTGGTGTACGGTCAGGCTGGCGAGCTGCAGGTCGCCGGCCAGGGCCAGCAACTTGCCGAGATCCCGGCGGTAGTTGCTGACGGTGTGGGGCGACTGCCGCCGTTGGTCGGCCAGTTCGGCCAGGTAGGACTCGACGGCCGCCGCGGCGCTCACAGGACGGTCTTGGTGACCCGCGCCAGGGCGGCGGAGACCATTTCCCCCAGGCGTTCGAGGTAGAGGGTGCCCATGTCGGCGTAGAAGCGCTGGGCGTCTTCGCTGCCCAGGGCGATCAGACCCACCGTACCGCCGCCGTTGCGCAGGGCAATGAGGGCCTGGGAGCGGATACGGGGCGCGTCCTCGCCGAACCACGAAGCCGTGCCGACGCCGGCGGTAGAACCGCAGTAGGGGCAAGTCAGGCCCTCGGCAAAGGCCTGCAGTTCTTCGCCGACGGCGGCAAATTCGGGCAGATCCTCGATGCCCTCGGGTTTGTCCCAAAGGCGCAGGGCGACGTGGGGGACGGCAAAGTCGTCGCGCAGGTGGAAATTGAGCAGGTGGATGACGGCCTGGAAGGTTTCCGCTGCCACCAGGCCCACCGCCAGACGATGGACTTTTTCGCTAATGGCGTCGTTTTCCTCGCCGAAGGCGATCAGTTCGGCGAGTTTCGCCTCCAATTGCCGGTTGGTCTCGCGCATCACCAACATCTGCCGCTCGTTCAGGGAAATCGCCCGGCCGCCATGGGGATGGGGCACGTAGAGATGGGCGAGGAGGCTGGCGTTCTGATCGAAAAACCCGGGGTTGGCCTGGAGGAAATGGGCGACTTCGTCGGGGGTCAGCACGGGGTTCATAGTTCGATTTCTCCGGAGAAGACGGTGGTGGCCGGGCCGGTCATGAGGACCGGCTGCCCCGGACCGTCCCAGGCGATGTTGAGGTCGCCGCCGCGGGTGCCGATGCGCACCGGCGAAGCGAGAAGGCCGCGGCGGATGCCGGCGACGGCCGCGGCGCAGGCGCCGGTGCCGCAGGCCAGGGTTTCCCCCGAACCGCGTTCGAAAACCCGCAGCCGGGCGGCGTGGCGGTCGACGACCTGAAGGAAGCCGACATTGACCCGCTGGGGAAACTGCGGATGATTTTCGATGAGCGGCCCCTGGACGGCGACCGGGGCGCTGTCCACATCGGCGACCACCTGGACGGCGTGGGGGTTGCCCATGGAAACGACGCTGATATCGACGTCCTCCCCGGCCACGGCAAGGGGCTGGACAACGGCGTCGGAGTCGCTGACGAAGGGGATGTCGGCCGGGGAAAAGCGCGGCTCCCCCATGTCGACCGTGACTTCGCCGTTGGCTTCGAGCCGGGGGCCGATGACGCCATTGCGGGTTTCGACCTTGATCTCGGACTTGCCGGTCAGGCCCTGCTCATGGACGAAACGGACAAAGCAGCGGGCGCCGTTGCCGCATTGCTCCACTTCGCCGCCGTCGGCATTGAAGATGCGGTAGCGGAAATCGATGCCGGGGCGGGTCGGCGCCTCGACCAGCAGGATTTGGTCGCAGCCGATCCCGAAGTGGCGGTCGGCCAGGAAGCGCAGTTGCGCCGGGGTGAGGTCCACCGGCTGGCGCACGCCGTCGAGGACGACGAAATCGTTGCCCAGGCCGTGCATCTTGGTGAATTTAAGCTTCACGACAATTCCGCGATGACATTTAAAAAGAATAGCAGAGACAATCGGTTATCTCAAATTTCTGAGAAACCACTTCACAACCGGCCCCGGCTGGCGGCTAGAGCCGCTTCTCCATGATGTAGTCGTCCATGACGAAGCCGCGGCCGATGTCCTCGACCACCGACTCGCGCACGGTGAAGCCGTATTTCTTGTAGGAATTGATCGCTTTCACATTGCGCTTGTTGACCGCCAGGATGACGCAGGGGTAGCCCAGCTTCTTCGCCCGTTCGGCAACCTTGGCGATGAGCAGCCCCCCCACCCCCTGGCGCTGCACGTCGGGATGGATGTAGAGCTTGTCGAGCTTGAATTCGCCGTTGTAGATCTCGCTGAAGGCGAAGCCGATGCGGCGCCCGTTGTGGTAGGCCTGGTCCAGCCATTTATGGAGGTCTTCCAGGTCGTCGTAGAGGCGGTCGACGCCATACCGCTGTTCGAGCATGAAGTCGATCTGTTCCTGGGTGATGATCCCGGGATAGCTGGCTTGCCAGATTTCCCGGGCCAGGCTGGAAATGGCCGGCACGTCGGGCGGCGTCACGGGGCGGATTTCGATGGTCAGAGGGTTCATTGGTAGTACCTTGGTTCTCCCGCCGGTCTTGTCTTGAAGCGCTTGTGCACCCAGAAGTACTGCTCCGGCATAGTCAGTACCTGGCTTTCGATAAAACGGTTCATCACTTCGGTATCGGCTTCGACACTCGCACCGGGGTAATTGTCCCATGCCGGCAGGAGTTCGACCTCATATCCCGACGCCACCTGGCGGGTGATGCAGGGGACGACGCAGGCGCCGGTCAGCCTGGCGAGGCGCGAAACGCCCGTAATGGTGGCCGCCGGAACGCCGAAAAAGGGTACGAAGATCGATTCCTTGGGGCCGAAATCCATGTCCGGCAGGTAATAGAAGGGGTAGCCCGCCTTCATGGCGCGCACCGCCTTCCGCAGGCCGTCGAGGCGCGACATCAGGATGGGACGGTTGAAGCGCAAGCGCCCCTCAAGGAGTACTCGGTCGAAAATCGGATTCTTCTGGTTGGAATAGACGCTGACCAGGGGCGTGGTCAGGGTCATCATCGTGCCGCCGGCGTCCAGACCGACGAAATGGGGCGCCAGGAGGATGACCGGGCGCCCGGCCCGATCCGTTAAATGCTCGGCGCCGGAAAGCCGGATGAGGCGCCGCAGCCGGGCCGGCGAGGCCCACCAGCCAAGGGTGCGGTCGAGGAAGGCCCGGGCGAAGGCGACGAAATGCCGGCGCGCCAGGGCGGCCCGCTCGGCCTCGCCGAGGGCGGGAAAACACAACCCCAGGTTGGTGAGCGCGACGCGCCGCCGCTCCCGGCCCAGGGCGTAGAGCAGGCGGCCGAGCAGCCAGCCCAGCCCACGCAGGGCCGGCAAAGGCAGCCAGTGCAGGCACCAGAGGCAACCAACCGCCAGATAGGCCGGCCACCAGCGGGGCCGCCAGGCTTCCCGACTCACGCCGCGCCCTTCCCGTCGGGCGGCGGCGGCTCGGCCCCGGCCGGCTGCTTGTAGCGGTTGTAGCCCCACAGGTACTGGGCGGGGCACTGGCGGACAAGGGTTTCGATTTCGTGATTGACCTGCTGCGCCCGGGCGAGCGTGTCGCCCGCGAAAGCCCGGGTCGGCCGGCTGAAGTGGATGCGATAGCCCTGCCCCCGGGGCAGGCGCTCGCCCCAGGTCATGAGCACGGTGGCGCCGGTCTCGGTGAGCCGCGCCGCCAGGGTCATGGTGTAGGCCGGCCGACCGAAGAAGTCGAGCCAAACGCCTTCGCCGGTCTTGGGTGCCTGGTCGGGCAGCATGCCGACGGCCTGCCCCTTCTTCAGGGCCTTGATGAGGGAGCGCACGCCGGCCAGGTCGGCGGCGGCGATATGGAGGTTTTCCCGGCGCCGCCCGGTTTCGATCAGCCACTGAAGCTGGGCCTGGCGGGGCGGTCGGTAGAGGACCGTGATGTCGCCGAGGGCCGAGAGATACTGGGCGGTGATCTCGAAACAGCCGAGGTGGGGTGTCAGGTAGAGAATGCCCCGGCCCGCCGCCCGGGCCTCGGCCACCAGTTCCCCGCCGACCACTTCGGCCACCTGGGCGTTGGCTTCCTCCAGGGTCTTGAGCCAGATGCGGGACAGCTCCAGGGCCTGCTTGCCGGCTTCGGCCGCCGCCGCGCCGCACAAGCCCGGATCGAAGCCGGCCTGGACCAGATTGGCCCGGAGATTGCGCCGATAGGTGGGAGAGGCGAGGTAGGCGAGGCGGCCGAGCCAGGCGCCTAGGGCATGGACGAAACGCAGGGGGAGCCGGCTGAGGAGGCGGAAAAACAGGATCATGGGGACTCGGGGCTTGCAACCCGAGATAAAAAGGCTAACATTATCGGATCGCCGAGTTAAAGAGACAACTTGCGGGGCGATTCAAAAATTCTGCTAAAGCGTCGCCGCTCGTGGTCCGAAGCCGGTAACGCCGGATCAAAGGACCGCTGGAGCAGTTGCATGAGCGAATACTTCTTCACTTCGGAATCGGTTTCCGAAGGCCATCCCGACAAGGTCGCCGACCAGATTTCCGACGCCATCCTCGACGCCATCCTGGCCCAGGACAAGCATTCCCGCGTCGCCGCCGAGACCCTGTGCAACACCGGGCTGGTCGTCCTCGCCGGCGAGATCACCACCGCCGCCAACGTCGATTACATCCAGGTCGCCCGCGACACCATCCGCCGCATCGGCTACGACAACACCGAATACGGTATCGACTACAAGGGCTGCGCCGTGCTGGTGGCCTACGACAAGCAGTCCCCCGATATCGCCCAGGGCGTGAACAAGGCCTACGACGACAACCTCGATCAAGGCGCCGGCGACCAGGGCCTGATGTTCGGCTACGCCTGCGACGAAACCCCGTCCCTCATGCCGCTGCCGATCTACCTGTCGCACCGCCTCGTCGAGCGCCAGGCCATGCTGAGGAAGGACGGCCGCCTGCCCTGGGCGCGTCCCGACGCCAAGTCCCAGGTCACCATCCGCTACGTGGACGGCAAGCCCGATTCGATCGACACCGTCGTGCTGTCCACCCAGCACTCCCCGGACATCAGCCTGGAAGACCTGCGGGAAGCCACCATCGAAGAGATCATCAAGCCGGTGCTGCCCAAGGAACTCATCAAGGGCGACATCAAGTACCTGGTCAACCCCACCGGCCGCTTCGTCGTCGGCGGCCCGCAAGGCGACTGCGGCCTGACCGGGCGCAAGATCATCGTCGACACCTACGGCGGGGCGGCGCCCCACGGCGGCGGCGCCTTCTCCGGCAAGGATCCCTCCAAGGTGGACCGTTCCGCCGCCTACGCCGGCCGCTACGTCGCCAAGAACATCGTCGCCGCCGGCCTGGCATCGCGCTGCCTGGTGCAGGTCTCCTACGCCATCGGCGTCGCCCATCCGACCTCGGTCATGGTCGACACCTTCGGCACCGGCAAGGTCAGCAACGAAACCCTCACGGCGCTCATCAAGAAACACTTCGACCTGCGCCCCAAGGGCATCGTCAACATGCTCGACCTGCTCCGCCCGATCTACCAGAAAACCGCCGCCTACGGCCACTTCGGCCGCGACGAGCCCGAGTTCACCTGGGAAAGCACGGATCGGGCAATATTGCTGCGCAACGACGCGGGCCTGTAAGGCACCGCCGGTCGATCCGTCGGCGGCGCCGACCCCGGCCGCCCCGGCGGTCGGGTCTGGCCTAAAAAGCCCGCCGTCCGAGGTCTTGAACCGGCCTTGTCGTCGGCCCCGCCGCCCTGGCCGGGCCGACGACAAGGCCCGGCCAGGGCCCGCCGGGGTCCGGCTGCATCGATTGATGCCCACTGCCCCAGGCGAAGACCCTGTCGCCCCGGAAGCCTGATCGACTGAACGACGACCTCGGT
>SSSZ01000078.1 GCA_009469675.1 Azonexaceae bacterium | reverse complement strand
GTCAGCCGCATCAAGATTTCCGCCGACGCCATCAACACCGCCGCCCGGGAAATCGCCATGGGCAACGCCGACCTCTCGTCCCGTACCGAGCAGCAGGCCTCCAGCCTGGAACAGACGGCGGCGAGCATGGAAGAGTTGAACGCCACGGTCAAGCAGAACGCCGACAATTCCCAGCAGGCGAGCGCCCTTGCCCGCAGTTCCAACGAGGTGGCGCAGCGGGCCGGCACCATGGTCGCCTCGGTTGTCCAGACCATGGACGAAATCGAGGCCAGTTCGAAAAAGATCGCCGAAATCATCGGTGTCATCGATTCCATCGCCTTCCAGACCAACATCCTCGCCCTCAATGCCGCCGTCGAGGCGGCCCGGGCCGGCGAGCAGGGCCGGGGGTTTGCCGTGGTCGCCACCGAGGTGCGCAACCTCGCCCAGCGCAGCGCCGCCGCGGCCAAGGAGATCAAGACGCTGATCGGCAGTTCGGTGGATACGGTCAAGGGGGGTACCCGGCTCGTGCAGCAGGCTGGGGCGACCATGGCCGAGGTGGTGAGCAGCTTCCAGCAGGTGGCCGGCCTGGTCAATCACATCAGCGGCGCCAGCCGGGAACAAAGCGCCGGTATCGACCAGGTGACCCTGGCGGTGGGGCAGATGGACGAAGTGACGCAGCAGAACGCCGCCCTCGTCGAAGAAGCGGCGGCGGCGGCCGAAAGCCTGGAGGAACAGGCCGGCGCGCTGGTTCAGGCGGTCGGGATGTTCCGCCTCGAAGCCGGCGGGCGGGGCGCCCAGCGCTACCGTCGTAGCGGGGGCGACTACCAGCACCTACCGGCCTGAGCCGGTCAGGCGACCAGGTAGCGGAATTCCCTGGCTGCGTCCGGACGGGCCGGCCGGAAGGCCGGGGTCCGGTTGAGGCGCTCGGCCAACGGACGGTCGGCGTCGGTGATGTGGCGCTCGAACCAGCATTCCAGATAGCGCAGGAGACAGAAAACGTCGCGGGTGCCCTGCTGCACGCCGTGCGTGGCCCGCTTGATGGCCGCCAGGCTGTCGCGGTGCTGCTGCTCATGGTCCGAAAAATAGATGCCGGCCTCGCGGGCCAGCCGCTCCTCGGTAGCGAAATGGGTGGCCAGCGAAGCCAGCAGCCGGTCGATAGCCGCCACCGGCAAGGCATTGCTTTCCAGGCAGGATTCCTTCAAGGACTCGATCTGAAAAAAAATGTCTTCGTGCTGGGAATCGATTTCCGGAACGTCCAGAACCAACGCTTCCGGCAACATCGTTGATGCAAGAATAGCCATGCCGTGTCTCCTTCTCTCTTGTCGCCAGATCCAATCGAGTGGACGGTCAGATTCCAATATACAGCACGGCGGGAAAAATTCCAGAACGCATTTTCCCCCCGGGCCGTCTCCTCCGTCGGGAAGCGCGTCGGGGCCGGCCCTGGCGTCGATCAGTCGCCGAAACGCCGCAGCCCGTCGACGTCGAGGACGTTGATGCGGCCGTATTCGATGCGCAGAAGGCCCTGGTCCTCGAGGAGTTTCAAGGCCTGATTGACGCGCTGCCGGGAAATTCCCGCCAGATAGCCGAGTTCTTCCTGGGAAATCTCGACCTGCCGCTGGGCGCCGGGGCCGAGAATGGGGTTGAACAAACCGGCCAGGCAGCGGGCGATGCGGGCGTCGATTTCGAGCAGCCGCTCGTGTTCGATCATGGCGATGAACTGGCCGAGGCGCTCGTTGATCTGGGTCAGGAGAAAGCGGTTGAAGGCGATGCTGTGGTCGAGAAGCCAGCGGAAGGTGGCGCGGTTCATGTAGGCGACCCGCGAATCCCGCAGGGCGATGACCTCGTAGCGGCGGACTTCATCCTTGAGCAGCGAGCCTTCGCCAAACCAGCCGCCGGTGGGGATGCCCGCCAGCGAAGTGGTTTTGCCCGTGCTCCAGTGGCTGGCCATCTTGAGCAGCCCGTCGATGACGCCCATCCAGTGATTGACCGGTTCGCCCTTCATGCAGACGTAGCCGCCGGCGGGAACAAGGCGTTCGATGGTGCCGGAAAGCGCCCGGTCCAGTTCGTCTTCAGTCAGGCCTTCGGCCCATTGGGAGTTACGCAGCAGTTCTTCGACACTCTGCAATTTTTTCCCCGATTGTCGGCAGAATGACAATTATAAGCGGCGCAACTGGCTAAACTCTTGTCACACGCTGAAAATCCGTGGTGCACCGCAACGTTTACGTGGGCGCCCCAATCTATACAATGCAGCGAACGATCGTTTGACCGAATCC
>SSSZ01000003.1 GCA_009469675.1 Azonexaceae bacterium | reverse complement strand
TTGGTCGGGGCGGCGGGATTCGAACTCGCGACCCCTTGCACCCCATGCAAGTGCGCTACCAGGCTGCGCTACGCCCCGACGAGCCGCGCATTATACCGACATCGGCGCCGGTGTCAAAGGCGAAGAATGTCGATGACGGCAATAAGTTCGGAACGCAAGCCGGCAGAGACGGCCGCCGGCTCGGATTTTTCCTCGGCGACCTCGACGGAACCCCCTTCGTCCAAGCGATTGCGGGCACCGCTGATGGTAAAACCCTGGTTGTAGAGCAGTTCCCGAATGCGCCGCACCAGAAGCACCTCGTGGTGCTGGTAATAGCGCCGGTTGCCCCGGCGCTTGACCGGCTTCAACTGGGTGAATTCCTGTTCCCAGTAGCGCAGGACGTGGGGTTTGACGCCGCATAGATCGCTGACCTCACCGATCGTGAAGTAGCGCTTGGCGGGGATGGGCGGCAGTTCGTCGCCGCCCGCATGCTTAGACCGTGGTTCCATCGTAGGCTTGTTCGACGTCGGCCTTAAGCTTCTGGCTGGCGTGGAAAGTCACGACCCGCCGGGCCGTGATGGGGATTTCCTGCCCTGTCTTGGGGTTGCGGCCGGGACGCTGGGGCTTGTCGCGCAATTGGAAATTGCCGAAGCCCGAAAGCTTCACGCCGTCGCCCACCTCCAAGGCGTTGCGGATTTCTTCGAAGAAGGCCTCGACCATGTCCTTGGCCTCACGCTTGTTCAGACCCACTCTCTCGAACAATAAATCGGCGAGTTCAGCTTTGGTTAGCGTCATTGTTGTTTTCCGTCAGGCACGCAAGTGAGCAGCGAAATCCTGCTCCAGGAAAGTCATCAGTTGTTGCAACGCAGCATCGACTTCCGAATCTTGCAAAGTGCGTTGAGTATCTTGCATAACTATACGAAACGCAAGACTTTTTTTGTTTTCCGGAATGCCTATTCCGGCGTAGACATCGAATAGCTGCACGTCCTTGACGAGGCCCGGCAGACGGCCCTTGAGACCGTCCAGGATGGCCTGCAATTCGAGGTTCTGATCGACCACGATGGCCAGATCGCGGATTACCGGCGGGAACTTCGAGACCTCCGCGTAGGCGGGCAATTGGGCCGCTTTGGCGGCTTCCAGCTCGATTTCGAAGACGACGGCGGGCAGCGGCAGTTCGTATTTCTGGAGCCACTGGGGATGGAGTTCGCCGAGGTGGCCGATTTCTTTGCCGGCCAGGACGATACGGGCCGACCGCCCGGGATGGAGGGCTGGATGGGTGGCCCTTTCGAAACGCACCGGCAGGGGCGCGAGGAGCGCCTCGAGGTCGCCCTTGAGGTCGTAGAAATCGACTTTGCGGGAACCGGCGCCCCAGCCTTCGGGCAGGGCGCCGCCATAGGCCAGGCCGGCCAGCTTCCAGGGCTGGTGGAATCCGGCCACCGGGCCGCCCTCGGCAACGCGGCGGAAGCTGCGGCCGGTTTCGAAAAGCCGGACCCGGTTCTGCTTACGCCGCAGATTGGTCTGGAGGTTGGCCACCAGCCCGCCGATGAGAGTCGAGCGCATGACCGCCATCTGGCTGGCAATGGGGTTGGCTAGACGGATCCCTTGCCCGTTGGCGGCGAAATCGGCCTCCCAGGACTCTTCGACAAAGGCGAAATTGACCACTTCCTGGTAGCCCCGGTCGACGAGGATCTGGCGGATCCGCTGGAGCGGCCGGGCCGCCTCGGTTTCGCCCATCATCGCCAGACGGCCCCGCGGGGCCGGCGCGGGGATATTGTCGTAACCGTGCAGGCGGGCGATTTCCTCGATCAGGTCTTCTTCGATTTCGAGGTCGAAACGCCAGGTCGGCGGCGTCACGAGAAAATCGTCGCCTTCGCGCTCGCAGGGCAGGCCAAGACCGGAAAACAAGGCGGCGATGGCATCGGCCGTCAGGGGCAGACCGAGAACCGCGGTCGCCCGGGCGGTGCGCAGGCGCACGGCAGGCCGGGCCGGCAATTGGGCTGCCGCCTCGACGACGGGGCCGGCCTGGCCGCCGCAGATGTCGAGGATGAGGCGGGTGGCCCGCTCGATAGCGCGGCGGGTGCCGCCGAAATCGACTCCCCGCTCGAAGCGGTGGGAGGCATCGGAGCCGAAACCATAGCGCCGGGCACGGCCGGCGATGGCCCGGGGGGAGAAGAAAGCCGATTCGAGGAAGAGTTCGCTGGTTTCGAGGCTGATGCCGCTCTCTTCGCCGCCCATGATGCCCGCCATGGCCAGGGGTTTGACCTCGTCGGCGATGACCAGGACGTCGGGATCGATGGCCACGGTCTGTTCGTTGAGCAGGCGCAGTTGCTCGCCGGGGCGGGCCAGGCGGGCGTGCACGGACCCCGTCAGACGGGTGTTGTCGAAGGCGTGCAGCGGCTGCCCGAGTTCGAGCATGACGTAGTTGGTGACATCGACCAGGGCCGAGATCGACCGCAGGCCGCTGCGCTCGAGCCGGCGCTTGAGCCAGTCCGGCGTGGGCACCTTGGCATCGACGCCGGTGATGACGCGGCCGCAGTACAGGGGGCAGGCCTCGGGCGCGTCAAGCCGGACTTCCCGGCGATCGGCGATGGTGGCCGGAACCGCCGGCACCTCGGGCAGGCGGACGGGGGTTCCGGTGATCGCTCCGACCTCGCGGGCGATACCCATCAGGGAAAGACAATCGGCCCGGTTGGGGGTCAGTTTGAGGGTGAACAGGCCGTCGTCGAGATCGAGGTAATTGCGCAGCGGGCGGCCAAGAGCGGCGTCCTCGGGAAGGATGAGAAGGCCCGAGGCGTCTTCGGCGATACCCAGTTCCTTGGCCGAGCACAGCATGCCCGACGATTCGACGCCGCGGACCTTGGCGACCTTGATGGTCAGGCCGCCGGGGAGGACCGCCCCGGGCAGGGCGCAGGGAACGCGCAGGCCGGGGGCGACGTTGGGGGCGCCGCAGACGATGACAGCCGGCTCGTCGCCGCCGATATCGACGCGGCAGACGTTGAGGCGGTCGGCATCGGGGTGTTTGTTCACCTCGAGGACGCGGGCCACGACCACGTTGTCGAAGGGCGGCGCCACCGGGTCGAGTTCCTCGACTTCAAGGCCGGCCATGGTCAGGAGATGCGATAGCGCCTCGCTCCCCAGCTTGGGATCAACGAAGGTTCGCAGCCAGGATTCGGAAAATTTCATACGAATTGCCTCAGGAAACGGAGGTCGCCTTCGAAGAAAAGGCGCAGGTCATTGACGCCGTAACGCAGCATGGTCAGGCGGTCGGGGCCGAAGCCGAAGGCGAAGCCGGTGTATTTTTCCGGGTCGATTCCGGCGATGCGCAAGACGTTGGGATGGACCATGCCGCAGCCGGCGATCTCCAGCCAGCGGCCCTCGAGGGCGCCGCTCATGAAGGCGACGTCGATTTCGGCCGAGGGCTCGGTAAAGGGGAAGAACGAGGGGCGGAACCGCACCTTCAGGTCGTCGCTTTCGAAGAATCGGCGCAGGAAGTCGGCGACCACGCCCTTCAGGTCGGCGAAGGAAATCCCCTCCCCGACCCAGAGTCCTTCGACCTGATGGAACATCGGCGAATGGGTGGCGTCGGAATCCACCCGGTACACCCGGCCGGGAGCGATGATGCGGATTTCCGGCATGTGCTCCAGATGGCCGTAGCGGGCGACGTGGGCCTGCATGTAGCGGGCCTGGATCGGGCTGGTGTGGGTCCGCAGCAAAACACCATCCGCCACCTGGCCGGTCTCGTCCTGGAGGTAGAAGGTGTCGTGCATCGACCGTGCCGGATGGTCTTCCGGCGTGTTGAGTGCGGTGAAATTGTGGAAATCGGTTTCAATCTCGGGACCGTCGGCCACCTCGAAGCCGATCGAGCGGAACAGCGCCTCGATGCGCTCCAGGCTGCGCGTTACCGGATGCAGGCCACCCCGGCCTTCGGTCCGGCCCGGCAAGGTGACGTCGAGGGCCTCCTCGGCCAGGCGCGCCTCCAGGGCGGCCAGGCGGATGGCTTCGCGGCGCCCGTTCAAGGCGGCTTCGACCGCTTCCTTGGCGCAGTTGATGGCGGCGCCGGCAGTTTTCTTGTCCTCGGGGGGAAGTTTGCCCAGGCCCTTCAAGAGTTCGGTGATCCGCCCGCTCTTGCCGAGAAAGCGGGCTTTTGCCTGCTCCAGCGCATCGGGGTCGGAAATCGCGGCAAACACCTCACGGGCTTCACCGACGATCAGATCTAGATTTTCCATACGCTTCCACCAACAAAACGCGGGTTTCAGTGAGGTTCATGGCGGCAACGGCCGCCGTGAAGCCGCAAAGCGGCGGCTAAAACTAAAAAAGGAGGCTTGCGCCTCCTTTTTGTTGTTACGCTGTCGCTCAAGCGCCGAGCTGTGCCTTGGCCTGGTTGGCCAGGGCGGCAAAGGCGGGCTGGTCGAAGACAGCGAGATCGGCAAGAACCTTGCGGTCCACTTCGATATTCGCCTTCTTCAGGCCGTTCATGAGCGTACTGTACTTCATGCCCAGTTGGCGGGCCGCGGCGTTGATCCGGGCGATCCATAGGGAGCGGAATTGACGCTTCCGTTGCCGACGGTCACGATACTGGTATTGACCGGCCTTCATCACCGCCTGTTTGGCGATGCGGTATACATTCTTGCGCCGACCGCGGTAACCCTTGGCCTGGTCGAGAACCTTCTTGTGGCGCGCCCGCGCCGTTACACCACGTTTAACTCGAGGCATCTGCTATCTCCTTACGCGTAGGGCATCATGGCGCGGACGGAAGCCGTATCGCGCTCGTGAACACCAGTGATGCCGCGCAGTTGACGCTTGCCCTTGGTGGTCTTCTTGGTCAGGATGTGGCGCTTGAACGCCTGGCCGCGCTTGATGCTGCCACCGGCGCGGATCGAGAAGCGCTTCTTGGCGCTGCTCTTGGTCTTCATTTTGGGCATTTTCTGCTCCTTAATGACATGCCGTCAGGTGGTTCCCGGCGGGAACGCTTTGATAACCCGAAAGCACTTATGAAACTGCGTGCTGCTCTTACTTCACCAACTTCTTGCTGGGGCCGATAATCATCACCATCTGGCGCCCTTCCATCTTCGGCATTTGCTCGACCTGTCCAAGTTCTTCGAGGTCGGCCTTGATCCGTTCCAGTTGGCGCATGCCGAATTCCTGGTGCGCCATTTCGCGGCCCCGAAAGCGCAGGGTCACCTTGACCTTGTCGCCCTCTTCCAGGAAGCGCGTCATGTTCCTCAGCTTGATCTGGTAGTCGTTCTCGTCGGTACCGGGCCGGAGCTTAATCTCCTTGACCTGGACCTGCTTCTGCTTCAGCTTCGCCTCGTGGGCCTTCTTGGACTCCTGGTATTTGAACTTACCGTAATCCATGATGCGACAGACGGGAGGCTTGGCCAGCGGGGCGATCTCGACGAGATCAAGTTCCGCTTCCTCCGCCATCTGCAAGGCGGTCCTGACACTTACTACACCGACCTGTTCACCGTCTTCCCCGATGAGACGGATTTCGGGCACCGTGATTTCTTCGTTGAGGCGATTCGCCTTGTTCTGAGCGATGGTCAAACTCCTGAAAACGACAAAAGTTAAGCCGTGCCACTTCGCGCTGCGACTTCCCTCCGGAGTCGCTCGATCAGGGCATCGACGGACATCTGTCCGAGATCCTGACCGCCGCGGGTACGCACGGCCACCAGTCCGTCCGCCTTCTCTTTGTCGCCGACGACAAGCTGATAGGGCAGCCGGTTCAAGCTATGTTCCCGAATTTTATAGGTAATTTTCTCGTTACGCAAATCGGCATCGGCCCGGAAGCCCGCCTGGTGTAGCTTCTCTGCCACTTGGGCGGCGTAATCGGCCTGTTTTTCCGAGATATTGAGGACGACGGCCTGCATCGGCGCCAGCCACAGCGGCAGGGCACCGGCGAAATTCTCGATCAGGATGCCGATGAAACGTTCCAGCGACCCCAGGATGGCCCGGTGCAACATGACCGGGGCGCGGCGGGTATCGTCGGCGGCGACGAATTCCGCCCCCAGGCGCCCGGGCATGGAGAAATCGACCTGCATGGTGCCGCACTGCCAGGAACGGCCGATGGCGTCCTTGATGTGGAATTCGATCTTGGGGCCGTAGAAGGCGCCCTCCCCCGGCAATTCCGCCCACTCCAGGCCGGAGGCCCGCAAGCCTTGGCGCAGCGCGTCCTCGGCCTTGTCCCAGACCTCGTCCGAACCGACCCGGCCCTCGGGCCGCAGGGCCAGCTTGACGGCCACCTCGGTGAAGCCGAAATCGGCATAGACCTTCTTGACCAGGGCGTTGAAGGCCGTCACCTCGGCCTCGATCTGGTCTTCGGTGCAAAAGATGTGGCCGTCGTCCTGGACGAAGCCGCGCACCCGCATCAGGCCATGCAGGGCGCCGGCCGGTTCGTTGCGGTGGCAGGAGCCGAATTCGCCGTAGCGGATGGGCAGTTCGCGGTAGGAGCGGAGGTCGGAATTGAAGACCTGGACGTGGCCGGGGCAGTTCATCGGCTTGACCGCGTAGTCGCGGTTTTCCGAGGCCGTGGTGAACATGTTGTCCTTATAGTGCTCCCAGTGGCCGGATTTTTCCCAAAGGGATTTGTCGAGGATCTGGGGGCAGCGTACTTCCTGGTAGCCGTTGTTGCGGTAGACCGCACGCATGTATTGCTCGATCTCCTGCCACACCGCCCAGCCCTTGGGGTGCCAGAAGACCAGCCCCGGCGCCTCCTCCTGCATGTGGAAAAGGTCGAACTGCTTGCCCAGGCGACGGTGATCGCGCTTCTCGGCCTCTTCCAGCATATGCAGGTAGGCCTCCAGATCCTCCTTCTTGGCCCAGGCCGTGCCGTAGATGCGCTGCAGCATCTCGTTCTTGGAGTCACCGCGCCAGTAGGCGCCGGCCACCTTCATCAGCTTGAAGACCTTGAGCTTGCCCGTGGTCGGCACATGGGGGCCGCGGCAGAGGTCGATGAAATCACCTTCGCGGTAAAGGGAAACCTGCTCGCCGGCGGGAATGGCGCCGATCAACTCAGCCTTGTACTTCTCGCCCTGGGCGAGAAAGAACCTGACGGCATCGTCCCGCTCCCAGACCTCGCGGCTGACCGGAATATCCTGCTTGGCCAGTTCGCCCATGCGCTTTTCGATGGCAGCCAGGTCTTCCGGCGTAAACGGGCGCTTGTAGGCGAAATCGTAGTAGAAGCCGTGCTCGATGACCGGACCGATGGTCACCTGGGCGTCCGGAAATAGCTCCTTGACGGCGTAGGCCAAGAGGTGCGCCGTGGAGTGGCGGATGATTTCCAGGCCTTCGGCGTCCCGCTCGGTGACGATGGCGAGATCGACGTCGCGGTCGATCAGGAAGGAGGTGTCGACCAGCTTGCCACCGACCTTGCCGGCCAAGGCGGCCCGGGCGAGGCCGGCGCCGATGCTGGCGGCGACTTCGGCGATGGTCACCGGATTGGGGAAGGAGCGGATGGAACCGTCGGGCAGTTTGATGTCGGGCATGCTTGCGGGCCTCAGGCAAAAAAAAAGTGCGGTCGAGCCGCACTTTTTTCTAACAAACAAATGGATGCAAACTCGATTACGATTTCTGAACCGCAGTGCTGCAAGTTCGAAATGACATCTGCTTGCTCCGCCAAATGTTTGGTAGGCGCGATTGGACTCGAACCAACGACCCCCACCATGTCAAGGTGGTGCTCTAACCAGCTGAGCTACGCGCCTAAGGAAGGCCGCATTATAGAGGCCTCCAGGGATTTTGCAAGCCCTTTATTGCCAGGCCGCGACAAATTGTTTCCAGTGGGGCGCCTCGATCTCGGCCAGGCGGCTACGCACGAATTCGGCCTCGGCGATTTCCTCCTCGGCCGTGAGTTCCCCCCGCAGGCGGCGGAAGCGGTTATAGACGAGGTAGGTATTGACCACGTCGGTTTCGCAGTAGTCGCGAATTTCGGCGATCCTGCCGGCCTGCCAGGCTTCCCAGACCTTGCCGCCGTCCATGCCGAGCTTGCCGGGAAAGCCGAAGAGCTTGGCGAGATCGTCGAGGGGCGCGCTGGCCCGGGGTTGGTAGAGGGCCAGGAGATCCATCAGGTCGAGGTGGCGGGTGTGGTAGCGGCTGATGTAGTTGTTCCACTTGAAATCGCGGCTGTCGGCGTAGTTGCCGTCGCCCAGATCCCAGTAGCGCGGTGCCGCCACGCCATGCAGCAGGCCGCGGTAGTGCAGCACCGGCAGATCGAAGCCGCCGCCGTTCCAGGAGACGATCTGGGGGGTGAATTTCTCGATGCCGTCGAAGAAGCGCTGGATGATTTCGCCTTCCGGGTGATCGGGTTCGGACAGGGACCAGACCCGGAAACCGTCGCCGGTCCGGAGAACGCAGGAGATGGTGACGACCCGCTGCAGGTGCAGGGGCAGGAAGTCGTTTCCGGTCTTGGCCCGCCGCTGCTGGAAGGCGAGTTCGGCGACCTCGGCGTCGGAAAGTTCGGGCGCGAGGTCGTTCAAGCGCCGCAACCCCGCCACGTCGGGGATGGTCTCGATGTCGAAGACGAGTACCGGCGCGTGCATCGCGGATTCAGGCAGGGAAGACGCCGGTGGACAGGTAGCGGTCGCCCCGGTCGCAGATCACCGTGACGATGACCGCGTTTTCAAGCTGGCCGGCGAGGCGCAGGGCCACGGCAACCGCACCGCCGGAGGAGATGCCGGCGAAAATGCCCTCCTCCCGGGCAAGACGCCGGGTAATGGTCTCGGCGTCGGCCTGACTGACGTATTCCAGGCTGTCGACCCGGGCCTTGTCGTAGATTTTGGGCAAATAGGCCTCCGGCCACTTGCGGATGCCGGGGATCTGGCTTCCCTCCTCGGGTTGGCAACCGACGACGCGGATGGCGGGATTTTGTTCCTTGAGGAAGCGTGAGGTACCCATGATAGTGCCGGTAGTCCCCATGCTGGACACGAAATGGGTGATCCGCCCGCCGGTGTCGCGCCAGATTTCCGGCCCGGTACCCTCGTAGTGGGCGAGCGGGTTGTCCGGGTTGGCGAACTGGTCGAGGATGATGCCCTGGCCTTCGTCGCGCA
The DNA here is from genome assembly GCA_009469675.1 of Azonexaceae bacterium. Lineage (GTDB taxonomy): Bacteria > Pseudomonadota > Gammaproteobacteria > Burkholderiales > Rhodocyclaceae > SSSZ01. The sequence continues at coordinate 6,068 of SSSZ01000003.1, read as the reverse complement.
TCTTCTCGGCAACGTCGCGGGCCAGTTCCATGCCGCCGTCCCGCGGCGTCAGCACCAGTTCGGCGCCGAAGGCGCGCATGGTCTGGCGCCGTTCGATGCTCTGGTTTTCGGGCATGACCAGGATCATGCGGTAGCCCTTCATGGCGGCTGCCATGGCCAGGGCAATGCCGGTATTGCCGGAAGTGGCCTCGATGAGGGTGTCGCCGGGCTTGATGTCGCCCCGGGCCTCGGCATGGACGATCATCGACAGGGCCGGCCGATCCTTGACCGATCCGGCCGGGTTGTTGCCTTCGAGTTTGGCGAGGATGACGTTGCCCCGCCGGGTGTTTTCTTCCCCAGGCAAGCGGGTGAGCTGGACGAGGGGGGTGTTGCCGACGAAATCCTGCAGGGTCTTATACATTGCGGCTCAACCACTGGACGTACTGCGCCACGCCTTCTTCGACGCTGGCCATGGGCGCGGTGTAGCCGGCTTCCCGCAGCTTGCCGAGGTCGCCCTGGGTGAAGGCCTGGTACTTGCCTTTCAGGGCCTCGGGGAAGGGAATGTATTCGAGCAGGCCCTGGACCCGCAGCTGATCCAGGCTGAGGGCCGCTTCGCCCTTGAGGCTGCGGCAGCCGTTGACGGTGGCCACGGCGACGTCGTTGAAACTCTGGGCGCGGCCGGAACCGAGGTTGTAGATGCCGGACTTCTCCGGGTGGTCGAGGAAGAAGAGATTGACCTTGGCGACATCGCCGACGAAGACGAAGTCGCGCTGCTGCTCGCCGTTGCCGTAGCCGTGGGAGCCTTCGAAGAGTTTGACCTTGCCCTCGGCGCGAAACTGGTTGAAGTTGTGGAAGGCCACCGAAGCCATGCGACCCTTGTGGGTTTCCCGGGGGCCATAGACGTTGAAGTAGCGAAAGCCCGCCACCTGGGACGACGGGTTCCCGGCCAGGCGCTGGCGGACGATCTGGTCGAAGAGGAACTTGGAGTAACCGTAGACGTTGAGGGGCGCCTCGTACTGCCGCTCTTCCTTGAAGACGCTGCTGCCGCCGTAGGTGGCGGCGCTCGAGGCGTAGAGGAACTGGACATCCTGATCGAGGCACCAGTCGAGAAGGATCAGCGAATAGCGGTAGTTGTTCTCCATCATGTAGCGCCCGTCGGTCTCCATGGTGTCGGAACAGGCGCCCTGGTGGAGGATGGCGTCGATCTCGCCGTCGAAATGGCCGGCCTGGACGCGCTCGATGAAATCTTCTTTGTCGAGGTAGTCGGCGATTTCGCAGTCCACGAGATTGCGGAACTTGTCGGCCCGGGTCAGATTGTCGACCGCGATGATTTTGCTGACGCCCCGCTCGTTGAGGGCCTTGACCAGATTAGAGCCGATAAAGCCGGCGGCGCCGGTGACGACGGTATACATGGATGAATTCCTTACAAAGCGGCTTCGAGTTCGTCGCGGCCGACCACGGCCGTTCCCAGCTTGCCGACGACGATGCCGGCCGCCACGTTGGCGGTGCGGATGGCCTCGGCCCAGGCGGCGCCGGAGGCGAGCATGACGGCCAGGGTGGCGATCACGGTATCGCCGGCGCCGGAAACGTCGAATACTTCCCGGGCCTGGGCCGGCTGGTGGATGACTTCGCCGTCGAGAAAAAGCGTCATGCCCTCCTCGCTGCGCGTCACCAGCAGGGCCTCCAACCCCAGTTCGCCACGCAGCTTCTCGGCCTTGGCGGCGAGTTCGGCTTCCGACGACCAGCGGCCAACCACCTGCCGCAGTTCGGAACGATTCGGGGTGATGACCGTGGCCCCGGCGTATTTGCCGTACTCGTCGCCCTTGGGGTCCACCAGGACGGGCTTGTCGGCCCCCCGGGCCAGGCGGATCATGGCCTCGATGTGGGCCAACCCGCCCTTGCCGTAGTCGGAGAGGATGACGGCGTCGCAGCCCGCCACCCGCCGTTCGAAGTCCTGCAGCTTGGCCTGGAGAACCTCATGGGTGGGAAGGGTTTCGAAATCGATGCGCAACAGTTGCTGCTGCCGGCCGATGACCCGCAACTTGACCGTGGTGTCGATCTGGGGATCGACCTGCAGGCTGGCGTCGATGCCGCCTTCCCCGAGCAGGCGGGAGAGACTGCGGCCGGCATCGTCGTTGCCGACCACCGACAGCAGCGATGTCGCCCCGCCCAGGGCCGCCGCGTTGCGGGCCACGTTGGCGGCGCCGCCCAAGCGCTCTTCGAGGCGCTCGACCTTGACCACCGGCACCGGCGCTTCCGGTGAAATGCGGCTGACTTCGCCAAACCAGTAGCGGTCCAGCATGACGTCGCCGACGACGAGAAGACGCACGCCGGCGATCGCGTCCAAGGGTTTCATCAGCGGCCGATCGCCAGGTATTCGATACCCTGGCCGCGGACGAACTTGGGATCGTAGAGGTTGCGCCCATCGACGATCACCGGGTTTTTCAGGGCATTCTTGATGGCGGCAAAATCCGGGCTACGAAACTCCTTCCATTCCGTGGCGATGACCAGGGCGTCGGCGCCGGCCAGGGCGGCCATGGGGCTTTCCGCGTAGTTGAGCCGGGACTCGCCGGCGAAGATGCGCTGGGTTTCGTGCATCGCCACCGGGTCGTAGGCGGTCACCGTCGCGCCGGCGGCGAACAGGTCGGCGATCAGCTCCCGGCTCGGGGCTTCGCGCATGTCGTCGGTATTGGGTTTGAAGGCCAGGCCCCAAAGTGCAAAATGCCGGCCTTTGAGATCGCCGAAGCGGGCCTTGATTTTCTTGGTCAGAACGTGTTTTTGCGCATCGTTGGCTTCCTCGACGGCGGTAAGCACCTTGAGAGTGATGCCGGCATCGTCGGCGGCGGTCTTGATGAGAGCCTTGACGTCCTTGGGGAAGCACGAGCCGCCGTAGCCGCAGCCGGGGTAGAGGAAGTGGTAGCCGATGCGGGGGTCGGAGCCGATGCCCTGGCGGACCATCTCGATGTCGGCCCCCAGGACTTCAGCCAGGTTGGCGAGTTCGTTCATGAAGCTGATACGCGTCGCCAGCATGGCGTTGGCGGCATACTTGGTGAGTTCGGCGCTTTTCACATCGGTGACGATGAGGCGCTCGTGGTTGCGCTGGAAAGGCGCGTACAAAGCCCGCATGAGGTGGATGGCCTGGTCGTCCTCGGCGCCGACGACGATGCGGTCGGGCCGCATGAAATCCTCGACCGCCGCACCTTCCTTCAGGAATTCCGGGTTGGAGACGATGCTGTGGGGGATCGCCGCGCCCCGCTTGGCCAATTCGTCGGCAACGGCCGCCTTGACCTTGTCGGCGGTGCCCACCGGCACCGTGCTCTTGTCCACGATCACCTTGTAGTCGGTCATCAAGCGCCCGATGTTGCGGGCTGCCGCGAGGACGTACTGGAGGTCGGCCGAGCCGTCTTCGTCGGGGGGCGTGCCGACGGCGATGAACTGGATGGTGCCGTGATGGACGGCCTTTTCGACATCGGTGGTGAAGTGCAGGCGGCCGGCGGCGACATTGCGCCGGACCATTTCCTGCAACCCGGGTTCGAAGATGGGGATGCCGCCGTCTTCCAGGATGCGGATTTTTTCCGGATCGACGTCAAGGCAGAGGACATCGTTACCCACTTCGGCCAGGCAGGTTCCGCTGACCAGGCCGACATAGCCGGTACCAACAACAGTGATCTTCATGGGCTTCCTATAAGGTTAAGTCGAATTCTTCGCTGCGCCGCGGCGGATAGGTTTCCCAGCCGCCGCAGGCGGGGCAGCGCCAATAGAACTGGCGGGCCTTGAACCCGCAATTATCGCATCGATAGCGCGACAAACGCTTGGTGTAGCTCTGCACGATGGTCTTGGCGAGTTCGATGTCGGGCCGGGTTTCCGGCGCCACCAGCGGCAGTCTTGCGCTCATCAGCTTTTCCAGCCCGAGGAGCGTGGGGTTGCGCTGCAGTTCGTCCCGCACCAGGCGATAGGCCGCTTCCGACCCGCCGCTTTCTAGGACCAGCTGATAAACGACGTCGAGCAAATCGAGGGAGGGGTAGCGTTCAAGATAGCCGCGCAGGAGGGCGATGCCTTCGTCCCGGCGATCGATCTGGCGATAGGTCTCCAACAGCTTTTGCGCGACCAGGGCGAGGTAGGCGGGATCCTGCTGCTCGATCCGCTGCCAGGCGGCGATGGCCTCCAGGGGCTTGCCCTCCTGCACCAGGAGATCGCCCTGCAGGAGGCTGGCGCGAACGCACTTGCGGTTCTGCTGCATGGCGGTTTCGAGATAGGCGCGGGCGTTGTCCGGGCGGGAACGCATGATCTCGCCCGCCGCCAGTTCGCAGAAATACTCGGCGATCTCTTTCTGGGATGCGAAATCGGGAAGTTCCTTGGCGATCTCGACGGCTTTCAGCCACTCCTTTTCCACCTGGTAAATCTCCAGGAGGTTGCGCTTGGCTTCTTCCTGGCGGGCCGTTCCCATCAACTTGTTGAAAATTTCCTCGGCCCGGTCGAGAAGCCCCGCCTTGAGGTAGTCCTGCCCGAGTTCGGAAAGGGCCTGCAAGCGGAAGCTGTCGTCGAGGTCGGCCCGTTCGATCAGATTCTCGTGCATGCGAATGGCGCGTTCGGTCTCGCCCCGGCGCCGAAAAAGGTTGCCCAGGGCGAAATGGAGTTCCACCGTCTGGGGATCGATTTTGGCCACTTCCAGAAACGAATCGATCGCCTTGTCGGGCTGCTCGTTCAAGAGAAAATTGAGGCCCTGGAAATAGGATCGGGGAAGCGCCCGCGATTCGTGCACGACCTGGCGGATGTCGATGCGCGCCGCCGCCCACCCCAAGCCAAAAAACAGCGGGATGAGCAGGAGTTGCCAGTATTCGAAAAAATCGCTCATGCGGCCGGCGGCGGCTCGACGGGGACCGGCGCCGCGGCATTGGCGAGATCGCGTTTGAGCCGGCCGATTTCGCGGCGCTGCCTGAACACCAGGCCGAGCAGGGAAAACACCCCGAGCAGGGCGCCGGCGGCGAAAAAGAGCAAGAGAATGATGACCAGCGGGGCCTGGAGTACTTGCCCAAAAATGAAATGCAGGGCGACCGGCTCCGTGTTGGTGGCGGCAAAGGCAAACAGAAAGAGAAAGATGGTGAGCCGGATGGCCCAGGTCAATGCTTTCATGGATTCGCAATAAAAAAGGCGGTGGCCTCGGCCACCGCCCCAAATCTACCACATTGAGCCGGATTGCGCCTTAGGCGGTCTTGTCGACCCGCTCGCGCAATTCCTTGCCCGCCTTGAAATGGGGAACCCATTTGGCGGGTACGCTGACTTTGTCTCCCGACTTGGGATTGCGGCCGACGCGCGGCGGCCTGTAGTTGAGCGCAAAACTTCCGAATCCGCGGATCTCGATACGATCCCCGCGCACCAGGGCGTCGGACATCGCATCGAGAATCATCTTGACCGCAAAATCGGCGTCCTTCGCTACCAACTGCGGGAAACGCTCCGCCAGTCGGGCGATGAGCTCGGATTTGGTCATGCTTTAAGCCTTTTTCAGCCTTGCTGGTTGAGTTTGGCCTTCAGAAGTGCGCCCAGATTGGTGGTACCGGAAGCCGCAGAGGAGGACTCGGAGGCCAGCTTCTGCATGGCTTCATGCTGTTCCGCCTGGTCCTTGGCCTTGATCGACAGGTTGACGCCACGGGTCTTGCGATCGACGTTGATAATCATGGCCTCGACCTCGTCGCCGACCTTGAGGTGCTGCGACAGGTCTTCGATACGATCGCGGGAGAACTCGGAAGCCCGCAGGTAACCTTCGGTATCGCCCTCCAGACCAACCACGGCGCCCCGGGCATCGACCGACTTGACGGTGCCGCGGACGATGCTGTTCTTCTCGTGGGTGGCGATGAAGTTGGTGTAGGGATCGCCTTCCAGCTGCTTGATGCCGAGGGAGATGCGCTCCTTCTCGACGTCGATGCCGAGCACGACGGCTTCGACTTCGTCGCCCTTCTTGAAGTTGCGGATCGCCTCTTCGCCGGTGGCGGACCAGGACAGGTCGGAGAGGTGGACCAGGCCGTCGATGGCGCCGGAGAGGCCGATGAAGATGCCGAAGTCGGTGATGGACTTGATGGCGCCCTTCACCT
>SSSZ01000077.1 GCA_009469675.1 Azonexaceae bacterium | reverse complement strand
TCCTTGACCTTGGAGCGGATCGAGTTTTCGCGCAGGGTATTGTCGTTGGACTGCTTGAGGTCGATGCCAAAGAGGCAGTCGTCGATGCGCACACCTTCGATGACGTTGCGGCTGCCGCGCAGGTTGAGGCAGGTGTCGTCGCTGTCGTGGGAGTCTCCGGAGCCGGTCAGGTGGATATTGCGCAGGGCGCCGTCGTTGGTCTCCCAGACCAGCACCGTGCCTTTGCCGCCGCCGTCGACAGTCACCTGTCCTTCGCCGTCGAGGGTCAGGCGCTTGTTGATCAGGACCGGCCCGGAATAGACCCCCGGCGGAGGTTTGAGGACCGAGCCCTCGGGGGCCGCGTCCACCAGGGTTTGCAGCCAGGGAACATCGGTGCGGTGGGGCGCGGCGGGCCGCCTGGCTTTTTCCGTCGACGAGCCCCAGTGGGCGTCGAGATTAGGCTTGCCCATGCCTTCCAGGGACTGGGACGCGGCGAGGGAGGCAACGCCGAGACCGATGGCCACCGCGAAGGTTGCCAGGGGCTTCCGCGGTGGCCGGAATTTGCGTTTCACTCGCTGGCGCCTTCGCGCAGCTGCTTGCGGCGGATGAGCAGGGCAAGCATCAGGCAGACAAAGATGACGAGCAGCAGACCATAGCCCCAGTAGGGATAGGAATAGGTGGAGAACTGGGCGACCTTGCCCTCGCCGAAGACCGTGGGCATGAAAGGCTTGACCGTGAAGGCGCCCCACGGATGCAGGTTGTGGCCGAAGAACCACAGCCAGGCGGAATAGGTGATGACGAAGAACACCGGCAGCAGGGCGGGAACCAGGGCGAGAAGCAACTGGAATGAGCGCAGCTTGGCGACGCCGGCGACGACGATGGCCATCACCAGGATCAGGCCGACGATGACGACGTGGGAAAAGGACCGCACGTTGTCGCCCCAGACCTTGATCTTTTCCGGTTCCTTGAAGAAGGCGCCCGCCTCGGTCATATAGGCCTGGACATGGGCTTCGAGGTGACCCAGGACGTACTGGTCGGTGATCATCCATACGGCGACGGCGGCAAATCCGGCGGCAAGGACGGCGATGCGGGGCTTTTTCCGGGGTAGGGCGAAGGCCAGGATCATGACCGCGAAGAAGGCGAAGAAGAACTTGGCGAGCGGTTTCTCCACCGGAGCGCCGGTGGCGATGGGGAACATCCCGACGTAGTGGTTGATGGTGTTCATCTCGTGGACGCAATCGAGACCCTCGGCGCCCTTATTGACGTCTTTCTTGGAGTCGGTGATGGGGTTGTAGCGCTCGTCGTCGTGACCGAGATCTTTTTCGATGATTTCGTTGGCCATGCGGCTGCCTTTGCCAGCAGCCTTGCAGCCGTTATAGACGCCGTCGAAGTGGAAGTGGATGCGGATGCCGTCGGGGAAGGCGTCCTTGGGGTAGTTGGGGGCGGTGAGGGAGACCCACCAGATCGGGGCGAAGTAGGCGGCGATCAGGGCGATCAGGGAGACGAGGGCGAGAACTCCGACGAGGGCGTTCTGCTTATTGGCGTTGGGCATGGTGATTCTCAAGGCAACTTCGGTTAAGCGAAGACGCTCTCCGGCGCCCTTCGCCAAAGGCGGCCGGCCCCGCCAGGCCGGCCGTCGAGTCTTGCAAGCTTACTTCTTTTTCGCTCCGGGCTTGGCGGCACACATGTTGCCGGGCATCACCAGGCTGGACTGGTAAGCGGAAATGGCCACCAGTTGTTCATTGGTATAGGGCTTGATCACCTTGACCATGTCCGGGTTGGCGTTGCGGCGCTTGCCGTCGCGGATTTCGGTCATCTGGCGCAGCAGGTACTTGTAGTGCTGACCGGCGATGACGGGATAGAACTTCTCCTTGTTGCCTTCGCCGTTCTTGCCATGGCATTCCAGACATTGCTTCTCGTAGAGCTCCTTGCCCTTCGAGACCTGGATCGCGGCATCGGCGCCTTCGTATTTGCCATGCTCGATGGGGATGCAGAGGCTGTTGATATAGGCGGCAGTATCGGCCAGCTCCTGCGGGTCCACCAGGGTGGCGGCGAACGGGTACATGGTCGGATTGTCGCGCAGGCCGGCGCGAATGTCGGCCATCTGCTTGATCAACACGGTGCTGTGCTGGCCGGCCAACTGCGGGAAGGTGCCGTCGGGGCGGCCGGCGCCGGAGGGCAGGTGGCAGGCGCCGCAGACCTCGTAGGCTTCCTTGCCGGCCTTGACGTCGCCCTTCTTGTGCAGGGCCTCGACCTTCTCGCCTTCTTCTGCGTTCCACTTGTAGTCCTTGCCTTCGATGCCCTCCTTCTTGGGGGCCGGGGCGCCGGCAAAGGCGACGCTCGCGGAGAGCAATGCAACCAGGAGTAGGGGTGTTTTCATGACTGCTGTCCTTTGGTCAGGGATGGTGGGCAGGATTGTCCTGCCCGCTATATCAGAGGTCCTTGATTTGGGTCATGGGAGCCGAGAAGGCCTCCCATCCCGCGATCATTTCATTGTGGAAACGTAGGCTGCGAGGGCCTTGATGTCGGCTTCGGAGACGATCTCCATGACGCCTTTCATGGCGGCACTGTTGCCGTTGGCGCGGGCGCCGCTCTTGATGTCGAGCATCTGGCGCTCGATGTACTTGGCGTTTTGGCCGGCGATCTTGGGATAGTCCGGCATCAGGGTCTTCTTGCCGTCGGGACCGTGGCAGGCGGTGCAGGTCTTTTCCTTGTACAGGGCGGCGCCATCGGCGGCCAGGGCGGAACCGGCGACCAGCAGGGTTGCGGCGAAAGTCATTACGGATTTCATGGGTTTTCCTCCTGAATGTAAAATGGGGAGCAGAGTGACTCCGCTCCCCGAAGCTTGCTTTAAGTCAGATCAAACCAGCTTACTTGACCTTCTTGGCGCCGTTCTGCTCCAGATAGGTCTTGGCCCGCAGGCCCAGGTCGGCAGCCTTGACCTGATACTGCCAGACCTGCTCGGCCCAGAGGTTGGCCTGTTCCCAATCCTTCTTGGCCGCAGCGGCTTCGTGCTTCTCCTTGGCGCCCTTGATCTTGTTCAGCTGATCGGTGGCGTCCTCGACCATGGCGACCACGTCCGGGAAGTCCTTGAAGTTCACGCTGGTGATGTAACCGACGACGGAGTCGATGACGGCTTGCGTATCGACAACCTTCTTCAGCGTGGTCTTGTAGTCCGCTTCCGTGTAGCCGGCCTTGGCCATTTCGGTCTTGGTCGGCTTCCAGCCCTTGGGCTTGACCAGCAGGTAGCCCATCATCTCGAGGTGCAGGGCGGAGCAGAATTCCGTGCAGTAGTACGGATAGACGCCTTCCTTGTCGGCCTTGAACTTGACGGTGATGGTCTTGCCCGGCTCGATGGAGCCATGAACGTTGTAGGTCGAGACGGTAAAGCCGTGGGTCTCGTCCTGGGCCCGTTCGAGGTTGGTCAGGTGGATGGTGACTTCGTCGCCGACATCGGCTTCGATCGTTTCCGGGGTGATGTGCGACCGGATGAGGGTGCCATAGACGGTGATCTTGTTACCCTTCTTGTCGGTGTGCTCTTCGCCCGCGCGGACGGCGCCCGGATGGGGCTTGTCGGTACGAGAGTCGGTACCCACCTTATAGCGGACGCCCGGCTTCAGCTTTTCGGCTGCGATCGACACGGCATAGTGCGGCTCGCCCAGCGGCAGGGGCATGTCGTAGAGGAGCTGCATCTTGTCGTTGGAAATGTCGATCAGCTGGTGGTTCTGCGGGTGCAGGGGACCCACCGGCACGAAGCGGTCGATGGCCAGCTTGTTGAGCGCGACCAGGTAACGGCCCTTGGGATCGGCGGAATCGCCTTCCATGGCCATCAGGTGACCGATGTTGTAATGGACGGAAATCTTGTCCACCACCTTGCCTTCGCAGTAGTTCCACTTGGCGACCTGGCTATCGACGTACAGGGAGGTGTAGGCGAGACAGGGCTTGGAATCGTACTGGGTGTGCAGGGGGCCGAGGCCGAGCTGAACCTGCTTGTCGAGGGCGTCGGTCATGCCGATGACCGGGACGCCGTACGGGTCCTTGGACTCGAACTTGCCGGCCTTGATGGCGGCCTGGATCTTGTCGAAGCTATACACCGAGGTGTGGGTGTCGAGCTTGCCGGAGACGATGATGAACTTGCCGTCCGGGGTCACATCGACGCCGTGGGGCGACTTCGGCTCGGGGACCAGGAAGAGCACGCCTTCCTTGACGGAGACGTCGATCGGCAGAACCTTGTGGCCGTTGATGGTCTTGGCCTTGCCGGCGGCAACCAGTTCGGCGGCCTTCTTCCAATTGATCACGTGCAGATAGTCGGTGTCCTTGGCGGAGCAACCGGCCTCGTACGGCGGACGTCCCTTCTCGATGCCGCCGACGTAGCGCTCGGAGCAGAAGGAGTTGGTGAAGGACCAACCGTCAGAGGGGCCCTTGCCGGCATCCGACAAATCCTGAGAATACGGCGGCAACTCGAGGGAGAAGGACTGCTTCGGATCGATGCGGCCTTCCTTCCTGTCGAACTTCCAGTAGGTGACGCCGCCGCGATACTTTTCGTTCATCTCTTCCAGCGGGTAGAACTTCTTGTTCTCCAGCGGGGTCGGGTACTGGGCGCCTTCAATGACGTATTCGGTATTCGGGGTGACGAAGGCGCCGCCGTGCTCCGACTTGAAGATCGGGTTCACGACGATCTGCTTGGTTTCGAAATCGCGCAGGTCGATCACGGCGAGACGGGGATTGGCCTTGTCATTGATGAACAGGAACTGGCCGTCGTACTTGCCCTGGGTTTCGGAGATCGCCGGGTGGTGCGTGTCACCCCAGGTGATTTCCCTGCCGTCGATCTTGCCCTGGTTGAGAACGGCCTTGGAGTTCTCGTCGTAGCCGTAGCCCTGCCAGGGTTCCGGGGTGAACACGGCGAGGTACTTCAGGATGCGCATGGACGGAATGCCATACACGATGATCTGGCCAGACTGGCCGCCCGAACTGAAGACCACGAATTCGTCGCGTTTGCCGGTCGGTACGTAGGTCTTGGCCGCGGCCAGCAGATCCTGCTGGCTGAGGTTGCGACGCTTCATCACGTCCTGCAGCGATTCGGCAGACCACGCTGAGGCGGCGCCAAATCCGAGCCCCGCTGCGACGAGCAGCGCGGTGGATTTCACTGCAAATTTTCTCATCTCGATTTCTCCCATGAAAACAAGAAGTTGTTGACTTTCTTCCCTCCATCGCCGCAGGCGGCAGAAAGCCGCTGCGACAATTTGCCGCACACTGTATGCCTCGGCGCTTGCGAAAAAATTGATGCGGATTAAGTTTTGCCGGGCATCATGGGGGAAAATCACATCCCATTCCCTGATCTGGCGAGAGTTCCGCCTTGAATAAGAAAATGCTGATCGACCTGATCGGCCTGCTGTTGATCGCCCTGGTTGTCGTCGTCGGATACAAGCTGTCGCCTGTCCTTCTTCCCAAGGCCGATCTCACCGTCGCCCCCGAAACTCCCTGCGACCTCCATCGAAGCCCCTGCGCTGCGGCCCTCCCGGGCGGCGGACGGGTGGAATTGTCGGTGCTGCCGCGCCCGATCCCGATGGTCAAGCCGCTCACCGTGGAGGTAGCGGTCAGCGGCGTGGCGGTCGACCGCGTCGAGGTCGATTTCGCCGGCCTCGAGATGAACATGGGTCTCAACCGCCCCCTCCTGGCCGGCCGGGGTGACGGTCGTTTCGCCGGGGGAACGACGCTGCCGGTCTGCATCACCGGGGCGATGGCTTGGCAGGCCACGGTTCTGCTCGAAACCCCCGGGGAGCGCATTGCCGTTCCCTTCCGCTTCGGTTCGCCCGTGCCATGAGGGGCATGCCGATTCGCCTTCTGCAGGTGATCGCCGCCGGTCTTGCCGCTCTGGTTCTCGGCCTGGCCCTGTTCTGGCATCCCGAGCCGCCGCCGCGGGCGATCCCCCGGCCGGTCGAGCCGCCGGGCGGCGATTTCACCCTGCGATCGGGAGACGGCCCGGTCGCCTTGGCCGATCTGCGCGGCAAGGTGGTGCTCGTCTATTTCGGCTATACCTACTGCCCCGACGTTTGCCCCACGGCGCTTACGGGCCTCGCCGAGGGACTGAAAACCCTGGGTCCGGAGGAGGCGGCCGGCGTTGCCACGCTCTTTGTCTCGGTGGACCCGGATCGGGATACACCGGCCCATCTCAAGGAGTACGTGGCCTTTTTCCACCCCGGCATCGTCGGGCTGACCGGGTCGCCGGCCGAGGTGGCCGAGGTGGCGCGCCGCTACGGCGTCTATTATGCCCGGCAGAAGGCGGCGACGGCGGGGGGAGCCTACGTCGTGGACCACACGTCGGAAACCTATGTCCTGGGCCGCGACGGCCGGTTGGCCGGACGCATTCCCCATGGTGCGTCGCCCGAGCGGGTGGCGGCCGAGATTCGCAAATTCCTGTAACAATACAACGTACGATTTCGAGGAGAAAGCCATGAAAAAACATCTTTCCGGCCTTGCCGCCACCCTGCTCGTCAGCTTCGGCGCCTGGGCCGGCGGTGCCGCCGACAGCATCGTCGTGCACGAACCCTACGTTCGTCTGGCCCCACCCAATGCTCCCGCCACCGGCGCTTTCATGGTGTTTCGCAACACCGGCGACAAAGAGGTCAAGGTGGTCAAGGCCGAGAGTCCGCTCGCCAAGGCCACCGAACTCCACAACCACATCAACGACGGGGGGGTGATGCGCATGCGCCCGGTCCAGGGCATCGACATCAAGCCCAAGGGCGAAGCAGCCCTCAAACCCGGCGGCCTGCACATCATGCTCATCGATCTCAAGGCGCCGATGAAGGAAGGCGACCTGGTGCCGATCACCCTGAGCTTCGACGACGGCAGCAGCAAGAAGGTCGACGCCAAGGTGGTGAGGCCCGCCGCCGTGCAGATGCCCATGGAGCACAAGCACTGATGGCCGGAGCAGCATCTTGACTCACCCCGTGGCCGGCGGCAAGACCCGCGAGGGCAAGGGTAACTGCAGCGACTGCGCCCTGCGCCAGACCTTGATCTGCTCCGACGTCTCCCGGAGCGACCTGGCGACCTTCCACTCCTGGGTGGACGATCTGGCGTTCCCACCGGGAACGGTGCTCTACCACATGGAAGCGCCGGCCGACGGCTTTTATTGCCTGCGCTCGGGAACCGTCAAGTTGGTGCGCTATTCCATGTCGGGGGTGGCCCGCATCGTCCGCATCTTGAAAGGGGGCGACGTGGCGGGGCTGGAAGCGGCCTTCGCCGACACCTTCGCCCACACCGCGGTGGCGGTCGGCGAAGTCCGGGCCTGCCGCATCCCGCTCAGCCGTTTTCGCCACATGATGCGGGACAACCCGCCGCTGCAGCGCCGCCTCCTGGAGAAGTCGCAGCAGGCCCTGGCCGAAGTCGAGACCTGGCTGGCCGAGCTGGCCGGCGGCATCGGCGCCGCCCCGGCCCGCCAGCGCCTGGCCCGCCTGCTCTTGAGTCTGCGCGACGGCCGCAGCGACCGCATCCATCGCTTCAGCATCGAAGACCTGGGCGGCATGCTGGGGATCAGCATGGAAACCGCCAGCCGCATCCTCTCCGACCTGACCCGCCAGGGCTTCCTGGAAAAATGCGGCAGCGGCCGCGCCGAGCGCCATTTCCGCGCCGACATCGCGGCCCTGGAAAAAATCGCGGTGGGCGAGGCGGTGCCCGCCTGAGCGGGAGTCAGCTCTTCGCCGGGCGCTTCGCCAGTTTGCGCTGCAGGGTGCGGCGGTGCATTTTCAAGGCCCGGGCGGTAGCCGAGATGTTGCCTTCGTTTTCGAGCAAGACCCGCTGGATGTGTTCCCATTCCAGGCGGTCCACCGAAAGGGGTTCGTCGGGGGCGGCAAATTCGGGGTCGGGGAGATCGGCATCGGCAAAGGCAGCCAGGATGGCCTCCACTTCGCAGGGTTTGGCCAGGTACTGCACCGCCCCCAGCTTGATCGCCTCGACGGCGGTGGCGATGCTGGCGTAGCCCGTCAGCACGACGATGCGGCACGCCGGGTTGAGCGTCAGCAACTGCGGGATCAAGGCCAGGCCTGAGCTGCCCGCCAGATTGAGGTCGAGAATCACCTGCCCAGGCCGCCCGGCGGCTGCTTTGGCGAGGCCTTCGTCGGCGCTGGTGGCGCCTTCGGCCGGCAGGTTGCGCCGGGCCAGGGCGCGGACCAGAACGCCGTTGAAGATTGGGTCGTCGTCGATAATCAGGGTCGATTCGGTCATGGTGTCGGCAGCGGCAGTTCAATTCGGGCGAGGGCTCCGCCCGTCGGCGGGTTTTCCAGGCTGAGCCGCCCCCCCAGGCGTTCGACGGCAGTACGGGTCAGGATCAGGCCGATACCGCTGCCCAGGGGGTGGGCCGGGAAAGCGCGCCGTCCGCCGTGCCGGATGATTTGCTGCGGGAAGCCGGCGCCCCGGTCGCCCACTTCGATGTGCAACTGCGTGGCGTTCCAGCGGGCGGCCAGGGTCACCTCGCCGGGCGCGGCGTTGGCGGCATTGTTGAGCAGGTTGATGACGGCCTGTTCCAGGGTGGGGTCGGCGACGATTTCCGGCGCCGGGCCGGCGCCTTCGGCGGAAAAGCGGGAAGCGGCCTGGGGCCGGCTGGCGTGCCAGCGTTGGCGCAGGCCGTCCAGCCAGCGATCGGCGGGCACGGTGGCTGCTGCGTCGAGGCGTTCGACGCCGGCCCGGCGGGAGAGTCCGGTGATGATTTCCTTGCACACCCCGACCTGTTGCCGCAGGACGGCGAGGTCGTCGCGCCCTGCCGCGCTGAGGCCGGATTCGTGGTCCAGTTCGCCGGCGATGACGGCGATGGTGGCGAGGGGCGTTCCCAGTTCGTGGGCGGCGCCGGCCGCCAGGGTGCCCAGCGCCACGACGCGTTCGTCCCGCAGGCTGGCTTCCCGGGCTTCCGCCAGTTGGGCGTTGCGCAGGCGGATGAGGGCGGTCATGCGGACCACCAGCCAGGCGATCATGCCCGAGGACACGGCGAAGGTCAGCCACATGCCGACCAGGTGGAGGCGGGCGGCGCGGACCGGGTCGGCAAGGGGCAGGGGAATGTAGAACACCATGAGCAAAGAATAGGCGAGCACGGCCAGGGTGCCGATCGCCAGGACGAAGCGCCCCGGCAAGGTGAGGGCGGCGATGGCGACGGGCGGAAGGAGGAGCGAAACCAGGGGGTTGGTGGCGCCGCCGCTGAAAAAGATCAAGGCGGCGAGGCCGGCGATGTCCAGGCCGATCTGCGCCGTCAGTTCGCCCGGACCGGCCGGTTCGGCGCGGGCCACCCGGCGGGTGGCCAGGCCGTTGAAGACGGCGGCAATGGCAAGTACGGCGAGGATGGGCAGCGTCGGCAGGGCGATCTCGAGTACGGGCGGCAAGGCGAGGGCCAGGATCGCCAGGGCGGCGAGCACCCACCAGCGCGCCGCCACGAGGCGGCCCAGGTTGGCCAGGTCGTCGCCGGGATCGGGCTGGGGGAGCAGGAAGGGCATGGCCGGATTATCGGTGATTTGCGTCAATTTTCTCCCGCTCCTCTCATGCGACAATTCGACGCACCTCGATTGCAAGGATTTTCCATGTCGCTTCGCTACCTCGCCATGACCCTCGCGGCCAGCGCCCTGTTGGCCTTGCCGGCATCCGCCGCCGACCTTGAGAAGGGCAAGGAAATCAACGGCACCTGCGCGGCCTGCCACGGTGAATTCGGGCAGGGCGGCAAAAAGGGCGAATATCCCCGCATCGCCGGCCAGCGGGCGGCCTACATCGCCGACCAGCTGAAGAGCTTCCGTGCCCGCACCCGGGTCAATATCCCGATGTTCCCCTACACCCAGGAGCGCGAACTGCCGGACGAGGATATCAAGGACATCGCCGAGTACCTCGCCAGCATCGAATTGCCTACCAAGATGCCGACCTTTACCGGCAACGAGGATGCCTTGACGCGGCTTCTGATGGTCGAGAAGGTGATGATTATCCCGCGGGCCGAGGGCGATATCGACAACGGCAAGACCGTCTACCAGAAGAACTGTGTCACCTGCCACGCCAAGACCGGCCTGGGGCGCGGCAAGTTTCCCATGCTCGTGGGGCAATACACCGCCTACCTCAAGCGCCAGATCGAACTCTATCTGAAGGGCGATCGTCCCCACGACGAGGAGGGCACCGTCGGCGTCCTCAATGGCCTGAAGGAGAAGGATGTCCAGGACATCCTCGCCTATCTCACCACCCTGCAGGGGCCGAGCGAATGAAAACGCTGATCCTTCTCGTCGCCGGGCTGTTTTTCCATGGTGCGGCATGGAGCCACGGCCAGGCCGCTCCGGTCGACGACGCCATGCCCGACGCCCAGCGCATCCGCTTCTGCGAACGGGTCCGGGATTTCGCCCTGCAGGCCTTTTTCGACCGGGAGAAAGGGCGTCCGATGAAGGTGTTCGAGGAAGACGGCAGCAACGGTTCGCGCATCACCAACCACATCATTCGCCGCGTTTACGAGGAACCGCAGATTTCCAGCCCGAAAAAGGCCGAGGCCTTCGGCCGGGCGACCTGCAACGAGATGATGCACACCTCGGCCGCGGCCACGCCGGCCGGCCAGTAGCCGCCGTATTCGGTCGCCTCGTGGATAATCACGAGCCATGAGCGAAATCCATATCGTCCGCCGCCACAAGCTGACGGCCAGAAAGGCCAAGGCTGCGGCCGAGCAGGTTGCCGCCGACTTGCGGGACGAGTTCAGCCTCAATTACGAATGGATCGATCCGGGACTGCTCCGCTTCACCGGCCTGGGAGTCAAGGGGGAGCTCGCCCTGGGCCGCGGCGAAGCGACTATCGCGGTGCACCTCGGGTTTTTCCTCCTGCCCTTCCGTTCCGCCCTGGAGCGTGAAATCCACCGCTACTTCGATGAGCGCTTCAGCTAGACCCCCGCGCCGCTCCGGGGCCGCGGCGGGGACGGGCGGCAGCGCGAGATCGGGGCCGGTCGGCCAGGCTTTCCTCGAAGGACATTTGAATTATCGGTATGATGACGGTTTAGCCTACGGGGGAGTCGGCAATGCCTGCGCCTGAACGCATGTCCAACGTTGATACGGCCTGGTTGCGCATGGACAGGCCGAGCAACCTGATGCAGATCGTCGGGGTGATGCTGTTCGACGGGCAGCTCGACCTCGACCGGTTGCGGCAACTGATCGAGAACCGGCTCCTCGGTTACCGGCGTTTCCGGCAAATTGCCGTGGAAACGGGCGGTGCTTACAGCTGGGTGGACGACCCGGATTTCTCTCTCGACCACCATCTGCGCCTAGCCGTGCTGCCGGGAGCGGCGGGCCAGGTCGAATTGCAGGGCCTGGTTGCCGATCTGGCGTCGACCCCTCTCAATCCGAGCCGGCCGCTCTGGGAACTGCACGTCGTCGACACCGCCCTGGGCGGGCAGGCGCTCATTCTGCGCATCCACCACTGCATCGCCGACGGCATTGCCCTGGTCGGGGTCATCCTCGCTTTGGCCGACGATGGTCCCGCCACCGCCGTGGCTCCTTCCGCCGCCGCTCTTCCCGACCGGGAGGCCGGCGACCCCTCCGACGACATTTTCTGGCGCCTCGTCTATCGCCCGATGACCGATGCCATGCTGGCGTCGATCCGGATTTCCACCAATGCCTGGGCCAAATCCATCGATCTGATGAGCAATCCGCTGCAATTGCTCGACTACGCCCGCACCGGCACCGGCATCGCCGCCGAGGTGGCCAAGCTGGCAACCATGCCCGACGACACCCCCACCCGCTTCAAGGGCAAGCCGGGCGCGGCCAAGCGGGTGGCCTGGTCGGAACCCATCTCCTTGCCCGAGGTCAAGGCGGTCGGCCGGGTCTTGGGGTGTTCGGTCAACGACATGCTGCTCTCCGCGGCGGCGGGCGCTCTGCGTGGCTATCTGCAGGCCCAGGGCGACCCGGTGGACGAGGTCGAGTTGCGCGCCCTGGTGCCGGTCAACCTGCGCCGGCCCGCCGACGCCGGCACCCTGGGCAACCGTTTCGGCCTGGTGGCGCTGGAATTGCCGGTCGGCATCGAAAATCCCCTGGAGCGGCTCTACGTCACGCGGGCACGCATGGAAAAGCTGAAATCCTCCTTCCAGGCGGTATTGACCCTGACCCTGCTGGGCGCCGTCGGGGCCGCGCCGAAATTCGTCCAGGAGCAGGTTCTCGATCTTCTGGCGAGCAAGGCGACGGCGGTTATGACCAACGTCCCGGGGCCGCGGAGCGCCCTCTATTTCGCCGGCGCCAGGCTGCGCCAGCCCTTTTTCTGGGTGCCCCAGTCGGGCGATATCGGCATGGGGGTGAGCATTCTTTCCTACGACGGCAAGGTGCAGTTCGGCTTGATTACCGACAAGACCCTGGTCCCCGACCCGGAGCGGATCGTCGAGCGTTTTGCCGGCGAATTCGAGAAACTCCTCTGGCTGGTTCTGATGGAACCCCAGGATGCCCTGGCCGATCCCCAAGCGGTGGAAAACGACCTGACGGCGGCTTAACCGTCGTCGAGTTCGGCCCTGGCGGCTTCGACGTCGAGCCGCTCCATGGCGTCGGCGGGAACCGCAGCGGCAGCCTGGGCGTATAGCGCCTCGGCTTCTTTCATGCGGCTGCGGCCGAACATCATGACCAGGCCGTTGGCCATTTCGGTCCTGGCGATGGCCGAATCCGGGTTGAGTTCCAGCGCGGTGCGAAAGTGCTTTTCGCCGCTTTCTTTGCGGGCACCGTAGGTCAGGCCTCCCATCATGCCGCCGACCTTGTCGATGATTTCGGCGTGCCACGCCCCCAGCGCGATATGGGCGTCGGCGTGTTGCGGCGCGAGGGCGATCGTCCGTTCCAGGCTTGCCTTGATCTTGCCTCCCAGGCCCTGGGCCAGCGCTTTGCCGACCGAGATGCCCTGGCTGTAGCGGCCCAGGGCGTAGGCGTGGTAGTACCAGGCGTTGACGTTGTCGGGTTCGGCGGCCTGGAGGGATTCGGCCCGCTGGGCAACCTCCTGGAGGAGTCCAAGCTTTTTCCCGTCGTCGTCTTCCAGGTAGGTGGCGTAAATCATCGCCGCCTTGTTGGCGACGTTGGTGCCGGCCAGGCCGGCCGCCAGCCCCAGTGCGACGGCCTTGCCGAAGTCGCCGGCGTGGTAGGCCCGCCAGGCATCCTGCACGGCGGCCGTCCGCGGGAAGGGTTCGCAGTCGCCCCGGTGGAGCCGCGGCCAGTTTTTCTTGAGCGCCGCCCCGGCCTGGTCAAAGGCCTTGTCGGGGTAGGGAAAGGCTAACCAGACGGTTTTGGGCATGGCGTTCTCCTTTAGGTTTTCTTGAGGTAGGCGGCGGAAAGATTTTCCAGCAGCCGGCGCGGTTCGCCCTGGAGGAAGGGGGCGGCGAGCGAGATCACCTGGTAGGCGCCGCGCCCGATGTCCGGCGTGCCGCGGGGATTGCGGGCATGTTCGTAGGACAGCCAGAAGGTGGCGATGACCGTCATGTTGGTCGCCAGGGCGCTGATTTCGGCAGCATTGGCGCGCAGGGTGCCGGCGGCGACGAGGCCTTGGCAGATAGCGGTTCCGACCTGGATCTTGTGGGCCAGAATGCGCTGGAAGTGGGTTTCGACGAGGCGGTTGCGGGTCAGGAGATCGTTGATGTCGCGGTAGAAGAAGCGGTATTTCCAAATCAGCTCGAATACCAGATGGAGGAAGAACCAGATGTCCTCCGCCGTGGCCGGCCGGCTGCCGGGGGCCGTCAGGAGGTGCTCGATTTCCTTTTCGTATTCGCTGAACAGCGCGTTGACGATCTCGTCCTTGCTGTGAAAGTGGTAGTAGAGGTTGCCGGGGCTGATCTCCATCTCGTCGGCGATGACCGTGGTGGTGACGTTAGGTTCGCCGAAATCGTTGAAGAGGCCGAGGGCCGTTTCAAGGATGCGTTCCCGGGTGCGCCGTTTCGGTTTCTTTTCCATGGTCTCCCTGCCGCCTGATGTTATCTATCTAGGATAGCATCAGGCGGGCTGCCGGGTCGCGAGCCAGCGCTGCAATTCGTCGAGGGATTCGTCGAGGGCGTCGGTGGTCGAGCGCAACCATATCTGGCGCCCCTGGTCGCCGGCCAGGAGGCTGCGTCGGTGGTCCTTGAGGATCGGGACGTCGAGATCCAGACCGTGGCGGGCCAGGATCGGCCGCAGTTCATGGCGGCGGCGGTAGAGGTCGCGCCGGGTCTGCTGGTAGGCGTGTTCGCAAAGGCGGCGGCGGTCGCGGTAGGAAAAGACGTTGGTGAAGAACATTTCGGCGTCGTCCCGGGTGGGTTCGAAGAGAACCACGTCGGCATTGCCATACTGGTGCTTGTAGCGATCCATGCCGACCCGCATGCGGGAATGGATGATGGCGCGGAAAGTCTGGGAGAGCACGACCGGCAGGCCGCCGTCGTTGAGGTGGTGGCGCTGGCCGGCCTTGCGGTGGGCGGCGAGTTCGGCGTCGAAGGGAACCAGCGGGTTGATGCAGAATACCAGTTCGGCACCTTCCTTGAGGGCCACCGAGGCGTGCAGGGTCTTGATGAGGGCGCCGTCGACGTAGTGGCGCCCGTCGATACGCACCGGGGGAAACAGGCCTGGCAGGGCGGCGCTGGCCTGTACCGCGGTGGATATGGGAACGGCCGCGTGGCCGGCGCTGCCGAAGGCCACCGATTCGCCGGAATCGAGATCGGTGGTGACGAGAAAGAGGCGGTGCTTCAACTGCCGGAAGTCGTTGGTCCGCCCCTGGGACGAAAACAGCTTGCGGAGGATGCGGTCGATTCCCCGGTTGTCGAAAACCCCCGTCGGGATGGCCTGGGAAAGCCGCTGGAAAGACTCGAACAGGCCGTATTGCCAGGGATTGCTGAGATAGTGCAGGAGGGCGCTCCAGACCAGGGGAGGCAAGGCTAGAGCGCGGGCGCAATATTCTCCGAAGGCGGGTCGCAGCAGCATTTCCGGGTCGAAAACCTCTTCCGCATCGTTTTCGACCAGCATGTGCGCCAGCTGGGCCGGGGCAATACCGTTGGCCAGGGCCGCGGCGAGCAGGCTGCCGGAACTGACGCCAACGAAGATATCGGAGTCGACCAACTGGAAGCCGGCAATCGCCTCGTCGAGCGCCGCCAGCGCGCCGACCTCGTAGATGCCGCCCAAAGGGCCGCCCCCGGCCAGGGCAAGACCTGTCATTGCCAAGTTGCCACCCCCCTGTCTCGCTGGGTGCCCGGTTCTCGGCCGGGCACCTCGGTTATGCCGAATCCGTGCTGTTTCCTAGCGGTTACCGGCGGTCAGGCGGCAGGAGCTGTTGCACCAGGAGCGGGAGCAGGAGCGACGGGTTTCTTGCCGGCGCTTTTGCTGGCGGCCGGCTTCTTGGCCGGTGCCGCAGCCTTGGCCGCCGCGGTGGCTGCCGCCGGCTTGGCGGCGGGGGCTTTCCGGGCCGCCGGGGCCTCCTGGGCTTCGGTCAGTTTTTGCACGACGGCAGTCAGTTCGGCGACGCGCTTCGAGAGCTTCTCGATATCCTTCTTGTTGGGCACGCCGAGACTGCCGAGGGCGCGGGCGACGCGATCCTCGAAGACCTGTTCTAGGCGATCCCAGGTGCCGGCCGCCTTGACGGCGACCTCGGCCATTTTTTCGTCGGCGACTTTCTTGGTCTTCTTCTGGATGGTCTGGCCTTCCTTCACCAGGGCATCGAAAACCTTGTTGCCTTCTTCCTGGGCCTTGGAGAAGGCGCCGAGTCCGGCCAGCCAGATTTGCTGGGCGGAATCCTTGACCGTGTTGGCGAGTTGATTGTCGCTAAGGGCTGCCAGAGATTTGAGTTTCTTGACCATGATGTCCTCCTGATAGGCGTTGAAGTCGGTTGCGGCGGGCTGTATTGCCCTACCTTCACGAAGGAGTGTAGGGCGAAAAATTAGAGAAGGCACACTAAACATCTAGGGGGCTTCCTCTAGAATGAGCTTGAATTTCAACAGATTTAGGGAGACGGCAATGCGTTATTTCATGACCGGGGCAAGCGGCTTCATCGGCAAACGTCTGGTGCGTCGCCTGTTGCAGCGGGAGGGCAGCGAGATCGTCGTCCTGATTCGCGACAGCGAGCAGGACCGTCTTGCAGACCTGTACGAGTTCTGGGAAGCCGACGCCAGCCGGGTCATTCCCGTGGTCGGCGATCTCACCCTGCCCAATTTCGGGGTGAGCGCGGCGGATCTCAAGAAGATCGGCAAGCGGACCAGCCATTTCTTCCACCTGGCGGCCATCTACGACCTCAAGGCCGATACCGCGAGCCAGTTGCGGGTGAACGTCGAGGGCACCCGCAACGCCGTCCAGTTTGCCGAGGCGATCGGGGCCAAGCATTTTCACCTGTTCAGCTCCATCGCTTCGGCCGGCATGTTCGAGGGCTTGTTCCGCGAGGATATGTTCGACGAGGCCGAGCACCTCGAGCATCCCTATTTCCGCACCAAGCACGACTCGGAAGGGATCGTCCGCCGCGAATGCGGCATTCCCTGGCGCATCTACCGGCCGGCCCTGGTGGTCGGGGATTCGCGCACCGGCGAGATGGACAAGATCGACGGCCCCTATTATTTCTTCAAATTGATCCAGAAAATGCGTAATCTCCTGCCGCCCTGGGTGCCGGCCATCGGTATCGAAGGGGGGCGGATCAACGTCGTGCCGGTGGATTTCGTCGTTGCCGCGGTAGATCATATCGCGCACGCCAAGGGCGAAGACGGCAAGTGTTTCCACCTGGTCGATCCGACTCCCATGCGCGTCGGCGATCTGCTCAATACCTTCGCCCGCGCCGCCCATGCGCCGGAAATGGCGCTGCGCATCAACGCCGCCCTGTTCGGCTTCATTCCCAAGCACATCCGCCGGGCCTTGCTGGCGCTGACCCCGGTGCGCCGCATCCAGCATGCCGTGATGAAGGATCTGGGTCTGCCGGATGACATGTTTCGCTTCATCAATTATCCGACCCGCTTCGACTGCCGGGAAACGCTGCGGGTGCTCAAGGGCACCGGCATCGCCGTGCCACCCCTCGACACCTACGCCTGGAGGCTCTGGGACTATTGGGAGCGCCATCTCGATCCGGATCTTTTCATCGACCGCAGCCTCAAGGCCCAGGTGGCGGGGAAGGTGGTGCTGGTCACCGGCGCGTCTTCGGGGATCGGCAAGGCGACGGCAAAAAAACTCGCCGAGGCCGGAGCCATCGTCGTCACCATGGCCCGGGACAAGGACCAGCTCGACGAGACGGTACGCGAGTTCGACGCTGCCGGGCTGAAGCTCCATGCCTACGTCGCCGACCTCGCCGACATGGTCCAGTCTGGCGAAGTCACGGCCCGTATCCTGGCCGATCACGGCACCGTCGATGTCCTGGTCAACAACGCCGGGCGTTCGATCCGTCGCGCCATCGAAAACAGCTTCGAGCGTTTCCACGACTTCGAGCGGACCATGCAGCTCAATTACTTCGGTTCGCTCAAGGTGAGCATGGGGGTGTTGCCGGCAATGATCGCCCAGAAACGGGGACATATCGTCAATATTTCGTCTATCGGCGTGCTGACCAACGCCCCGCGCTTTTCGGCCTACGTCGCCTCCAAGGCCGCCCTCGATGCCTGGACCCGCTGCGCTGCTTCGGAATTCGCGGATCGGGGGATCAGCTTCACTACCATCAACATGCCCCTGGTCAAGACGCCGATGATCGCGCCGACCAAGCTCTACGACCAGGTGCCG
Organism: Azonexaceae bacterium; assembly: GCA_009469675.1. GTDB lineage: Bacteria > Pseudomonadota > Gammaproteobacteria > Burkholderiales > Rhodocyclaceae > SSSZ01. The sequence goes on along the minus strand of SSSZ01000077.1, from coordinate 58,090 downwards.
ACCCTGACCCCGGACGACGCCGCGGAACTGATCTGCCAGGCCATCATCAACAAGCCGGTGCGGGTCGCCACGCGGCTGGGCATTTTCGGCCAGGTTCTCCATGCGCTCATGCCCCGGGTGGCGCAGATCGTCATGAACACCACCTTCCGCATGTTCCCCGATTCCGACGCGGCCAAGTCCAAAGTGCCGGGCGCTTTGCCCGACATGCCGTCGGCCGACCAGATCGCCTTTACCCAGATCATGCGCGGGATCCATTTCTGATGCCCACCCACCTCAAAACCGGCGACCCGGCGCCCAATTTCTCCGGCCTGAGCACCGACGGCACGCCGCTTAGCCTGGCCGACTTTCGCGGCCGTAAGCTGGTGATGTACTTCTATCCCATGGACGACACCCCCGGTTGCACCAAGCAGGCCTGCAGCCTGCGCGATGCCGATGCCGATATTGCGGCCCGGGGGGCGGCGATCCTCGGAGTGTCTTCCCAGGGTGTCGACTCCCACCGGCGCTTCAGCGCCAAATACCGGCTCAACTTCCCTCTCCTCGCCGATACCGACCAGGCCGTCGCCAAGGCCTACGGCGTCGCCGGGTCGGGCCTGAGCGGCTTGTTGCGGGGCCTGCTCAAGGCCAACGAGCGGGTTACTTTCATCATCGACGAGGCGGGCCGGATTGCCGGCGTGATCGACGACCCCCACTGTCCCGACCATGGCGCCGAGGTGCTTGCCTTGCTGTAGCGCCTTGAATTTCCCGGCCGGGCAGGGGTTTTCGCCGGAACCGGGCGGGCCGGCTAGAATACGCGGACTTTTTTTGCGCCCTCCCGGGGGCCTACCCATTGATTCCCGGCAAGGGAGAGGTGTTGCAATGATTTTGGTGACCGGCGGAGCGGGTTTTATTGGTTCCAACTATGTTCTGGACTGGCTGGAAACCGTCGGCGAACCGGTGCTGAACCTCGACAAGCTGACCTATGCCGGCAACCTGGCCAACCTGAAGGAAATCGAAGGCGACGACCGGCATCGTTTCGTACGGGGGGATATTGGCGATTCTGCCCTTGTCGAAAGACTCCTCGCCCGTTACCGGCCCCGGGCCGTGGTCAATTTTGCCGCCGAGTCCCACGTCGACCGGTCGATCCACGGTCCTGAGGATTTCATTCAGACCAATGTCGTCGGCACCTTCCGCCTGCTCGAAGCGCTGCGAGTCCACTGGGATACACTCGCCGGCGAGGAACGGGACGGCTTTCGCTTCCTCCAGGTGTCGACGGACGAAGTCTACGGTTCGCTGGCGGTCGACGAACCCCCCTTTGTCGAATCCCGGCGCTACGAACCCAACAGCCCCTATTCGGCGTCCAAGGCGGCTTCCGACCACCTGGTCCGGGCCTATGGCCAGACCTACGGCTTGCCCGTCCTGACCACCAACTGCTCGAACAACTATGGGCCTTACCATTTCCCCGAGAAGCTCATTCCCCTCGTCATCCACCATGCGCTTGCCGGCAAGCCGCTGCCCATCTACGGCGATGGGCGGCAGGTCCGGGACTGGCTTTACGTCGGGGATCACTGCCGGGCGATCCGGCGAGTGCTCGAAGCCGGGCGGCTCGGTGAAACCTACAATATCGGCGGTTGGAACGAAAAGACCAACCTCGAGGTCGTCGAGGCGCTTTGCGCCCTGCTCGACGAGCTGCAACCCCGGTCCGACGGGGAGAGCTATCGATCGCAAATCACCTTCGTCAAGGACCGCCCCGGCCACGATCGCCGCTACGCCATCGACGCCGGAAAAATCGAGCGGGAATTGGGTTGGCGACCGGCGGAGACCTTTGCAACGGGACTTCGCAAAACCGTAAAGTGGTATCTCGATCATGCCGAATGGGTGGCTGACGTCACCAGCGGCGCCTACCGGGATTGGACCAAAATGCACTACGGGCAGGGGGGCGTATGACGCGCAAGGGCATCATTCTGGCGGGCGGCGCCGGTACCCGCCTGCATCCGGCTACCTTGTCGGTATCGAAGCAACTCCTGCCAATTTTCGACAAACCGATGATCTATTACCCCCTCAGCACCCTGATGCTGGCGGGAATTCGCGACGTCCTGGTGATCTCGACCCCCCAGGATACGCCGCGTTTCGAGCAGTTGCTGGGAGACGGCAGCCGATGGGGGATCAACCTGGAGTATGCGGTCCAGCCGTCGCCGGACGGGCTGGCCCAGGCATTTCTCATCGGGGCTTCTTTCCTGGGCGGCGATCACTGCGCCCTGGTGCTGGGCGACAATATCTTCTACGGGCATGATTTTCATCATTTGCTGGCGAAGGCGGCAGCCCTTCCGGTTGGTGCGACGATCTTTGCCTACCATGTGAACAACCCTGAACGGTATGGCGTGGTCGAGTTCGATCAGGGTGGACGTGTGGCCAACATCATCGAGAAGCCCCGGCAACCCCGTTCCAACTATGCGGTGACAGGCCTTTACTTTTACGACGCCGACGTCGTATCCCTGGCCCGCAGCCTCAAACCTTCGCCCCGGGGCGAACTGGAAATCACCGATCTCAATCGCCTTTACCTGGAGCGGGGTGACCTGTCGGTGGAGATCATGGGGCGCGGGTACGCCTGGCTCGACACGGGAACCCACGAGTCAATGCTGGAAGCTTCGCAATTCATCGCCACCCTGGAGAAACGCCAAGGTCTCAAAGTCGCCTGCCCGGAGGAGATCGCCTGGCGCCAGGGCTGGATCGACGACGGGCAGATGGCGGCCCTGGCGGCGGCCCTGGCAAAAAACGGCTACGGGCAATATTTGGCGGCCCTATTGCACAGCAAGGCGTTTTGAGGACGGTATGCAGGCACGGCCATTGACCATTCCCGAGGTGATGGTGCTGGAACCGAAGGTCTTCGGCGACGAGCGCGGCTTCTTCCTCGAAAGCTTCAATGCCGGGGCGTTTTTCGCGGCGACGGGAGTGGCAACGGCTTTCGTCCAGGACAACCATTCCCGTTCGGCCCGCGGCGTGCTGCGGGGTCTGCATTATCAGCTGTCCCCCAGGGCCCAGGGCAAACTGGTTCGGGTCGTCGCCGGGACGGTGTTCGACGTCGCTGTCGACCTGCGGCAAAGTTCGCCCTCGTTCGGCCGTTGGGTCGGCACCGTGCTCTCCGCTGAGAACCACCGGCAGATGTGGATTCCCCCCGGGTTCGCCCATGGTTTCGTGACGCTCACCGAGAGCGCTGATTTTCTCTACAAGACCACCGACTATTATTCCCCAGAACACGAGCGGGCCTTGGCCTGGAACGATCCCCAGGTGGCGGTCGCATGGCCCTTCGACGACGCGCCGACGCTTTCCGCCAAGGACGGCGCTGCACCGTTGCTGCGGGAACTCGCTCCCGGCGACCTCTTTCCCTGACCGGGCCGGCGCCGTCGTCCTCCGGCCCGGTGCTGCCGAGGGGGGCAGAACACCCCAGGAGAATTACTTTGCATTCCCTGCCTATCCGCTACGTCGAACCCGTATTTCGCCCCCCCAGCGAAGCCCAGTCCCTGATCCTGCCGGTAACCGACGGCTGTTCCTGGAACCGCTGCACCTTCTGCGATATGTATACGGCTCCGGAAAAGCGCTTCCGTGCCCGGGACGAAGCCGAAATCCTCGACAGCATTCGCCGTTGCGGTGAGCGTTTCGGCTCCGGCATCCGCCGCGTCTTTCTCGCCGACGGGGACGCCACGGTCTTGCCGACCCGCCGCCTGCTGGCAGTTTTGGCGGCGATTCACGAACACCTGCCGGGCGTGCGGCGCATCGCAAGCTACTGCTTGCCCCGCAATCTGCAGAAGAAATCGCCGGCGGAAATCCAGGATCTGGCAGCGGCCGGCCTGTCGCTGGTTTATGTCGGTGCGGAATCCGGAGACGACGACGTCCTGGCCCGGGTGAACAAGGGAGAGACCTTCGCCTCGACCCTCGCCGCCCTGGAAAAACTCGGCAGTGCCGGGATCAGGCGGTCGGTGATGATTCTCAACGGTCTGGGAGGGAAAGCCTTGAGCCGGCAACATGCCGAACAGTCGGCCCGGCTTCTCAACGCCACCCAGCCGGAATACGCGGCCACCCTGGTGGTCAGTTTTCCCCAGGGCGAGGCGCGCCTGCGGGCCGGTTTTCCCGGCTGGGAACCGCTGTCGCAACAGGAACTGTTCGTCGAGATGGAACACTTCCTGGAGGGCCTGGAACTGCACCGGACGGTGTTTCGTAGTGACCACGCCTCCAACTGGCTCGTTCTCAAGGGCACCCTCGGCGCTGACAAGGCCCGGCTGCTGGAAGAAGTGCGCCGGGCCATCGTTGCTCCCCAGACCGCCCACCTGCGGCCGGCCTGGGCAAGGGGACTCTAGGCGCATGGTTTTTCCCCGGCTTGCCGGCAGGGGGAATTTGCACCGTCGCCGCAGGAAAGTTGACATCGGCGCTCGGCAGTTCATAATCAGCGCTTGAGGGGAGTAGCTTCTCGCCGGCACATCGTCATCACGGCTCGATTCTTCGGAATCACCCGGTGTCCGGGCAACCGACCGTTGCAAGCAAGACCTCGCCGAAGGGCGATGGCGTTGCACGGTCGAAAAACCAATCACGGCCTTCGTCTTTCGGACAAGGCCGTTTTTGTTTGCTTTTTGCCCGGAGGATATCGTGGAATCAATTGGAAGCTGGTGGCTGTGGGGCGGGTTTTTCGCCGTTGTCGTGGTCATGCTGGCGGTGGATCTGCTGGTGCTGAAAGGGGGCGGCGAGCGCCGCGTGTCGATCAAGGAAGCCGCCGGCTGGTCGGCGGTGTGGGTGAGCGTGGCGCTGCTGTTTAGCGCCGCACTGTGGTACTACCTGGACGGCGCTGCCGGGCGTGCGGTCGCCAACGCCAAGGCCCTGGAATTTCTGACGGGCTATGTCATCGAAAAATCCCTGGCGGTGGACAATGTCTTCGTCTGGCTGATGATCTTCGGGTTCTTTGCCGTGCCGGTCGAACTGCAGCGTCGAGTTCTGCTCTACGGTGTGCTCGGCGCCATCGTCCTGCGGACCGTACTGGTCTTCGCCGGGGCCTGGCTGATCGCCCAGTTCCACTGGGTGCTCTATCTCTTTGGCACCTTCCTTCTGGTCACCGGGGTCAAGATGCTGTGGTTCGCCGAGGAACGTCCCGATCTGGCCGACAATCCGCTGGTCAAATGGATGCGCCGGCACCTGCGGATTACCCCGGCCCTCGAGGGCGAACGCTTTCTCGTCCGGCGCGGCGGGCTGCTTTATGCCACGCCGCTTCTCCTGGTCCTGGTGCTGGTCGAGGTCAGCGACGTCATTTTCGCCGTCGATAGCATCCCGGCCATCTTCGCCGTCACCGGCGACCCCTTCATCGTCCTGACTTCCAACATCTTCGCCATCCTCGGTCTGCGGGCCATGTATTTTCTCCTGGTCGACGTCGCCGATCGCTTTGCCTACCTCAAATACGGGCTGGCCCTGATCCTGGTCTTCATCGGCGGCAAGATGCTGGTCGTCGATTTCTGCCCCATTCCGCTTCCGGTCTCCCTCGCCGTGGTGGGGGTCATTCTGGCCGGGGCGGTCGGACTCAGCCTGCTCAAGACGCGGCGGCGCCAGGCTTGACGGGCGCCGGCCTGGCAAGAAATCCGGCCGGGCCGGTCCCGATTGATTTAAATAGACGACCGGTCTATTATCCTGGCAACCTCAATCGACCGCGTGTCTACGCCGTGAAAGCCCCATGAATACCAGCCTGTTCACCCTGGCAGCGGGTCACCTGATTGGTGAATCCGCTATGCCCCCGGCCGCCCGGCCGGGCAGGCCGCCGGCTGGGGCGCTCCACCTTGCCGGCCCGGGCCGGGCGCAACGTCGCTGGGTGCCGGAAACCGGCCCAACCGCACCATCCGGTGCGGCCTTCGGCGGGTTCTAGGACTAGCGCCCCGATGCATCGATCCCCCCCAACGCCCCGCCGGCGCGGCCGCCCACCCGCTGACGGCGCGGCCCAGCGCGACACCCGCGCCGCCCTGGTGCGGGCGGGTACCGAACTGCTCACCGAGCAGGGTTTCGTCAGTACCGGCATCGATCGCCTGCTCAAGGGCCTGGGGGTACCCAAGGGTTCCTTCTATCATTACTTCGAAAGCAAGGAGGCCTTCGGTTATGCGGTGATCGACAACTACCGCGCCTATTTCGCCAGGAAACTCGACCGCTGGCTGCTCGACGAAACCCTGGCGCCCCTTGCCCGCCTCGCTGCCTTTGTCGCCGATGCCAAGGCCGGCATGGCCCGCTACGAATTCCGGCGGGGCTGCCTGGTTGGCAATCTGGGGCAGGAGCTGGGGGCAACCCATGACGGCTTTCGCGATCGTCTGGAAGCCACCCTGGGCGACTGGAGAAACCGCCTGGCAACCTGTCTCGAAGCGGCCAGGGCGGCCGGTGAAATTGCGCCGGAAGCCGACTGCCGGCGGCTTGCCGATTATTTCTGGGTGGGTTGGGAGGGGGCTGTCCTGCGGGCCAAGCTGGTGCGCAGCAACGCCCCCATCGACCTGTTTGCCGAAATGTTCTTCGCCGGCCTGCCCCGCTGAAGATTTTTTCATCTCCGGACGACGAGTCCGCATTCTGGAGAACGCTATGTTCAAGGCCCTACTGATCGACAAGGACGCTGCCGGCTATCGCGCCGGGATCGCTGAACTGGAAGACGACCGCCTGCCCGAGGGCGACGTCACCGTGCGGGTGGCCTATTCCACCCTCAATTACAAGGATGGCCTGGCGATTACCGGCAAGGGGCCGGTGGTCCGCAGCTTTCCCATGGTTCCCGGGATCGACCTGGCCGGTACGGTGGAAGCCAGCAGCCATCCCGGTTTCAAGGCGGGCGATGCAGTACTGTTGAACGGCTGGGGCGTTGGTGAGGTCCATTGGGGCGGGCTGGCCCAGCGGGCGCGACTCAAGGGCGACTGGCTGGTGCCGCTGCCCGCCGCCTTCACGCCGGCCCAGGCCATGGCCATCGGTACCGCCGGCTACACCGCCATGCTCTGCGTCCTGGCTCTGGAAAAGCACGGCGTCACCCCGGACCAGGGAGAAATCCTCGTCACCGGCGCCGCCGGCGGCGTCGGCAGCGTGGCGGTGGCGGTTCTCGCCAAGCTGGGCTATCGCGTCGTGGCGTCCACGGGCCGGGTGGAGGAGGGCGACTATCTCAAGGAACTAGGCGCCGTCGAAGTCATCGACCGCGCTACCCTCTCGGCTCCGGGCAAGCCCCTGGCGCGGGAGCGCTGGGCCGGCGCCGTCGATACGGTGGGCAGCCATACCCTGGCCAATGTTTGCGCCAGCACCCGCTATCGCGGCGTCGTCACGGCCTGCGGCCTGGCCCAGGGCATGGATCTGCCGGCCTCGGTGGCGCCCTTCATCCTGCGTGGGGTCACGCTGGCGGGCATCGACAGCGTCTACTGCCCCGTGCCGGAACGTCTGGCGGCCTGGCAGCGCTTGGGACGCGACTTGGAGGTCACCAAGCTGGCGCGGATGACCTGCGAAATCGGCCTTTCGGAAGCCGTCGCCAAGGCGGGCGAACTGATCGCTGGCCGGGTGCGCGGCCGGGTGGTGGTGGATGTCAATCGATAAGGAGGAAACTGCCATGAACCCATCGACCATCAGCCGCTTCCCGGTGCCCGCCCTGGCCGACCTGCCCGACGACGTGCGCGAGGCCATCCTCGCCGTCCAGGAAAAGGCCGGTTTCGTGCCCAACGTTTTTCTCGCCCTGGCCGCCCGGCCGGCGGAATTCCGCGCCTTCTTCGCCTACCACGACGCCTTGATGGAAAAGGAGGGCGGTCTTTCCAAGGCGGAGCGGGAAATGATCGTCGTCGCCACCAGCGGCGCCAACCAGTGCCCCTACTGCGTGGTCGCCCACGGGGCTGTCCTGCGCATCCGCGCCAGGAACCCGCAGATCGCCGACCAGGTGGCGGTCAACTACCGCAAGGCCGACCTCACCCCCCGCCAGCGCGCCATGCTCGACTACGCCCTCAAGGTGTGCGCCGATTCGGCGGCGGTGGACGAAGCCGATTTCGCCAGGCTGCGGGAGCACGGCTTTTCTTCGGATGACATCTGGGATATCGGTGCCATCAGCGCCTTTTTCGCCATGTCCAACCGGCTGGCGAGCACCATGAACCTGCGGCCCAACGACGAGTTTTATCTCATGGGGCGGCTGCCCAAGGCGTGACCGGGGGCGCGGCCAAGCCCCCCGGCGCGCCGGGGGGCTTTTACCAATCCGCTTTCAAAGCGGGACGCGAAGACGGGCCGAAGACCGTGCTGTAGCACCGCAAGGCGAAGTCGACAAGGGATTGGTTTGAAGCGAATCGGTCTTAGCCGTTCAGTTCCTTGACGACGCGTTTCAAGGTGTTTTCCTCCGGGTGGGGAAGGATGGCGAATCCCAGGTTCTTCATCAGCCCGAGCATCTTCTTGTTGTCGGCCAGCACGTCGCCGACCATGGTGCGGTAGGACTTGGCGCGGGCGCAGTCGATGAGGGCGCCCATCAGGCGGCGGCCGAGGCCGCATTTCTGCCAGCGGTCGCCGACGGCGAGGGCGAATTCGACTGATTCCCCGTCGGGGGTCTGGGCGTAGCGGGCGTTGCCCACCTCCTTTTCCCGCCCGTCTTCGTTGATGACGGCGAGCAGCGCCATCTCCCGGTCGTAATCCACCTGGGTAAAGCGGACGATGAGGTTGGGCGGCAGTTCGTGGGTCGAATCCATGAAGCGGTAGCGCCGCGATTCCTCCGACATCGAGCGCACGAATTCCTGTTCCAGGGCTGCATCCTCGGGCCGCACCGGGCGCACGGCAATGACCGTGCCGTCGCCCATCGGCCATTCCTGGCAAAGATGGGCCGGGTAGGGGTGGATGGCCATGTGGCCGTAGCGGTCGATGCCGGTACCCAGGGCCTGGTCGATGACGATGCGGGCGTCGGTGGCGACGGCGCCGGTTTCATCGACGATCAATGGGTTGATTTCGAGTTCCCGAATCCATGGCAGTTCGCAGACCAGGTTGGAGACGGCGAGCAGAATCGCCTCCAGGGCGTCGCGGTCGGCGGCGGGAAACTGGCGGAAGGCTTCCAGGGTCTTGGCGACCCGGGTCGAGTCGATGAGATCGCGGGCGAGAAAGCGGTTGAGGGGCGGCAGCGAAACGGCCCGGTCGCGGAAGATTTCGACATTGTGGCCGCCGGCGCCGAAGGAAATGACCGGACCGAAAACCGGGTCGTGCAAGACGCCGACCATCAGTTCGCGGCCGTGGGGGCGGACCTGGTACGGTTCGACGGTGACGCCGTTGACTCGAAGATCGGGGTGGCTTTGGCGCAGGGCGTCGACCAGATCGTGAAAGGCGTTGCGTACCGATTCGGTGTTGCCGACGTTCTGCCGCCGCTCGCCTTCTTCCAGCCGGTGGGGCAGGTTGGGCGCATCGATCTTGAGGGTGACGGGCAGCCCCACCTGCTCGGCGACGAACATCGCTTCCGTGGCGCTGTGGGCCACCATGGTCGAAACCACCGGAATGCCGAAGCTGCGGAGCAGGGATTTGGCTTCCATGGCCGACAGCACCCGGCGCTTTTCGCCGAGCAGGGCTTCGACCAGGGCGCGGGCACTGCCGCTTCCGGAGCGCCCGGAATTCTGGCTCGGGCTGGGGGCCTGCAGGAGAAGCTTCTGGTTGCGGTAATACTTGGAGATGTTGTGAAAGAGGCCGATCACCGTATCCGGTGTGCGGAAGACGGGAATTCCGGCATCCTCCAGGATTTTTCTGGCCGCCGCGATCTGTTCCCCGCCCATGAAGCAGCAGCACAGGGTGAGGCGCTGGCTCGCGGCGATCTCGACGATTCCCTTGGCGACGGCCTCGGGTTGGGCCATGGCCAGCGGTGAAAGGACGACCAGGGTGGCATCCACCGCGGTATCCCGGGCCAGGGCGAGGATGGTCTGGCGATACCGCTCGGGATCGGCGTCTCCGCCCAGGTCGATGGGCACCTCGCCGCCCCAGTCGGGGGGCAGAAAGGCTTTCATGGCGGTCACCGATTCGGGGGCCAGGCGGGCCAGGGGGACACCCTGTTCCCTGGCGCAGTCGGCGGCCATGGCGCCTGGGCCGGTGCCGTTGCTGAGGATGGCGAGCCGGTTGCCCCGGGGATGGAAACCCGAGGCCAGCGCCTTGGCGGCATAGAACAACTGGCTGATGCTGCGCACCCGGACGACGCCGGCCCGGCGCACGGCGGCGTCGAAGACGCTGTCGCCCGATTCGGCCTGCTGTCGGGAAGGGTCGTCGCCCCCGGCGACATCGGCGTCGCCGCCGGACTTGAGGAGGATCACCGGTTTGACCCGGGCCGCCGAGCGCAAGGCGCTCATGAAGCGGCGGGAATGGCGGATACGCTCGACGTGGAGCAGGATGTAGCGGGTCTGGTCGTCGTAGACCAGATAATCGAGGATTTCGCCGAAATCGACGTCCATCGCCGTGCCCAGGGCCACCACCGAGGAAATGCCGATGCGGTTCATCGCCGCCCAGTCGAGGACGGCGGCGCACATTGCGCCGGACTGGGCGACCAGGGCGAGGTCGCCGGGGGCTGCGGTGATTTCGGTAAAGGTGGCGTTGAGCCGCAGGCGGGGGCGGATGATGCCCAGGGATTTGGCCCCCAGGAGGCGCACACCGTGGTTGCGGGCGGCATCGAGGACGCGCCGCTCCAGGGTGGCGCTGGCCGCCCCGGCGTTGGCCAGGTTGGAAACGACGATGGCCTGGTGGATGCCGGCCCGGCCGCATTGCTCGATGATCGGCGCGATGGTCCGGGGCGCCGTGGTGATGATGGCCAGATCGACCCGGGCGCCGATCTTGTCGAGGGCGGCGACGCAAGGTTGGCCGAGGACAGTCTGGTATTTGGGATTGACCGCCCAGAGCTTGCCCTTGTAGCCGCCGGCCGTCAGGTTTTTGAGGATGAAGTTGCCGATCGCGTCGGCTTTTTCGGAGGCGCCGACGACCGCGATGGACTGCGGTTCGAGAAGCGCTTTCAGGTAGTGGCTGTTCGGCATGGGCGTCTTTATTGTGGTGGCGGCTCGCCCTGCATCATACTACCCGCCGCTTGCCGGCGAAGGGGGCCGGTCAGTCGAAAAGCAGGGCCGCCGCCACCTTGCGGCCTTCGGCGGCGAGGATGTTGTAGGTGCGGCAGGCCGCCTGGAGGTCCATCACTTCGAGCCCGATCCCGGCCGGGGCGAAGGGGCGGAGGAGGGCGCCCGGGGGGAAGCGCAGGCGGCTGCCGGTGCCGAGCAGGACGATTTCGCTTCCCAGGGCGAGCAGTTTCGCCATGTCGGCTTCCCCCAGGCTGTCGACCCGGGCGCTGGTCCAGTCGGTGTACAGCGATTCCGGCAGGACGATGACGTTGCTTTCGTGGCGCTGGTGATTGATCGCCACATAGCCGTCGCCGTAGGCGGTGAAGATGTTGAGGCCGGCGGTGTTGGAAAGATGCAGCTTCATGGTCTGGGGAATCCGGAAGTCGGGTCGCCGGCCCCGCCGAAATTGCGGTGCACCGGGCGATAAAGTAGGATTATACCTTTTCGCCCAAGCCCTTCGGACCGTCCCCCATGAGAGAGTTTCCCCGCATCCAGCGCCTGCCGCCCTATGTCTTCAACATCACCGGTGAGTTGAAGATGGCTGCCCGTCGCCGCGGCGAGGACATCATCGACATGAGCATGGGCAACCCCGACCAGCCGACGCCCCGCCACATCACCGACAAGCTGGTGGAAGCGGCCCAGCGCGAGAACACCCACGGCTATTCGCTTTCCAAGGGCATCCCGCGGCTCCGGAAGTCGATTTGCGACTGGTACAAGCGGCGCTACGACGTCGAATTCAACCCGGAATCGGAAGCCATCGTCACCATCGGCTCGAAGGAGGGCCTGGCCCACCTCATGCTGGCCACCCTGGACCGCGGCGACACCGTGCTGGTGCCCAATCCCAGCTACCCCATCCACATCTACGGCGCCATCATCGCCGGAGCCGACATCCGCTCGGTGCGCATGACCCCGGACGTCGACTTCTTCGACGAGCTGCAGCGCGCCATCAAGGAATGCACGCCCAAGCCCAAGATGATGATCCTGGGCTTTCCCTCCAACCCGACGGCGCGCTGCGTCGAGCTGGAATTCTTCGAGCGGGTCGTGGCCCTGGCCAAGCAGCACGACATTCTGGTGGTGCACGACCTGGCCTACGCCGACATCGTCTTCGACGGCTGGCAGGCGCCGTCGATCATGCAGGTGGCGGGCGCCCGCGACGTCGCGGTGGAATTCTTCACCATGTCCAAGAGCTACAACATGGCCGGCTGGCGGGTCGGCTACATGGTCGGCAACAAGGAACTGGTGGCGGCCCTGGCCCGTATCAAGAGCTACCACGACTACGGCACCTTCACGCCCATCCAGGTGGCTTCGATCATCGCCCTCGACGGCCCCCAGGACTGCGTCGAGGAAATCCGCGCCATGTACCAGAACCGCCGCGACGTGCTCGCCAAGGGGCTGCACGAGGCGGGCTGGATGGTCGAGGTGCCCAAGGCCTCGATGTACATCTGGGCCAAGATTCCCGACGCCTACCTGGCCATGGGTTCCCTCGAATTCGCCAAGAAGCTTCTGGCCGAAGCCAAGGTGGCGGTGTCGCCGGGGGTCGGCTTCGGCGAATACGGCGACGATCACGTGCGCTTCGCCCTCATCGAAAACGAGGAACGGACCCGGCAGGCGGTTCGTGGTATCAAGGATATGTTCCGCAAAGACGGACTGCTCTAAGGAAAACAGCGGCAATGCAACCCATCAAGAAATCCGCCAAACTCGCCAACGTCTGCTACGACATTCGCGGCCCCGTGCTGCAGAAGGCCAAGCAGATGGAGGAAGAAGGCCACAAGATCATCAAGCTCAACATTGGCAACCTGGCCGCCTTCGGCTTCGATTCGCCGGAAGAGATTCAGCAGGACATCATCCGCAACCTGCCCAACGCGGCGGGCTACACCGATTCCAAGGGCATCTTCGCCGCCCGCAAGGCGATCATGCACTACTGCCAGCAGAAGCACATCAAGGGCGTGACGCTGGAAGACATCTACATCGGCAACGGCGTCTCCGAACTCATCGTCATGGCCATGAACGCCCTGCTCGACGCCGGCGACGAGGTGCTGGTGCCGGCTCCCGACTACCCGCTGTGGACGGCGGCGATCAGCCTTTCCGGCGGCACGCCGAAACACTACCTGTGCGACGAGGCCAACGGCTGGCTGCCCGATCTGGCCGATATCCGCGCCAAGATCACGCCCAACACCCGGGCCCTCGTCGTCATCAACCCCAACAACCCGACCGGCGCCCTCTACCCCGACGCCGTGCTCCGGGAACTCGTCGCCATCGCCCGGGAGAACAACCTCATCATCTATTCCGACGAGGTCTACGACAAGGTGCTCTACGACGGCGAGAAACACACCGCCATCGCCTCCCTTTCCGAGGATGTGCTGACCATCACTTTCAACGGCCTGTCCAAGAACTACCGCTCCTGCGGCTACCGGGCCGGCTGGCTGGTGGTTTCTGGCGACAAGCGCAACGCCAGGGATTACATCGAGGGCCTCGACATGCTCGCCTCCATGCGCCTCTGCGCCAATGCTCCCGGCCAGCACGGCATCCAGACCGCCCTGGGCGGCTACCAGAGCATCGACGACCTGGTGGCCGAAGGCGGGCGCATGCGGCGCCAGCGCGACGTCGCCTTTGAGATGATTAACGCCATCCCCGGCGTCAGTTGCGTCAAGCCCAAGGCGACCCTCTACATGTTCCCCCGCCTCGACCCCACGGTTTATCCCATCGCGGACGACCAGGCCTTCATCGCCGAACTGCTGCAGGAGGAAAAGGTTCTCCTCGTCCAGGGAAGCGGCTTCAACTGGCCCCATCCGGACCACTTCCGCCTCGTCTTCCTGCCCCACGAAGACGATCTCAAGGAGGCCATCGGCCGCGTCGCCCGTTTCCTTGAAGGCTATCGCAAGCGGCATGGCACCCACTAACCCTTCCTCGACCCTCTTCATCCTTCCTGAAAACCTATGAAACCCATCAATGTTGGCCTCATCGGCATCGGTACCGTCGGCGGCGGCACCTGGACCGTCCTCAAACGCAATGCCGAAGAAATCGCCCGCCGCGCCGGCCGGCCGATCCGCATCACCGCCGTGGCCGACAAGAACCTGGAGCTCGCCCGGCAGGTCACCGGCGGTGCCTGCACCGTCACCGACGATGCCTTCGCCCTGGTCAATGATCCGGAAATCGACATCATCGTCGAACTGATCGGCGGCTACGGCGTCGCCAAGGAGGTGGTCCTCAAGGCCATCGCCAACGGCAAGCACGTCGTCACCGCCAACAAGGCGCTGCTGGCGGTCCATGGCAGCGAGATTTTCACCGCCGCCCAGAACAAGGGCGTCATGGTCGCCTTCGAAGCCGCCGTGGCTGGGGGAATCCCCATCATCAAGGCGCTGCGCGAGGGCCTCACCGCCAACCGCATCGAATGGGCGGCCGGCATCATCAACGGCACCACCAACTTCATCCTTTCCGAAATGCGCGACAAGGGCCTGTCCTTCGCCGACGTCCTGGCCGAGGCCCAGCGCCTGGGTTACGCCGAGGCCGACCCCACCTTCGACATCGAAGGCGTCGACGCCGCCCACAAGGCCACCCTCATCGCCGCCATCGCCTTCGGCATTCCGGTGCAGTTCGACAAGGCCTACGTCGAGGGCATCACCAAGCTCGAAGCGGCCGACATCAAATACGCCGAACAATTGGGCTACCGCATCAAGCTGCTGGGCATCGCCAAACGCCGCCCCAACGGCATCGAGCTGCGCGTCCACCCCACCCTGATTCCAGCCAAGCGCCTCCTGGCCAACGTCGAGGGCGCCATGAACGCCGTCCTGGTCAAGGGCGACGCCGTCGGCGCCACCCTCTACTACGGCAAGGGCGCCGGTGCCGAGCCGACGGCCTCCGCCGTCATCGCCGACATCGTCGACGTCACCCGCCTGGCCACCGCCGATCCCGAACACCGGGTGCCGCACTTGGCCTTCCAGCCGGATTCCATGTCCAGCCTGCCCATCCTGCCCATGAGCGCGATCGAGACCGGCTACTACCTGCGCCTGCGGGTCGAGGACAAGCCCGGCGTCCTGGCCGACGTCACCCGCATCCTGGCCGACCAGGGCATCTCCATCGACGCCATGCTGCAGCGCGAGCCGGAAGAAGGCGAAGGCGAGACCGACATCATCATCCTCACCCACGTCTGCCAGGAAAGCGCCGCCGACTCGGCGATCGCCAAGATCGAAGCCCTGCCGGCCCAGAAGGGCCAAGTCAAGCGCATTCGCCTGGAAGAACTCCAGTAGGCCGTCGCCGCAAGGGTGCGCCAACGGGGGCCGCGGCCCCCGTTTTTTTTGCCGGCCGCCGGCGGAACCCGGCGCCGGCAGCGTTGCCCAACCGACGAACCAATCGACGGGAGGGCTTGCCATGCGTATCGCCATCGCTATTGTCGTGCTGCTGCTGGCCGGGCTGGTCCGGGCCGACGAGGCGGCCTGGGAGCATCTGCAGAAGGGGGGCTACGTCGTCATCATGCGCCATGCCCTGACCGACCCGCCGCGGGGCGAAGACCCGCCCGGTTTCACCTACGACGACTGCGCCACCCAGCGCAACCTCTCGCCCAGGGGCATCGCCGAAGCCAAGGCCCTGGGCGCCGCCTTCTCCAGGCGGGGCGCCGCCATCGGCGAGGTCTTCTCGAGCCGCTATTGCCGCTGCCAGGACACCGCCCGGCTGGCCTTCGGCAATTACGAGGTGTGGGATGTCCTCAATGGCTACCGCGGCCCCCAGCCCTGGTGGGAGGCCTTCGACTTCGAGCGCCTGCTGGAAATCCGCAAGCGCTTGTCGGACCCCGTTGGCGGCCCCGGAAACCGCATCATCGTCACCCACAACACCCACATCAAGGCCCTTACCGACCTCTGGGTCGATCCCGGCGAAATGCTCGTCGTCCGGCCCCTGGGGCGGATGTTCTTCACCGTCGTCGGACGCCTCAGGGTCGAAGACTACTGACCGGACCGCCTCAGGCCGGGGCGGGAGATGGGGTGCAGTTCCCGCGCCGGGGCGAGAATTCGGCCGGGCAGTCCGGCCAGGACGGCGACGGGTCGGCCGCTCCCGCCCCGGAACGGGGATTTGTCACCGGCCGGCCCGTCGGCCGGGGTCTGAGGCGTGGCTTATTGATTGTCTATGGCTATAGTGAATATTCAGTCAATCGATTGGATTAATCGTTCAAACCCCCTTGTAATGGTGCCAGGGGAAACGGCTGCTTTTCCCGTCCGGGCGCCCCGTCTGTCGGTTGGGCCGCCCCGGGGCGGCGGCCGTCGCCCCAAGCCATTCCCACCGCTTTGATTGGAGAACATCATGAATGCATCCTGGTCCACCCCGCGTACCCGCACCGCCGCTGCGGCCGCCCTCGCCGCCGCCGTCGTTGCCGCCTGCGCCGCCAATCCGCCGGGCGCCGGTCCTCGTGCCGTCGCGCAACTGGAATCGACCCGCGGCAATACCGCTGCCGGCCGCATCGAATTGGTCCAGCAGGGTGACAAAGTCGTGGTCAGCGGCACCCTCAGTGGCTTGAAACCCTACGCCGACCACGGCTTTCACGTCCACGAAAAAGGCGACTGCAGCTCCGGCGACGGCATGAGCGCAGGCGGCCATTTCAATCCCCTGGGCAAACCCCATGCCCACGGCGCCACCGCCGAACGCCACGTCGGCGACCTGCCGGCGATCCGCGCCGACAGCACGGGCAATGCCCGCTATCGCGTTGAGGTGGACCTGATGACCGTCGCCGCCGGGCCGACCAGCGTCGTCGGCAAGGGCCTCATCGTCCACCGCGATCCCGACGACTACACCACCCAACCCACCGGCAATTCCGGCCCGCGCATCGCCTGCGCCGTGGTCCGGGCCGAATGATCGACCGCCAGACCAACCGCAAAGGAAATGCCATGAAAACCGCCATTCGCCGCGCTCCCGCCGCCGTTTTCGCCCTCGTCGCCAGCATTGCAGCCGGCGGCGCGACAGCCGCCGGCCTCGACCCCGCCATCCGTACGGCCCCGGATGAAACCACCGCCGCCGTCATTCCCCTGCGCGGCGTCCAGATCTACGAATGCCAGGCCGGCAAGGACAAACCGGACGCCTACCAGTGGGCATTCATCGCCCCCCAGGCGCTGATTCCCGACGCCGCCGGCAAGGTCGTCGGCAACCACTACGCCGGCCCGACCTGGGAAGCCAACGACGGCAGCCGCATCAAGGGTAGCGTCAAGGGTCGCCAGGACGGCGGCCCGGGCAATATTCCCTGGCTGCTCCTGACCACGGCGGCGGAAGGAAACGGACTCTTCGGCGGCGTCACCAGCGTGCAGCGGCTCAACACCCGGGGCGGCGTGGCGCCCGAAGGCGGCTGCGACGCCAGGGCGGTGGGCCGCCGCGTTCATGTGGAATACTCCGCCGACTACCACTTCTTCCGCCGCAATTGACCAAAGGGTCGCAAAAAACCGCCGGACTTGGGGCTATTGAGCCGATTGTTCGGCGGTTTCCACGGTTTTTCTAAGGTTTTTTCCCCGGTTTCGACTAATCGGAAGTGTTTATTCTCCAGTCCGCCGCCATGACCCGAAACTACCGCCTCTATCTTGCCTTGACCGCCCTTCTTGCCGCGGCGGTGGCCCTGGTCGCCTTTTTCGCCTTCTTCAAGCTCGGCCAGGCTGGGGCGAACCTCCGCGCCGCCCGGGAGGCCAACTTCCAGTCCTACCGCCTGGCCAACCACCTGCAGGCCCAGGTTGTGGGCTACGAACTGGCGATGAACGAATACTATTCGACGGTCATCGACCGGCCGCGCTACCAGGAGAAAGCCGCCGAGCTTCGCCTGGCCATCGATGCCGACCTGCAGAAACTGCTCGGCCAGGAGGCCGGCGACAGCGGCCCCATGGCGGGAACCCTCAAGCGCCTGGTCCTCGAAATGGATACCTTCCGCATCAGCCTGGAAAAGGCCATGACCGGCAATGCCCCCGATTGGGAGGTGGCGCGGGAAGCCCTGTTCAAGGTCAATATTCTCTCGGCCCAGACCATCCAGCAGGCGGCGCTACTTGCCGAACGCACCGCCAAGGAGGCCACTGCCTTCGACGCCGCCTGGCAGAGCCGGCAAGCCGAAGCCCAGTCCCTGGCCGCCAGCGCCGCCGCCGGCGCCGCGCTGCTCGCCGGGCTGGCCGTCCTGGGCTGGCTGGGGGTGGGCCGCGCCTGCGGGCTCTGCCGCGCCTGACCCGCCGTCCTGCTAGAATGACGCCAAGATAGGCCAGGCATCAGGAGAAGGGCATGCAGCTGCGGCAACACCACACCATCCGGCGCCGGCACCTTCTGGTGGCCGGCTTGATGGCGGCGCTCCTTGCTGCCTGTTCCGGGGTCGAAGTGCACAACATCAACGTCCAGACAGCCGCCAAAGGCACGGAAATCGAAGCCCGGCAGGTCGTCGCCCTGATCTACGCCCAGGCCCCCGACAGCGAGATCGATACGCTCCTCTATTCCGGCGGCGACCTCAGCCGGGCCGTCAAACGCCTGCGCGACCGGCATCCTCGGCTCAAGCCCTGGCTCGACCGGGGGGCGGTCGGCAACACGGCCAGCGGCTTCGTCGCCCGGCGGGAGCCCGGCGAAGACGGGAAACTGAACGAACTCATCCGGGAAGAGAATCGCGACCGCGCCTTTCTCTACAACCAGGCCTCGGCCGCCGTCGGCCATGGTGGCGACAACCTCAACGCCTGGCTGCCCTACGCCTCCTACACCTTCGGCCAGGAATGGATCGGCCAGGGGGCGGCCGGCTGGTGGGCGGCGGACCCTGATCTGGTCTGGCGCCAGCGGTAACGCCGGGAGCGGGCGACCGGGAAGCCGGGGTCAAGCGGCGCCGCCGCTCTGCCTCCCGGCCTGCCGCCCGCCGCACCTTGCGCCGGGCCTACTCCCGTTTTGCCGGCCGGGCCCCGTGGCGGGGCAGCAAGACCCGCACGAGAAACTCCTGGATCGCCCGGTTCACGACCTGTGGATGGGTGATCGGCCCCATGTGGCCGAGTTCCTCGAATTCCCGCACTTCCACCCGGGGCAGGACCGGAACCAGTAAACGCGCCACGTCCCGGGCCGACACCGGGGAGCGCCTACCGACCATGTACAGCACCGGTACGTCGAGTGTCCGGAAAGCCGTCAGGGGTGTCGCTTCGCTAAACAGGGCGTGGGCCCAGCGGCGCATCTTGGTCGTCGCGGCGGCGATGGCCGGTTGGCGCTGGGCCGGCGTCCGGTCCCAGGCGCCGGTCCCCATCCAGTAATCGATGAAGCGCCGGGCCGCCCCGTCACGGTTGCCGGCATCGAGGTCGGCCCCCGCCGCGGCGACGACGTCCCGGATGCCATCGGCCGCGTTGGGCGGCGGCGAATCGGCATCCACCAGCGAAAACAGCGTCGGTTCATAGACCGCCAAGGCGCCCACCCGGCCGGGGTTGGCCAGGGCCGCCACGAGGGCGACCGCCCCGCCGTAGGAGTGGCCCACCAGGGCCAGGGGAGCGCCGGCCCGGGCGAGCACCGGCTCCAGGAGGGCGACCTCGTCGCCCAGGCCGATAACCCGGTCGGAAGGCCATTCCGGACTCCTGCCGGCACCGTAGGAATCGGCCGCCAAAACCCGGAAATCCGGCGCCAGGAGATCGAGCAAATCACGCCACTGGGCCGAAGAACTGGCGTTCGAATGGGCACAAACCACCCCCGGCCCGCACCCGGCTTCGCGAAAGAACGGTTCGGTGTGGCTCATGGCTTACACCGGAGGGTTTGATTCGGTTCAGTAGATTTCACCGCAGAAGCTCAAGGAGCGCCGCCCATTTTTTTTGATCGTTTTCGGTTGGGAATTGGTAGGGGTGAGCATTCTGAAACTCTCGGGCTTCGAATAATCTCGTTTGGAGCATTTGCTGCAAATTTTGGTTTGAGGATTTGGCAGCGATTTCGGCGGCAAACATCAGGCGACTAAAGTAGCGGTGCTGTGCCACTTGATAAGCGGTCTCGGTTTCGTTCGCGCCGAGCAGACGAAGAATGCCTAGATCGTGACTCGCCTCGTGATACTCGCGAGTAAACGCTTCGGACACGAAATGCTCGCCATAGGCGTCTTTGACGTGATCGA
The DNA here is from genome assembly GCA_009469675.1 of Azonexaceae bacterium. Classification (GTDB taxonomy): domain Bacteria; phylum Pseudomonadota; class Gammaproteobacteria; order Burkholderiales; family Rhodocyclaceae; genus SSSZ01. The sequence goes on along the minus strand of SSSZ01000077.1, from coordinate 37,969 downwards.
CGCCGAGCCAATATCCGGTAGCACCGACAATGAGAAGACCGAAGATTGCGAGGCCGAGCTTAAGTCGCTGAGGCATTCCGAGTGTCTCGTAATAGGTTCCAGACCACGACCGCTTCTTCCCTTCACCACGGGCCGCCCGGGGCGAGTGAGGTGATGCCGAGGTTACGCCCTTGGCATGGTTGCGGCAAGGGGTCTGCCCATGTGGCGGAGCAAGCCGGCGTTGCGGCGGCGGGCGTGCCGTGGGATGCCCACGCCAAGGGCGCGGCCTTTAGGAGCACGGTCCCTGGGTTTTCTCTGCCGCGGCGCCGATGGTTTGGCCCGATAGCTTCGACACGGCGTCGATTTACGGAGTGTAGGGACACCACAGTTGAGGCGGCCGTGGCTGTCGAAAGGCGGGGAATCGGAGAACAGCGGGCCGGGGGCGAGGAGGGTGCCGCCGGCGATGGCGGCGCGGTAGCGGTCGGTCAGGCGGCGGTGGCGGGGCAGGGGAGTCATGGCCGATTGTCGCCGATTGGCCGAGGGGCGGGCAGCGACAGTTCACCGCCGGTTGGACCATTACAGATTGGCTTTTTGCCGAACTGTTACGCAGCAGATCGACGCTTTCTGTGGCTGTTTCCCCGGGGCGGTCCCGGCTACGATGGCTTTACGTCCACCCTCGGGCCACGGAGAAACGACATGGAAAACACGATTACCACCCGCCTCGTTCTGGGCCGCGGCGCGGGCCGGGTTTTGCCGCTGGCGCGGAGAACCACCCTCTTCGTGGTCCGCGGCCGGGTCCGCCTGCGCCTGCCCCCGGCCTGGCCGGCGGAGCATCTGCTGGTACCGGAAGCGGTGCTCGACTGCGAGACGGCGCGGGTCATCGAATGTGCCGGCGGGATCGAGGTGCTCGCCCTGGCTGGCGCCGAACTGCTGGTCATCGCTCCGGCCCGCACTTCTTTGTGGCGGCGCCTGGCCGGCTGGTTGGGGCGCGACGCGGCGCCGGGCCGGGCAATCGCCGCAGGCGGGCCGTCCGGCTCGGCCCTCCCACCTCAATAGTGGGGCGGAATGTCATCCCGCAGGTTGCGGGCTTCGGCGGGGTGGGCGGTTTGCAGGTGCTGGCGCAGGGATTCGACGGCCGCGACGAGCGCATCGATTTGCTGCTGCTGGCGAAAAACCGTGCGGTTCAATTCGTCGATCTGGTCTTCCGCGTAGGTGATCTTGACTTCGAGTTCGGTGAGGCGGGAATCCACGATGTTTTTTTCCGGCGGGGGCGGTGGGCGAGGCGGCATTATGGCGCAAAGTGTCCGCTGTCGCTGGGCGGCTCGCCGCGTCAATTTTGATCTGGCCGCTGGCGCGCCGGTGCGGCGGCGGGCACAATGCGCCGCGCCGCCCCCCGGAGCGTGTCCGCGCCACCCCTGATCGAATTGGAGAATCGCCCATGTCCCGCCGTGCCTTTGCCCTATTCGCCCTTCTGGCCGCCAGCCTCAACGGTCTGGCCGCCGAACTCGTCTGCCCGGACCTCGCCACCGCCGTCCAGGTCGCCCCGTGCCCCACCGACGAAGAATTGAGCTACACCTACAAGGGATATTGCGGCGACAACAACCGGCTCTACGGCAAGGAAGCCGAGGTTTGCGCCGAATTCGAGAACTACCGCAAGCTCAAGAACATCGCCCTGTGGGAATCGGCCGACGGCGAATTCAGCGGCTACGTCTCCTGCGACCTGCCGGCGGCCAGCCTCCGGGCGGCTACGGCCCAGTCGATGAAGTTGGCCAAGCAGGGCGGCGTCACCCGCCTGGTCTGCGCCTACGGTGGCAACCTCAGCTTTACCCACCGGACCCGGGCCGAATGCAGTGTCCAGGGTTCCGGCGCCTGCGCCGGCGAAGGCGCCAGCTGCAAGGCGACCTGCCGCTAGGCAAAGTCCGCGGCCGGCCGGCGGCACGCTTCCCCGGTGGGGCGAGTGCTTCCGGCTAAGGACGGCGGCGCACCGCCCTAATACCGATTCGCCTTCAAACCGATCTTTTGTCGACTTTGCTTTGCCGTGCTACAGCACGGTCTTCGGCTTGTGTTCGCGCCTCAATTTGAAAGCGAATTGGTAAAAGGCGGCCCCGTTTGATCCCGGTGCTCACGGCCGGCGGGGCGAAGGGCCGAGGGGCAGGCAGTCGAGGTCTTCGGCAAAGCGCAGGGGGCCGGTATAGGCCTTGCGGATTAGTGCGCCGGTTTCGTTTTCCTGCCCCAGGGTGCGGGTCATGCGGTGGCTCAGCACCAGTTCGGCCGGCCGGGCGGCGCCGGCGATGGCGCCCAGGCGCGACGGCGCCATATGGAGGCGCCGGGCGGCGGGACCGGCGCTTTCCGGGATGGCGTGGTGGGCGATGAAGACGGTGGCGCCGGCCGCCAGTTGTTCCAGGGCGGCTTGCCCGGGGCCGTCCCCGGAAGTGTCGCCGCTGACCGCGACGACGAAACCCGGTCCTTCGACGCGGTAGGCCAGGGCCGGGATGGGGCCGTGGGGGACGGCCGCCGCCCGCACCACGAGGTCGCCGCTGCGCCAGACTTCTCGCACCTTGGGGTTGGCCGGGTCCACATTGATGCCCCGCAGGGGAAAGTCCTCGCCGTGGTCGTGGGCCAGGTGGCCGGCCAGATAGCGGTAGCCCTCCGGCCCGAAGAGGGTGGCCAGCCAGCGGCGGGTGCCTGGCATGGCGGCGTTGCCGCCGGGGCCGACGATATCGAGGCGGCGGCTGCGCGGGGTGAAGTAGGCGGCCTTGACCAGGGCCGGGAGATCGTTGGCGTGGTCGGCGTGGAGGTGGGTGAGGAAAATCGCCTCGAGGTCTTCCATGCGCCCGCCGGCCTCGCCCAGGCGCAGGCGGGCGCCGGGGCCGGCGTCGATGAGCAGGCGGGCCTTGCCGTCCATCCACAGGAGGTAGGCCGGCCCGGCCCGGTCGGTGGCTTCCGGCCCGCCGGAACCGAGGATCTGGAGCGCCAGGGGTTGGCTGCCGCAGCTTTGCGCCCCCGGGGGAGCGGCCAGGGCGGTCTGGCCGAAGGCCAGGCAGAGCAAGGCAATCAAGGCATTAGGTCGGGAAAAGGTTTGCCGGATGGTCATGGACGGTCCTTGTCTGGTGAAAAGCCTTGGCCGGCGGGGATCGTCAGCGGGCAATAAAATTTTTCCATTTTTTCTGTAAGGAACGGCCGGCACCGCCGACTACTGTTCAGCCAGGCAGTGTTTGCATGGCACTGACCGGCGCTTAGCCAAATCGAAGCACAACCAACCCTTATAGAGATAAAGGAAACCAAAATGTCCAAGACTATCACCGGTGCCCGCCTGGCCGCCATGGCCGCCGCTTTCGCCGCTTCTTCCCTGGCCGTTGGCGCCGATCTGCCGGCCGGTTCGTCGGGCAAGGCCATCGCCGCCAGCGACAAGGTCCACTGCTACGGCATCCACTCCTGCAAGGGCCAGTCCGACTGCAAGACCGCCGAACACGCCTGCAAGGGCCAGAACGCCTGCAAGGGCCATGGCTTCAAGGGCATGAAGGCGGGCGAGTGCCTGGCGGCCAACGGCACCATCTCCGACATCAAGTAATTCTCCGCAGGGCCGGGGGCACGCTCGTACAGGTGCCCCCACTGCGAGACCTCGTTTTCTCAGGACCATGACGACACCCGACGATTTCACGCTCCCCCCCGACAAGCGCGTTCCCTTCATCGGTTACGGCCTGGGATTGCGGCCGGCCCATTATGCCGATTTTCTCGCCGCCCCCCGGGCCGTCGATTGGCTTGAGATCATTTCCGAGAATTACATGATCCAGGGCGGCAAGCCCCTGGCCATGCTCGATGCCATCCGTCGCGACTATCCGCTGGTGATGCACGGGGTGTCGATGTCCCTGGGTTCGGTGCAACCCCTCGACACCGATCATCTGGCACGGCTCAAGGCCTTTGCCGACCGCGTCGAACCCCTGTGGATATCGGATCACCTGTGCTGGACGGGCGTCCATGGCGTCAATCTGCACGACCTCTACCCGTTGCCCTATACCGAAGAGACGATCCGCCACGTCGCCGGCCGCATCCGCCAGGTGCAGGAAACCCTGGAGCGCCGGTTCGTCATCGAAAACGTGTCGAGCTACATCAGCTACGCCGCTTCGACCATGAGCGAGTGGGAATTCGTTTCGGCCATCGCCGACGAGGCCGATTGCCTCCTGCTCCTCGATATCAACAATATTTACGTGAGCAGCGTGAACCACGGCTTCGACCCCCGCCGCTTCATCGACGGGGTTCCCGTCCAGCGGGTGCAGCAGATTCACCTGGCCGGCCATTCCAACCTCGGCGATTTCATCATCGACACCCACGATGCTCCCATCGCCGATCCGGTCTTCGATCTCTACCGCTACGCCTGCCGCTGCCTGGGGCCGGTCAGCACCATGATCGAACGCGACGACAAGATACCGCCGCTTGCCGAACTGATCGCCGAACTCGATCGGGTTCGCGCCGTGGCCGCCGAAGGGCTCAGACAATTCATTGGCGACGAGGTGCAGCTATGCGCGGCGTAAGTCTTGCCCAGACCCAGGCGACCCTCGCCGAGTATTTCCTCGACGCCGGCAACGACCAGCGGGCCGCCCTGCCTCTCCTGGCCGACGGTTTCGGCCTGCCCCGGGAGCGCCGTCTCGACATCTACCACAACGCCTACCGCGCCCGCCTGCACGAGGCCCTGGGCACGGTTTTCGAGCGCACCTGGGCCTACCTCGGCGACCAGGAATTCGCAACCCTGGCCGGGCGCTACATCGAATCCCACCCGTCGACCCGGAGCAACCTGCGGGATTACGGCGAGGGTTTCCCCGCCCTGCTCGCCTGGGAACTCCCGGACGATCCCGAGGCCGCCGAGTTGGCCTGGATGGACTGGAATCTCCATCTCGCCTTCGACGCCCCCGACGTCCCCCGGCTGTTACCGGAAGAACTTGCACTCCTTTCCGATAAAGACTGGGAAACCGCTGGATTCGCCTTTCAGCCCGGCCTCGATATCGCCGTCTTCGACTGGAACGTCGTCGAAGTCTGGCATGCCCTCGACCGGGAGGCGGTACCGCCCCCGGCCCGGCGTCTGGAACGGCCGGTGGCCTACGTCTTCTGGCGCAAGGAACTGCAGAGCCACTTCCGTTCGCTGGAAGAAGCCGAGCACCTCGTGTTGATGGCGCTACTCGAAGGCGCCTCCTTCGCCCAGGCCTGCGAAATGCTCGCCGACGACCAGCCGGAAACCGTCGCCATGGCCGGCCCCTGGCTCCAGCGCTGGATCGCCGACGGGATGATCTCCCGGGTGGTTCTCCCCGCCTAGCCTGCCGGCTGCTGCGCCCGGGGAAGCAGCCGGGGCGGCGAAAACAGCGAGGCGATCTCGACCCGGCCGATTTCCGGGTGGTCGGGCAGGACGTAGAGGATAGGCGTCATCATCTCTTCGAAAACGCCCCGCAGGCTGCGGGCGCCGGTCTTGTATTCGAAGGCGAGCTCGGCGATCTGCTCGAAGACCCGGGGGTAGATGGCAAGCTCGACGCCGGCTGCGGCGAGCAGGTCGCGGAACTGGTTGGCCAGGGAGTCCCGGGGTTCGGTGAGGATGCGGGCCAGGGCCGCCCGGTCGAGGCTGCCGAAATTGGCGACGATGGGCAGGCGGCCCGTAAATTCGGGAATCAGGCCGAAGGCGAAGAGGTCGGTGGGCTTGACCCGCCTGTTGAGGCGGTCGAGGATCGCCTGGCTGTCGCCGCCGCCGGCCCCGATGAAGCCAAAGCCGTGGCTCTGGGCCATGATGTTGTCGAGTCCGACGAAGGCGCCGCCGCAGATGAAGAGGATGGAGGCGGTGTTAAGGTGCCGCCCCGCCGCCAGCTTGACCGGGGCGCCCTCCATGATCTTGAGCAGGGCGTGCTGGACGCTTTCCCCCGAACTCCCGCCGGCGGCCTCGCCGGTTTTGCGCAATTTGTCGATTTCGTCGATGAAGACGATGCCCCGCTCGGCCCGGTCGATGTCGCCCTGGGCCTTATCCACCAGGCGTTGCAGGATGGCCTCGATTTCGTCGTTGACGAAGCGCGTCTGGGCCAGCGACGTGGCGCTGGCCGTGACGAAGGGCACCCCCAGCCGGCGGGAAAGGGTTTCGCAGAGCAGCGTCTTGCCGGTGCCCGTGGGGCCGATGAGCAATACGTTGCTTTTCGTCAAGTCGGCGCCGTCCCGCTGCGCCTTGTCCACCTTGCGGTAGTGAGTGTGGACGGCCACGGCGATGGTCTTCTTGGCGTCGTCCTGGCCGATGACGTACTGGTCGAGGTGGCGGACGAGGGCGCTGGGTGTGTCCATGGCAGGTTCCAGGTCAGGGGATAAAGGCGGCCAGGGCGTCGAGGACGGCGTCGGGACGCTCGGCCATGAGGGCGTGGCCGCTGTCGGCGATGCTCGCCAGCCGGGCGCCGGGAATGGTGGCGGCGATTTCCCGCGCCATCTTGGGCGCCGTCATGCGGTCCCGTTCCCCGGACACCACCAGGGTCGGCGCCGCGATGCCGGCGAGGCTGGCGAGGGGCCGCAGGTAGGCGTTGCAGGCCGCGAGATCGGTATGAAACACCCCGGGTTTCTGGCGTTCCATGAGGCGTCGATTGACGCCGAGGAGCCACAATCCGGGAACGGTGTTACCCCCCATCTGGCCCTCCGGCGAATAGGAAAAGGCGTTAATCATCGCCGCCGCCTTGGCTTCGTTGTTTTGGGCGGCGTCGAGGAGGGGTTCGGAAACCGGCATGGGCAGGGCGGTCCCGATGAGGGCGGCGCGCTCCACCCGGGTCGGATGGGCAAGGGCGGTTTCCATGGCGACGAGGGAACCCATGCTGTGGCCGACCAGGGTGGCGCGGGCGATGCCCAAGGCGTCGAGGAGGGCGACGATCCAGTCGGCCAGGGCTTCGACGCTGGTCAGCGGCACGCCGCCGCTGCGGCCGTGGCCGGGCAGGTCGGGGGCGATGACCGAGCGGCCGTGATGGGCGAACCAGCGGCTCTGCAGGCTCCAGCACGAATGATCCTGCTGGGCGCCGTGGATGAACACCACGGCCGGCTGGCCGGCGAGGTCGGCGGGGGAGAGGTTCTTGCCGCCGGTATAGACGTAGGTCGGGTGGCTATTGACGGTGATTTCCATGGTCAGGCCTTGGCGGCGGCGTAGAGGCCGCGGTTGATGTCTTCGATGAGGTCGCCGGCGTCTTCGAGGCCCACCGAGAGGCGGATGGTGCCGGGGTGGATGCCGGCCGCCCGCAGGGCCTGGTCCGACATGCGGAAATGGGTGGTCGAGGCGGGGTGGATGACCAGGGATTTGGCGTCGCCGACGTTGGCCAGGTGGGAAAAGACCTTGAGCGCCTCGATGAACTTGCGGCCCGCCGCCCGGCCCCCCGCCAGGTTGAAGGTGAATACCGAACTGCTGCCGCGGGGCAGGAGGATCTTGGCGAGTTCGTGGTCGGGGTGGTCGGGCAGGTCGGGGTGGACGACGGCCTCGACGGCGCCGCCCACCTGGCCGGCCAGGTGGGCCACTACCCGGCGGGTGTTGTCGATGTGGCGGGCCATGCGCAGGGGCAGGGTTTCCATGCCCTGGAGGATATGGAAGGCCGACATCGGCGAGAGGCAGGCGCCGAAATCCCGCAGGCCTTCGCGGCGGGCACGCAGTAGAAAGGCGGCGACGGTGGATTCTTCGGCGAAGTTCATGCCATGGAAGCCGGCATAGGGTTCGCTGAGGGTGGGGAATTTGTTCCCCGCCGCCCAGTCGAAGCGGCCCGAATCGACCACCAGGCCTCCGATGACCACGCCGTGCCCGCCCAGGAACTTGGTGGCGGAATGAAAGACGAGGTCGGCCCCGAGGTCGAAGGGGCGCAGCAGGTAGGGCGTGGTGAAGGTCGAATCGACCAGCAGGGGCAGGCCGTGGTCGTGGGCCAGGGCCGAGACGCGAGGAATGTCGAGGACGTCCAGCCCCGGATTGCCCAGGGTTTCGCCGAAAAGCAGCCGGGTTTCCGGGCGGATGGCGGCGCGCCAGGCGTCGAGGTCGCGGGGATCGACGAAAGTGGTGGTGATGCCGAAGCGGGGCAGGGTGTATTCGAGCAGGTTGTGGGAGCCGCCGTAGAGGGAGCGGCTCGCCACGATGTGGCCGCCGGCGCCCATCAGGGTGGTGATGGCGAGGTGCAGGGCGGCCTGGCCCGAGGCCACGGCAATGGCGCCGACGCCGTTTTCCAGGGCGGCGATGCGCTCTTCCAGCACGGCGTTGGTGGGGTTGGAGATGCGCGAATAGACGTGGCCTGCCCGTTCCATGTTGAAGAGGGCCGCCGCCTGGTCGGCGTCGCCGAAAACGAAGGAGGTGGTCAGGTAGATGGGTTGAGCCCGCGCCCCGTAGCGCGGGTCGGGCTGCTGCCCGGCGTGCAGGGAAAGGGTGTCGAACTGGTAAGTCATGGGCCGTGTCTCCGCCAGATGTTTTAATGTGAGCGGAAGTTTAGCGCGGAACATACGCTTCCGTCTGGAGTCAGAGCAGCTATTGCTGGCGTCTTTTTTTGAGGAGAGTTCCGATGCTCATGTCCGGAGAGGCTTATCGCCAATCCCTGCGCCGCTACCGGCCGCGGGTCTACGTGGATGGCAAGGCGGTGGCGTCGGTGGCCGACGAGCCGGCCCTGGCGCCGGGGGTGAACGCCGTCGCCCTGACCTACGACCTGGCCCTGCGGGAGGCCCTGGCGCCGGTGATGCGGGCCGAGGTCGGGGTGGTCGGGGCGGTGGCGGTCAATCGCCTCAATGCCATTCCCGCTGACAGCCAGGATTTGCTCAACAAGCTCGAAGCCGTGCGCCTGGTTTGCCAGGAAACCGGTTGCGCCCAGCGCTATCTCGGGGGCGACGCCCTGGCGGCCATCTGGCAGAGCGCCTGCCGCCTCGACGGCGAGCGCGGTACCGCCTACCGGCCGCGGGTCGAGGCCTATCTGCGGCGGGTCTACGCCGACGACCTCACCCTCGGCGTGGCGATGACCGACGCCAAGGGGGACCGCAGCCTGCGCCCCGCCGCCCAGAAAAATCCCGACAGCTACCTCCACATCGTCGAAAGGCAGCCCGGCGGCATCGTCATTTCCGGGGTCAAGGCCATCGTCACCGGCGGCCCCTACATGCACGAACTGCTGGTCATGCCCTGCCGCAACATGGCCGAGGCCGACCGGGATTTCGCCCTGTGCTGCGCCCTGCCGGTGGACGCCGAGGGCATCACCCTGGTGGCCCGCCCGGCCGGCCGGCCGGGCGAGGCGGGGGCCAAGTTCAGCGGCCGCTACGGCCAATCGACGGCGGTGGTGCTCTTTGATCGGGTGTTCGTGCCCTGGGAGCGGGTTTTCCTGGCCGGCGAATGGGATTACGCCGGCCCCCTGGTCTATGACTATACGGCCCATCATCGCCACACCTGCATCGCCGCCCGGGCCGGCTTCGGCGACCTGCTGATCGGCGCCGGCGCTCTGATGACCGAGGCCAACGGCATTGACCTCGGGCGGGCCGACAACCTGCGCGATTCCATGGTCGAACTCATCAAGATCGTCGAGGGGTTCTACGCCTGCGGCGTCGCCGCCTCGGTGTATGGCAATTTCGACGCCGCTGCCGGGGTGATGGTGCCCGAAGCGGTCTTCGCCAACATCGGCAAGCTTCTTCTCGCCACCCAGATCTACGACATGCAGCGGCTGGCCCACCACGTTTCCGGCGGTCTCATCGTCACCCTGCCGGGGCCGGACGAAGACCACAACCCGGCCACCGCCGGACGGCTTTCCGAGGTGCTGGCGGCCCGCTCCGACATCCCCTATGAAAAGCGCATCGAAGTCGCCCGCTTCATTGAAGACCTCACCGCCAGCTACCAGGCGGGCTGGTATTCGGTCATCAGCCTGCACGGCGGCGGTTCGCCGGAGGCGATGAAAACCGAAATCTGGCGCAACTATCCCCTGGGCAACAAGGTCGACCTGGTGGAGCGGCTCCTCGACCGCGGCCTGGTCGACGACCCGACCCGGGCCATCACCCGCAACCGCCAGCCCGGCCGCTGCTGCGCCGAAGGCTGTCAGGCCCCGGCCATGGTCGCCCTGCCGGCGAGCCGCAAGACCCCTGGGCGGGGCGATTGAAAGGAAGCGACATGACGGAAAATCTTGCCGCAATGGTCGATGCCGGGCGTTCCATCCTCGTGGTGGTCGATGTCCAGGCCCGGCTGGCCCCCCATATCGCCGACCGCGAGCGCGTCGAGCGGCGCTGTCTGGCGCTTGTCCAGGGCGCCCGGGCGGTGGGTGTGCCGGTGCTCCTCACCGAACATTGCCCGGAAGCCATCGGCCCCACCCTCGCGTCCCTGCGGGAGCTGGTTCCACCTTCGCAAATCCTGGGCAAACGCCATTTTTCCGCCATGGACGAGGCGGCCCTGCCCGAAGCCCTGGGCCAGGCAGGCCGCACCCAGGTTCTGGTGGGCGGCATGGAGGCACACGTCTGCGTCCTGCAGACGGTGCTGGGCATCGTCGCGGCCGGCTACGACTGCTGGGTGATCCGCGACGCCTGCGGCTCCCGGTCCGGCGAGGACCGCCTGGCCGCCTTCGAGCGGGCGCGGGCCGGCGGCGCCCGCCTGGTGACAGCCGAAATGGTGCTCTTCGAATGGCTGCGGGGCGCCGACCACCCGGCCTTCAAGCGGGTGCACGGCCTGATTAAGGGGTTTTGAGCAGGCAGTCGAGGCGGCGCAGGCCGTCTTCGCCCAGTTCGATGCCGTCGTCGCCGAGGAAGTGGCGGCGGAAGGCGGCGATGGCCGCCGGCAGGTTGCTCACCTCGTAACCCAGGGCGCGCAAGGCCAGGGGGCCGTCGAGGGCGGGGGGAGGCTGATCGGCGGCGGGTTCGCACCAGCGGCCGAAACCGCGTTCGGCAAGGCGTTGCCAGGGGAAGTGGCGGCTCGGATCGACCTTGCGCCCCGGGGCGATGTCGCCGTGGCCGATGATGTTGCTGCGGGGAATCTGGTGGCGTTCGACGAGGCCTGCGAGCAGGTCGAGCAGGGCGTCGATCTGGGCGGTGGCGAAGGGTTCGTCGCCGCTGTTGTCGAGTTCGATGCCGACAGAAGCGGAGTTGAGGTCGGTCTGCCCGCCCCAGTAGGAAACCCCAGCGTGCCACGCCCGCCGGCCCTCGTCGACCAACTGGTAGAGTTGGCCGTCGCGGCCGATGAGGTAATGGGCGCTGACCTTTCTTGCCGGGTCGGACAGGGTGGCCAGGGCCGCCGTGGCCTCGCGCCCGGTGGTCTGGTGGAGGATCACGAAGTTGGGGCGGCGGGCGTCCTGGTTGGGGGACGGATGCCACAGGGCGCCGGCGATCCCGCTTGGCGGAAGGGGGGCGCAGGCGGCCAGGGCGAGGACGCCGAGGAGGACGAGGCAAGGGCGCAGGAACGGCGTCACGAAAGGCTTGGCGGGCGAAGGCGTGGCAAGTGGGTAGCGTGCGGGCGGCAAACCGCTATGATGACGGCTGGCGATTGGTCCCGGGGGAAAGTATGGCTTATTTTCGCAGGTTTCTGGGTTTTGCCGGCCGACGGGGAGCGGCCTTCGCCGCCGCCCTGGCTTCCCTGGCCGCCTTGGCCGCCGAACCGGCGCTTTTCCAGATTCGCCAGGGCGATTTCATCGGCTTGATCGACGGCAGCGGCAAGCTTGTGGTGCCGGCGGAGTTTTCCTCGGCGCCGGTGGTCGGCGACCCCTACATCCGCGTCCAGAAGGGCAGCCGTACGGCCTATTACGGCCACGACGGCAGCCTCGCCATCGCCCCCCAGGACGAGCTGACGGCGCCCTTCGCCGAGGGCCTGGCCCCGGCCTTACTCCGCGACGCCGCCGGCAAGGCGCTCTGGGGCTATGTCGATGCCCGCCGGCAGGTGGTGATCGCGGCGCAATTCCAGGCCGCCGAGCCGTTTGCCGGCGGCCTCGCCCAGGTCGGCGTGGCCGACGAGTGGGGGCAGGTCAAATACGGCTTCATCGACCGCGGTGGCAAGCTCGTCGTTCCCGCCCGCTATGCCAAGACCCATCCGGCCCGGGGAGGCGTTGCCCGGGTCGAAGGCGAAGGCGGCCTGCGCGCCTTCGACGCCGCCGGTCGTGACATCACCCCCGCGGGCGCCGCTTTCGTCGGGGTCGCCGCGGAAGGCCTGGTGCGCTTCTGGGTCGGCCGCAAGCAGGGTTATATGGATACCGCCGGCCGGGTGGTCGTGGCGCCCCGCTACGACAACGCCAGCGACTTCCGCGAGGGCATGGCGCGGGTCTGGATCGACGGCAAATTCGGCTTCATCGACCGCCAGGGCCGCCTGGTCGTTCCCGCCGAATACGACGCCGCCGAGGATTTCTCCGACGGCCTGGCCCTGGTCAAGGCGGGGGAGCGCCGCCGGTTCATCGACAAGACCGGCAGGACGGTGCTCGAAGCGCGCTGGGAGCGGGTCACCGCCTTCGGCGACGGACTCGCCGCGGCCAAGGAGGACAAGCTCTGGGGCTACGTGGATAAAACCGGAAAATGGGTCATCCCGCCCCGCTTCACCTACGCCCGGCCCTTCTGGAACGGCCTCGCCGCCGTCAGCGAAGGCCGGCGCAGCGCCTGGATCGACCGCCAGGGCAGGGCGGTCTGGCAGGATGCCCCGTAAGTCATTCAACCAAGGAGAAAACCATGAAAACCCGCCATCTGATTTCCCTCGCCGCCGCCTTGGCCGTTTCCGCCGCCGCTGCCGCCGGCGATCCCCTGCGCGCCGCCCTGGAAGAGAGCCGAGATAGCGGCAAGGGGGTGAGCCTCTACGTCAACGGCCAATCCATCCCGGCCGTCGTGGTCAGCGTCGATGACCGCTATGTCGTGGCCCGCAGCCAGGCCCAGGGCAAAATCGTGGTCCGCCTGGAGCGCATCGACGGCGTCGCGGGATTTATCGGCGAACGAAAAGCGCCTTGAGGCGCCGCTTTCCGGGTGGCTCCGGGCTTCCTTCGGCGGATTTCGGCTTAATCCTCTTTGCCGATGGTGTTTTTCCCGCCGCCGCCTTAGGATTCCCCGATAACCATGCCGGAAGACGCATCCCAAGCCGTTCCTGAAGACGCACTGCCTTCGCTGGTCGGGCGGGTGCTCGATTTGACGCCGGATCTCGCCGTGGTCACGGTCGATACCGAGTTCCGCATCACCTTCTGCAGCGCCGTTGCGGCGCGCCTTTTCGGCCACCTCGCCCGGGACGTCGTGGGGCGCAAGGTGACCGACATCCACGACGACCTCCGGGTCGACAACGACCGTTTCCGGCGCGTCGCCGCCAAGGTGGCCCAGGGCGGCGAGCACCTTTTCGAGCAGCAGGTGGAACTCGAGGACGGCCCCCATTTTCTCGAGTCGCGCATGGCCGGGCTGTTCCGGGACGGGCGGTTGGTCGGCTACTTCCTCCTTTCCCGGGACCGCACCGCCCACCTCCGCGCCCAGACGCGGGAACGCCTCCTGGCCCGGACCATCGCCCACAGCCCGGCAGCGATCATCGTCACCGACGCCGCCGGCCGCATCGAATTCGTCAACCAGCGTTTCACCGAAAACACCGGATACACGGCGGAAGAGGCGATCGGCCAGCGCCCCGCCCTGATCGCCTCGGGCCAGACCCCGGTGGAGGTCTATGCCGACCTCTGGCGCACCATCCTGGCCGGCCAGGAATGGTCCGGCGAACTGCTCAACCGCCACAAGAGCGGCGAACTGCGCTGGCACAACGTGCGCATCATGCCCATCGTCGGCCCCCACGACCGGGTCGAGTACTTCGTCAGCATCCAGGAGGACGTCACCGACCGGAAGCGCGGCGAGGAAAGCCTGCGCCTCTCGGCCAAGGTCTTTGCGGACAGCGGCGAGGCGATCATGATTACCGATGCCCAGAATCGCATCGTCTCGGTGAATCGGGCTTTCAGCGAAATCACCGGGTTTTCCGCCGACGAGGTACTGGGCGAGAATCCGCGCCTTCTCGCATCCGGCCGCCACGATGGGGAGTTTTTCGCCAATCTGTGGCAGGTTCTCGCCGCCACCGGGCGCTGGCAGGGCGAAATCTGGGATCGCCGCAAGAACGGCGAGGTCTACCCCAAGTGGCTGGGCATTTCCGCGGTACGGGACGCCCACGGCTGCCTCACCCACTATCTGGCGGTATTTTCCGATATCACCCAGCGCAAGGCGGCGGAGGAGCGGATTTCCTTCCTCGCCTACCACGATCCCCTGACCGGGCTGCCCAACCGCGTTCTTCTGCGGGACCGCTTCGAGCAGGCCATGGCCTTCGCCCAGCGTTCGGGCGCCGCGGTGGCGCTCCTGTTCCTCGATCTTGACCGTTTCAAGGCGGTCAACGACACCCTCGGCCACACCGCCGGCGATGCGCTTCTCCAGGCGGTGGCGGTACGGCTGCAGGAGTGCGTGCGGCAGACCGACACCATCAGCCGCCAGGGGGGGGACGAGTTCGCCATCGTCCTCACCGATCTGAGAGGTTCCGAGGTCGCTGCCGAAGTCGCCCGCAAGATTCTCGATCGACTGGCCGAGCCGATTTCCATCGGCGGGCACGTCCTGACCACCTCGTTTTCCATCGGCATCAGCCTCTATCCCAGCGACGGCCAGGATTTCGACACCCTGCTCAAGGAAGCCGACACGGCGATGTACTGCGCCAAGGACGCCGGCCGCAACGCCTATCGTTTTTTCGCCGAGAGCATGAACGTCGGCGTCGCCGCAACCCTGGCCCTCCACAACCGCCTGGCCGACGCGGTGCGGGCCAACGAGTTCGAACTCCACTACCAGCCCCAGGTCGACATGCGCACCGGGCGCATCTGCGGCTGCGAGGCGCTGCTTCGCTGGAACAGCAAGGAACTCGGCTGGATGCTGCCGGGCGGATTCATCACCGCGGCGGAAGAAACCGGCCTCATCGTCCCCATCGGCGCCTGGGTTCTGCGGGAGGCCTGCCGGCAGGCGGCGGCGTGGCGGGGGGCGGGGCTGCAGGAGATCGTCGTCTCGGTCAATCTTTCGGCCATCCAGTTCCGCCGCGACAACCTGGTGGACACGGTCAGGCAGGCCCTGGCCGAAAGCGGCCTGCCGCCCGGCTGCCTCGAACTCGAATTGACCGAATCGATCCTGGTGGGCCATTCCGAGAGCGTTCTCGACACCGTGCGCACCCTGAAGGAACTCGGCGTCAGCCTGGCCATCGACGATTTCGGCACCGGCTACTCGAGCCTCGCCTATTTGAAGCGCTTTGCCGTCGACCGCCTCAAGGTCGATCGCTCCTTCATCAAGGACATCCTCGTCGACCCGGACGATGCCGCCATCGTCCGGGCGGTGATCCAGATGGCACGAAGCCTCAAGCTCGACATCACGGCCGAAGGGGTGGAAACGCCCCAACAAGCCACCTACCTCGTCGCCGAGGGTTGCCACGTCGCCCAGGGCTACCATTTCGGCCGCCCCATGCCGCCCGCCGACTTCGCCCGGCTGCTTTCGGGAGGCTGACCGCAGGGCGGGCTTGGCCGTTGTTTTGGCACGGGTATTCCAATCCGTATCAAGGAAAACCGGCGCCGCCCTGGCGACAATCCGCCTTCTGTGCCCACCCCGGGCCCGTTTCCTGGAGCTAAAATGCAAACCATTCACGTCTGCAACCACACCACCCCCGAAGCCCTGTATCCTTTCGACGCCCGCGGCATTGCCAAGCGCTTCCGCCACGCCGCCATCTTCGGCGCCCTGGACGCCTTGCAACCCGGAGAAACCATGCGCTTTTGCAACGATCACGACCCGCTTCCCCTGCTCGCCCAGCTGCAACAACGGTATGGCGATCGGCTGGCCATCACCTACCGCCAGCGGGAGCCGGGGGCCATCGTCATCGATTTCGCCGTCCAAAGCTGATTGCTCTACACCGCCACCGTCACCGTCCTTTCTCTTCTTGCCAGCGCCGGACTGACCCTGGCGGGGTGGGGCAATCCGGTGGCGGTGGCGCACCTGGCCTTCGCGGTGGGCATCGTGCCCCTCATCTTCGCCGCGATGAGCCACTTCGTGCCGGTCCTCACCCGCACCGGCGATCCCGGGCGGACGATCGTTCTCGTCCCCCTCGGCGCCCAACTGGCGGGAGCCCTCGCCGCCGCCGCCTTGGCCGGCCTCGTGCCCCGGGGCTTTCTCCACCTTGCCGCCTTGGCCGAATTCCTCCTGGCGGCGGCGCTCCTCAGCTGGATCGCGTCGCGGGTCCGGGCCTGCCTCGGCACCCCCCATCCCGGCTGGCGCTGGTACGGCGCGGCCCTGGGCTGCCTCATGCTGGCCATGGCCGTGATTCCGCCCCTGGTGGCGAGCGCCGGCCTCTACGCCAGTTTCCGCGCTTTCCACCTGCATCTTAACGTCCTCGGCCTGGTCGGGCTTTCGGCTCTCGGTACCCTGCCGGTTCTCTTGCCCACCGCCCTCGGCAAGCCCGACCCCGAGGCCGCCGTCTGGCTGCGCCGCCGCCTCTGGCCGGTGGCGGGAGGCGCCATGGTGGTGGCCATCGGTTCGGCTTTCGCCTGGCACATGGCGGCGGCTGGCGGCGCCATCCTCTTCGTCGTCGCCTTGAGTCTGGCCGGGCAATGGTTGCGCCGCTTCGGCCTGAGCGCCCTGTGGCGAGACGGCGGCGCCGGCTCGCTGGCGATGGCCGTTCTCGGCCTCGTTGTCGCATTGATCGCTGGGGTCGCCCATGCCGTAGGGGCGGCGCCGGCCCGCCCGGCCATCGCCGTCTGGGGCGCCGGTTTTCTTCTGCCTTTGGTGACCGGCGCCCTCAGCCAGTTGTTACCAGTGTGGCGCTGGCCGGGGCCGGCGACGCCGGCCCGCACCCTGATGCGGACCCGTCTGGCGGCAGGCGGCCAGTGGCGGGGATTTCTTTTCGTCGCCGCCGCGGTTGCCCTGGTCTTTGGCGAAAGCGCCTGGGGCGGGGGTCTGGCCGCCAGCGGCCTGGGTTTGTTCGTGCTCGCCCTGGTGCGGGCTGTGCGCGGGCCGGCTTCGGCGCGGTAAAATCCACCCTTTTCGCCTTTCAGGTTCTTCCCCATGCGTTACATTTCGACCCGCGGCAACGCGCCGGCCCAAGCTTTCTGCGACATCCTCCTCGGCGGGCTGGCGCCCGACGGCGGCCTCTACCTGCCGGAATCCTATCCGCCGGTCAGCCGCGCCGAACTCGACGCCTGGCGCGGGCTTTCTTACGCCGATCTGGCTTTTGCCATTCTTTCCAAGTTCATCGACGACATTCCCGCCGCCGACTTGCAGGCCCTGGTCGCCAAGACCTACACCCCCGAGGTCTACTGCCATACCCGCAACGGCGGCAAGGCGGCGGAAATCACGCCGCTCACCCGGCTCGACGACGGCCTGTACACCCAGGAACTGTCCAACGGCCCGACCCTGGCCTTCAAGGACATGGCCATGCAGTTGCTGGGCAATCTCTTTGAATACGTGCTGGACAAGCGCGGCGAGTCGATCAACATCCTCGGCGCCACCTCCGGCGACACCGGCTCCGCCGCCGAATACGCCATGCGCGGCAAGCACAACGTCAAGGTCTTCATGCTCTCGCCGGAGGGCAAGATGAGCGCCTTCCAGCGGGCCCAGATGTATTCGCTGCCGGACGGCAACATCTTCAACGTCGCCGTCACCGGCATGTTCGACGACGCCCAGGACATCGTCAAGGCCGTCTCCAACGACGCCAATTTCAAGGCCAGGTACAAGATCGGCGCCGTCAATTCGATCAACTGGGCGCGGGTGGCAGCCCAGATCGTCTATTACTTCCAAGGCTACTTCCTGGCCACCAAGTCCAACGACGAAGAGGTGGCCTTCGCCGTCCCCTCGGGCAACTTCGGCAACATCTGCGCCGGCCACATCGCCCGCATGATGGGCCTGCCCATCGCCCGCCTGGTGCTCGCCACCAACGAAAACGACGTCCTCGACGAGTTCTTCCGCACCGGCGTCTATCGGCCGCGCACCGCCGCCGAAACCAGCGTCACCTCCAGCCCGTCGATGGATATTTCCAAGGCCTCCAACTTCGAGCGCTTCGTCTTCGACCTGGTGGGCCGCGACCCGGCGGTCGTGCGCGAACTCTGGGCCAAGGTCGAGCGGGGGGAAGCCTTCGATCTTTCCGCCACGCCGCACTGGGCGAAAATGCCGGAATTCGGATTCGTTTCCGGCAAGAGCAGCCACGCCGACCGCATCAAGACCATCCGCTACGCCCACGGCCGCTACGGCGTCATGCTCGACACCCACACCGCCGACGGCCTCAAGGTGGCGCTGGAAAACCGCCGCCCCGGCGTACCCATGGTCGTCCTGGAAACCGCCCAACCTGCCAAGTTCGAAGAAACCATCCGCGAGGCCCTGGGCCAGGAACCGGTGCGGCCGGCCGATCTGGCGGGCATCGAGAGCCTGCCGCAACGCGTCGTGGTGATGGCGCCCGACGTCGAGGCGGTCAAGCGCTTCATCGTCGAACGGGTCTGAGGCCCGGCCGGGGAAAACAAAAAGGGCAGCCTGGGCTGCCCTTCTTTATTGCAGAAGTTTCTGTCGCGGCGCGGCGCTGACGGTGGCCCGGCCAGCTAAAGGTAGATGACGGCCGGAAAGACCGCGACGGCCAGGACGAGCACCAGCCATTCCAGGTTGTGGCGGGCGAGAAAGCCCGTGAAGTGCAATATCAGGATGGTGATCGCGACGATATAGAAAAGCGCGAAGAGCATTGTTATCTCCGGGAGCGGTAGCTTTTGATTACGGCGCCAGGGCCGATTTCTTTACCCCGATTATAGGCCCATGTCCTGCCGCCGGCCATCGCTTATACCAATTCGCCTGCAAACCGACCGGTTGTGGACTTCGCCTTGCCGTGCTGCCGCGCTGTCTTCGGTTCGTCTTCGCGTCCCGATTGGATAGCGAATCGGTCTTAGCCGACAAAGCGCATCGACAGGTCGAGGGCCTGGACGTCCTTGGTCAGGCTGCCCACCGAAATCCGGTCCACGCCGGTTTCGGCGATGGCGCGGATGGTTTCCAGGGTGACGTTGCCCGAGGCTTCGAGAATGGCCCGCCCGGCGTTGATTTCGGCCGCCTGGCGCAGCAGGTCGAGGCTGAAGTTGTCGAGGAGGATCATGGTGGCGCCGGCCGCCAGGGCGGACTCGAGTTCGGCGAGGTTTTCCACCTCGATCTGGATGAACCGACAGCGCTCGCCGGCACGATCGGCGGCGCGGCGCGCTTCTTCCAGGGCCTCGGCGATGCCGCCCGCGGCGAGGATGTGGTTTTCCTTGATGAGGATGGCGTCCCACAGGGCCAGCCGGTGGTTGCCGCCGCCGCCGCAGCGGACGGCGTATTTTTGGGCGATGCGCAGTCCCGGCAGGGTCTTGCGGGTATCGACCACCTGCGCCTTGGTGCCGGCCAGGGCGTCGGCGTAGCGGCGGGCCTTGGTGGCGACGCCGGAGAGGAGCTGGAGAAAATTGAGGGCGCTGCGTTCGGCCGAAAGGAGGGCGCGGGCGTTGCCTTCGATTCGGCACAGTACCTGGTTGGGGGCGATGCGATCGCCGTCCTCGGCGCTCCAGGCGACCCGGGCCTCCGGGTCGAGCTTGAGGAGGCACAATTCGAACCAGGCCGCGCCGCAGAGCACGCCCGGTTCCCGCGAGATCACCGTGGCCTGCGCCCGGCGGCCGTAGGGGACCAGTTCGGCAGTGAGGTCGCCGGGGCCGATGTCTTCGTCCAGCGCAGCGGCGACGTTGCGGGCGATTTCGGGGGCTAAGGGGTAGGGGAACTCGATGGACATGGCTCTCTCGAACGTTCATGCTAGCGGCTAAGGCGCGCATTGTACCGCCGGAAGAGGGAGGTCGAACATGATGAGCGTGTTCCACGTCGGTCTGGGCGTCTTCATTGCCCTGGTTTTCGCCCTGCTGCTCGTCTATTGGTACGTCCGCGACATCACCCAGAAGCGCCATACGGTGCTGCGCAACTACCCGATTGTCGGGCATCTGCGCTTCTTCTTCGAGCATCTGGGCGAGTATTTCCGCCAGTATTTCTTTCTCGGCGACCGCGAGGAAATGCCCTTCAACCGCGCCACCCGGGCCTGGGTCTATCGCCTGGCCAAGGACGAGGGCGGCATGCTCGGTTTCGGCTCGACCTACGACATCCACCAGCCCGGGGCGCTGCTCTTCGTCAATGCGCCCTTCGCCGTCCTCGAAGCCGAACGCCTGCCCACGCCGCCGCTGGCCATCGGCGAGGGCTACAGCGGCAAGCCCTTCGTCGGCCGCTCCCTGGTCAACGTCAGCGGCATGAGCTTCGGCGCCATCTCCAAACCGGCGGTGCAGGCGCTTTCCCGCGGGGCGGCCCTGGCCGGGTGCTGGATGGATACCGGCGAGGGCGGCCTGTCGCCCTACCACCTGGAAGGCGGCTGCGACGTCATCTTTCAGATCGGCACGGCCAAATACGGGGTGCGCGACGGCGAGGGCCGCCTCGATCCGGTGCGACTCCGCGAACTGGCCGCCCACGACGCCATCGGCGCCTTCGAGATCAAGCTTTCCCAGGGGGCCAAGCCGGGCAAGGGCGGCGTCCTGCCGGCGGCCAAGGTGACCGAGGAAATCGCCCGCATCCGGGGCATTCCCTGTGGTCGCGATTCCTTCTCGCCCAACCGCCATCCCGAAACCGGCAATATGGACCAGTTGCTCGACATGGTCGAATGGGTGCGGGAAATCACCGGCAAGCCGGTCGGCATCAAGACGGCCATCGGCGGCTGGCAGTTCATGCACGAACTGGTGGAGGCGGTGAACCGCCGCGGCCTGCACGCCGCCCCCGACTTTCTCGCCATCGACGGCGGCGAAGGCGGTTCCGGCGCGGCCCCCCAGGCCCTGGCCGACCACATGGCCCTGTCCATCCTGGAAGCCCTGCCGCGGGTGGTGGACAGCCTCATCGAATCCGGGTTGCGCGAGCGCATCCGGGTGATCGCCGCCGGCAAGCTGGTGACCCCCGCCAAGGCCGCCTGGGCGCTCGCCTGCGGCGCCGATTTCGTCAATACGGCCCGGGGCTTCATGTTCTCCCTGGGCTGCATCCAGGCGCTACGCTGCCATCAGAACACCTGCCCCACCGGCATCACCACCCACGACCCGCGCCTGCAGCGCGGCCTCGTCGTCGAGGACAAGGCCGAGCGCGTCGCCGCCTATTGCCGCAACATGAACAAGGAGATCGACATGATCGCCCATTCTTGCGGCCTCAAGCACGCCCGGGAGTTCCGCCGGGAGCATGTGCGCATCATGCAGATCAGCGGCCACAGCGAGGCCCTGAACCGCCTCTACCCCTATCCGCCGCTACGTTAGCAGGCGGCTGGCCCGACGGGCATCGACCGCGAGCCAAAGGCCGCAGGTGACGATGGCCGCCATGCCGAAGGCGGAAACCCAGTCCGGCCACTGGCCGAAAACCGCCGCGCCGAGCACTGTCGCCCAGACGAGCTGGACGTAGATGAAGGGCGAAAGGGTCGAGGCCGGGGCGTGGCGGAAGGCGCGGGTGAGCAGGAAATGGCCGCTGCCGCCGAGAACGCCGAGGGCGGCGATGAGCCAGGCGTCGCCCGGGGCGACCTGGGCGATGTCCCGCCAGAAGAAGGGAAGCGCCAGGCTCATGGCGACGGTTCCGACCAGGGCGGTGTAGAAGACCAGGGTCACCGTCCCTTCGGTGGCGGCGAGCTGGCGGGTGAGGATCTGGTAGGCGGCGTAACAGGCGGCGGCGAGCAGGGCCAGGGCGATGCCGTCCACGGTCACCGCGCCCCCCGGCCGGGCGATCAGGAGAACGCCGCCGAAACCGGCCAGGACAGCCAGCCAGCGTCCGGCGGAAAGCCGTTCCCCGAGCCAGGGGCCGGCCAGGAGGGCGACCATGAGGGGCGCCGTGAAGGCCACTGCCGTCGTTTCCGCCAGGGGCATGCGGGCCAGGGCGGCGATGCCGAAGCCGGTACAGCCGACGAGCAGCAGGCCGCGCACGATCTGCCGGCGGGGCCGGCCGGTGGCGACGAGGCGGCGGCCCTGGTGGGGGCCGAGAAAAACCGCCATGAGCAGGCAATGGACGAGGTAACGCGCCCAGACCAGAAGCGGCACGCTGTAGCGCTGGGCCAGGTATTTGGCCGTCGCGTCGAGGGCGGCGAAAAAGAACAGCGACCCGAGGAGCAGCAGCATCCCCCGCAGGGGACGCTGCTCAGCGCTCATCGATCCAGCGGTTGAAGACCTGGCGGGCGGCGCCGACGATCTCCCCGGCGGTCAGGCCGACCGGGCCGATGCCCTGGGCGACCAGGGCGTCGGCGGCGGCGCCGTGGAGATGGACGGCGCCCTGCAGCGCCAGATCGGGCGGCCAGCCCTGGGCGAGCAGCGCCAGGGTGATGCCGGTCAGGACGTCGCCGCTGCCCGCCGAGGCCAGGCCGGGGTTGCCCGTGGTGTTGATCCGCCAGGCACTGGCCGGCGACGCGACGACGGTGCCGCAGCCCTTCAAGGCGACGTGGCTGTCGAAGCGCCAGGCCAGCTCGGTGGCCGCCCGGATGCGGTCGGCCTGGATCTCGGCTACGTCGCAGTCGAGAAGGCGGGCCGCTTCGACCGGGTGGGGGGTGAGCAGGGTCGGGGCGGTGCGGGCGGCGACGGTGGCCTGCATGGCCGTTTCGTAGGAAACCAGGTTGAGGGCGTCGGCGTCGAGGATGAGGGGCAAATCAAGGCCCAGGGCGCGGTCGAGGATTTCGTTGGCCTGCAGGCTGTTGCCCAGCCCCGGGCCGCAGGCCAGGGCGCTGAGTCCGGCTTCGAGCACGCCTTCAGGTTTGCGCAACATCAGTTCGGGTTGCAGCAGGTCGATCGACGGCGCGTAGGCGTCGAGGAGGCCGACATAGACCCGCCCCGCACCCAGATGGAGGGCCGCCCGCCCGGCCAGGAAGGCGGCGCCGAGCATGGAATGGGCGCCGCCGACGACGCCGGCGCTGCCGAAGCTGCCCTTGTGGCTGTTGGCGCGGCGGGGCTGCAGGTAGGCGGCGAAGCCGGCACGCTCAATCAGGCCGCCGTCGGGGGACGGGAACGCCGCTGCGTCCAGGGCCAGCGGGGCGACCTGCAGGATGCCGCAGTGGTCCGGGCCTTCGCCGGTGAAGAGGCCGGGCTTGGCGGCGATGAAGGTCAGGGTGTGGGTGGCGGCGATGGCCGGGGCGAAGGCGCTGCCGGTATCGGCATCGAGGCCGGAAGGGCAGTCGAGGGCGAGAAGCGGGCAGCGGTCCCGCCGGGCCAGGGCGTTGGCGGCGGCGATCCAGTCGGCGTAGTGGCCGGCCGGGGCGCGGGCCAGCCCGATGCCGAAAAGGCCGTCGACCATCAGCCCCCAGCGGGAAACCTCGGGAATCGCGGCGAGACAGGTGCCGCCGCCGGCGACGAAGCGCCGGTGGGCGGCCCGGGCAGCGGCGGGAAGCTTTTCCGGATCGCCGGCGAAGGCGAGGCGGACGTCGAAGAAACGCTGCCGCAGGAGGCTGGCCGCCTCGAAGGCATCGCCGCCATTGTTGCCGGGGCCGGCCAGGAGCAGCAGCGGCAGGTTGCGATCCACCGCCAATTCCGCCGCCCAGGCGGCAGCGGCGGCGCCGGCCCGCTGCATGAGCGGCGATGCGGCAGCGGCGGTTTCGATTTCGCGCAGGGCAGGGCTACGGTAGAGAGCGGTCATGACGAAATTCTAACGGGAAGGGCGGCCGGGGTTGGACAAGAAATGCGCCGGTCGGTGCTCAACCCGGCGAATTTTCCATCGCCGCCCCTTTTTCCGCCAGCAGTGCCCGCAGGATGGAACGGTGGCAACGGGTCTCGTCGGCGCAATAACAGCCCAGGGAAAAATTGGTCCGGTGGGAGAAGGCGGCGAGCAGTTCGAGGCTGCGGGCGGCTTCCGGCACCGCCATTTCGGCCCGGAAAGCCTTGGCGAAGGCGGCCCATTCGGCGTCGGTCCCGGCGGCCAGGGCTGCTTTGACCAGTTCGGCGCTGGGCGCCAGGTTGGGGTACCAGACGTCGTACCAGTTGCCCGAGGCGAACTCGGCTTTGGGCACGCCCCGGGGCGGCCGGCGCACCGTGCCGAGGCGCAGCCCTTCGTCGGGGGCGCGGGGGGTACCGAGGCGGACGATGCGCAGGGTCATGGGGTGAACCTCGCCGGTGATCGTGAAGGCTCCATTATGCCCTTGGCAATCTGAATCGTGGCGGCGTGGATGCGTACCGTGTCGTCGATCTGCCGTGCATACCCGCCGGCCATGGCGAGGGCCACGGGCAGGCCGTGTTGCCGGCAGCGTTCGAGCACCCGGCGGTCCCGTTCGGCCAACCCTGCGAAAGTCAGCGCCAGCCGCCCGAAGCGGTCGTCCCGGTAGGGGTCGGCGCCGGCCAGGTAGATGACGAAGTCGGGGCGGGCGCTGTCGAAGGCGGTGCCGAGACCCCAGTCGAGGCGGGCGAGGTAGGCGCAATCGCCGCAGCCGTCGGGAAGCTCGATGTCGAGGTCGCTTTCCGCCTTGGCAAAAGGGAAGTTGCGGGCGCCGTGGATGGAGAAGGTGTAGATGCTGTCGTCGCCGGCCAGGATGGTGGCGGTGCCGTTGCCCTGATGCACGTCGCAATCGACCACCAGCACCCGGCGGACGCGGCCCTCGGCCTGCAGGGCGCGGGCGGCGACGGCGGCGTCGTTGAAGACGCAGAAGCCTTCCCCCCGGTCCCGGTGGGCATGGTGGGTGCCGCCCGCCAGGTTGGCGGCGACGCCATCGGCCAGGGCGGCCCGGCAGGCGCCCAGGGTGGCGCCGGCGGAGCGGCGGGAGCGTTCGACCATGGCGGCGCTCCAGGGAAAACCGATGGCTTTTTGTTCCCGCTCGCTCAAACGCCCGGCGGCGACGCGCCGGATGTAGTCCGGGTCGTGGGCACGGGCCAGGGTGGCGTCGTCGGCCGGTTCGGGAAGGTGGAAATCGGCGGCGGAAAATTCGCCGCTTTCCGCCAGGACGGCCCGCAACCGGGAATATTTTTCCATGGGAAAGCGGTGGCCGGCGGGCAGGGGCAGGACGAAGATGTCGGAGTAGAAGAGCTTCACGGCGGGGGTGCGGGGTCGGATGCTTCCCATTATCATGCCGGGATGGCAAATCTTGAAATTTCGGCGACGGGGCCGGAACTCCGGCTGGTGCTCGGCGGCCGCCTCGACGCCGCCGGCGTGGCGCCGCTGTGGCCCGAGGCGCGGGCCGCCCTGGCCGCCCAGAGCGGCAGGGCGGTGGTGGTCGACGCGGCCGGCGTTGAGTACTGCGACGGCGCCGGGCTGGCTTTTCTCGTCGATCTGCTGCGCCAGGAGCGGCCGGCCGAGGCGGCGGTGCGCATCGTCGGTCTGGCCGAGCGCTTCGATCGCCTGCTCGCCCAGTTCGACGTCGAGCAGTTTCGCCAGCCCCTGGTGCGGCCGGTGGTGGACGATTCGCTCCTGCATCGCATCGGCCTCGCCTCCCTCGAACTGGCGGCCGACCTCAAGACCCAGGTCGCCTTTATCGGCGAGGCCGGGCGGGCCCTCGCCGCGGCGGCCCGCAGCCCGGGCCGGGTGCGCTGGGGCGACGCCCTGGCCATCGCCGAGGAAGCCGGGGTCAATGCGCTTCCCATCGTTACCCTGGTGGCCTTCATCCTCGGCGTCATCCTCGCCTACCAATCGGCGGTCGCCATGCGCCAGTTCGGTGCCGAGGTTTATGTCGCCGACCTGATCGGCATTTCCATGGTGCGCGAACTGGCGCCCCTGATGACGGCCATTCTCCTGGCTGGCCGCTCCGGCGCCGCCTTTGCCGCCGAGATCGGCACCATGCGGGTCAATGAGGAGATCGACGCGCTTTCCACCTTCGGTTTCGATCCCGTACGGTTTCTGGTGGTGACGCGGGTGCTGGCGGCCCTGGCGGTAACGCCCCTGCTCGCCGTGTACGCCGACGTGGTGAGCATCGCGGGCGGGGCGCTGGTCCTCCTGAGTTTTCAGGTTCCCCTGGCGACCTATTTCAACGAGGTGTTCACCCTGGTCGGCATGAGCGACCTGTTCACCGGCCTGTTCAAATGCGGCGTCTTCGGCGTCGTGATCGCCGGCATCGGCTGCCTGCGCGGTCTGCAGACCGGCAGCGGGGCGGCGGCGGTGGGTATCTCGACGACGCGGGCGGTGGTCAGCGCCCTGGTCCTCATCGTCGTGGTCGACGGGAGCTTTGCCATCGTGTTCTACCATCTGGGCCTATGAGCAGCGACCTCATCCGCGTCGAGAACCTGACCGTCGGATTCGGCGGCAAATCCCTGATGAAGGATGTCGGCTTTACCGTGGCGGCGGGGGAGGTTTTCGTCATCCTGGGGGGCTCCGGTTGCGGCAAGAGTACACTCCTGAAGAACATGATCGGTCTCTACCGGCCGATGGCCGGCCGCATTTTCATCGCCGGCGAGGACATCGTCCAGGCGACGGGGGACGGCAAGCGGGCCATCCAGCGCAAATTCGGCGTCGCCTACCAGGCCGGCGCCTTGTTCGGATCGATGAACCTGATCGACAACATCGGCCTGCCCCTCGAGGAGTACACCGGACTCGACGCCGCCGCCCGGGAGCTGACGGCGCGCATGAAGCTTTCCCTGGTCGGCCTGGCGGGCTTCGAGCAGCGCATGCCGGCGGAGCTGTCGGGGGGCATGCAGAAGCGCGCCGCCATTGCCCGCGCCATGGCGCTCGACCCGGCCATCCTCTTCCTCGACGAACCGTCGGCGGGCCTCGATCCCATCACCTCGGCCGGCCTCGATGAACTCATCCTGCGGCTGGCCCGCAACCTCGGCATCACGTTCGTGGTGGTCAGCCACGAATTGCAGAGCATCTTCACCATCGCCGACCGGGTCATCATGCTCGACAAGCGTCAACAGGGCATCGTCGCGGCCGGGACGCCGGCGGATTTGCGGGATAATTCGCCCAACCCCTGGGTCCGCCAGTTTTTCAATCGGGAAGCGCCATGACCGCCAAAACGAGCCACACCCGCCTCGGCGTCTTCGTCGTGGCCGCCATCGTCCTCCTGGCCGCCCTGGCGATTTCCCTGGGGGGCGGCAACACCTTCCGCAAGAAAGTGATCGTCGAGACCTATTTCGACGAGTCGGTGCAGGGCCTCGACATCGGCTCCAAGGTCCGCTACCGCGGCGTGGTGATCGGCGCCGTGAGCGGCATCAACTTCACCTACACCCGCTACGAACAGGAAAAGCCCGCCGCCGAGCGCAAGCAGTACGTGCTCGTCGAAATGGCGGTGTACCCCGACCTGCTCGGCATGAAAGGCGCCGGCGTCGGGGCCGGGGGCGACTTCGTAGACAAGCTCGTGGCCGACGGCTTGCGCATTCGCATGGCGCCCATCGGCATCACCGGCATCGCCTACATGGAGCTCGATTTCAACCCGCGGGCGCCGGTCCTGCCCATCGCCTGGACGCCGGACAATCTTTACATCCCTTCGGCCCGCAGCACGGTGCTCAATTTTGTCGACGCCGCCGAACGCATCCTGGCGCGGCTGGCCACCCTGGACATCGAGTCGATGTTGAAGCATCTCGACACCCTGCTGGTGACGGTGAGCAAAAAGGTCGATACCGTCGACGCCGAACGTCTGCAAAAAGACCTGACCTTGGCCCTGGGGGATTTCCGCCGCACCCTGGCCGGTGTCGACCGCCTGACCGGCAGCGACGAGATCAAGGGCCTGCCCGCCGAGCTCTCGGCCACCGTCAAGCGCCTGCGGGAAATCGCCGAGAGTCCCGAACTGCGGCGTACCCTGGCCGCCCTCGATCGCAGCAGCCAGCGCGTGGACAAGGCCCTGGACGGCCGCGAGCAGGACATCGCCGACCTCATCGGCAACCTGCGGGCGACCAGCGCCAACCTCAAAGCCCTTTCCGACGACCTCAAACGCGATCCGGCCGGCACCCTGCTCGCCGCCCCGCCCAAACCCACCGACGCCTACGACCGATGAAAGCGATCCTCGCCCTGGGCCTTGCCACCCTGCTGCTCGCCGCCTGCGGCCTCAACCGGCCGGCCGTGGAGCGCCAGTCCTTCGTTCTTGCCCCCCTGCGGGCAACCGCAGCCGCGCCGGCCACCGGTCCGAGCGTCAAGCTGGGCGGCGTCGAGGTGGCGCCGCCCTTCGACGGGCGGGGTTTTGTCTACCGGCGGGAAGGGCAGCGTTTCGAAAGCGATTTCTACAACGAATTCGCCGCCGCGCCGGCCGAACTTCTGGGCCAGGCGACGGCGACCTGGCTGCGCCGCAGCGGCCTTTTTGCCGCCGTCATCGAGTCGCGCCTGGCCGGCGGTGCCGACCTCCGGATCGATACGGCGGTTTCCGCCCTCTACGTCGATTTCACCGACGAAGGGCCGGCGGCGGTGCTGGCGGTCCGCTGGCGCATCACGGAGGAGGGCCGGGCAACGCGGGAGGTCAGCCGCGACGAGCGGGTGCCGCTCCAGGCCAGAACGCCGGCCGGGGCTGCCCAGGCGATCCAGGAAGCCCTGGCCCGGGCGCTGGCCGGGCTCGAAGCAGCGCTGGCCGGCGGGCGGTGAGGGTCAGTTGAGGGCCGCCGACAGGGCGCGGCGGAATTCCCGGATCAGGTCATCGTAACGCGCTTCCGAGCCGAGGGCCTGGAAGAGCTGGAGCATTGCCTGGCGGCCCGCGCCTTCGGCGAAGAAGCGGTCGCGGCGGACGACTTCCAGGGCCGCTTCGAGGGCTTCCCGGTAGCGGCCTGCAGCGGCGTAGGCCCGGGAAAGCTCGAGACGAGCGGCGTGGTCGTTTTCATCGGCGGCCAGCCGGGCTTCCAGGGCTGCCGTGTCGGCGCCACCCGCGGCGAGCGCCAGACGCGAGCGCAGAGCCTGGGCGCGGTCGGCCTCCTTGACATATTCGCCGCCGAGGATCTGGCCGGCTTCGTCGTGGCGGTCCAGTTGCATCAGGAGGTCGGCGGCGTCGAGGCGGGCACCTTCGTCCTCGGGTTTTTCCCGGCAGGCTCGGACCAGCACGGCCAGTGCCTCGTCGAGTTGGCCCGCCGCCGCCAGGGCGGCGGCTTCGTCGCGCAGGGTAGCCTGGGCCGGGGGCACCAGGCGATCGATGAAGGCGCGCAGTTCGCTTTCCGGCAGGGCGCCGTTGAATTCATCGACCAGTTGGCCACGGAACAACACCTTTACCGAAGGAATGCTGCGCACGCCAAAGTGTTGGGCGAGTTCGGGGTTCTGGTCGGCATCGACCTTGGCCAGGAGGAAACGACCGCCGTATTCGTCGGCGAGCTTTTCCAGCATCGGCTTCAAGACCTTGCAGGGTTCGCACCACGACGCCCAGAAATCGACGAACACGGGCGTTTCGGCGGAAGGCTGGAAGACCTTGGCTTCGAAATCTTCGATGGAAACGTCAAAGGAGTAGGCGGACATGGTGGATTCCCGGAGGGTTGCGGCTAAACGGAATGGGGGTCTGCGCTTGCACGCAAACCCCCATCGGTCCTGGTGGGTGCTGAGGGGCTCGAACCCCCGACATCCAGCTTGTAAGGCTAGCGCTCTACCAACTGAGCTAAGCACCCGCGCCGGGCGGGCAGTCCGGCCCGGCAAAAACGATTAGTTTACAGCGTCCTTCAGGGCTTTGCCAGGCTTGAACTTGGGCACCTTGGCGGCCTTGATCTTCAGGGTGGCGCCGGTGCGCGGATTGCGGCCCGTGCGGGCGGCGCGCTTGCCCGTGGAGAAGGTGCCG
Organism: Azonexaceae bacterium; assembly: GCA_009469675.1. Taxonomy (GTDB): domain Bacteria; phylum Pseudomonadota; class Gammaproteobacteria; order Burkholderiales; family Rhodocyclaceae; genus SSSZ01. Next base: position 8,370 of record SSSZ01000077.1, on the reverse strand, counting down.
AAACCGATGAGGGTGACGGTGCCGCCCTTTTTCAGTTCGGCAGTGACGGCCTCGACGGCGGCGTCCAGAGCACGGCCGGCGGCCGCCTTGGAAAGATCGGCCTGGGTCGCGATGGCGTCGATGAGCTCGGATTTGTTCATGGTGTCCCCTACTAAAGATGTGGATCGGATGGTGAAAATCGTTGCGGAGCGATTTATAGCGCCGCCGAAATCCTTGTGTCAAGCGGTTTTTCGGGGGTTTGCCCGGCCCGGGCAGGGCCAATGGGCGGGCCGGCGCTAGTACGTCGGCATCCGCCCATTGCAAATCAATGGGTAAGCACCGCCGGAGCGGGCGCGGGGTCGCCGCTGGCCGCCACCTCGGCCTTGCCCGGCGCCGCCTCGGGAAGGGCTTCGGGCAGGTGCTCCAGGGCCCGTTCGAGCACCTGGTCGATCCACTTGACGGGGACGATCTCGATCTTGTTCTTGATGTTGTCCGGGATTTCGGTGAGATCCTTGACGTTCTCTTCCGGAATCAAGGCCGTCTTCAAGCCGCCGCGCACCGCCGCCAGGAGTTTTTCCTTGAGGCCGCCGATGGCCAGAACCTCGCCCCGCAGGGTGATCTCGCCGGTCATGCAGACCTCGCAACGCACCGGGATGCCGGTGAGGGCGGAAACCAGCGCCGTGGTCATGGCGCCGCCGGCAGAAGGGCCGTCCTTGGGCGTGGCGCCTTCGGGAACGTGGATGTGGATGTCGTTTTTCTCGAAGACGTCGTCCTTGATGCCCAGGCGGCGGGCGCGGGCGCGCACGACGGAGCGGGCGGCTTCCACCGATTCCTTCATGACGTCGCCCAGGGAGCCGGTGCGGATGATGTTGCCCTTGCCCGGGATGGCGACGCATTCGATGGTCAGCAGTTCGCCGCCGACCTCTGTCCACGCCAGTCCGGTGACCTGGCCGACCTGGTTTTCCTTTTCCGCCATGCCGAAGCTGTAGCGCCGCACACCCAGGAACTTGTCGAGGTTCTTGGCGTTGACGATGAGTTTGCCGCTTCGCTTTTTCAGGACCACGGTTTTGACCACCTTGCGGCAAATCTTGGAAATTTCCCGTTCCAGGGCCCGCACGCCGGCTTCCCGGGTGTAGTAGCGGACGATGTCGCGGATGGCGCTGTCGGTGACGGTGAGTTCGGTCTTCTTGACGCCGTTGTTCTTAAGCTGCTTGGGCAGCAGGTAGCGCATGGCGATATTGACCTTTTCGTCCTCGGTGTAGCCCGAGAGGCGGATCACTTCCATGCGGTCGAGGAGCGGCGCCGGAATGTTCATGGTGTTGGCGGTGGCCACGAACATGACATCCGACAAATCGAAGTCGACTTCGACGTAGTGGTCCTGGAAGGTGTGGTTCTGTTCCGGATCAAGGACTTCCAGCAGGGCCGACGAGGGGTCGCCGCGAAAATCCTGGCCGAGCTTGTCGACTTCGTCGAGGAGGAAGAGGGGATTGCGCACCCCGACCTTGGTCAGGCTCTGCAGGATCTTGCCCGGCATGGAGCCGATGTAGGTGCGGCGGTGGCCGCGGATTTCGGCCTCGTCGCGGACGCCGCCCAGGGCCATGCGCACGAACTTGCGATTGGTCGCCTTGGCGATGGACTGGCCCAGGGAGGTCTTGCCGACCCCCGGGGGGCCGACCAGGCAGAGGATGGGCGCCTTGACCTTGTCGACGCGCTGCTGCACGGCGAGGTATTCGACGATGCGCTCCTTGACCTTGTCCAGGCCGTAATGGTCGGCATCGAGCACCTTTTCGGCTTCCCGCAGATCCTTGCTGATGCGGGTCTTCTTGCGCCAGGGCAGGCCGACCAGGGTTTCGATGAAATTGCGCACGACGGTGGCTTCCGCCGACATCGGCGACATCAGCTTCAGCTTCTTCAATTCGCTCTGGGCCTTGGCGAGGCCCTCCTTGCTCATGCCGGCGGCCTTGATCTTCTTGTCCAGCTCTTCCAGGTCGGCGCCTTCTTCGCCTTCGCCGAGTTCCTTCTGGATGGCCTTGACCTGTTCGTTCAGGTAGTACTCGCGTTGGCTCTTTTCCATTTGCCGCTTGACGCGGCCGCGGATGCGCTTTTCCACCTGCAGGATGTCGATTTCGGTTTCGAGCTGGGAAAGGAGGCGATCGATGCGGTCGCGCACGTTGCCCATTTCGAGAATTTCCTGCTTCTGTTCGAGCTTGAGGGGCAGGTGGGCCGCGATGGTGTCGGCGAGCCGGCCCGCGTCCTCGATGCCGGAAATGGAGGAAAGCACCTCCGGCGGAATCTTCTTGTTGAGCTTGACGAACTGGTCGAACTGGGCGACCACGGCGCGGCGCATGGCCTCGATTTCGTGTTCTTCCGAGCCGGCCGGGGCGAGCGGCGTGGCGGTGGCCATGAACATGGCGGGCTGGACGTCGATGGCGTCGACGCTGGCGCGCTGGGTGCCTTCGACCAGCACCTTGACCGTGCCGTCGGGCAGCTTGAGCATCTGCAGGATGTTGGCCATGCAGCCGATACGGTAGAGGTCTTCCGGCTCCGGTTCGTCCTTGGCGGCGGATTTCTGGGCCACCAGCAGGATGTTGCGGCCGGATTCCATCGCCACTTCAAGGGCCTTGATCGACTTCGGCCGGCCGACGAAGAGCGGGATCACCATATGGGGAAAAACGACGACGTCGCGCAGAGGCAGCAGCGGCAGTTCGACGGTTTCCGGCAGGCTGTTGGGGTTCGACATTGGAATGCCTTATCAAATGGGTACGTAGGCCCGAAGTGGGGGCAGAAATCAGGATTTCAAGCGGCCCGCCGGGCGCCGGCTCAGTTGGAGCCGGAAACCTTCGGCTGGTCGGCGTACATGAGGAGCGGCTGGGCGTCGCCGATAATCATGTTCTCATCGATGACGACCTTTGTGACATTTTCCATGCCCGGGAGTTCGTACATGGTGTCGAGCAGTACCTGCTCCAGGATGGAGCGCAGGCCCCGGGCGCCGGTCTTGCGTTCGAGGGCTTTCCTGGCGATGGCGGCAAGGGCCGAGGGGCGGATTTCCAGTTCGACGCCCTCCATGCCGAAGAGCTTCTGGTATTGCTTGATGAGGGCGTTCTTGGGGGCGATAAGGATTTCCACCAGGGCCGCTTCTTCCAGTTCGGTCAGGGTGGCGACCACGGGCAGGCGGCCGATCAGTTCGGGAATGAGGCCGAACTTGATGAGGTCTTCCGGCTCGACCGAACGCAGGACTTCGCCGACGGCCTTGCCGTCGTCCTTGCTCTTGACCTCGGCACCGAAGCCGATGCCGCCCTTTTCCGAGCGGTTGCGGATGATCTTTTCCAGGCCGTCGAAGGCGCCGCCGCAGACGAACAGGATGTTGGTGGTGTCCACCTGGACGAAATCCTGGTTGGGGTGCTTCCTGCCGCCCTGGGGGGGGATCGAGGCGATGGTGCCCTCGATGAGCTTCAAGAGCGCCTGCTGCACGCCTTCGCCGGAAACGTCGCGGGTGATCGAAGGGTTGTCGGACTTGCGCGAAATCTTGTCGATTTCATCGATGTAGACGATGCCCTGCTGCGCCTTCTCGATGTCGTAATCGCACTTTTGCAGGAGCTTCTGGATGATGTTCTCGACGTCCTCGCCGACGTAGCCGGCTTCCGTCAAGGTGGTGGCGTCGGCCATCACGAAGGGGACGTTCAAGAGCCGCGCCAGGGTCTGGGCGAGCAGGGTCTTGCCGGAACCGGTGGGGCCGACCAGCAGGATGTTGCTCTTGGCCAGCTCGACGTCGTCGGCGGTCTTGGCGCTGTGGCGCAGGCGCTTGTAGTGGTTGTAGACGGCCACCGAGAGGATGCGCTTGGCGATTTCCTGGCCGATCACGTACTGGTCCAGGATGGTGCTGATTTCCTTCGGGGTCGGCAGGTCGGAGCCGCTGCCCTTGCTGGATTCGTCGGGAAGTTCGTCGCGGATGATGTCGTTGCAGAGCGAGATGCATTCGTCGCAGATGAACACCGACGGACCGGCGATGAGTTTCTTCACTTCGTGCTGGCTTTTGCCGCAGAAGGAGCAGTAGAGCAGTTTTTCCTGGCCGCCTTTGGACATGGTTTTCCCTTCAGTGTGGCCCGTCAGGCTGTTTCGCGACGGGACAGAACCTTGTCGATCAATCCGTATTCTGCCGCTTCCGCGGCGGAAAGGAAATTGTCGCGGTCGGTATCCTTTTCGATGCGCTCGATGGGCTGCCCGGTATGGTCGGCCATGATGCGGTTCAGCCGGTCGCGGATGGAGAGGATTTCCTTGGCGTGGATGGCGATATCGGAAGCTTGGCCCTGGAAGCCGCCCAGGGGCTGGTGGATCATGAGGCGCGAATTGGGCAGGGCGAAACGCTTGCCCTTGGCGCCGGCGGTGAGGAGGAAGGCGCCCATCGAGGCGGCCTGGCCGATGCACAGGGTGGACACATCGGGCTTGATGAACTGCATGGTGTCGTAGATCGACAGGCCTGCCGTCACCGAGCCGCCCGGCGAATTGATATAGAAGTAGATGTCCTTGTCGGGATTCTCCGCTTCTAGGAAGAGCAACTGGGCCACCACCAGGTTGGCGGTGGCATCGTTGACCGGGCCGACGAGAAAGATCACGCGCTCCCGCAGAAGGCGCGAGTAGATGTCGTAGGCGCGTTCGCCGCGCCCGCTCTGCTCGATGACCATGGGCACGAGGCCGAGGCCCTGCGGTTCCCAGTTGCTTGCGTGATCGATGTTCATGTCGTTCCTTGTGTGAAGCGTTACGGCGCGGGGCGGGCGGGGGTCAGGACTTCTGGCCCATCAGGTCGTCGAAGGCGGCGGCCTTGTCGGTGACCTTGGCCTTGCCCAGAACCCAGGCCACGACGTTGTTTTCGATGGCCACGCCTTCGACGTCGCCGAGCCGCTGGGGCTGGGCGTAGTACCAGCGCACGACCTCCTCCGGGTGCTCGTAGCTCTGGGCGGTTTCCTCGACCAGGGCCTTGACCTGCTCGGGCTTGGCCTGGAGCTGCTCGGCCTTGACCACCTCGGCGAGGATGAGGCCCAGGGTGACGCGGCGCTTGGCCTGGTCGGCGAACCATTCGGGCTGGATGGGGAAATCCTTCATCTTCATACCGCGTTGTTCCATATCCTGGCGGGCGGCCTGCATCAGACGTTGGACCTCCATTTCGAGGAGGGCGTTCGGCACGGAAATGGGATTGGCCTTAATCAGGGCTTCCATGACCTGGTCCTTGACCTTGGCTTCGATGCGGCGCTTGACCTCGCGCTTCAGGTTGGCTTCGATCTCGGCCCGCATCTTGCCCACGTCGCCGTCGGCGATGCCCATCGATCGGGCGAATTCGCCGTCGACCTCGGGCAGCTTCGGCGCCTGGACCTGCTTTACGGTGATTTCAAACTGCACGGTCTGGCCGGCCAGATCCTTGGCGAAGTAGTCGGCCGGGAAAGTCAGGTCGAAGGTCTTGCTCTCGCCGGTCTTGAGGCCGGTGACGGCATTTTCGAAATCGGGGAGCATCTGGCCCTGGCCGAGGATGAAGGGATAGTCGCTGGCCTGGCCGCCCTGGAAGGGTTCGCCGTCCTTCTTGCCGAGGAAGTCGATGACGACTCGGTCTTCGGCGGCGGCGGCGCGGGCCGCGTCTTCATAGCTGACGCGCTGCTTCTTCAGAATGTCGAGGGTCTTGTCGACTTCGGCGGCACCGACTTCCAGCGTCGGGCGCTCGATTTCGGCGACGGCCATGTCGCCCGGCGTGAATTCAGGATAAACCTCGAAGATAGCCAGGAATTCGAGATGGGTCGTGCTCTCGGTGGTCTTCGGCTCGATACGCGGATAACCCGCGACGCGCAGCTTCTGGCCGACGACGGCGTCGCCGAAGGCGCGGTCCAGGGCTTCGGAAAGCACTTCGTGGCGGGCCTGGTCGCCGTATTGCTGCTTGACGATGTTGAAAGGCACCTTGCCGGGACGGAAACCGGGCATTTTGACGTTCTTGCCCATGCGGCGAAGGCGCTGGTCGAGATCCTTCTCGACTTCGGCGATGGCAATGGACAGGTCGATGCGGCGTTCCAGGTCGTTGGCTTGTGCGTTGGTCGCTTCCATGAGAATTCCTTGTGACTTCGGGGCAAAAATAAAGCTGACTATGATATCACGGCCGGCCTGAGCGGGATGAGGCAAGCTTGCGAATCCGCGCTGGACATTCGTCGGCGAGTTTCGTACAATGCGCGCCTTCTTCGACGGCGGCATTAGCTCAGTCGGTAGAGCACTGGATTGTGATTCCAGGTGTCACCGGTTCGATCCCGGTATGTCGCCCCATGAACAAGCAACATACGGCAACATGTAGCAGCGAAAACCCCGGCGCCGCAAGGCTTCCGGGGTTTTTTGTTGCGGCATGGTGCTACATGAAATTGCCCGCTTGTACCAACAATTGAGGGTACACGTGGGGGTAGACGTGTACCCTCAAGGAGCGTATACCTTCAACTATGACAGTTGGAGGTACGCGATGACCATCGGAAACCTGACGGCGATAGCAGTGAAGCAGGCCAAGCCTGCGGACAAGCCCTACAAAATGACCGACGGCGGGGGTATGTACCTGCTGGTAGACGTGAAGGGCGGCAAGTACTGGCGGTTAAACTACCGCTTTGCTGGCAAGAGCAAGACCCTCGCCTTAGGCTCCTATCCTCTGACCAGCCTGGCGGAAGCCCGGGATTGCCGGGACAAGGCCCGCAAGCTCCTGGAGCAGAATACCGACCCCGGCATGGTCAAGAAGGTCGCCAAGCTGACCGCCCACCACGCAGCGGAAAACAGTTTCGAGGCCGTGGCCAGGGAATGGCAGGAGAAGTTCAAGTCGTCATGGACGGCGCAGACGGCAAACAAGAACCTGCGCATCCTGGAAGTCAACGCCTTCCCCTGGATTGGCCATCGCGCCATCGATGACCTCAAGGCCCCCGAACTGCTGGCTGTCATTCGCCGAATCGAAGCGCGAGGCCTGATCGATACTGCCCACCGGCTGCGGATGACTGCCGGCCAGGTGTTCCGCTACGGCATTGCCACCGGCCGCTGCGACCGCAACATCGCCGCCGACCTGAGCGGCGCCCTGGTCCCCTTGAAGAAGACCCACTTCGCCGCCATCACCGACCCGACGAAATTCGGGCAGTTGCTGCGGGATATCTGGGGCTACGAAGGGCAATTTTCCACGTCCTGCGCCTTCAAGCTGTCCGCGCTGTTTGGCCTGCGGCCCGGCGAGGTCCGGGGCCTGGAGTGGTCCGAGGTGGACGTCGACAACGCCCTGATCCGCATCCCCCTGGGCAAGATGAAAAGCCGGCGCCTGCACGTTGTTCCGCTGTGCCGTCAGGCCATGCAGATCATTGATGAACTCAAACCCCTGACGGGGGGAGGGCGGTTCTGTTTCCCGGGCATGCGCATGAACGACCGGCCCATGTCCGAGAACACCATCAATGCCGCCCTCCGGCGGCTGGGGTACGACACCAAGAACGAGCAGACGGCACACGGCTTTCGGAGCTCGTTTTCCACCATGGCGCATGGCTCCGGCTTGTTCCGCGGTGAAGTGGTGGAGATCCAGCTTGCCCACAAGCACGGCGACGCCGTGCGCCTGGCTTACGACCGGGGCGAGTACCTGGAAGAGCGACGCCGGCTCATGCAATGGTGGGCCGATGAATGTGACCGGATGCGAGAAGGGGCGCAGATCATTCCCCTACGAGGCAATACCACCGCCTGACGGAGACGGAATCAGGCAAAGCGGGCCAGGAAGGGGCGGCAACCCCGACCAGGCCCTGGCCACGAAGCACCTTAATAGGAGATGCAACCATGGTTGCCCGCAATACTACCGCAAGCAGCCCCGCCCGAAAGCCGCCAGCCGAAATGCCGCCCATCCCGACTGTCACATTCCTCGACAAGAAGGCCCGGAAGGCGGTTGAAAAGGCCGTCCGCGTCCTCGAAAACAGCGCCGTCTATCGGATCGAGGCCATGAGCTCACCCGGGGCTGTGAGAACCTACCTCATGCTTAAGCTGGCCGGCCTTGAACACGAAGAGTTCCACGCCATTTGGCTAGATGCGCAAAACAGGGTAATTTCCTTTGACCGGATGTTTGCCGGAAGCCTGACGCAAACGAGCGTGTACCCCCGGGAAGTGGTTAAAGCAGGGCTCGCCCACAATGCTGGCGCCGTGGTATTCGCCCACAATCACCCGTCCGGCGTTCCTGAACCCAGCTTGGCAGATGAGCTCCTGACGCGCAGTCTTAAGGCTGCGCTGGCCACGGTGGATATCAAGGTAGTTGACCATTTCATCGTCGCAGGAAACGCACCACCGCTATCATTCGCGGAACGCGGTTTGCTGTAACCGAGTACGCCACTCCCTAGCCCGGCCAGGCGAACGGCGGCCCCTTCACCG
>SSSZ01000076.1 GCA_009469675.1 Azonexaceae bacterium | reverse complement strand
TGGACAGCCCCTCCCTCAAGGTACTGGCCGACCACATCCGCGGCTGTGCCTTTCTCCTGGCCGACGGCGTCATCCCCGGCAACGAGGGCCGCGGCTACGTGCTGCGCCGCATCATCCGCCGCGCCATCCGCCACGGCTACAAGCTGGGGGCGCGGGCCGCCTTCTTCCACAAGATGGTCCCCGATCTGGTGGCCGAGATGGGCGCCGCCTACCCGGAACTGACCGCCAACCAGAGCAAGGTCATGGCCACCCTCAAGCAGGAGGAAGACCGCTTCTTCGCCACCATCGAAAACGGCATGGCCATTCTCGAAGGCGAATTGCAGGCCCTGGGCGATGGCGGCGTGCTCAACGGCGAGACCGCCTTCAAGCTCCATGACACCTACGGCTTCCCCCTCGACCTTACCGCCGACATCTGCCGCGAGCGCCGGGTCACCGTCGACGGCGCCGCCTTCGACGCCGCCATGGCCCGCCAGAAGGAACAGGCCCGCGCCGCCGGCAAGTTCAAGATGGCCGCCAACCTGGAATACAACGGCCCGGCCAGCACTTTCCACGGCTACGAATCCCTGGAGGCGGCGGGTGCCGTCCTGGCCCTCTACAAGGACGGCGCGTCGGTGGCCGAGCTGAACGAAGGCGATTTCGGCGTGGTGGTTCTCGACCACACGCCCTTCTACGCCGAATCCGGCGGCCAGGTCGGCGACCGGGGCGAGTTGAAGGGTTCCGGCGGCATCTTCGCCGTCGAGGACACCCAGAAAGTCCAGGCCGCCGTCTTCGGCCACCACGGCATCGTCAAGACCGGCCGCCTCACCGTCGGCCAGCCCGTCGGCGCCCGGGTGGACGCGGCCGCCCGCGCCGCCACCGCCCGCAACCACTCGGTCACCCACCTCATGCACAAGGCCCTGCGCCAGGTGCTCGGCGGCCACGTCCAGCAGAAGGGTTCCCAGGTAGACCCGGACAAGACCCGTTTCGACTTCGCCCACGCCGCACCCATGAGCGCCGAGGAAATCCGCGAGGTCGAAGAGATCGTCAATGGCGAAATCCTCGCCAACGCCGCCACCGATTCCCGCCTCATGGCCCTCGACGACGCCCAGAAGTCCGGCGCCATGATGCTTTTCGGCGAAAAATACGGCGACGAGGTGCGGGTGGTTGCCATCGGCTCGTCCAAGGAATTGTGCGGCGGTACCCACGTCGGCCGCACCGGCGACATCGGCCTCTTCAAGATCCTGTCGGAAGCCGGCGTCGCCGCCGGCGTGCGCCGCGTCGAGGCCGTCACCGGCAACAACGCCTTGCACTACGTGCAGGAACAGGAGCGCCGCGTCCAGGGAGTTTCCGCCCTGCTCAAGACCCAGCCCGACGACATCGCCGAGCGGGTGGTGGGAATCCTCGACAACGTGCGGAACCTGGAAAAGGAACTGGCCCGCCTCAAATCCAAGCTCGCCGCCTCCCAGGGCGACGATCTGGCCGGCCAGGCGGCGGACGTCAAGGGCGCCAAGGTGCTCGCCGTTAAGCTCGAAGGCGCCGACGTCACGGCCCTGCGCGAGACCATGGACAAGTTGAAGGACAAGCTGAAATCGGCGGCCGTCGTGCTGGCTTCGGTCGCCGACGGCAAGGTCACCCTGATCGCCGGTGTCACCGCCGACCTCACCGCCAAGGTCAAGGCCGGCGAACTGGTCAACCTGGTCGCCCAGCAGGTCGGCGGCAAAGGCGGCGGCCGGCCGGACATGGCCCAGGCCGGCGGCACCCAGCCGGAAAACCTGGCGGCCGCCCTGGCTTCGGTCCGGGCCTGGGTCGAAGGCAAGCTGTAATCCCGGGGCGCCGCGGGCGGTGGGCGATTGCCGCTACCGCCCCGCTCCGCCGCCGTTCTGGCCCGTAACGGCCGGCGGGAAAGCCCGCTCGTCCCGGTCGCCCGATCGAGAAGGGAAGCCGGCCGCCACCGTCGCTCAGGCGGTCAAGGAAGAATTCGATCCCGCCGCCCGGGCTACCCCTTTACGAACCTGGCCCCTTTTTTGCCTTTCGCGGCAAGGTCACCATGCTCTTCATCACCCACGCCCTGCCCAAGAACCTGCAAGTCGATGAAGTCGTCCTCATCGGCGGCGAACGCGTTACCGTGCTAGCCGAAGAACGGGCCGGCAAGTCCCCCCGCCCGGGAACCAATCACCACGCCTGAACCTACCATGAAAATCCGCTTCGCCACCCTTGAAGATATCCCGGCCTTGGTCGAACTGGGCCGCCGTTTTCATGGCTTGACTCGATTTCGCGCTTACCATTTCAACGCGCCCCGGCTCACCGAACAGCTGACGGTTCTCGTCCGTTCCCAGCAAGGCAGCCATTGCTTTTTCGTGGCTGAAGATAGCGCCGGCCTTCCGGTCGGCGCATTGATCGGATGCATCGAGCGGCACATGTTCTCCGACCAGCCGATCGCCAGCATTGTCCAATTCGTGGCATTGCCCGAACGGCGCCTCGGCGGCGCTGGCCTGCGGCTGCTCACGGCCTTTCGCCGCTGGGCCGAAAACCGGGGCGCATTTGAATTGTGCGCCGGAGTGAATAGCGGCGTGGAACTGGCCAAGATGGACCGAATGCTCAAACGCCTGGGGTTCCGGCAAACGGGGGGCAACTACGCGTTGTCTTTGGGCGTGGTTTGCCCGGACCCTGAAATAGACGGAAGGGTAGGAAAATGACTGCTACCCAATCCAAAATCACATGGTGGCAAGCGGTTAAACACGAGGCTTGGCACTTATTTAATAACAAGATATTTTTTTGGGAAACCGCCTGTTCTGGGGCAATTCTACTATGTTTGATTTTTGGTTCCAGTGGAATTTATTTTACTACCCGGGATATACACCGTTACTCTCATCCTTTTCCACCCATTGAATTGACCCGCTTCGATAAAGGGCAGTTAAGCGCGGTATTTGGTCGTGGCTATCGTTACTGGAAACTCGTGCCTGCCTCCGGCGAGGCTGTTTTTCTCCAGGCTCTAGATTATTACTGGATGCCCAAGTCGGGAGACTCCCCGCCTGTTCCAGCGGAAATCCATTGGTTTCAATCGCCGACCGCCGGCATTGGTGTCGTCGCGACCCTCAAGGTGAATGGAGAAGTTCTGGGTACTTACGAGCAAATGAAAGCCCGTTACGAACTTGCCCCAAACAATCTTCGTCGCCGTCGGATTTACGCGGCGATTATAGTAATCATCAGTTTTCTGTTGTTTTTACGCCGCATTGTCGCTTACCGTAACACCGCACAGGGAGTAACCCAGAATGTCGACTGAGCATTAAAGGGGCCAGGCTAGCATTAAAGGGGCCAGGCTCATTTTCAGGCTCCATTTTCAACCACGCGGCCGCCCGATGCAGACTCAGCTGTCGAGTTTGCCCAGGGCGGCCATGAAGTTGCGCTTGCTTTTGTACTCGGCCTTGATGGTAGCCAGTTCACCCCTGTAGCGTGCCGTTTCGCCCTGCGCCAGGCGCAGGGCGCGGATGGCCTTGACGACCTTGGCGGCGGCTTCGTAGCGTCCGTTGCGGGCGCCTTCCTGGACTTTGTCGGGAAGAATTTTCAGGTAGAGGGCGATGGCTTCGTCGGGGTGAGTCTTGCCGCGCAGGGCCGCAGCCGGCTCCCATAGCCGCGGGCTGGTAGGCCCGCCTTTCAGGGTCTGCCAGGCCCGGTCGCCGTCTCCCTCGCGGAGGTAAATGGCAAGCAATTCGCTGCGCACGGATGGTCCCCAGGTTTGTCTGGGTTTTGCGGTTGATTTTTCGTCTTCGGCAACCCGGGCCCACAGGAAATCGAGGGCCTTTTGCCGTAGTTCTACCTGCCGCTCGATCTTTCCGGCGTCGCTGAGGAGCAGGACGAAGTCGTCGCATTGCCCTTGCCGGGCGAAGCGTTCCCAGACAAGACGCTCAACTTCGTCCCGGTTGCCGCGGCGCAGATGCTCTTCGATGGCGAAAGCGGCTAGGTCGCGCCAGGCGGTATCCGGGAAAGCCGCCATGCCGCGATTGATCCACTCGAGGGCGTCGTCGTGGCGCCCATGTTCGCGGTACCAGCGGGCGAGATCGAGGAAGCGGCCGGTCGAACTCAGATCCTTGCTCTTGACGGCGGCAACGGCGTCGACGTCGCCGCTGCGCCTTGCCAGCGCCTCCATGGCGGCGGTGAGCCGGTGGCGCCGGGCGTTCCAGGGCGAGTACCCGGGTCGGGCGGGGCCAAGGGGCACAAGGGCCTGCCATTCGGCCTCGACGAGTTGCCCGTAGCGGGTCAGTCCCCGGGGGCCGAGGGCGGTTTCATAGGCCGGCAGGATGGCGTGAAAAGTATCCCAGGAGCCCTCGGTCTGCAGGGTGAAAAGCCTTTCCGCCAGGGCCTCTGGGTCGGGCTTCAAGGCGTCGCACGCGGCGCGGTGGACCGTTGCCAGGTGTTCGATGGCCGGATAGACGTGGCCGTCTGAATCATCGATGTGCTCCAGGGCTTGTTCGGCGCGGCTGATGGCGTCTTCGATGACTTCGACCAGGCCGGAGTCGCCGCCGGCGATGCGTTTGCCGAGGAGGGTCGCGAGTGCCTCAAGGCGCTGGGCGTAGGCATACGCCCCTTGCCAGTCGACGAAACCGGCGGTCTTGGTGGCCTGGCGGACGGCGTCACGCAGGCCGGTGAGGTTGGTCGCCGAGTTGGCCTTGGCCGCGAAGAGCAACTTGTCCCGCAAGTGGCGGTCGTCGAGGCAGGCCTCCTGCAACAGCCGCCGCAAGGTCTCCGCTTCCAGGGTGGCCAAGTAATCCGCCACCTGATCGGCTTTGGTGCGGCGGGCTTTTTTTGCCTTCTTGGGGTCTGGCGGGGGAAAACTTTCTTCTCCGGACATCTCCAGCCAGGTCAAGGCCACGGCCACGACGTGCTTGCAGCACTTGCCCGCGAGGCCGACGGGGCAGTCGCAAGCGGGTACCAGTGTGCCGCTCGGGCCGCATCGCAGGGACGTCAGGTAGCGGTAAGTGCCCTGCACGGAGGCGGTGACGGCGTCCTCGGCCATTTCCAGCCGACCGACGGCGCCTTCGTGGAAAAGGCCCAGTCCGCGCTCGAAACTCTTGGTGTCGGCGAGGTTGCGCAGGGCGGTGAGGGTCAGGGTGGCGACTAGGGACATGGGTAGGTCGAAGTATCGAGATGGTGGCCGATACCGGCGCCGGAAACCGGGTGCGGCAAATCAGAAGGGTAGCGCGACCCCCGGCCATACCGCCGTGATGGCTTGCCGGAACCCGGCCTGGATGCGCTCCAGGGCGGCCGGGGTGTCGGCTTCGAAGCGCAGGACGACTACCGGTGTGGTGTTCGACGGCCGGGCGAGGCCGAAGCCGTCGGGGTATTCGACGCGCAGGCCGTCGATGGTGATGACCTCCGTGGCGCCGTCGAAGCGGCCGGCGGCTTTGAGCTTGTCGACGAGGGCGAAGGGTTCGCCTTCGGCCATCTTGATGTTGAGTTCCGGCGTGCTGGGGGAATTGGGCAGGCCCTTCAGCACCCCATTGCCGTCCGGTGCCCGGGCCAGGATTTCGAGGAGGCGGGCGCCGGTGTAGAGGCCGTCGTCGAAGCCGTACCAGCGCTCCTTGAAGAAGCAGTGGCCGCTCATTTCGCCGGCCAGGGGGGCGCCGGTCTGGCGCAGCTTTTTCTTGACCAGGGCGTGGCCGGTGTTCCACATCAGGGGAACGCCGCCGTGCTGGCGAATCCAGGGGGCCAGCAGCCGCGTGCATTTGACGTCGTAGATGATCTGGCCGCCGGGAACGCGGGCCAGCACGTCGGCGGCGAAGAGCATGAGCTGGCGGTCGGGGAAGATGATCTCACCGTCCTTGGTGACGACGCCCAAACGGTCGCCGTCGCCGTCGAAGGCGATGCCGAGTTCGGCGTCGGTGGTGGCGAGCGCCTGGATGACGTCTTCGAGGTTTTCGAGTTTTGACGGGTCCGGGTGGTGGTTGGGGAAATGGCCATCCACCTCGCAGAACAGGGGCACGATGTCGCACCCTAGGCGGCCGAAAAGTTCCGGGGCGACGGCGCCGGCCACGCCGTTGCCGCAATCCATGACGATCTTGATGGGGCGGGCGAGTTTGACGTCGCCGACGATGCGTTCGATGTAGGCGGCGGTGACGTCGGCGCTGCGCCGCTGCCCCCGGCCGTGGCGCAGCCGGCCCGCGTCGCTGCGCGCCTTGAGTTCCTGAATGGCCTCCAGCGCCAGGGTTTCGCCGCCGACCACCATCTTCAGGCCGTTGTAGTCCGGGGGGTTGTGGCTGCCGGTGACCGAGACGCAGGAGTGGCAACCCAGTTCGTAGGCGGCGAAGTAGGTGACCGGGGTGGGTACGCAGCCGACGTCGATGGCGTCGATGCCGGCGGCGCAGATGCCTTCCATCAGGGCGCCCGCCAGCTCGGGGCCGGAGAGGCGGCCGTCGCGGCCGACGGCGATGGCGGTCTGGCCCCTTTCGGCGGCCAGCGAGCCGAGGGCGTGGCCGATGCGGCGGACCACGTCGGCGGTCAGCGACTTGCCGACGATGCCGCGGATGTCGTAGGCCTTGAAGATTTCGGTGGGGAGGGGGGCTGAGGGGTTGCTCATGGCGTTCTCGTTATGACGTTGCGTAATGGAAGAAGTGTAAAAGCCTTTGGGGCAGCCAGTCCAGATTGCCGGGAAATGGGCCGCTGACGAAGCCGACGTGGCCGCCGGCCGCCGGGGTTTCGAGGACGACCGCGGAGGCCACCTGGTCGGGCCGGGGCAGATGGACGGCGGGCAGGAAAGGGTCGTTGCGGGCGTTGAGGACGAGGGCCGGCACCCGGATATGGGGCAGCCAGGGTTTGCTCGAGGCCCGCCGCCAGTAGTCGTCGGCGCCGGCAAAACCGTGCAGGGGGGCGGTGACGGCGTCGTCGAACTGGTGGAGATTGACCGCCCGCCGCAGGCGGGTTTCGTCGAAAAGCCCGGGGAAGCGCTGCAGGCGGGCGAGGGAAACGGCCTTCAGGCTGGTGAGGAAATGCCGGGTATAGACCCGGTTGAAGCCGCGGGCCAGGTGGTGGCCGCAGGCGGCGAGATCGACGGGGGCGCAGATGGAGGCGATGCTCCGGACGAGCGGGGCGGCGGCGTCGCCCCGTTCGCCGGCCCATTTGAGGAGGGCGTTGCCCCCCAGGGAAACCCCGGCGGCGAACAATGGGCGCTGGCCGTTTTCTTCGGCCAGACGGCGCAGTATCCAGTCGATCTCGGCGGAGTCGCCGGAATGGTAGGCCCGGGGGAGCAGGTTGAGTTCGCCCGAACAGCCGCGGAAGTGGGGCAGGGCGAGGCGCCAGCCGGCCCGCCGGCAGGCCAGGGCGAGGGCGGCGGCGTAGTGGCTGCGGGAACTTCCCTCCAGGCCGTGGAAAAGCACCAGGAGCGGGGCGTCCGGCCGGCCGTCAAGGCGGTCCACGTCGATGAAGTCGCCGTCCGGGGCGGCCCAGCGCTGCCGCCGGTAGGGGGGCGCCGTCGGCTTGATGGCCAGCGGCCAGAGGGTCTGGGCGTGGCCTCCGGGAAGCCAGGCCGGGGCACGGTAGGGGGTCACGGCGGCGAACCCGGCGGCAAGGCCGCGGCGCCGGGAAGGGCAAAGAAAACCGGAGGCCTCCGGGTGCCTCGTCGCTGGCCCGCCGGCCGGAGCCGGGGCGGCGAGCCGGTCACGGCGGCGCCCCCGGCCTTGGCGTCCGGGTGCGCCGGCGACCGCGGCTCCGGGTTCAATGGAGCGTGTGGGCGGTCGATTCGGCGGGTTCCTCGTGGCCGTCGCCGATCGGCGAGGCGTGCCGGTTCACCAGCCGCCAGCCGTGGGCGCCCCGGGAAAAAACCTGGGTCACGTGCAGGGTGCCCTGGGGTTCCGGGCTGTCGCCGAGGAAGAGGGTTTCGGTCAGGTGGTGGATGGCCAGCAGCATGCCCTGCCAGTGGGCCACGAGTTCGGCCCGGACGTGCAGGCGGGAACTGGCGAAGATGTTGCGCCAGCTTTCCCGGATCAGGGCGTGGTCGGCAAGGCGAACGCCGGTGGGATGGATGCAGACCACTTCCTCGTCTTCCGCCCAGGTGAGCATGAGGGCATCGACGTCGCCCTTGGCGACAGCCTCGTAGAAGGCGTTTTCGGCGTCTTCCGGGGTGGGGAAGTGGCTGGGTTTGGTCATGATGGCAGGCGATCCAGGCAGGCCTCGAGTACCCGGGCGGGGTCGAGTTTGTTGAGGCAGTCGAAATGGCCGAGGGGGCATTGGCGCTCGAAGCAGGGGCTGCAGGCCAGCCCCAGGCTGACTATGGTAGCGCGTTCCGAAAGGGGCGGCGTGAATCCCGGCGACGACGAGCCGTAAAGGGCGACGAGGGGCCGCTCCAGGGCGGCGGCGACGTGCATCAGGCCGGAATCGTTGCAGACCACGAGTTCGGCCAGGGCGATGAGGTCGATGGCCTGGTCGAGGCTGGTGGCGCCGCAGAGGCTGCGGCAGGCGCCGGACGAGGCGGCGACGATGGCGTCGGCGACGGCCCGGTCCTTGGGGGAGCCGAAGAGCCAGACGGTGTGGCCGCGGGCCGCCAGGGCCTGGGCGAGGGCGGCGAAATGGGCGGTGGGCCAGCGTTTGGCCGGGCCGTATTCGGCGCCGGGGCAGAAGGCGACCAGGCGGGCCGGCCGCTCCAGGCCGAGGGCGGCCAGGGCGGCGGCCTGTTCCGCTGGGCCGGAGGTCAGGCGGGGCAGCGGCAGGGGTTGGGCCGGCGGCGTGCCGGGGGCTTCGGCGAGCTGGGCGAAACGCTCGACCATGAGCGGCAGGGCGGCCTTGTCCAGGACATGGCGGCGATTGACGAGGCCGTAGCGGGATTCGCCGACGAAGCCGATGCGTTCGGGGATGCCGGCCAGCCAGGGCACGAGGGCTGATTTGAGCGAGTTGGGCAGAACGTAGGCCCGCTCGTAGCGCCCGGCGGCGAGCTGGCGGGCAAGGCGCCAGCGGGCCTTGAGGGCGAGTTCGCCGTGGCCGAAGGGGCTATCGACGACGGCGCCGATTTCCGGCATGCGCCGCAGCACCGGCGCCACCCAGCGCGGCGCCAGGGCGTCGAGCTGAAGGCCGGGCAGCCGGGCGTGCAGCCGGGCAAAAAGCGGCTGCGCCAGAATGGTGTCGCCGATCCAGGAGGGGGCGACAACGAGGGCTTTCATCGGAGCGGGTCGGCGGGCCGCCGGCCCGCCGCGGGATCAGTGGTGACCCTTGGGCAATTCACCCTTGAAGACGTACTTGGTGCTGCAGTAGGGGCAGACCGTTTCGCCCGTCTTGGTAGCGTCGAGATAGACGCGGGGGTGCTGGGCCCAGAGCGGGGCGCTGGGCTGGGGGCAGTGCAGGGGCAGGTCGTGGGCGTCGATCTCGACGGTGCGGTTGTTGTCGGACATCGTTTTCTCCCTGGTGGGTCAGACGTAGGCGAGCCAGTCGGCGTGTTCCGGCGAGCGGCCATAGACCACGTCGAAATACTTGGCTTGCAGTTGGGTGGTGACCGGGCCGCGGCGGCCGATGCCGATCTGGCGCCCGTCGAGTTCGCGGATGGGGGTGACTTCGGCGGCGGTGCCGGTGAAGAAGGCTTCGTCGGCAGCGTAGACTTCGTCGCGGGTGATGCGCTTTTCCAGCACCTGGAGGCCCAGTTCCTCGGCCAGTTGCAGCACCGTGGCGCGGGTGATGCCTTCGAGGCAGGAGGTGAGGTCGGGGGTGTAGAGCTTGCCCTTCTTGACGATGAAGAGGTTTTCCCCGGCGCCTTCGGCGACGTAGCCCTCGGGGTCGAGGAGCATGGCTTCGTCGTAGCCGTCGTTGGTCGCTTCGTTGTTGGCCAGGATGGAATTGATGTAATGGCCGCAGGCCTTGGCGCGGACCATGGAGATGTTTACATGGTGGCGGGTGAAGCTCGAAGTCTTGACGCGGATGCCGCGCTCCAGGCCTTCTTCGCCCAGGTAGGCGCCCCAGGGCCAGGCGGCGATGGCGATGTGGACCTTGGCGCCCTTGGGCGAGACGCCGAGCTTTTCCGAACCGTAGAAGGCCAGGGGGCGCAGGTAGCCGGATTCGAGTCCGTTGGCGCGGATGACTTCCTTTTGCGCTTCGTTGACGGTGGCCTTGTCGAAGGGCATGGCCATCTGGAAGATGTGGGCCGAGTTGAACAGCCGGTCGGTATGTTCGTTGAGGCGGAAGATGGCGGTGCCGCCTTCGGTCTTGTAGGCGCGCACGCCTTCGAAAACCCCCATGCCGTAGTGCAGGGAATGGGTCAGGACATGGGTCGTGGCGTCGCGCCAGGGCACCAGTTTTCCGTCGTACCAGATGAATCCGTCGCGATCCGCCATGGACATGTTGCGTGTCTCCGATTCTGCAGCTTGAAAGCCGCTAATTTTAGCCGATTTCCTCCGGTAAAATGATGCCTTTGCACCGCGGGTTGGAAGAGCTTTGAGCGACAAGAACGTCTGGAAACCGAATGTCACCGTGGCCGCGGTGGTCGAGCGGGACGGCCAGTTTCTCCTGGTCGAGGAGGAAACCGAAGCCGGGCTGGCCTTCAACCAGCCGGCCGGGCACCTGGAGTGCGGCGAATCCCTGGTGGAGGCCGTGGTGCGGGAAGCCCTCGAGGAGACCGCCTACCATTTCCGCCCCACCCATCTGGTGGGAATCTACAATTGGCGGCATCCGAGCAAGGACATCACCTACCTGCGTTTCGCCTTCGGCGGCGAACTGCACGGCTGGGAGGCCGGGCGGCGCCTCGACGACGGCATCGTCGCGGCCCGCTGGCTGAGTCCCGGCGAGATCCGCGCCGGCGCCGCCCGCCACCGCAGCCCCCTGGTCTGGCGCTGCGTCGAGGATGCCTTGGCCGGCCGGCGTTATCCCCTCGATCTGCTGACCCATTATGGGTGAGGGGCGGGGCGGATCCTGCCGAATCTGATTTAACCGCGGCGGCTCGTTGCCGTCGCCTGCGATGGGGAATATCCCGATGTCGAACAAAACCGTGGTCGTCGGCCTGTCCGGCGGCGTCGATTCCGCCGTGGCGGCGCTCCTCTTGAAGCGCCAGGGCTGGAAGGTGGTCGGCCTGTTCATGAAGAACTGGGAGGATGACGACAGCGAAGAATACTGCGCGTCGCGCCAGGATCTCATCGACGTCATGAGCGTCGCCGACCGGATCGGCATCGACGTCGAGGTCGTGAACTTTGCCGCCGAGTACCGGGAGCGGGTGTTCGCCGAGTTTCTCAAGGAATACCAGGCGGGCCGCACCCCCAATCCGGATATTCTGTGCAATTCGGAAATCAAGTTCCGCGCCTTTCTCGACCACGCCCTGCAACTCGGCGCCGAAAAGATCGCCACCGGCCACTACGCCGGGGTGCGGGAATTCGCCGGCCAGTTCCAGCTGCTCAAGGCCGAAGACGGCACCAAGGACCAGAGTTATTTCCTCTATCGCCTCAACCAGGCGCAGCTCGCCCGGACGCTTTTCCCCCTCGCCGATCTATACAAGCGCGAGGTCAGGAAGATCGCCGAAGCCGAAGGGCTGCACGTGGCGGCGAAAAAGGATTCGACGGGCATCTGTTTCATCGGCGAACGGCCCTTCAAGGAATTCCTCATGCGCTACCTGCCGCCGAAAAAAGGCGAAATCCGCCGCCTCGACGACGGCAAGGTGCTGGGCGAGCACGACGGCCTCATGTACCACACCCTGGGCCAGCGCAAGGGCCTCTTCATCGGCGGCGTCAAGGAAAAAGGCCGGCCCGGGGGGGGCGACCACGACGCCTGGTTCGTCGCCGGCAAGGATATGGAAAAGAACGTCCTCTACGTCGTCCAGGGCCACGACCATCCCGCTCTCTTGCGGGAAGCGCTCGTCGCCGAGCAGCTTTCCTGGGTCTCCGGCAAGGCCCCCCACACCCACTGGGTGTATACCGCCAAGCCCCGCTACCGGACCGCCGATCAGCCCTGCGAAATCGAACGGATCGACGGCGAGGGCTGCGAAATCCGCTTTGCCGAACCACAGTGGGCGCTTACTCCCGGGCAATCGGTGGTGGTCTACGAAAGCCGCGTCTGCCTGGGGGGTGGCGTCATCGCCTAGGGCGGCAGCCCTGTTCTCGGAAAAAAACGACCGCCGACCGGATTTGCAGCCCCCGCCATGGGGCGGGCCGGCGGTCCAGAGGAGAGATCAGCGCTGGCGGGTATAGCCGATCGGTACGAAGTGGCCGCCGTGGAAGAGGGCGGCCGGGTCCGGCGGGGTGAATCGCCCGCCGCCGGCGCGCACCTTCTCGGCGTAGAACTCGGCGCTGTCTTCGGGCCGGTAGCCGAGGAAATCAACCTTGCTGTTGTCCCACCACAGGCGGGCGTTGGCCGAAACGCCGTAGACCACGGTGCAGTCCACCACCGGCGCCTCCAGGCAGCGGCGGCACAGGCGGGCGAGGTCGGCGTAGCTCATCCAGGTGGCGAGCATGCGTTCGTCCCGGGGTTCGGGGAAACACGAGCCGATGCGCAGGCAAACCGCTTCGATCCCGTGCTTGTCGAAATAGTAGCGGGCCAGTTGTTCGCCAAAGGCCTTGGATAACCCGTACAGGGTGTCGGGCCGGGGTGGGGCGTCGGTATCCAGGCGCTGGGTGCGAGGGTACATGCCGATGGCGTGGTTGGAACTGGCGAAGATCACCCGCTTCACCCCCGCCCGCCGGGCCGCTTCCCAGATGTGATAACTGCCCCGGATGTTGGCGGCGAGAATGTTGTCCCAGCTGTCTTCTTCCGGAATGCCGCCAAAGTGCAGCACGGCGTCGACCCCCGTCATCATTGCCTCCACCGCGGCAAAATCCGCCAGTTCGCCGGCGGCGACTTCTTCGTGCGCCGCTCGGGCGGCCAGGGGCCGGCGGTCCGAGAGGCGCAGGACGGCCGCGGCGTCGGCCAGCGCCTCCCGGAGATAGGCGCCAAGGTTGCCCGCCGCCCCGGTGATCAGGATGCGGCGAAAGGCAGGGTTGCAGGCCATGGGGTCAAGCCTCAGCTGCCGACCTTGACGGTCCGGCCCGTATTCAGCGAGGCCAAGGCGGCGTCGGCCAGAAGCAGCGCCCGGCGGCCGTCTTCGAAACCCGGCGTGGGCGGGCGGCCGGCGTTGACGGCGTCGATGAAGGCGTTGATCTGGTGGCGGTAGGCTTCGCTGTAGCGGTCGATGAAGAAATTGAGCAAAGGCTCCCGAACATGGGTGGCGGTGAGATGGAAGCGCTCGACGGTGGTCGCCGTGCGGTTGTTGGAAATCACCATGCCGCCGCTGCCGAAGGCTTCGACGCGCTGGTCGTAGCCGTAGATGGCGCGGCGCGAGTTGTTGATGTGGCACAGCTTGCCGCTGGCCGTCTTCATGATGACCATGGCCGAATCGATGTCGCCGATGGTGACGATTTCCGGATCCACCAGGCCGCTGCCGCTGGCCGTTACTTCCACCGGCTCCTCGCCCAGCACATAGCGGGCCAGATCGAAGTCGTGGATCATCATGTCGCGGAAAATACCCCCCGACCCCTTCAAGTAGTTGACCGGCGGCATGCCCGGGTCGCGGCTGGTGATGATGACCTGCTCCAGGGCGCCGATCTCGCCTTTGTGCACGGCTTCGGCTACCGCCCGATGGGAGGGATCCCAGCGCCGGTTGAAGCCGATCTGGACCGGCACGCGGCAATCGGCGATTTCCTGCCGGCAGCGTTCGACCTGCTCGATCGACAGATCGATCGGCTTTTCGCAGAGCACCGCCTTGCCGGCCTTGGCGGCGCGGGTGATGAGATCGACGTGGGTATCGGTGCTCGAAGCGATGAGCACGGCATCGACCTCGGGGTCACCCAGGGCGGCGTCGACAGTAAGGGCCACCTTGGCGCCGTGTTTGCTCGCCACCTCGGTGGCGGCGGCCGGGTTGATGTCGTAGACGCTGACCAGGCGGGCCGCCGGGTTGGCATTGACATTGTCGGCGTGCAGCCGGCCGATGCGGCCGGCGCCAATTAGGGCAAATCGCAACATATCGCTTCTCCTTGCTGGAAATAAGAGGGAACCGGAACCCGCAACCGCGGGGTTCGGAATCGAGTCTGGCTGTAGTATAGAATAAACATTCCAATATCTGTCAAGACGAAAGTTTGATTTTCCCAAGTTTCCTCCAATCGCCGGCTATTCTTTGCGCGGTGGTGGCCTTCCTGGACTTGGGTTCTTCTTGTTACCTGAATTGAAGCTGGTTTTTGTCGGCAAGAAAATTTCTATTTTTTGTGTTGACATAGAATAAACGTTCTCTATACTTCAGCCATCAACTGCTCAGCCGAGGTACGCAATGACTCAGTCCCTGCAACATTTCATCGGCGGCCGTTTGGTGGATGGCACCAGCGGTCGCTTCGGCAATGTCTATAACCCGGCCACCGGCGCCGTGTCGGCCCGGGTTCCGCTGGCCAGCACCGACGAGGTGGCGGCAGCGGTGGCCAAGGCCAAGGCGGCTTTCGCCGGCTGGTCGATGGTGCCCCCCCTGCGGCGGGCGCGGGTGATGTACAAGTTCCGCGACCTCCTCGAAGCCAACGCCGACCGCCTGGCCGAGCTGATCTCGGCGGAGCACGGCAAGGTCCATGACGACGCCCTGGGGGAAGTGACCCGGGGTCTGGAAGTGGTCGAGTTCGCTTGCGGCATTCCCCATCTGCTCAAGGGGGAGGTCACCGAGAACGTCGGTTCCAGCGTCGATTCTCATTCGCTGCGCCAGCCCCTGGGCGTGGTGGCGGGCATCACGCCCTTCAATTTTCCCGCCATGGTGCCGATGTGGATGTTTCCCGTCGCCCTGGCCTGCGGCAACTGCTTCATTCTCAAGCCGTCCGAACGGGATCCGTCGACCCCCCTGCTTCTTGCCCAATTGCTTAACGAGGCCGGCCTGCCCGAGGGCGTCTTCAGCGTGGTCAACGGCGACAAGACGGCGGTCGATGCCCTGCTTACCCACCCGGATATCCAGGCGGTGAGTTTTGTCGGCTCAACCCCCATCGCCGAATACATCTACAGCGAGGGCAGCCGCCACGGCAAGCGGGTGCAGGCCCTGGGCGGCGCCAAGAACCACATGGTGGTGATGCCCGACGCCGACCTCGACATGGCGGTCGATGCCCTGATGGGGGCGGCCTACGGCTCGGCCGGCGAGCGCTGCATGGCGATTTCAATTGCCGTCGCGGTCGGCGACGCCGTGGCCGACGGCCTGGTCGAGCGCCTGATTCCCCGCATCGAAGGACTCAAGGTCGGCGCTGGCAACGATCGCGGCAGCGAAATGGGGCCTCTCATCACACAGGAACACCGCGACAAGGTTGCCGGCTACCTCGAATCGGGCGTCGAGCAAGGCGCCACCCTGGTGGTCGATGGGCGGCGCTCGGCCTACCGGCCGTCGGCGGGGAAGGAAGGGTATTTCCTCGGGGGCAGTCTGTTCGACCGGGTGACGCCGGCCATGCGCATCTATCAGGAAGAGATTTTCGGCCCCGTCCTCGGCATCGTCCGCGTCAAGGACTATAACGAGGCGGTGGCCCTCATCAATGCCCACGAGTACGGCAACGGCACGGCGATTTTCACCCGCGACGGCGATTCGGCCCGCAATTTCGCCCATCAGATTCAGGTCGGCATGGTCGGCATCAACGTCCCCATTCCCGTGCCCATGGCGTTCCACAGCTTCGGCGGCTGGAAGCGCTCCCTCTTCGGCGACCACCACATGCACGGCCCCGAGGGGGTGCGCTTCTACACCCGCCTCAAAACGATCACCACCCGTTGGCCGACCGGAATCCGCGCCGGCGCCGATTTTGTCATGCCGACGATGAAGTAGTTGCGCCGGCTGTCCAGCCCGACAGCCGGTAGTCGACAGAAATGGGCAGAGCAACTGCCCCGTAAGTCCACACCATAGGAGGAAACGATGTTCAAGAAGTTCAAGCAGCAGGTTCTGACCGCGGCAGTGACGGCTATCTTGGTCGGTCCGGGGGCAGCCAACGCCGCTGGCGAGAAAATCATCGCCAGTTTCCACAACATGGCCGAACCCTTCTTCGTCGTCATGACGCGGGAACTCAAGGACGAGGCCAAGAAGCTCAACGTCGACGTCACTGTGGTCGACGGTCAGGCCAACTCCGCCAAGCAGACTGCCGACGTGGAAAACGCCCTGGTCCAGGGGGTCAAGGGCATCATCATCGCCCCCACCGACGTCAAGGCCCTGACCCCGGCGGTCAACGAAGTCATCAAGGCCGGAGTTCCCATCGTCACCGTCGATCGCTACATCGAAGGCGCCTCCAAGGCGGTGCCCCATGTCGGCGCCGACAACGTGGCGGGCGGCCGCGGCATGGTCGACTGGGTGGTCAAGAACTACCCCGGCGGCGCCAAGATCGTCCTGCTGACCGGCCAGCCCGGCTCCAGTTCGGCCATCGACCGCACCAAGGGCGTCCATCAGGGCGTCACCAAGGCGGGAGCCAAGTACAAGATCGTCGTCGAGCAGACCGCCAACTGGGCGCGGGATCAGGGCCTGACGGTCACCCAGAACATCCTGACCTCCCTGGGCAAGAACCGGCCCGACGTCATCATCGCCGAAAACGACGACATGGCCCTGGGCGCCATCGAAGCGCTGCGCGAATCCGGCGCCGACAAGGCCGGGGTCAAGGTCATGGGCTTCGACGCCGTGCCCGACGCCCTCAAGAAGGTCAGGGACGGTTCCCTCGCCTCCACCGTCGAGCAGAGCCCGAGCCGCCAGATCCGCACGGCGCTTCAGCAGATCGTGGCGAAGATCCGCGAGGGCAAGGAAATCCAGTCCAAGAGCATCGAGCCGGTGTTGATTACGGCCCAGAACCTGAAGGACGCGGAACGCCTGAGCGAAGTGAAGTAATTCGGGCCGCAGACGGGGAGGGGAAGCCCTCCCCGGCCGGGCCGGTCGGGGGATCGGCCCGGGTGTCGAAGGTGGCAGGAAGGAGAGAGGCAATGACTGATTTATTGCTCGACGTGACGGGGGTTAGCTGTGTAAACCCACCAGGTTGTTCAGTAAGGTGACGCGGGAGATGGGGGGCTGATATTGAAGGCTGGCATGAGGTCTGTGCCAGTTGTATTGATGCAGCCAGAGCGGCAGATGCCGAGCGCGATGGCTGGATGACTCGTA
>SSSZ01000075.1 GCA_009469675.1 Azonexaceae bacterium | reverse complement strand
GAACGGGAAGAAGGCGAACGCGCCAGCGAACCCGAAGCCCTCGAACCGCCGATGGTGGGCGGCGAGGACGACGACCGCTGGTCGTCGGACGCCGGCACCTTCACCGGCGCCGGCCGCGACGAGGACGACGATTCCGACGGCCAGGACATCCATGCCTCGACCACCAGCCTGCGCGACCACCTGATCTGGCAATTGGGCATGACCCAGTTGTCGGAGCGCGACCGCAGCCTGGTCCGTTTTCTCATTGATGCCCTCGACGACGACGGTTATCTCTCGACCCCCCTGGAAGAACTCTGGGAAACCCTGCCCCCCGAATACGAAATCGAGCCGGAAGAACTCGAGATCGCCCTGCGCCACATCCAGAATTTCGACCCGGTCGGCATCGGCGCCCGCAGCCCCAAGGAATGCCTCTCCCTGCAATTGCGCGCTTTGGATCCGGGTTACGACCGCGATGTCGCCCTCACTATCGTCGACAAGCACCTCGAACTGCTGGCCGCCCGGGATTTCACCAAGCTGCGCCGGCTGATGAACTGCGACGACGAGGATCTGAAAGAAGCCCACGCCCTCATCGTCGGCCTCGACCCCCGGCCCGGCGCCCGTTTTGCGCCCCTGGAGACGCGCTATATCGTCCCCGACGTCATCGTCAAGAAACTGAAGGGCAAGTGGACCGCCTACATCAACCCGGATGCCTACCCGCGGCTCCGCATCAACCGGCTCTACGCCGAGATTCTCGCCAAGCAGCGCCGGGGCAACGGCAACCTCAGCGGCCAACTCCAGGAGGCCCGCTGGCTGCTGAAAAACGTGCAGCAGCGTTTCGACACCATCCACCGCGTCACCCAGACCATCGTCGACCGCCAGCGCCAGTTCTTCGAGCACGGCGAAGTGGCCATGCGCCCCCTCGTCCTGCGCGAAATCGCCGATATTCTGGGGCTGCACGAATCGACGGTTTCCCGCGTGACGAGCCAGAAATACATGGCGACGCCCCGCGGCATCTTCGAACTGAAATACTTCTTCGGCAGCCACGTCGCTACCGATACCGGCGGAGCCTGTTCCGCCACCGCCATCCGCGCTCTCATCAAGCAATTGATTGGCAACGAGGATGGCAAGAAGCCCTTGTCGGATAGTCAAATATCCGAAATACTAGGCCAGCAGGGAATCGTTGTCGCACGCCGGACGGTCGCCAAGTACCGCGAGGCCCTCAACATCCCGCCGGTCAATCTAAGAAAGACCCTGTAGGAAGGAGAAACCATGAATCTGCAGATCAGCGGTCACCACATCGAAGTCACCCCGGCGTTGCGCGAGTACGTCGAGAACAAGCTCGACCCCGTGGTTCGCCATTTCGACCGCGTTACCGGCGTCAATGTCATCCTGTCCGTCGAAAAATTGAAGCAGAAGGCCGAAGTTACGGTCCATGTGCCGGGCAAGGATCTGTTCGCCGAAAACTCCGGCGAAGACCTTTACGCTTCCATCGACGTTCTCTTCGACAAGCTGGATCGCCAGGTCCAGAAATACAAGCAAAAGGTTCAAGACCACCACCGGGGCGACAAGGCCGCCCACCACGTGGTCGAGTAAGCCGCTGCGAGGCCGCAACCCAGTCGGGTTGCGGCCTTTGTCTTTTTCTTTCCCCATCATGAATCCCTTCGCCAAACTTCTTCCCGCCGCCCATGTCCTGCTGGATCTCGAAGCGGGCAGCAAAAAAAGGGTGTTCGAGCACGCCGGCCTGATTTTCGAGAACCACGTCGGCATCGGCCGCGCCGTCGTCTTCGACAGCCTTTTCGCCCGGGAGAAGCTCGGTTCCACCGGGCTCGGCCAGGGCATCGCCATTCCCCACGGCCGCATCAAGGGGTTGAAGCAGGCCACCGGCGCCTTCATCCGCCTCACCACGCCGGTTCCCTTCGATTCCCCCGACGGCCGTCCGGTGGGCCTCCTGTTCGTCCTCCTCGTTCCCGAGCAGGCCACCGAAGAGCATCTGCAGATCCTCTCCGAACTCGCCCAGCGCTTCGCCGACCGGGCCTTCCGCGAGGAACTGGTCGCCGCGCCCGATGCGGCGGCGGTGGTCGCCCTCTTCCAGAAATAACGGATTCGCCGTGCGCCAGATCAGTCTCGGCCAGCTCTACGAGGACAATCGGGACAAACTGCTGCTCAATTGGGTGGTCGCCCACGGCGCCGACCGGCGCATCGAACTCAAGACCTCGAACAACTACGGTGCCGACGTCGTCGGCCACATCAACGTCATCCACCCCGAGCGCCTGCAGGTCATGGGCCATGCCGAGTTCGACTGGGTGCAGCGGGTGGGCGAGGCCAAGTTCCGCCACCAGTTCCAGGAAATCATGGCTTCCCAGTCGCCGGCGGTGATCGTCGCCGAGGGCTTGCCGCCGCCGGAATCGCTGTACATCGGCTGCGAAGCCAGCCAGACCCCGCTCCTCACCACCCCCAAGCCCTGCTCGGCGGTGATCGACCTCCTGCGCATCTACCTTTCCCGCCGCCTTGCCGACACGGTCAGCATGCACGGCGTCTTCATGGACGTCCTCGGCATGGGGGTGCTGATTACCGGCGACTCCGGCGTCGGCAAATCGGAACTCGCCCTCGAACTGATCTCCCGCGGCCACGGCCTGGTCGCCGACGACGTCGTGGAGATGGCGCGCATCGCGCCGACCACCATCGAAGGGCGCTGCCCGGGCATGCTCCGCGACTTCCTGGAGGTCCGCGGCCTCGGCCTCTTGAACATCCGCACCATCTTTGGCGAGACTGCCTCCCGCCGCAAGATGAAACTGAAGCTCATCGTCCATCTGCAAAAGCCCGTCCAGGGCATCGACGCGCCCCGCCTGCCCCTCGACGCCCAGAGCCAGGAAGTCCTCGGGGTGGCCGTGCGCAAGGTGGTCATCCCGGTGGCCGCCGGCCGCAACCTGGCCGTCCTGCTCGAAGCCGCGGTGCGCAATACCATTCTGCAACTGCGGGGCATCGACAGCATGCAGGATTTCATCGACCGCCAGCAGCGCATCATGCTTGACGATGACACGTGAAAACGTGATATTGCCCGGACTATTCCAACCCACCCGCTAGGAGACTCCATGAAATCCCTCATCGCCTTCGTCGCCATCGCCTTCGCCGCCAGCTCTGCCTTCGCCGCCGATTGCGCCGCCCAGGCCGCCGAGAAGAAGCTCGCCGGCGCCGCCAAGAACAGCTTCATGAAGAAGTGCGAGAAGGACTCCCAGGGGGCCGGCAACGCCGAATGCGCCGCCAAGGCCAAGGAAAAGAAGCTGGCCGGCGCCGCCAAGAACAGTTTCATGAAGAAGTGCGAAGCCGACGCCAACGCCGCCAAGTAAGCGCGGCGTGCGGCGCCTCGTGCCATGACGCCAAACGCCGGCTCGTTGTGAGCCGGCGTTTTTTTTGCCACAATCAAAAGACTCATCCTAGGGTGCTGCCATGATGCGCAAACTCCTTGTCCTGACCCTGCTTGGCGCCGTCTTCGGCACCGCCCACGCCGGCTTTAGCTTTTCCGAAGAAGAACGCCAACAGAAGGACGCCGAGGATGCCGCCCGGAAGCGCCACGGCGCCTTGCTCGCCACGCCGTGCAAGCAGGCTGTGAAGGACAAGCGGATCATGATCGTCATGGGCGAGCGCACCGGCCGCGGCATGAATTCCGATCAGGGCCACTACAGTTCCCACTTCAACGCCATCGACAAGCGCTTGAAACGCCTCGGCCTCAACTCCATCACCCAGGAAGAGATGCGGGCCCGTATCGCCCAGGCCGAAATCGACGCCTACCTCAACAACGACACCGAGGCCGCCCTGAACGCCTCGAAAAAAATGGGGTCCGATTTCATACTGCGGGGCGTCATTTCCAGCCGTACCGCCTACAACCCGATGGTTCGCCTGCCCGAAGTCTATGTCAGCATGAGCTTCACCCTTACCGGCGCCGACGGGCGGACGATTTCTGAAGCCAGCGGCCGGGCCGAATCCTATTCCGGCGGCGACGTCGGCGGCATGGCCCTGACCCTCATCAACGAGCAGGCCGAAGGCGTGGTCGCCCGGCTGTACAGCGACTATTGCCGCAAGGCAGGCGTCGACGGCAAGAGCAAGAAGTAACCCTCTTTTTTCAAGGCCAGAGACATGAAACCCAATCTCGTCACCGCCGCCCTCGCCGCCGCGCTTCTGGCCGGCAGCGCCGGGGCTCAACCCACCTTCGAAAGCCCTTCCCCCACGGCCGGCAGCACGACCTCCCAGCAGGCCAACGAAATGGCCGACAAGGGGATGTACAAGCCGGTCGAATACCAGAACGCCGGCCGGCCCGGCCCGGCCCTGATCGTCATTCCGGGAGAGATCAAGAGCAATAACGCGAGCTTTGTCCAGAAATTCGGCCCCAACAATATCGCCGATTACGCCGAACTCGAACTGGGCAAGGCCAATTTCAAGATACTCGAGCGTTCCGATCTGGGGCCGCTTCTCAACGAATTCACCCTGGCCTACACCATGGGCGACCCCCAGGCGGCGCGCAAAATCCTGCAGAAGGGCAAGTTCAAGACGACCAAGTGGGTGGTCAAGTTCGACGTCCTCAAGGCCGAGCCGGTGGCCCAGGCCCAGTCGGGCTTCGACGGCCGGGCGGTGGGTTCGCTCATCGGCATTCTCGGCGGCAGCCGCGGCTCGTCGGCGGCCGGCGTGGCAGTCGGCTCGGTGCAGACCGGCGAATCCACCGGCGTCTGGATTATCGGCATGCGCTATAAGCTCATCGACGCTAACACCACCGAGCAGGTGGCTACCGGCTACACCGAGGAAAAGATGGAACTGGGCGCCAAGAGCACCTCGGTTCTCGGCTTTTCCAGCGGCGCCTCGGGCGGCCTCACCCTCGACACCCTGGTCCAGCGCCTGGTCCAGAAGAACGTCTGGGAAATCGATTCCAAATACAAGTAACACCGGCCCTGGGGGGGCATGATGGCTGATATTCCGCAAAAGCTCGGGAAATACGAAGTCCGTCGCGAACTGGGTCGCGGCGCCATGGGGATCGTCTACGAAGGCTACGATCCCATGATCGACCGCCGTGTCGCCTTGAAGACGGTGAAGAAGGACCAGCTCGAGCGTACCGAGGCCGACGAGATTCTCTCCCGCTTCAAGCGCGAGGCCCAGGCGGCCGGCCGGCTCAACCACCCCAACGTGGTGGCGGTCTATGAGTACGGCGAGGACGCCGATGGCGTGGCCTTCATCGCCATGGAGTACGTCGAGGGCCGCGAACTCAAGGATTGCTTCGACAAGCAGGAGCGCTTTTCGCTCTCCGAGATCGTCCGCCTGATGGGCGAACTCCTCGACGCCCTGGGCCATGCCCACAGCAACGGCATCACCCACCGGGACGTCAAGCCGGCCAATATCTTCCTGCTCAAGAGCGGTCAGGCCAAGGTCGGCGATTTCGGCATCGCCCGCATCGAATCGTCCAACCTCACCCAGGCCGGCTCGGTACTCGGCACCCCCGCCTACATGTCCCCCGAGCAGTTCATGGGGCAGCGCGTCGACGGCCGCTCCGACCTGTTCTCCGCCGGCGTCATCCTCTACCAGTTCCTGACCGGGGAAAAACCCTTTGCCGGCCAGCTGACGACGATCATGCACAAGGTTTTGAAGGAGGATCCGATCGCGCCGTCCGAGCTGAACGTCCAGATTCCCTCGGTTTTCGATGCCGTCATCAAAAAGGCCCTGGCCAAGCGTCCCGACGATCGCTACCAGAGCGCCAAGGAATTTTCCGACGCCCTCCGGGCCGCCCTTTCCGGCAAGGCCGCCGCCCAGGAGGAAGCGACCCTGATGGCGGGCGACGATACCGCGGTGTTCTCGGAGTCCACCGTCGCCTACCAGCCGCCGCCCGCCGCACCGGCTCCCCGGGCGGCCCCTGCCGTCCCCCAGGCGCCGCCGCCCGTTCCCCCCGCCGTCAGTCGGCCCAAGGGCGGCATTCCGGCCTGGGCCATCGCCGCGGGGGTCGGCGCCCTGGTCGTGGCCGGAGGCGCTGCCGTGTTGCTCGGCGGCAAGAACGGGAACGCCCCGGCGCCCGGCGCCGCGGCGCCGGCACCGGCCGCCGCCGTGGCGCCGCCGGCTGCCGCCGAGGATTCCCCCCGTTTCCTGACCATTTCGGCGGTCGGCTATGCGGATAGCAGCGATCCCCGCTTCGCCTCCGACCCCAACCTCCTGCGCACCACCCTGCGCGAGGAAACCCGCCGCGACCTGATGGAAAAGGCCGTCGCCCTCTACGTCCAGTCGGGGTCGCTCGTGCAGAACTACGGCCTCCTGCGGGAAAAACTCTTCGGCCGCAGCGGCGAGTTCATCGAGGCCGTGGTGCAGGAAGACACGCCCCAGGCGGGCAAGGACGGCATCGTATCGATGTCGGCCAAGGCCAGCATCCGCATCCGCGACGTGCAGAAATCCCTCAACCAGATGTCCAAGGACGAGCGGGTCGATTTCATCCGGAACAACGGCGACCCCCGCATTGCCTTTTCCATGACCACCATCAGCGCCGCCGAAGGGGCCCAGCCGCGGCGGTCGCAGATTATCGAAAACGCCCTCAAGGAAAAGGTCCAGTCCTTTGGCTTCCGCACCTGGAGCGAGGACGGCGGCGACAAGAAGGCCGATTTCCTGGTCGTCGGCGAAGCCAAGTTCAAGAAGCTCTCGGTCCGGCTCGAAGCTTCCGGGCTGGTCATCGACCGCTCGGCAATCACCTCGTGGACCATCAAGTGCATCGACAAGAAGACGGGCGAGGAAATCTATTACAACACCGCCGTCCCCCAGCGCATGACCTGGAACAGCGAAGACGAGGCGATGGCCGACATGGGCCGGCTGATCGGCGAGGAGTTCTCCAAGGGCTTCTTCCTGCAGCATTTCCATTTTGCCGCCCAGAAGGTCAAGCTCAACCTTGCCGGCCTGCCCGACGAAGCCACGGCCAAGCGGCTGCTCACTGAAATCTCCGGCCTGCGCAGCATTCTTGCGGTGAGCGCCGGTAAGCTCGGGGGTGAAAGCCGCTTCGAACTGGAGGTCGCCGGCGGCAACAACAACCTTGCCGACGCGATTGCGGCCGGCGTGGCGATGCCCTTGAACCACAAGTTCGGGCGGGCCTGCTTCAGCGTCGGCGGCACGGCCGGCAACGAGGTGACGATGGCGTTCGACCCGGCGTGCAAGGATCCCGCCGTCCTCGCCCGGCTCGACTCGGTTCCCCCGGCCGGGCTGTTTGAAGCCCCGGCGGCCAAACGCGAAGCCATCGTCAAAAACCCCGAGGTGCTGAAGAAGCTGGCGATCTGAAAAACCGGCGCCCCCAGCGCAAAAGGCCATCCTCGCGATGGCCTTTTGCTTGGGAGCTTCGCCGCCTAGAGATGCTCGAAGTAGGCGCTGTCGGCCAGGGGGTCGTTGCAGGAGGCGCCGAAGCAGATCTTGCCGCTCCCCCGGAGGGCGATTTCCTCGCGGCGCAGAAGCATCTCCCGCTCGCCGGCGATGGCGACGTAACTGCCGTTGGTACTCTGGTCCACATAGACGAACTTGTCGCCGCGCCGTTCGATGCGGGCATGCTGGCGGGACGACTTGCGGTCTTCGATGACCAGGTCGTTGCTCTGGTCACGGCCCAGGGTGATGCCGGGATTCTTGTCGTCGAGCAGGTAGGCCCGGCCGCGGTAGCGGACGCAGAGCTTGACGGCCGGCGGCTGGGAATAGAGGAGGGAATTGGCCTTCATGGTCAATTCCTCGGTTTCGTGCCAGAACACCTCGAAGACATGGACTCCGTCGGCCTTGCCTTTGACCGAAAGCTGTTCCAGGTCGCGGGTCGATTCCTTGAGGAGGTTGGGCAGCTCGTCGATGGTCTGCTTGCTGGTGAGGATTTGCTCGGCCTTGGCCAGCCCGACGATGCGCGCCGCGGTATTGACCGTGTCGCCGAAGATGTCGTTGTTTTCCTCGATGGCGTGGCCGTAGTGGAAGCCCACGCGGATGGTCAGCTTGACGCCGGAAACGGGAGGCAGGTCGGTGACCCGCTGTTGCATTTCGACGGCGGCCTGGAATGCCGCCTCGGCGGTTTCGAAGGTGGCCATCACTTCGTCGCCGATGGTTTTCACCATGCGGCCGCGGAATCCGTCGATGGCCCGTTCCATGCGCTTGATGCAACGATCGACCGCCCGCAGCGCCTCGGTATCGCCGAGCCGCTCATAGAGCTTGGTACTGCCCGATACATCGGCAAACAGCACCGCCAGCTTGCGTTCTACACCCCCCATGGATCGCCCCTGTTGCAACCGCCTAATCGTTGAGCACTAATCATACCAAATCCGGCCGGGGTTCCAGCGTCATATCGCGAGGGAGAGTGGAATTGTTCCGCTCATCGGCAATTCCTCCTGGTCGAAAGCGATGTCCCCTTCGGCCACTTCGGTATCCAGGCTGAGGCCCTTGAAGTCGAAAAGCCCGGCGTCGGCGAGGTGGGAGGGCACCACGTTCTGCATTGCGGTGAATACCGATTCGGTGCGCCCCGGGTAGCGCCGGTCCCAGTCCTGCATCATTTCGCGGATTTTCTGGCGCTGCAGGTTCTCCTGGGAGCCGCAAAGGTTGCAGGGGATGATGGGGAATTCCATGCCCCGGGCGAACTTGGCAATGTCGGCCTCGGAACAATAGGCCAGGGGGCGGATGACCACGTGGGCCCCGTCGTCGGTGACGAGCTTGGGCGGCATGGCCTTCAGTTTGCCGCCGAACAGCATGTTGAGAAACAGGGTATGGACCATGTCGTCGCGATGGTGGCCGAGGGCGATCTTGTTGGCGCCCAGTTCCTTGGCGGTGCGGTAAATGATGCCGCGGCGCAGCCGCGAACACAGGGAACAGGTGGTTTTTCCCTGGGGAATCTTGTCCTTGACCACGGAATAGGTGTCGGCTTCGACGATGCGGTAGTCGATGCCGATCGACTCGAAGTAGCGGGGCAGGACGTCGGCGGGGAAGCCGGGCTGCTTCTGGTCGAGGTTCATGGCGATGAGGCGGAAGTCGATGGGGGCGCGCTCGCGCAAGGCCATCAGCACGGCAAGCAGGGTGTAGGAATCCTTGCCGCCGGAAACGCAGACCAGGACGGTGTCGCCGTCCTCGATCATGGCGTAGTCGCCGATCGCCTTGCCGGTCCGGCTTTCGAGGAATTTCTTCAGTTTGATGAGGGTGTTCGAGGCTGTCATGGTTACAAGTGGGCGGTGCGCCCGCCGTCGACGTTGAGCACCTGGCCGGTGATGTAGGGCGCTTCGGCGAGGAGGAAGTAAACGCTGGCGGCGATGTCGGCGGGGGAGCCTTCGCGCTTCAGCAGCGTGTGATCGACGATGGCCGAGCGATCGGGGGTGGGAAACTGGCCGTCGGTGGGCCACAGGATGGCGCCCGGGGCGACGGCGTTGACCCGCACCTGGGGGGCGAGTTCGATGGCGAGGGCGCGGGTCAGAGTGAGCAAGGCCCCCTTGGCCGCGCAATAAAGGGCGTAGCCCTTGAGGGGGCGTTCGGCGTGGATGTCGGTGATATTGACGATGACGCCTTGGCGGGCGGCAAGATGGGGCGCGGCCGCCTGGGCAAGGAAAAGCGGGGCCTTGAAATTGCTGCCGACGAGATCGGCCCACGCTCCCTCGTCGATGGTGCCGACGGGCGTGGGGAAAAAGCTCGAGGCATTATTGACCAGGCCGTCCAGGCCGCCGAAGCGGGCGACGACGGCGGCGACCAGCGCCGGCAGGTCGGCCGCCGCCAGCAGATCGGCCGGGAAAACGGCGGCCGAGTCCGGGCGCCGGGCATTGAGTTCGGCCGCCAGGGCGGTCGCCTCGCCTTCGGCGCTGCGGTAATGCAGGGCCAAGCGGGCGCCGCCGCCGTGCAGGCGGCGGGCGATGGCGGCGCCTACCCGTTTGGCGGCGCCGGTGACGAGGATGGTCTTGCCGGAAAGGAGTTCCATGGGGGCAATAGTTTAGGCCATCTGGCGCCTCGGCGGTTGGGCCGATGGGGCGCTGGGGTGAAGTCGGTGGGCCGGGGCGATGCGTCGCCGGTGCCGTCGGCCAAGCGATGGGTTTTTCAGAAAAAAGCATGGCCAGCGCTGGTCGAAGGCGATCAGCCGGTAAAATCGGTACTTTTTGGAAGCCCCGTGCCTCTCCCTGCTCCGAGTGCTGAAGCGCTGGCCCATTGCGGGCAGCTCACCGACCGTCTGCGCGGCCTGATCGAGGCAGCTGGCGGCTGGATTTCCTTTGCCGACTTCATGGCCGAAACGCTCTACGCGCCGGGCCTGGGCTACTACGCCGCCGGGGCGCGAAAGTTCGGCGCCGCCGGAGATTTTGTCACGGCCCCGGAAATGACGCCGCTTTTCGGCCAGGCGCTGGCGCAGCAACTGGCCGCGGTCATGGCCGCGAGCCAGGGCCGCATTCTCGAAGTCGGCGCCGGCTCGGGCCGGCTGGCGGCCGATCTGCTGGCCGAACTCGAACGCCTGGGCTGCCTCCCCGACTCCTACGGCATCCTCGATTTATCGGGGGATCTGCGCCAGCGTCAAGGCCAGACGCTGGCTGCGGCGGTGCCCCATCTGCTGCCCCGGGTCGAATGGCTCGACCGCCTGCCGCCCGCATTTTCCGGGGCCGTGGTGGGCAACGAACTGCTTGACGCCATGCCCGTCCACCTCGTGGTCTGGCGGGAGGACGGCATCCATGAGCGGGGCGTCGCGGTCGATGCCGGCGGTGCCTTCACCTGGGCCGACCGGCCCGCTGCCGGCCGCGTGCTGGCGGCCGCGGCGGAGATTGCCGGGCAATGCGACCTGCCCCCCGGCTTCCTGGGCGAAATCGGCCTCGCCGCCCAGGCCTGGGCGGCGGAATGGGGACGCATCCTGGAAAGCGGCAGCGTGCTCCTCATCGACTACGGCTTTCCCCGGCGGGAGTTCTTTCACGCTCAGCGCAGCAGCGGCACCCTGATGTGCCACTATCGCCACCAGGCCCACACCGACCCATTCTGGCTGCCCGGGCTGCAGGACATCACCGCCCACGTCGATTTCACCGCCATCATCGCCGCTGCCCACGGCGCCGGCTTGGAGTTGCAGGGCTACACCAGCCAGGGCCAGTTCTTGCTCAACTGCGGCATTCTCGACCACCTCGGCCGCCTGCCGCCGGATTCGCCGGCCTATATCCGGGCGGCCGGGGCGGTGAACAAGCTGCTCATGCCCCACGAGATGGGGGAATTGTTCAAGGTGATCGCCGTCGGCCGGGGTGTCGCAACTCCCCTCCCCGGCTTTCTCCGGGGCGACCAGAGTTACCGGCTGTAGGCGGCCGGCCCTCAGTAGCGGCAGAACTCGCGGAAGCGGCTGGGCTGTCCCAGCACCAGGTGGCCGAACTCGTCCATGATCTCCTGCCCCAAAGCGGCCGGGTCCACCTTGTAGGTGTGGTTGCCCAGGCGTTCCAGGTTGCGGCTTTCGACGAGTACCAGGCCTTCGTTGTAGTCGGCCCGCCAGCGGGCGCTCACCGCCAGTTCGGCGTCGATCTCGAAAGCGGCCTGAACGACCTGCCGGCGCTGGTTGTGCAGTTCGTTGTGGCGAAAGCGCAGGCCGTAGTCGAAGAGCTGCTTGCGGAAGCGCTCGACGGCGGGGCCGCTCCGTTCCACGTGGAACTTGCGGGGCGAGCCGAGTTGCAGGGAAAAGCTGACCATTTCGATGAGAGCGCCGGCGCTTTGGGACTGCGTGCGGTAATCGGCGAAGCCCTCCAGCCAGGCAAGGTCGTTGAAGGAGGCGTCGCCGGCGATTTCGTAGCGGCGGGTGATGACCGGCCGCAGGATGTTGAGTTGCTGGACGAGTTCGTGCAGGTAGAGAAACACCTGGCGCAGGCTGCGGTCCATGGCCTCGTTGGCCTTGTTGCGTTCGGCCATCTCCTGATGCATCTGGCGCTGGCGCTCCCGCGCCTGCTGCCGCAGGTCGTCGAGAAAGCGGCTGCCGGCCACCACCCCGGAATTGAGTCCGGCCTGGTGGCTGGCCCCCTTGGGCTTGGGTATCGACGCTGGGCGCTGGGCATCTTCCGGTACGATGTTCGGATAGACGACGTGGGTCTCCATGAGGCCCGCCGGCTTGCGCGGCAGGTCGGCGACGCGGGCGTTCTTTTCCGCCAGATCGAGGTCGAAGGTTTCGATGTCGCGCACCAGTTCCGCCGCCAGGGTTTCCCATTCCTGCTCTTCCCGCGGGTGACCATCGCGCTTGGCGCGGATGGCGTCGGCGATGAGATGGTCGAGGGAGGGCTTGTCGTCGTGCTCTGGCATTGCTTTCCGGCTTTGATTGACTACACTTACAGTATTAGTCTTTTGCGGCGGGAGCAAGTCAACCATGGAAATGAGCGGAATCGGCAGTCTGACCAGCGCCCTCTCCCAGGCCAAGACCGGCGATGCGGTGGGAACCCTCGTACTCAAGAAGGCGCTCGACATCGAGCGCCAGAACGCGCTCCAGTTGGTCGAGGCGCTGCCTCAGGCCGGCGGGGTCAACAACCCCGCCCACCTGGGCCGGAGCGTCGACGTCAAAGCCTGAGTCCGTCGAGCCAGCATTGCAGAGTGGCCGCCGCGTGCGGCCATTCTTTTTCGTGGGTCAGGGCGTGGCCCATGGCGCGGAAGATGTGGTGCGGCAGGCCGTAGGTCTGGGCGGTGGTCTGGACGAGGAAAGCCGGCACCAGGACATCGTGCTCGGCGCCCAGGACGAGCATGGGCGGACGATGCATGGCGGCGAGGTTGGGCAGGTTGAACATCGACATGTCCCAGATGGCGCGGTGGGATTCGCGCTGCATGCGGTTCAGCCAGGCGGCCAGCATGGCCTTTGGCACCTCGCCGGCAAATAGCGCCTCCTGCAGGGTGCGGCTGTCGGTGTGGTTGCCCCCCATGATGCGGTTGATTTCCAGGAACAGCCCCGGTTTCTGCAGGAGAAGGTGGAACTGGGCGGCGATCAAGCCCTGGGGGGGCACCGAGCAGACCAAGGCGACGGCCGCGGCATCCCGCCGCTCCAGGTATTTCTGGGCGATGAAGCCGCCCATGGAATGGCCGATCAGGGCGGCGTCGCCCCCCAGCCAATCGACCACGGCAGCGACATCGTCGACGTAATCGGCGATGGAATGCCAGTCGATGCCGTCGTGCCCGGCGCTCCCGCCGTGGCCGCGCAGGGAAAGGGCGTAGCAGGCATAGCCGGCCTCGGCCAGATAGGGCATGAAGGTGTCGATCCACATCCAGCCGCCGGCGAAGGCGCCGTGGATGAAGAGGAGCGGCGGGCGGCGGGCCTTGGGGCGGGCGGGTTGGCAGGCGAAGACTTCCAGGCCGGCGACGTGGTGGGTTTTAATCATGGCTGCCCGAGGGGGTGGTTGGCCGGAATTGTTCTTGATGGGTGGAAACGGCCCAGCCGTGATTAAATGCGATCTCACCGCAAACCTGCAAGCCCAAATGTTGAAGTGGATACTCACTCTCGTCGTCGCGGTCTTCGTGTTGGGCATGGTCGCCCCCCACGTGGCCCGTTTTCTGCGCTTTGGCCGGCTCCCCGGCGACCTGGTCTGGCGCTTTCGCGGACGCACCTATGCCTTCCCCTTCGTTTCGGTGATTGTCCTTTCGCTCGTCCTGCTGGCCATTTCCCGGGTGCTTTGATGGACGCTGCGGCAACGCTTTTGGACAATAAGCAGTCGACAGCGGGCCGCTCTTTTCGCTAAAGTTATACCTTCAAGAAAAACAGCAAATTTCGAGTTAGGCGGTCAAAGGAGCAGGCCTTTGACCACGCCCTGAACCCGCGGAGACAAAGCCCATGCGATTGAGCACGATGCGCGGCCGCTTCCTGGCCGCCGGCCTGGTTATTTTCGGCCTGGTTCTGGCCGGCGGCCTGACGATGTGGATCGGCCTCGGCGCTGTTGACCGGGCGGGCGATACGGCCCTGCGCTACGCCGGCCAGTCCACCTACCTGCAGATGCTCATCAAGGACATCAACCAGCTAGTCACGACGGAAGGCGCCAAGGCGGTGCGGGCTCGCATGGAAAAAACCATCCAGACCCTCGACGAGGTGCTGGGGGCGGAGCATTCCGCCGCCAGCGAACTCCTCGATCGGCAAAAGAAAGTGGTTTCGAGCTGGCAGGCCATCAAGGGCGACGCCCTGGGGCTCCTCGCCGAGCCGAAGATTTCCGCCGACAACGACGCGGTGCTCATCAAGATGGTCAAACTCGTCGCCGCCCTCGACGGCATCGCCGACGAGGCCAGCAACCTGGCGTCGATGGCCCGCACGAACGGCGCCGAGACGTCCCGCCGGACCCTGCTGACGGTGGGGGCGGCTTTTGCCTTCATCCTGGCCTTCGTGTGCGGCGTTCTCTTCGTCCTCTATCGCGGTCTGCTGGCCCGCCTCGGGGCCGAACCCGGCGAAGCGGTGCGCATCGTGCGCGAGATCGCCGGCGGCAACCTGGCTCTCGCCATCGATCCCAAGGCCGGCGGCGGCGACAGCCTGCTCGATTCGATCCAGACCATGCAGGTCCAGTTGCGGGGCATGATCTCCCAGGCCGAGCAGACCACCGCCGAAATCTTCCGGGCGGCCCAGCAGATGGCCGCATCGGCCCAGGCCGTGTCCACCGGATCGAGCCGGCAAAGCGATTCGGCGGTCGGTGTTTCGGCGTCGATGGAAGAGATGACCGCCAGCATTGCCCAGATCGCCGAAAACGCCAACGAATCGGAGCGCCTGGCCAGCGCCGCCGGTAGTTCTTCCGGTGCCGGCGCCCAGGTGGTGAGCGACGCGGTGGCGGAAATGAAGCGGATATCG
This sequence comes from Azonexaceae bacterium, assembly GCA_009469675.1. Classification (GTDB taxonomy): domain Bacteria; phylum Pseudomonadota; class Gammaproteobacteria; order Burkholderiales; family Rhodocyclaceae; genus SSSZ01. The sequence continues at coordinate 52,325 of SSSZ01000075.1, read as the reverse complement.
GTGTCGGTGAGCGAATCGTCGACCACCATTGTCGAACTGGGGCAAAGTTCCCAGCAGATTTCCGAAATCGTCAAGGTCATCAAGGAAATCGCCGATCAGACCAACCTCCTGGCCCTCAACGCCGCCATCGAGGCCGCCCGGGCCGGCGAACAGGGCCGCGGCTTCGCCGTCGTCGCCGACGAAGTGCGCAAGCTGGCCGAACGGACGGCGGCCTCCACCGAACAGATCACCCTGATGATTAACGGCATCCAACAGGCTTCGGGCCGGGCGGTGCACAGCATGGAAAACGCCACCGACTGCGTCGAGGCCGGCGTGCGGAAGGCCACGGCGGCGGGGGAAGCCATCGCCGCCATCCAGCAGGGGGCGGCCCAGGTGGTGAGCCACATCGCGGAAATTTCCTCGTCTTTGCGGGAGCAGTCGTCGAATGTCCAGGTCGTCGCCAGCAGCACCGAGCAGATCGCCCGCATGGCCGAGGAAAACCACGATGCCGTCGCCGTCTTGTCGGCCGCCACGGAACGGTTGAACGAACTGGCCGGAACCCTGAGGGAGTCGATGGCCCGGTTTCGCGTGTGATTTTGGTGCAGGGGTGCCGGTTGCCCATGGGGCCGGCATCGTCTGTGGGGTGTATCACTTGGGAGGTAGGTATGAAAGAAACGAAACGATTCGCCTTTCCGGGAGCCGTGACCTTGGTTTCGGCGGCGGTGTTGGCGACCTTTTCGGGCGGGGCGGCGGCCGATTCGGCGGCCGATGCCCGTATCCGGGAGCTGGAAAAGAAGCTCGAGCGCAGCATGCAGATGATCGAAACGCTGCAGACCAAGGTCCAGACGCTGGAAGCGGGCAAGGCCGCAGGGCCGGCGGCGGCCCCGGCCAATGCCGAACAGGCGGCCAAGATCGACGCCCTGGAAAAGCAGGTGGCGCAGTTGGGTAGCGGCATTTCCAACCGCTCGACGCTGGATTCCGGCGTTCCCCTGCACGGTTTCATGGAAGTCGGCGCTCGCCGCAGCGGCGAAAACAATCCGACCTACGGCCGCGGCAACAAGGGCTTCCAGATCGGCGGCGTCGACCTGTACCTGACGCCCCAGTTCGGCAACAACGTCCGCGCTCTGCTTGAACTCTTCTTTGAGGTCGATAATGCCGGCGACGTTAACGTCGATCTCGAGCGTGCCCAGCTCGGCTACGTGTTCAACGACGCCCTGACCGTCTGGGGCGGCCGCTTCCATACCCCCTACGGCTACTGGAATACGGCCTTCCACCACGGTTCCCAGATCCAGACTTCGATCCTGCGCCCGCGCTTCCTCGACTTCGAGGACCGGGGCGGCATCCTGCCGGCCCACACCACGGGCACCTGGGGCACGGGTACCTTCAATCTGGCCAGCGCCAAGCTCGGCTACGATGTCTACGCCGGCAACGCAGCCCGCATCCGGCTGGGCGGCAATCCCACCGGCAGCCTCAACATGGAAATGTCGGGCAATAGCGGCAACCGCACCCAGGCCGGTTTCAACCTCTGGGCCACGCCCCGCGCCCTTTCCGCCCTGCGGGTCGGCGTGCACGGCCTGAGCGGCACCATCCGCGACGACGCGACGACCAACGCCACGGCCACCCGCCTCAACATGTACGGCGGCTACGCCACCTTCATCGACGACAACTGGGAAATCCTGGCCGAGTACTATCGCTTCAGCAACCGCGACCTGTCGGGCGGCTCGGGTAGCCACCGCAGCACGGCGTGGTACGCCCAGGCCGGCTACAACATCGGCCAGTGGACTCCCTACGCCCGCTACGAGCAGACCTCCCTCAGCCAGGCCGACAACTACTTCGCCCTGCAGGAGAACGGCCGTTCCTATAAACGCGGCGTCGTCGGCCTGCGTTACGACCTGAATCCGACCTCGGCCTTGAAGCTCGAGCTCAATCGAACCAGGAAGCAGCAACTCGGACTCGGTGTGCCGGACGACAGTTTCGGCGAAGCCCATGTCCAGTTTGCCGTGCGCTTCTGACCGGGAAAGGAGAGCGCTATGAAATCACTCATCATCCTCGTCCGGTCGTTGCTGCTTGCCCTCGCCTGCGGTGTGGCGGGCGGGGCGGCGGCGCAGACCGTCTTCGTCATCGCCAACAGCGGTACCCAGGTGGCCGCCGGCGAGGTCAGCGACGTCTTCCTCGGCGAAAAGCAGTTCGCCGGATCGACCAAGCTCGTTCCCGTGGACAACGCTCCCCTGCAGGAAGCCTTCGTCAGCAAGGCTCTTGGGCTGGATAGCGGAAAATACAACGCCAAGTGGGCGAAGAAGTCGTTCCGCGACGGTCTCAACCCGCCCGCCGTCAAGTCCGGCGATCTCGAAGTGACGGAATTCGTCAAACGAACGCCGGGGGCGATCGGCTACGTCGGCTCGGCACCCACCGGGGTGACGGTGGTCACCAAGTATTAAGCGTTAAAATGACGGCCCGGTAATCCGGGCCGTCCCGTTCTGATACACGCGGTCGGCACGCCACAACAAAGGGGATATCCGTGAAACTCTTGGGAACCGTACGCAGCCGGCTCGTCTTTTGCGGTCTGGCGACCCTGGCCGTGGTCTTGCTGGCCTCGGGTTCGGCCTGGATGGGCTACCAGGCGATCAGCGCCGCCAACGAAAACGCTCTGCGCTACGCCAACCAGGCGACGGTTCTCCAGACGCTGATAAAGGACATCAACCAGCTCATCACCACCGAAGGGGCGAAGGCGGTGCGCACCCGCATGGCCGACACGCTCCAGCGCCTCGATGCCGAGTTGAGCGCCGGCGGCGAGGCCGGGGCGAGTGAATCGGGCGACGTCCGGAAAAAGCGCCTCGCCCTGTGGGCCGACCTCAAGGTCGGGGTCGCTGCCCTGCTCACCGAAGCCAAGATTTCGGTGGAAAACGACGAAGTCCTGGTCAAGGTCATTAAACTGGTCACCCGGCTCGACGGCCTGGCCGAGGAAGTCAACGCCCTGGCCAGCAAGTCCCACGACGACGGCAACGCCCTGGCCCGGCAGACGGTGCTTCGGGTGGGCGGCCTCTTCGCCCTGGTGCTGGCCGTGGTCGCCGCCATGTTCGTTCTGCTCTACCGCAGCCTGTTCAAGGATCTGGGGGGCGAGCCGGGTTATGCCCGCGAGGTGGCCCAGCGCATCGCCGACGGCGAACTGGCGGCGGCCATTGTCCGCAAGCCCGGCGACGGCAGCAGCCTGATCGCCGAAATGGAACGCATGCGGGAAAAACTGGCGGCCAACGTCGACTCCCTGCGCCAGGCGGCGGAAGAAAACCTGCGCATCCGCCGCGCCCTAGACAACGTCAGCACCGGCGTCCTGATCGCCGACCCCGAACGCCGCATCATCTACGCCAATCATTCGGCCCGCTCCACCCTGCGGGGCGTTGAGTCCGCCCTGGCGGCCCGCCTCCCCGGCTTTTCCGCCGACCAGCTGATCGGCCTGCCTATGGAAAAGCTCCACGCCGATTCGCAGGCGCGGGCTACCCTCCTTGACGGCCTGCGGGCGAAGCATAGCGAAGCCGTGGAAGTGGCCGGGCGCCACCTCAACGTGACCGCCAACCCGGTCATCGCCGAAGGCGGGGAGCGCCTCGGGTCGGTGGCCGAATGGACCGACCGGACCGCCGAGGTGACCGTCGAGCAGGAGGTCGCCGCCATCGTCCGCGCCGCGGCGGCGGGCGATCTGGGCAAACGGATCGACCTGCAGGGCAAGACCGGATTTTTTGCCGCCCTGGCGGGCGGCCTCAACCAGCTGCTCGATACCACCGAAAGCGCCCTGCGGGCCACTTCGGAGGCCCTCAACCACCTCGCCCAGGGCAACCTGATGCGCACCATGGACGGCGACTACGCCGGCGTCTTCGGCCAGCTCCGGGACGACGTCAACGCCACCGTCGTGCAATTGCGGGAGGTCGTGGCCCAGATCAAGGCCACCGCCGACTCGATCGCCAGCGGCGCCCGCCAGATCGCCGCCGGCAACCAGGATTTGTCGGCCCGTACCGACGAGCAGGCCACCGCCCTGCACCAGACGACCACCTCGATGGCGGCGCTCACCGCCACCGTCAGCCGCAACGCGGAAAGCGTTTCCCGGGCCAACGCCCTGACCAGCCGATCCAACACCGTGGCCAGCCAGGGCGGCGAAATGGTGCGCCGGGTGGTGGCGACCATGGAGGATATCCGCGCCAGTTCGCAGAAAATCTTCGACATCGTCGGCGTCATCGACAGCATCGCCTTCCAGACCAACATCCTGGCCCTTAACGCGGCCGTCGAGGCCGCCCGGGCCGGCGAACAGGGCCGCGGCTTCGCCGTCGTCGCCACCGAGGTGCGCGCCCTCTCCCAGCGCAGCGCCGCCGCGGCCCACGAGATCAAGGATCTCATCCAGGATTCGGTGGGCAAGGTGGCCACCGGATTCCGCCTCGTCACCGACGCCGGCAAGACCATGGAGGAGATCGTCGACAGCTTCCAGCAGGTCGCCGATGTGATGGGCGAAATCGCCGCCGCCAACGGCGAGCAGACGGCGGGGATCGGCCAGATCGTGGCGGCCGTAGACGGCATGGACCAGGTGACCGAGCGCAACGCCGCCCTGGTCGAGGAAGCGGCGGCAACCGCCGCCGAACTGCAGCGTCACACGGAAACCCTGGCCGAAGCCGTGCGGGTGTTCACCGTCGATCCAACGGCGGCTCCCGTCGCCGTGGCGTCCCGGCCGGCACCCCCGGCCCAACGGCCGCCGATCCTGCCGCGGCAACAGCCGGCGGCCCGTCTTTCCCAGCGCAGCGCGACCCTGGAAGACGAGTGGGCCGAATTCTGATCCGCTGATCGCCGGTCGGGCCGCTCGCCGGTGCGGCCGGGAATCCGGGCGTTCAACATCGTTTCGTGACGGCCACATCGGCGCAGCTTCGGCCTGCCCGGCCGCGGCACCCGCCGGGAGGTCCAGGCGACGGACGCCTTTGGCGCCAGCACCGACGAATTCCTGCGGTAATCCCGCCGATTCGCTGAGCGGACCCCCGCGGCCGGCCACCAGGGCGTCGGCCCGGGCCGTGGGAGCGTCAGGCCGGCGCCAGGCGCAGCTGGGGTGCCGCCGGCCACATTCGCCGCATCGTCCGGATCATTCGGCGGCGAGGGCGGCCCGGGCGGCGTCGACGCGGGCGGCGTGGATGCGTTCCGGCAACCGGGCCGGTTCGGTGCATTGGCGGGCGATGGCGCCGGCGTCCACCGCCCGGACCGCGGCCAGAGCGCGGTGGAAGCGTGCCGGGATGGCGTAGGCCGCAGCCTCCTGGCCGAGGCGGCCGACGAAATCGCAAAGACAGACCTGGAGCAGTTGTTCGAAGCGCTCGGGCCGGCGCAGCGCATCGGTCTGCTCGAGGAGCCGGACCACGGTGGCGGGGCGCAATTCGGCCCCGCGGTGGATGTCGCCATGCCAGCGGGCGGCCAGGAGGGCCAGGTCGCGGCAGTCGTTGGGCACCTTGAGGCGGCGGCAGAGCTGGCCGGCAAGTTCGACGCTGCGGGCTTCGTGGCCGTGGTGCCGGGGCAGCAGGTCGGCCGGGGTGCTGCCCTTGCCCAGGTCGTGGGTCAGGGCCGCGAACCGGACCGCCAGGCCGAAGCCTCGCTGGGCCGCGGCGTCCACCACCATCAGGGTGTGTACCCCGGTGTCGACCTCGGGATGGAAATCGGCCCGCTGGGGCACCCCGAACAGGCGGTCCACCTCGGGCAGCAGGCGGGCCAGGGCGCCGCACTGGCGCAAGACTTCGAAAAGCCGGGCCGGCCGGGCTTCGAGGAGGCCCTTGGCGAGTTCCTGCCAGACCCGCTCGGGAACGAGGTGGTCCACCTCGCCGTTGGCCACCATGGTTTGCATCAGGGCCAGGGTTTCGTGGGCGACGGTGAATTCGGGGAAACGGGCGGCGAAGCGGGCCACCCGCAGGATACGCACCGGGTCTTCGACGAAGGCCGGGCCGACGTGGCGCAGCACCCGGGCCTCCAGGTCGGCGCGGCCGGCGAAGGGGTCGACCAGGGTGCCGTCGGCGGCGCGGGCCATGGCGTTGATGGTCAGGTCGCGGCGGGCCAGGTCGGCTTCGAGGGTGACGTCGGGGGCGGCGTGGAAGGTAAAGCCGTGGTAGCCGCGGCCGGTCTTGCGCTCAGTTCGGGCCAGGGCGTACTCCTCCCGGGTGTCGGGATGGAGGAAGACCGGGAAATCCCGGCCCACCGGCTTGTAGCCGAGGGCCAGCAGGGCTCCCGGGTTGGCCCCGACGACCACCCAGTCGCGGTCGGCCACCGGGCGGCCGAGCAACTCGTCGCGTACGGCACCGCCGACGACGTAGGTCTTCATCGGCGGTTCAGGGGCGGGCAGGCGGCCCGCTCAGCGGCCGGCGCGGTAGCGGAAGCCGTCGAGTTTGCGCTTGGGCAGCACCTTGCCGATGTAGGTCGGGGCAACCGCTTCGACGGCGGTGGGGCGCCAGCCCGGCGGCGGGTTGCTGCCTTCGCCGGCGACGCTGTCGACTTCCATCGAACGCAGATTGTCCGGCGACATGAGGGGCTTGGGGGAGAGCCACATGAGGCCGGCCTGGAGGTAGGCCCAGCCTTCCGAAAGGGCGATCACCTTGGCGTCGCTGCCGGCCAGCTTGGCGGCGTAATCGACCAGTTCACGCAGGGTATAGACGGTGGGTCCGCAGAGGTCGTAGGTCTGGCCGAAGGTCGATTCGTCGCCCAGGGCTTCGACGAAGGCGTCGGCCACGTCGGCCACCCAGACCGGCTGGAAACGGGCGTGACCGAAGCCGAGGGGGAAGAAGGGTAGCTTGGTCAGAACGCTGGCGAACATCGAAAGGAAGGAGTCGCCCAGGCCGAAAATGACCGAGGGGCGGAAGATGGTGACGTCGAGGTCGCCCTGGGCGGCGCGCACCAGGGCTTCGCCGTCGCCCTTGGAGGCGAGGTATTCGGAGGGGGCCTTGGGGTCGGCCTTGAGGGCGCTCATATGGACCAGGCGGCGCACCCCGGCAGCCTTGCAGGCGGCGACGATTTTCCGGGGTAGCTCGACGTGGGCGTCGGCGAAATCCTGGCTGTAGGGCAGCTTGACGTCGCGGCTGTGGAGGACGCCGACCAGGTTGATCACCGCGTCCTGGCCGCGCATCAGTTCGGTCAGGGTCTGTTCGCAGTGGATATTGACTTCCGGCATCTCGACGTTGGGCTGGATGATGAGCGCCTTGGTGCGCTCGCGCCGGCGGGTCGGGATGGTGACGTGTACGCCGCGTTCGGCGAGACGGTTGGTGATGTAGGTACCGACGAAACCGCTACCCCCCAGAATCAGAACTTTCTTGATATCCATGGCGAGACCCCGGAATTGGTGTTCGAAAGCCTTGAATTTTAACTCCAACCGCGCTTTCCGGCACGGGAATATGATGGTGCCGGCTAAGTCACCGGGGCGCGGCTTGGCTACAATTCACAAAGCATTCCCCCCGCCCGTGAACCAGAGGAAACCGCCATGGCCCCTACCCTCATCGCCCGTAGCCGGAACCTGATCCGGACGCCGCGCAGCAAAAAGCTTGCCGCCTGGGCGGCGGCGGCGGTGGTGGCGTTCGGCGCCCTGGGGTTTTTCGCGGCGCCGCCGTTGGTCAAGTCGATCCTCGAAGACAAGGCGAGCGAGGCCCTGCACCGCAAGGTCACCGTCGAGCGCATCCGCATCAACCCCTACGCCCTGTCGGTGGAACTCGCCGGCTTGTCGGTCAAGGGCGAAAGCGGCCAGGAGGTGGCCGGGTTCGACAGCCTCTACGCCAATCTCGAGGCCTCTTCGCTGTTCCGCGGCGGGCCGGTGGTCCGCGAGTTCCGCCTGGACGGCCCGCGGCTCGCCGTCGCCCGGGTCGGCGAAGGGCGCTACGACATCTCCGACCTCATCGACGCGTGGAGCAAGCCTTCCGATAGCCCGACGCCGCGTTTCGCCGTGAGCAACATCCAGATCGCCGGCGGCCGGCTCACCCTGGTGGACCAGCCCACCGGCCTCACTCACACGGTGAGCGACCTGGCCCTGCGCCTGCCTTTCGTTTCCAGCCTGCCCTACCAGGCCGAGATCGAAGTCGAGCCCCATTTTTCCGCCCAGGTGAACGGCTCGCCCCTGGTTCTCGAAGGGCGCAGCAAGCCCTTTGCCGCATCCCACGAAAGCGAGTTGAGCCTCGACCTGGACCGGGTGGACCTGGCGCGCTACCTGCCTTACTCGCCGGTCAAGCTGCCCTTCGTCGTCGAGGGGGGCAGCCTGGATACCGAACTCAAGGTGGTTTTCCGCCAGGACAAGGATAAACCGGCCACCCTCAAGCTCGTCGGCGCCGCCCATCTCTCCGACCTGGCCCTCAAGGAGGCTGGCGGGCAGCCGCTCTTGGCCTGGAAGCGGCTCGATGTCGATGTGCACGAAGCCGACCTCCTGCGCCGCCGGGTCGCCATCGCCAAGGTGCAACTCGCCGGGCTGGCCGGCCACGTCCGGGCGACGCCCCAGGGCAGCCTCAACTGGCAGGACGTCGCCGACCGCCTGGCCGGCCCCGCCGACCCGGCGGGTGCCGCCAAGGACACCGCGCCGGGGCTGGCCTGGTCGGTGGGCGAAATCCTGGTCGAAGGCGGCGCCGTCCACTGGCGCGACGAAACCCGGGGCAAGCCCTTCGTCGCGGCCGTGCACGACCTCAAGGTCCATGCCCGGCACCTGGAGAGCGGTTTTGCCCGGCCCGTCGACCTCGACGCCGCCTGGTCCGTCGATGCGGCGCCGCAGGTCCGGCTCAAGCGGGGCGAAATCAAGGGGGCGAAAATCGACCTCGGCAAGCGCCACGCCGAAGCCGCCGAAGTCCTGATAAGCGGCCCCCAACTGGGGGTCGTGCGCGATCGGCAAAAAAATCTCGACCTGCCCCAGCCGCCCCTCCTCAAGGCGACGGCTCCCGCTGCCGGATCGGCCTCGGCGCCCTGGACCCTGGCCGTCCACCGCCTGGCCCTGGCCGACGGTGTGGTGCGCTACGAGGAACAAGGCCTGCCCGACAAGTCGGCCCAGGTCATCGACGGCATCAACCTCGGCATCGAGGGCTTGTCCACGGTGCCGGGCAAGAAGGCGACGCTAAGCCTGGCGGCCCGGGTGAACCAGAAGGGCGGCTTGAAGGTCGGCGGCGAAGTCCAGGCCCGGCCCCTGGCCCTGGCGCTCGACCTGGACGTCAGCGGCTTTCCCCTTCTCCCCGTCCAGCCCTATTTTGCCGAACGCCTCAACGTCACCCTGGTGCGCGGCCAGGTGTCGACCAAGGGCAAACTCGTCCTCAGCCAGGACAAGGACAGTCTGGCCGGCGGTTTCAAGGGCGACGTCACCCTGGGCGATCTGCACAGCATCGAAAACGTCACGAGCACCGACTTCCTCAAGTGGAAATCGCTTTTCATCGGCGCCATCGACGCCAAGCTCCAGCCCCTGGCCCTGACGGTCGGGGAAATCGCCCTGAGCGACTTCTACGCCCGCATGATCGTCACTCCCGAGGGCAGGCTCAACCTGGCGCAGATCGTCAAGAAACCCGAGGCCCCCACCACCGCCCTGGTGCCGACGGAAGCGGCGCCCCGGGCCGCCCCGGCCCCTGCCCCGGCGGCGCCGGCCAAAGCCAAGGAAGTCACGCCGGTACGCATCGGCAAGGTGACGCTGCAGGGCGGCACGGTCAATTTCTCGGATTTCTTCGTCAAACCCAACTACACGGTCAACGTCACCAAGATCGGCGGCAAGATCAACGGCCTGTCCTCGGCGGCGGACACCCTCGCCGACCTCGAATTGCGCGGCAGCTACGGCAACGCCGCCCCGGTGGAGGTGACGGCCAAGCTCAATCCCCTGGCCGCCAAGACCTACCTCGACCTCAAGGGCGAAATCCGCGGCATCGACCTCACCACGCTGTCCACCTACGCCGGCAAGTACGCCGGCTACGCCATCGACAAGGGCAAGCTTTCCCTCTACGTCACCTACAAGCTCGACCACAACCAGCTCAATGCCGAAAACCGCGTCTTCCTCGACCAGCTCACCTTCGGCGACAAGGTGGACAGTCCCGACGCCACCGGCCTGCCGGTCAAGCTCGCTGTGGCGCTCCTCAAGAACGGCCGCGGCGAAATCGACATCAACCTGCCGATTTCGGGTTCCCTCGACGACCCCGAATTTTCCGTCGGCGGGATCATCGTCCGGGTCATCGTCAATCTGTTCGTCAAGGCCGTGACCTCGCCCTTTGCCCTCCTCGGTTCGCTGTTCGGCGGCGGCGAGGAGCTTTCCAGCGTCGAATTCGAAGTCGGCCGCGCCGGGCTTACCGCGGCCGCTGTCAAGAAACTCGAAGCCCTGGCCAAGGCCATGGTCGACCGCCCGGCGCTGAAACTCGAAATCACCGGCCGGGCTGATCCCGAGATCGAACGCGAAGGGATCAAGCGGGCCGCCATCGACCGCGCCGTGAAAGCGGAAAAACTCAAGGAACAGACCAAGAAGGGGGTCGAAGGCGGCTCGGTGGAGGCCGTCGAGGTCGACGCCAAGGACTACCCGGTCTACCTGCAGCGGGCCTACAAGGAGGCCAAGTTCCCCAAACCGAGGAACCTGATCGGCCTGCAGAAGGATCTGCCGGTGGAGGAAATGGAAAAACTCCTGCTCGCCAACCTGCCGGCCAGCGACGAAGACGTGCGCCAGCTCGCCGAACGCCGCGCCGAGGTCGTCCAGGCCTGGCTGGTCGAACAGGGCAAGGTGGCGATGGAGCGCGTCTTCCTCATGCCCCCCAGGACCAGCGAAGAGGCCAAGGGCGACGGCAAGGCGAGCCGCAGCCGGGCGGATTTCTCCCTGCGCTGAGGCCGCGTCGCCTCGGTTCAGCGACGGCTGGCCAGGAGGCGCAAGGCTTTGGCGGCGGCGGCGTCGAACAGTGAGGCCTCGCCGCGCACGGTGGCCTCGCCGCGCTTCAACTGGTGGTCGAGGACCAGGGGCGAGACGAGCAGGGCGTAGGGCCAGTCGGGATTGGCAAAGAGGGGCCAGCCTTCGTCGCTGAGGCTGCACAGCCGCCCGCAAACCGGTTCCTTGCCGGGTTGGCGCAGTTCGATCCAGCTGCCGATGCGCCAGGGCGGATTGGCGATCAGGCCGGCCCCGGGAACCCGGCCCGGCAGGTCGACGAGGCGCAGGGTCAGGCCCTTGCCGGCGAAGGCCTCGAGTTGCGGCGCGTCGGCGTCCCCGGCCTTGGGGCGTGGGGGTGCCGCGGGCCGGGCCGGGTCGCCGGCGCGGAGCGCCGCGGTCTGCAGGGCGAAACAGGCGTCGAGGAAGGCCTGGCGTTCGTCCGGGCCGATCTTCTGCCGGTCGAGGCCGGCATTGAGGCCGCGCAGCAGGGCCGGGACGCGCTGCGTCAGGCGCATCCGGTCGTCCGGCGTGAGCTTGGGCGCGACGCTCCACACCAGGTCGCGGGCCAAATCCAGGGCCTCGGCCCAGGCCGGACCGCCCTCGCCGCCTTCCAGCCAGAGGGCGCGCAGGTGGCGGTACCAGATCGACTCGAGAAAATCGGCGATGGCCGTCGGGGTGTCGTCGGCGATCAGCGGCGCCAGGGCTGCCTTGGCCTGCCGGCCGGCCCGGCGGCGCAGGCCGAGGGCCTGCACCAGGGGTAGGTAGGCGCCGGCCAGCCGGTCGGTTTCGTCCCGACGCTCGGCGATCACCGCTTCGACTTCGGCGACGGCGGTGGCGAAGGGATGGGCGGCGCCGTCGGACCCCTGGCGCACCCGCGCCGCGATTTCCCTCAGGCGGGCGCAGACCGGCGCTTCCGGGCCGGCCTGGCGCGGCAGGCCGAGGGCGGCGTAGGCCATGCGGTCGAGCAGCTGGCGGGCGGGGTGGTGGGCGGCGGTGAAAAAACCGCCATCGACGATCGCTGTCTTGAGAATGGGGATCTGCAGGCTGGCGATGGCTGCCTTGACGGCATCGGGGAGGTGGGACTCGGCGAAAATGGCCTCGAAGATCAGGCTCAGGGCATCGATCGCCAGGGCCTCGGGGCGGTCGCCGGAAAGGCCGAGCCGACCCGCCTGGAGCGCGTCGGCAAGCCGCGGCGGCGGCGCATCGGCGGCGGGTGGCTGGGGGTCGAGGTGCTCCAGTGCGTCCAGCCGGGTAAGCAGTTGGTTGAGCATCTCCACCGGGACCGCTGTCGTCGGTCCCGTCGCCGGTGCAGCATCGGCGGGGGCCTCCCGCCGCCAGTCGCGAAGCGCCGCTTGCAGGGCCGAGGCAGCGTCCGCCCCTTCCGGCGCCCGGCCGGTGCCCGCTGCAGCGGCCCGAACTACAGGCGGGCTGACCGTCTGGGCCGGTTCGACGCCGTGTTGGGCCAGTATGCCGTTGAGTTCGCCATAGAGGGTGGGCAATTCGCCGGTCAGGGTCTTTTCGATGCGCTCCAGAAGCGGCGCCCAGCGGGCGATGCCCCCGCCCATCTCGGCGCACATTTCCCCCAGGCCCTGGCAGACGGCCAGCGGCCCTGCCGGCAGGTCGGCCGCTTGCAGCTCCGGGCGGCGCAGCAGGGTGGCGAAACGCAGATAAAGGCGCCACAGGGTGGCGGAACAGACTTCACCAAGACGCTTGGCCATTTCGCCGAGGAAGATTTCCAGGTCGAGCTGGTCGTCGTAGACCAAAGTGATTTTGGACGCGGTCAGGCCGTCGGCCTGTTCGAAACCGGCCCGGCGGGCGGCCAGCGATTCGTCGAAAAACCGGCCGGCAGCCAGGCAGGCGGTTTCACCGGCGGCCGTCGGGACGGCCCCCGATTGCCGTAGGGCCTCCATCAGGCCCCGCAGAAAGGCGAGGCGGCAGGCCTGGCTGGCTTCGTAGGGGTCGGCCGAGGGCGGCAGGGCGGGAAGAGCGAGTTTTTCCGTCAAAATCCCATCTCGTGGCGGGGCGGCCCAGGAAAGGCGCGGGTCGATTGCGGTCGGCGGACACCCAGGCAAAACGGCCGGCGGCATTGCCATGCCGCCGGCTTGCTTCTCCCCGAGCGGGTTGATTATAGCGCAGCGGCCGCCGCGTACATGACGCCTGCCTGACGGCGGGCCAGGGCGCACTGGCCCGCCGAGGTGCTTTCCCACTTGCCCTCCCCCCCTACCTGGACTAGCATCCCACCCAGCCGGCGAAGTAGTGCCGGAAAGTCTCTCGGTGCCCGCGGGTCGAAGTCCAAAGGAGAATCGGGAAGGCGGTGCGATTCCGCCACGTGCCCAACGCTGTGAGGAGGACGCAGGAAGCAGGATGCCACTGGCGAACAGCCGGGAAGGCGCTTCCAGCGGTTGAATCCGAGTCAGAAGACCGGCCGGGAGACGGAACAGGGCTGCCCGGCCAGGCAGCCGCCACTTTCCTCAAGGGGACTCAAGGAAGCGTCATGAACAGCCCGGACAGCCAGTTGCAGCATCAGTTTTCCAGCGCCGAGCGCGAAGCGGTCTATCGCGCCATTTTCAACCGCCGCGACGTGCGCGGCCAGTTTCTCCCCGATCCCATCCCCGACGACGTTCTGACCCGGGTCTTGCTGGCGGCCCATCACGCGCCGTCGGTGGGCTTCATGCAGCCCTGGAATTTTCTCCTGGTGCGCTCCCCGGAGGTCAAGCGCCGGGTCCATGACCTGTTCGCGTCCGCCAACGCCGAAGCCGCCGAGATGTTCGCCGGCGAGCGGCGGGAAATCTACAGCCGCCTGAAGCTCGAAGGCATTCTCGAATCGCCCCTCAACATCTGTGTCACCTGCGACCGGGAGCGCACCGGCCCGGTCGTGATCGGGCGCACCCACATGAAAACCATGGATCTCTACAGCAGCGTCTGCGCCGTGCAGAACCTCTGGCTGGCGGCCCGGGCAGAGGGCCTGGGGGTGGGCTGGGTGAGCATCTTCAAGCAGGCCGAACTGCAGGACGCCCTGGGCATCCCCCGGGCCGTCACGCCCATCGCCTACCTGTGCATCGGCTACGTCAGCCATTTCAAGGAGCGGCCCGAGCTGGAAAGCGCCGGCTGGCTGCCCAGGCTGCCCCTCGACGAACTGGTCTATGTGGACCAATGGCAGCAGGGCGAAGGGGCCGACGCCCCCTTGGGCGCCGAAATCCGTCGCCAGCAGGGGGCCATCCAGCGCTTCGGCCCGGCCGGGATGAAAACGGTTTGATCCCGCCCTTCGTCTTCGCCCCCTCGACCTGGCCGGACTGGCTCTTTTTGCCGCTGGCGGCCCTGGTCGCGGTGGGACTCGACCGCCTTCTGGGGGAACCCCGGCGCTGGCATCCCCTGGTCGGCTTCGGGCGCCTGGCCGCCGGGCTGGAAGCCCGCCTCAACCGCGGCCGCCGCGCCGCCGGCGTCGCCGCCTGGCTGCTCGCGGTCGGGCCCTGGGTGGGGCTGGCCTGGTGGCTGCGCCCGGCGGCCCCCTTCGTTGTCGACGCGGTTCTTCTCTATTTCGCCCTCGGCGCCCGCAGTCTGGGGGACCACGCCGCCGCGGTGGCGGTGCCGCTCGCCGCCGGCGACCTCGACGAAGCAAGGCGGCGGGTGGGCTGGATGGTTTCCCGCGACACCGCCGCCCTGGATGCCGTCGGGGTCGCCAAGGCGGGCGTCGAATCGGTGCTGGAAAACGGCAACGACGCCGTGTTCGGCGCCCTCTTCTGGTTTGCCCTGCTGGGCGGCCCGGGGGCGCTGCTCTTTCGCCTGGCCAATACGCTGGACGCCATGTGGGGCTACAAGAACTCCCGTTTCCTCGCCTTCGGCTGGGCCGCCGCCCGCTGCGACGACGGCCTCAACTGGCCGGCGGCCCGCCTCACCGCCCTGACCTACGCCCTCCTCGGCCGCACCCGCCGGGCGCTGGCCTGCTGGCAAACTCAGGCGCCGGGCTGGGAAAGCCCCAACGCCGGCCCGGTGATGGCAGCCGGGGCCGGCAGCCTTGGCGTCGCCCTGGGGGGCGCCGCCATCTACCACGGCCGCGAGGAAATCCGCCCGCCCCTGGGCGAGGGATCGCCCCCCGCCGCCGCCGACATCGGCCGCGCCGTCGCCCTGGTGCGCCGCGGCCTCTGGTTATGGCTGGGCGCCCTCTTCGCCCTGGGAGCGCTCCATGCTTGACCACGGCGGCCGCCTCAACGCCGCCGCGGCCGCCTACGGCATCACCCGGGCCGACTGGCTCGACCTGTCCACCGGCATCAACCCCCTGCCCTGGCCGGTGCCCGCCCTGCCCTCCGCCTGCTGGCAGCGCCTGCCGGAGGACGACGACGGCCTCGAAGCCGCCGCCGCCCGGTATTACGGCAATCCCAACCTGCTGCCGACGGCCGGTTCCCAGGCGGCGATCCAGGTGCTACCCCGGCTTTTTCCGCCCTCGGTGGTGGCCTGCATCAGCCCGATCTACAACGAACATCCCCAGGCCTGGAGCCGGGCCGGCCACCGTCTGCGCTTCCTGCAGCAGGCGACCCTGCCCCGCGCCGTCGCCGCCATGACGCCGGTGGTGCTGCTGTGCAACCCCAACAACCCGACCGCCGACCGCCACCCGCGGGAACTGGTGGTGGCCGCCGCCGCCCAGCTCAAGCAGCGGGGCGGCTGGCTGGTGGTGGACGAAGCCTTCGTCGACCCCGAACCCGACCATAGCGTTACCCCCCTGGCGGGCACGGGCGAGGCGCCCAATCTGGTGGTCCTGCGTTCCCTGGGAAAGTTCTTCGGCCTGGCCGGCGCCCGCCTCGGTTTCGTTTTTGCCGCGCCCGACCTGCTCGGCCGCCTGGCCGAGGCGATCGGTCCCTGGTCGGTCCCCGGCCCGACCCGGGAGGCCGGGCGCCGCGCCCTGGAAGACGCCGCCTGGCAGGACGCCGCCCGCACCGGCCTGGCGGCCGCCGGCCGGCGTCTGCAGGCACTGCTCGCCCCTTTCGGGCCGGTGGCCGCGACGCCCCTCTTCGCCGCCCTCACTTCGCCTCGGGCCGGCGACCTGCACGAATTCCTCGCCCGCCGCGGCATCCTGACCCGCCGCTTCGAGCAACAGCCCATCCTCCGCTTCGGCCTGCCCGGGGCCGAGGCCGAATGGCAGCGGCTCGCCGCCGCCCTCGCCGACTGGAGTACGACATGCGCCGAACCTGCCGCTTCCTCCTGAGCCTGTGGGCCGCCGCCCCGCTCCTGGCCGGGGCCGACCTGGCGGTGCGCGACGATACCGGCCAGGAAATCCGTCTCAAGGCGCCGGCCCGCCGCATCGTCACCCTCGCCCCCCACGCCGCCGAAAGCCTGTTTGCCGCCGGCGCCGGCGATCGGCTGGTGGGCACCGTCAATTTCAGCGATTATCCGGAAGCCGCCAGGAAAGTGCCCCAGGTCGGCGGCTACGACCGTTTCGACCTGGAGGCCGTCGTCGCCTTGAAGCCCGATCTGGTCATCGGCTGGCAGAGCGGCAACGCCCCGGCCCAGCTCGACAAGCTCAAGGCCCTGGGGGTGCCGGTCTTCGTCCTCCAGCCCAATCGCCTCGAAGACGTCGCCGGGCAACTCGAGCAGATGGGCCGGCTGGCCGGCACCGAAGCCGTGGCCAACGCCGCCGCCGCCCGTTTCCGCGAGCGCCTGGCGGGCCTGCGCAAGGCCTACGGCGGCAAGCCGCCGGTGCGGGTCTTCTACCAGGTATGGAAAACGCCCCTGATGACGGTGGGCCGGCCCCAGATCATCTCCGACCTCATCCACCTGTGCAGCGGCGACAACGTCTTCGGCAAACTCGACCAGATGGCGCCGACGGTCAGCGTCGAGGCAGTGCTCGCCGCCGACCCCGAGGTCATCGTCGCCTCCGGCATGGGCGACGACCGCCCCGAATGGCTCGACGACTGGCGGCAGTGGAAGAACGTCACCGCAGTCAAGCGCCAGAACCTCTTCCACATCAGCCCCTACATCCTGCAGCGCCACACGCCGCGGCTCCTCGACGGCGCCGAGCGCCTGTGTGCTGTCCTCGAAGAAGCCCGGACTCGGCGCCCCAAGGCTCTCTGAATCCCCTTGCCGGAAAGTCCCATGCCCCGTCTGCCCCAGCGCATCGTCTGCCTTACCACCGAAACCGTCGAGGTGCTCTACGCCCTGGGGGAAGAAGACCGCATCGCCGGCATCACCGGCTACACCGTGCGGCCGGCCCGGGCGCGCAAGGAAAAACCTAAGGTTTTCGCCTTCACCAGCGGCGACATCGACAAAATCCTCGCCGTCGGCCCGGACCTGGTCCTGACCTTCTCCGACCTCCAGGCGGACATCGCCCGCGACCTCATCAAGGCCGGGGTGCCGGTCTACGCCTTCAACCAGCGCGGCGTCGACGACATCCTGGCGATGGTCGAAACCCTTGGCCGGCTGGTCGGGGCCGAGGCCAAAGCCGGCCGCCTGGTGGCCGAACTCGAGGCCGTCATCGCCGCCACCCGCCGCGCCGCCGAGGCCCGCCTGGCCCGCACCGGCCGGCGGCCCCGGGTCTATTTCGAAGAATGGGACGAACCCAACATCACCGGCATCCGCTGGGTTTCCGAGCTGATCGAAATCGCCGGCGGCGAAGACATCTTCGCCGCCCGGGCCGCCTCGCCCCTGGCCCGCGACCGCATCCTCGCCGACCCTCTGGAAGTCCCGGCGCGGGCGCCCGACATCATCCTCGGGTCGTGGTGCGGCAAGCATTTCCGCCCCGAGCGGGTAGCCGCCCGGCCGGGCTGGCAAGACATTCCCGCCGTCCGCCACGGCCGGCTGCACGAACTCAAATCGGCGGTCATCCTGACCCCGGGGCCGGTCGCCATCGCGGAAGGCCTGCCCCAGCTTCTGCAACTCTTTGATCTGTGAGAAAGTTTGTCGGCAGCGGCTGGCTATAATCGACTTCCTCTGTTTCCCGGAGCTTTACCCATGAAATTCGCCCTTCTTCTCGCCGCCGCCCTGGCTTCTGCGAGCGGCGCCTTCGCCGCCGACGCCCCCGACGAAGGGCGCGCCGCCGTCGAAGCCCTGGGCCGGATCAACGGCCAGTCCCTGGCCTGCCAGCAGCCCGCCCTGGGCAGCCGGGCCCGCAACGCGGTCATCACCGGCACCCCCAAGACCCGGAACTACGGCGAAATTTTCGAAACCGCCACCAATGCCGCCTTCCTCGCCCAGGGCAAGGGCGGCATCTGCCCCGACGCCTTGACCCTCAAGGCCCAGCTCGAAGCGGCGGAAACGAAGCTGCAGGCGGCCTTCCCGCCGGCTAAATGAGGACATTCCTCGCAGCCGGCGCACTGCTCATCGGTCTGGCCGGCGGAGCCGCCGCCGAGGTCAACCCCTTCGGCCTGGCCCGCGGGGCCGAAGGCATCGTTCCCCGCTACCTCCTGGTGGACGCCAACGGCCGCTCGGTGACCAACGAGGATTTTCCCGGCAAGTTCCAGCTCATCACCTTCGGCTACACCTACTGCCCGGACATCTGCCCCACCACCCTGGTGGACATGGCCGCCGTGCTCGAGCGTCTCGGCGAGCGGGCGGCGCGGCTGCAACCGATTTTCATCACGGTGGACCCGGAAAGGGACACGCCGCAGGTGCTCAAGACCTATACCGAATTCTTCCATCCCCGCATCCTCGGCCTGTCCGGTTCGCCGGCGCTGGTGCGGCGGGCGGCGGACAATTTCCGGGTGCGCTACGAGAAAGTGAACCTGCCCCAGGATCCGCCCGACCGCTACGCCGTCGATCATTCGGCCGGGAGCTATTTGGTCGCACCGGACGGGCGTTTGGCCAAAAAGTTCGCCTACGGCACCACGGCGGAAATCATGGCGGAACAAATCGGCCAGGCCATGGGGAATAATCCACGCCCCGAGCGCAATGAATGAAACTTCGGACCACGCCGTCGGTCTTCCCTGAACCGACAGGGAAAAGAGACCCGCAATGGCCGACAATAACGATTTTGACAGGATGCTGATGAACCTGACGCGCTCCCTTGCCGTCGCCCTTGGCGAGCGCGACCGCCACACCCGCCTGCACTCGGAACGAGTAGTCAGGCTCAGTCTGGAACTCGGCCGCGAATGCGGCCTGTCGGAAGACCAGCTGGCGGTCCTCGCCCTGGCCGCCGAGTTCCACGACATCGGCAAGATCGGCATTCCCGACCGGGTGCTGCAAAAACCGGCCCCTTTCGACGACGACGAGTGGGAAAACATGAAGCAGCACCCCGTCATCGGCGAGCGCATCATGCTCGCCATCGGGCACGAACATACGGCCCAGGCCGCCGTAGCCGTGCGCCACCACCATGAACACTTCGACGGTTCGGGGTATCCCGACGGCCTGGCGGGCGAAGCCATCCCCTTCTATTCGCGCATCATCTCCCTGGCCGACAGCTACGATGCCATCGCCGTCACCCGCCCCTACCACAAGGCACGGGGCCACGCCGCGATCATGGATATTCTTCACGCCGAGGCCATTGTCAAGCACGATCCGGCCCTCCTCGAAATCTTTTCCCTGCTCATCGAGCGCTCCCCGTTGCGGGCGGCGGACGCCTAATCTTAGCGCGGTTCAGCGCGGCTCGCCGCTCCGGTTGGCGAGGCGGGCGATGAAAAAGGGAAAGAGGC
Organism: Azonexaceae bacterium; assembly: GCA_009469675.1. GTDB lineage: Bacteria > Pseudomonadota > Gammaproteobacteria > Burkholderiales > Rhodocyclaceae > SSSZ01. The sequence goes on along the minus strand of SSSZ01000075.1, from coordinate 32,879 downwards.
CGGAACCGATGAGGGCCACGGCCGATACCACCAGGGCGAGGCCGGCCATGGGGTCGGCGAGAAGCGGGTGGAGGCCGGCGCCGAAGCCGGCGACGCTGACCAGTCCGGGCAAGGCCACCAGGCCGCCGAGACTGCAGAGGACGATGAAACTGACGGGATAACGGCGCATGGCGCCAGTGTAGCCGACCCGCGCCTTGGCCGCGACGGCGTCGGGTCCGGGAAAGGGTCGTCGGCGCGGCCCCGGGCTTCAGCTCGCGAGATAACGCCGCACCTGATTGCGCCCCGCCAGCTTGGCCGCGTACATCGCCTCGTCGGCGTGGCGCACCAGGGCCTCGCCGGTTTCCCCGTCCCGCGGGAAGATGGCGATGCCGACGCTGGCGTTGACCACGGTCTCCTGGCCCTTGAGGTCGAAGGGCGCCTGGAAGACGTCGCACAGCTTGTTGGCGACGGTTTCGATAGCGCTGGCGTCCTGGAGTTCGGGCAGGAGGACGACGAATTCGTCGCCGCCGTAGCGCCCCACCGTATCCACCTGGCGCAGGGCGCCGAGCAGGCGGATGGCGGCCCGTTGCAGCAGTTCGTCGCCGGCGGCGTGGCCGAGGGTGTCGTTGATCGTCTTGAAGCGGTCGAGGTCGATGAACAAGACGCCGACCAGGGCATCCTTGCGGCGGGCCATGGCCAGGGCCCGCTCCAGCCGATCGAGGAAAAGCGCCCGTTTGGGCACCTGGGTGAGTTCGTCGAAACTGGCCAGGCGCTCGAGCTGCGCCTGGTAGGCCCGGCGTTCGCTGATGTCGCGGGCGATGCCGAGGAATAGCGCCTCGTCGTCCCAGACTACCCGGCTGAAACGGACCTCCACCGGCAGCGGCGCCCCCCCGGGACCGGCAAAAGCCCCCTCGACGGCGTGGGCATGGGTCGGGTCAACCAGGGCCAGGGCGTCGTGCAGGGCCTCCCGGGTCGGTTCGACGAGAAACTGGTCGAGGCCGCGGCCGGCGATCTTCTCGCCCGGCAGCTTGAGGCTCAGGCTGGCCTGGCGGTTGGCCGTGACCACCGTGCCGTCCGGGCGGACGAGGAATATGGCGTCGGCGGCGCTGTCGAACAGGGTGCGGAAGCGGGTTTCGCTTGCCGCCAGCGCCCGGGTCTGGCGTTCGCTGCGGAACACGCCGACCAGGATCATGGCGATCAGGCCGCTCATGCAGGCGATGGCGAGGCCGGCCACACCGGCCTTGCGCAGCGCTTCCTGGCGCCAGGGGAGGAGAATCGCCGACTCCTGGCGGGAAACGGTCACCACCAGGGGCAGGTCGCCGACCCGGCGGTAGCCGAAGTAGCGCGCCGAACCATCGACGCTGGAGGCCCGGTTGAGGTAGGAGCCGGCCGGGCCGGCGGGCAAATGGTCGGTAAACAAAGCCTGGCCGGCGTAGTTGGCGTCGAAGGCGGCCTCGGGCGGCACCGGGTAGCGGGCCAGAAGGCGCCCGTCGGCCCGCAGCAGGGTGGCGCTGCCGTCGGGATCGCCGACGAAACTGCGGAACATGCTGACGAAATAGTCGTGGCGCAGCCCGATCAGCACGATGCCGGCGAAGTCGCCATGGGGGCCGTCGATGCGCTTGGTGATCTGAACCACCCGGGCGCCCAGGGTGCGGCTCAGATTGTTTTCCCCGATGCGGGCTTCGCTCAGGGGGTTGTCGCGATGAAAGGCGAAATAGCTGCGGTCGGTGGTGACGATGGGGGCTTGCTCGGCCACCAGGCTGCTCGCCACCACCGTACCCTGCCGGTTGATGAGGAGCAGGTTGCTGATGGTGGGCAGGCCGAGGGCGAGTTTGTGGAGATCGGGATGAATCTCCCGCCCGACCCCGGGTTTGGTCAGGTCGTAATGGTCGGCCAAGCGGCTGGCCGACGCCATGACCAGGCGGACCGACTGGATGTCGCGTTCGATCTGGGCCGCCAGGGCCAGGGCCGAGGCATTGAGCTTGCCTTCGCCGTCGCCGATCCGCTGCCGGCGGTCGAAGCGGATCTCCGCCGCGGTCAAGGCCGCGATGGCAAGCGCCGCCACCAGCCCGGCAGCCAGGAGGCTGCGGGCGGTGCGGGGAAGCCTGCGCAAACCAGCGAACACCTTGGTCCCCTCGCCGATTGTCGATAGATCAGTAGCGTCTCACGGATGGCCGGGCAAAATCAAATCCCCGTTCCGCCCCGGCGAAGGCCCGGTCCGGGTGGGAAAAGCAAGGCGGGGCAAGGCTCTCGCCTGCCCCGCCCCGGTTGCTCGGCAGTCCGGGCGGGATTCGCCGCCCGGTACAGCCCGTCACTGCAACTGCTGGATGCCGGCGACGACCCAGCCGCCGCTGCCGTCCCGCGGCTTGGCCAGGTGCCAGACTTCGCTGAAGGCTTCGGCCGCCGCCTCGCGGGATTCGCGGATCAAGCCGTCGAAGCGCACGCTGGCGACGTACTGCTTGCCTTCCTCGACAACCTCGATGATCTGGGCGTCCACCCGAACGACGTCGGTTTCCTGGGGCGTCGCGCCGCGTTCGACGATGGCCAGCTTGATTTCGCCGAACATCTCGGGCGTCGTGAATTGGCGCAGGTCGTCCAGGTTGCCGGCGTCGTTGGCGGCCTGCAGGCGGAGAAAATTGACCTTGGCGTTGCGCACGAACCCGTCCACGTCGAAGTCGGCGGGAATCCTGGCGGGCGCGGCGCCGGCCGGAGCGGCGGCGCTGCCGGCCGGGAGCGGCTCGAAAGCCGGTTGGGCGCCGCCCAAGGGGGCGCCGGCTCCGGCGTACTGCAGTCCGGCCGGTCCGGCCGCCGCCGCGGCTTTCTTGCGCATCAGGAAGCCGACCACGGCGAGCACCGCCATGACGGCCAGCCCGATCAGCAGCATTGATGCGAGTTCCTGGCCGAAGCCGAAGTGGGAGGCCAAGGCGGCGAGGCCCAGGCCGGCGGCGAGACCGGCCAGCGGACCCATCCACGAGCGCTTGGGCTGGGCCTGCGGTGCCGCCGCGGGGGCCGGCGACTTGGCCGCCGATGCGGCAGCGGCCTGGTTCGGCGCCGGGGTGGGCGCGGGGCTGGCGGCGTTGTGCTGGGTGGTCGATTCGCGCTGCATGCCCGACGACTTGCCGCCGCCGAGGCGCTTGGCGGCTTCGGCATCGCCGGTCGCCAGGGTGAAGCCGAGGGCGAGGATCGCCCCCCAAAGGGCAAAGGATTTCATCGAAATCTCCATGAAGGAATGGATAACGAATCAAGGATACGCCCTTGGAAGATTCCGAAAAATCGAGTTTTTATTGATTGACGATCTGAAATAACCGAATTGTTTCCCACCGCCTCAGGCAAAAAGCGCCGCCGCCGCCGAGGGGTTGGAGGGAAAATAGAAATGGACGTAGGAGGCGGTGAGGCGTTGCCGGCGGTAAATCGCCTCGCCCTCGCGGCCGTCCGGCGTGCCGGCCCGCAGCAGCGGCACCAGGGGCGTTGCGCTTCGGGAATAGTGGAAGGTGTGGCCGCACAGCCGGCCTTCGGGCAGATCGGCCGCTTGCATGCCGAGGGCTGCGAGACGCTGCTGCATGACCGCGGCACCCGGCAGCAGGCCGGCAAAGGCATGGGTCTGACCGGCCTTGTCGGTGATGGTCTCGAAGAGGCTCATCATGCCGCCGCATTCGGCGAGCAGGGGCTTGCCGCCGTCCACATGGGCGGCAAGGGCGGCCCACAGGTCGGTGCGGCCGCCAAGCGCGGCGGCGTGCAGTTCGGGGTAGCCGCCGGGGAGCCAGACGGCGTCGCAATCGGGCAGGGGGTCGCCGGCCAGGGGGGAGAAAAAGGAGAGTTCGGCGCCCAACTGGCGCAGGGTGTCGAGGTTGGCGGGGTAGATAAAACCGTAGGCGGCGTCCCGGGCGATGGCGATGCGGCGGCCGGCCAGCCGGGGCGGCAGGGCGGGGGCCTCGGCGGGGGCGAAGGCGACCGCCGGCGGCAGTTCGCCGGCACCGGTGGCGGCGATGTGGTCGGCGGCCCGGTCGAGGCGGGCGGTGAGATCGGAAATCTCGGCGGCCTGCAGCAATCCGAGGTGGCGTTCCGGCAGGGCGGCCTCGGCGTCCCGGGGCACGGCACCATACCAGCGCTGGCCGGCGGGCAGGCTGGCGCGCAGCATCTCGGCGTGGCGCGGGCTGCCGACATGGTTGGCGAGGACGCCGGAGAAGGGCAGCCCGGGCTGGTAGGTGGCGAGGCCGTGGGCGATGGCGCCGAAGGTCTGGGCGACGGCGCGGGCGTCGATCACGGCCATGACCGGGATGGCGAAGAGGCGAGCGAGGTCGGCGCCGGAGGGCGTGCCGTCGTAAAGCCCCATGACGCCTTCGACCAGGATCAGGTCGTTGTCCCCGGCGGCGGCGGCGAGGCGCCAGCGGGCGTCGGCCTCGCCGCACATGCCGAGGTCCAGGTTGTAGCAGGGCTGGCCGCTGGCCGCGGCGTGGATCTGGGGGTCGAGGAAATCCGGGCCACATTTGAAGACGCGCACCCGCCGGCCCTGGCGGGCGTGCAGCCGGGCCAGGGCGGCGGTGACCGTGGTCTTGCCCTGGCCCGAGGCGGGGGCGGCGACGAAGAGCGCGGGACAGGACTGCATGTCAGTATTCCAGCCCGGGCATGGCCTTGATGCCGGCCTGGAAGGCGTGTTTTTCCATGGTCATGTCGGTGACCGTGTCGGCCAGGTCGCGCAGGGCCTGGGGCGCTGCCCGTCCGGTAAGGATGACGTGCTGCCGGACGGGGCGCCCGTTGAGCGCGGCGAGCACCGGCTCGATGTCGAGCCAGCCGTATTTCAGCGTGTAGGTGAATTCGTCGAGGACCACCAGCCCGACCGTCGGGTCGGCCAGGTGGCGGCAGGCCACCGCCCAGGCGTGGCGGGCGGCGGAGGCGTCGCGGTCGCGATCCTGGGTTTCCCAGGTGAAGCCCTCGCCGCCAACATGCCAGTCGACCCCGGGCTGCTCCCGGAAAAAGGCCTCTTCGCCGGTATCGCTACGGCCTTTGACGAACTGCACCACGGCCACCTTGAGGCCGTGCCCGAGGGCCCGGGCGACGACGCCGAAGGCGGCGCTCGACTTGCCCTTGCCGTTGCCCGTGTTGATGACGAGAACGCCCCGTTCGCTGGCGGCGGCGGCGATCTTGCCGTCGACCACGGCCTTTTTCTTCTGCATGCGTTCGCTGTGGGTGAGCACTTGATTTACTCCGGTAGGAAACAGCGGCGGCCGTCTTTTTCCAGCATCGACAACCGGTAGCCGTAGAGTTCGGACAGCCTTTCGGCGGTCAAGATGGTATCGACGTCGCCCTGGCTGGACCGCCCGTCGCCGTAGATGAGAAGCGCCCGGTGGCAAAAGCGATGGGCCAGTCCAGGGTCGTGCAGGACCATGACCACCGCCGCCCCGTCATTCCGGGGGGCGTCGGCGAACAGTTCGAGAACCGCCATCTGGTGGTTCAGGTCGAGGTGCGCCAGGGGTTCGTCCAGGAGATAGAGCGGCGAAGCCTGGGTGAGCAGGGCGGCGATGGCCAGGCGCTGGCGTTCTCCCCCGGACAGGGTGTGGATCGGCCGCCTTTCCAGGCCGCCCAGGCCGACCGCCGCAAGGGCGCTCCGCGCCAGTTCGGCGTCGCCTTCGCTCTCCCAGGCCCAGCGCCCGAGATGGGGGTGGCGGCCGGTGAGCGCCGTCTCCAGGACGGTGGACCCGAAGGGGTCGGTCTGGGTCTGCCCCAGCCAGGCGCGGCGCCGGGCGGCGATGCGGGGGGCGAGCGCCGGGTAGGCGGTGCCGCCCAGGTGCACGCTGCCGGCCGCCGGCGGGCGCAGGCCGGCCAGGGTGGCGAGCAGGGTCGATTTGCCCGCTCCGTTCTGGCCCAGGATGGCCAGGCGCTCGCCCCGGCCGACCTTGAGATCGAGGCCGTCCACGATGCGCCGGCCGGCGATGTCGACGGTCAGCCCGGCGGCTTCGAGCAGGGGCACGGTCATCGCGGCTGCCGCGAAAGTAGAAAGAGAAAGACCGGCACGCCGATCAGCGCGGTCAGCACGCCCACCGGCAGCTGCTGCGGCGCTACCAGGGTGCGCGCCAGGGTGTCGGCGAGCACCAGCAGGGAACCGCCGGCCAGGGCCGAGGCCGGCAGCAGCAGGCGCTGGTCGTTGCCGGCGGCGAGCCGCACCAGGTGCGGCACGACCAGGCCGACGAAGCCGACGGAGCCGGCCGTGGTCACCGACCAGGCAGTGGCCAGGGAGGCCAGCAGATAAATGGCGTAACGCAGGCGCCCGACCGCCACCCCCAGGGCCTGGGCCTGCATCAGCCCGCGGGAAAGCAGGTTGAGTTCCCGGGCGAAAGGCAGGGCGAGGACGAGGGCCAGGACAAGAACGGCGAGGGGCGGCCACCAGCGGCCGGCCTGGCCGAGGTCGCCCATCAGCCAGAAGAGCATGCCCCGCAGCTTGGCTTCCGGCGCCACGGCCAGCATCAGGGTAATCAAGGCGCCGCAGCCGGCGGCGACGATGACGCCGGTGAGCAGCAGGCGGGTCTGGGTCCAGCTGCCGTCGCCGTGGGCCAGGCCGAAGACCAGAACCATCGCCCCCAGCGCTCCGGCGAAGGCCAGCCCGTCGATGCCCCAGGCCGACCAGCCGAAAAGGATGGCGAACAGGGCGCCGACCCCGGCGCCGCTGGAAACCCCGAGGATGTAAGGATCGGCCAGGGGATTGCGCAGCAAGACCTGCATCAGCGCCCCGGCCAGGGCGAGCAGCCCGCCGCAGGCAAAACCGGCCAGCGCCCGGGGCAGGCGCAACTGGAGGACGACGTCCGCCCCTGCCACATCCCCCCCCAGGAGAACCGCCGCCACCTCGCCGGCGGTCAGTTGCAGACTCCCCACCGCCAGCGCCGTCCAGAAACTCCCCAGGGCCAGGAGGCCGAGGCCGGCGAGGATCAGGAGGGCGCGGCCGCGGGAGGGCATGGGTTATTTCGGTTGGTAGCGTAGGCCGACAAACAACGAGGCGCCGGGAACCGAATAATCGTTGCCGTTGAAGGCGTCGCGCAGGGCCACGTACTTGCGGTCAAAAACGTTGTTAGCCTTGCCGAAAATCGACCAGCCGCCGGACAGGCGATAAGTGGCATAGACGTTGGTCAGACCATAACCGCCCAGCCACTGGGTATTGCCATTGTTGTTGAAATGGCCGGAATAGCCCAGGACTTGAACCCCTGTCTCCCAGGCAGCCAACCGATAGCTTATCTCGAGATTGGCAGTGCGGGGCACGCGCCGTTGCAGGGCTTTGTCGGTACCATCGTCCTTGGCGCTCAGGTAATCGAAACCGCTACGCAGGTGCCAGTTGCCGAGGGTTTGAGAATAGGTCAAGGACGCCCCTTTGAGGGTCGCCCGGCCGATATTCTCGTATTGACCAAGAAATGGGAATGACAGGGCCGGAACGAAGTTGAGCAAGTCGGTGACCCGGTTGTAGTAGGCCGACAATCCGACCTGGGTATTCCCGTGCTCGTAGTTCAATCCTAGTTCGCGGTTAAAGCCCCGCTCGACCCGCAGGTTTGGATTGCCCTGGAAGAAGTTTATCGGGTCAGCTGGCCAATAGAGCTGGTTGAAGGTGGGGACGTGGTAAGCACGACCTAGAGCGGCCCGACCTCGCAAACCGGTGGCGATTTCGTAACCGTAGGCAAGGCTGCTGGAAGTACGCGGTTCAAAGCGCTCAATGTCGTCCCGACGGGCACTCACCTGCAGGGAATGTGGTCCGAACCAGCCCTGGTAGCCCAGAACCAGGGCGTTGTTGCCGCGACTGTGAACGGTAAACGGCTGGGTTGAGCCGACCCGTTCATTGCGCCAATCGTAGGCAGCCATCAGCTTGCCGGCTTTTCCAAGGGAAAAATCGTTCTGCCACGAAACCTGGTCTTGAGTCGTAGTAAAGCGATCGACAAATTCTCCCGGTACGCTGGGGTCAAGGCGCCAGCTACGCAGTCGGTCACGGCTCTGGCCGACCTTCAGTAGCGAGGTCCAAGAATCAACGGGCTTGACGCGTACGAATCCGGAATAGGAAACAAGTTCCTGACGCAGACGATTGTCGTAGGCGGCCGTGCAGGTGATAAAAAAAGCATCGCAATTGGCAGCGTCAAAGTGCTTCTGAGCATTGACATGCAATATCTGGGCGCCAAGTTCGAGGGCACCGCCCACCCGATGGGAAATTTGGGCGCTCAGGTTTTCGTTGCGATAGGGGTCGCGGTCCCGGTTGAAGGGGTCGAAGCTGCCACCAACCGCGTTCCTGTACGTACTGAAGGCCTGGCTATGTTCCCAGCCGGCCCGGATATCGAAGCGGGTACCGCCGATTGAGCCGCCGTATCCTGCCGATCCTGCAGTCGTGTTGTAGCGGCCGTAGCCCAGGGACAGACTTGGCGTTGGGGCGCCCTCGCCACGCCGTGTGAAGATCTGGATGACGCCGCCAATAGCATCTGCCCCGTATAGGCTGCTGACTGGACCCCGCACTACCTCAATGCGCTCTACTAGTTCGAGAGGAATATGCTCAATGGCCGTCGTACCGAGGGTTGCCGAGGAAATCCTCTGTCCATCGACCAAAATGACTGAGTGTTCAGAATTGGTTCCGCGGATGAACAGGGAGCCGCTGGCGCCGACACCGCCGGTGCTGACGAATTGCACGCCGGGAAGGGTGCCCAGCAACTCCGGGAGTGTTGCCTGGGGGGCGGCCTGGATGTCTTCCCGCGAAAACACGGTGACGTCACTCAGGAGTGAGTTGGCTCGTGTTTCGGTCCGGGTCGCAGTCACCACCACCGGATCGAGTATCGCGAGTTGTTGGGCGTGGGCGGCGGAAACGAACAGGGTCGGCAGCAGTACCGCCAGGATTGTAAGACGTGGGCGCATGATTTCTCCGATTCCCGGCGGGCGTCCCCGCACGCCGGAGGCAAATGAAGAAAGGGCCGAGGGGGAGAAAACTGGTCCGGGGACCGGCACCGCAACCCCGCGGCACTTCCGCTGGTTGTGCCGGGCCGGTCTCCGGGCTTGCGAGTCTTGGCGTGCCGCCTTCCCAGGATGATCCCAGTGGCCTTGTGGCACGCCCGCACTCGCTTACCGTTGCGGGGACAGCAGCGGAATTGCCTGGCTTGAGGCGCACCGCTTTCCCGTTTAACCGCGGTCGGAGTAATCCTTCCGCAGCACCGGGCACGGCGGCGAGTATAACAAAAGTAGGAAGCGTCCTTGGAAAAACCCGCCGGGGGCCTTGGTGAACAAACCACTTTTAGAACATGAGCTTACTCCTTGACCACATTCTATTTTTGCCTCTATAGTGCGGCCCATGAATACGGAACTCGAAGCCCTCGAAGGCAAGGTCGAGCAGGTTGTAGCCTTGGTTCATCAATTGCGCGCCGAAAATGAGGTGCTGCGCAACCAGCTAGCGACCGCCGAGGCGGAGCGCCTCACCCTGCGTCAAAAGATCAATACCGCCCGCGACCGCCTGGAGGGCCTGGTGGACCGCATCCCCGAGGACGCCTGAGATGAACATCGAGTCCAACTTCCTGGACGTCAAGATCATGGGCCGCGAGTACCGTGTCGCCTGCTCGCCGGAAGAGCGCGAGGCGCTGCTGGCGGCGGTCGATCTGGTGGACGGCAAGATGCGCGATATCGCCCAGCGCACCAAGAACACCATCGCCGAACGGGTTGCCGTGATGGCCGCCCTCAACATCGCCCACGAGCATTTATCGGCGCCGGCGCCGGAGATTGTGGCGGAAAATGCCATTGATACTTGCGAGACGAGGCGTAGAATCGACGACATGGGAGCACGGATCGACTCCGTGCTGGCGCCGCAGCGGCAACTGGATCTCTGATCCCCGCCCGGCGCCGTCCGCCGAGCGTCCCCTGCAGTGTTTGTTAAGGCCATATATTCCTTGAACCAATGCTAATTGGCATCGGTTGCGGACCCTGGAAACCGCTGTTGTGAGCCTCCCTTTGCCGGAGGCACCTGATGCGGAAGGAAAGCAGCCACTCTGAACTCAGGTTCAGGATGCCGGCCTGACGGCACTTGCGGGGGCCATTATTGACGGGCGGCAGCACATACTGCCGCCCGTTTCCTATTCCCGCGACCGATCATGCGCTACTGGCTGATGAAATCGGAACCCGCCGAGGTCTCCATCGACGATCTGGCCGCCCGCCCCGGGCAGACCGTGCCCTGGTTCGGGGTGCGCAACTACCAGGCGCGCAATTTCATGCGCGACGCCATGCGGGTCGGCGACCTTGCCTTCTTCTACCATTCCGGCTGCGCCGAACCGGGCATCGCCGGCATTTGCCAGGTGTGCTCGACACCCTACCCGGATGCCACCCAGTTCGACCCGGCCAGTCCCTATTTCGACGCCAAATCCTCGCCGGCCAACCCCCGTTGGCTGCTGGTGGATGTCCGCCTGATCGAGAAAACGCCCTACGTTTCGCTGCGCCGCCTGCGGGGCGCATCGGAACTTGCTAATATGCCGCTCCTGGCCCGCGCCAACCGGCTGTCGATTACCCCGGTGAGCGCCGCCGAATGGCAGTTCATCACCGGAACACTGATGGCATGAATCTTTTGGTCTGGAGCGCCGCCTATCTTGCCCTCGGCGCCTTCGCCGGCTTTTTCGCCGGCCTGCTCGGCATCGGCGGCGGCCTCGTCCTGGTTCCGGCACTCACCCTAATCTTCTCCGCCCAGGCGGCGTTTTCGCCGGATGCGGCCTTGCATCTGGCCCTGGGAACCTCGATGGCGTCGATCATCTTTACCGCCGCCGCCAGCCTGCGGACGCACCACGAACACGGCGCCGTGCGCTGGGATATCTTCCGCCGCATCACGCCGGGGATCCTGCTCGGCACGGCTTTTGGCGCCGCCATCGCCAGTCGCGTGCCGTCCCGCCCGCTGGGCGTATTTTTCGCCGCCTTCGTCTGTTTCGTCGCTCTGCAGATGGCCCTCAACCTCAAGCCCAAGCCTTCCCGGGAACTGCCCGGCGCGGGGGCGGTGGGCGGCGTCGGCTTCGCCATCGGCACCCTTTCCGCCCTGGTCGCCATCGGCGGCGGGGCGATGACCGTGCCTTTCCTGACCTGGTGCAACATCCGCGTCCAGAACGCCATCGGTACTTCGGCGGCGGTGGGGTTGCCCATCGCCCTCGGCGGCACTGCCGGCTATATTTTCAACGGCTGGAACCAGCCCGATCTTCCGGCCGGCAGCCTGGGTTTCGTCTATCTTCCTGCCCTGGCGGTCCTTGTGCTGGCCTCGATGCTCACCGCCCCGGTCGGCGCCAAGCTGGCGCATCGCCTGCCGGTGGCGACGCTCAAGCGGGTTTTCGCCGGCCTTCTCATCGGGCTGGCGGCCAAGATGGTCTGGGGGCTGTTCAGCGCGCCTTGAATTCGGGTTTGCGCTTTTCCAGGAAGGCAGCGAGGCCTTCCTTGTAGTCCTCGGTGGCGAGAAAGGCGAAGGATGCGGCTTTCTCCTCGGCGGAAAGCGGTTCGCCGGTGAGCAGCCGGCGTATCCACTGCTTGTGCCATCCCGCCACCAGCGGCGCTCCGGCGCAGATGCGGCGGGCCGTGGCGTAACTTTCTTCGGCCACCTCGTCGTCGGCGACGACGCGGCTGACCAGTCCCTTGGCGTAGGCCTCGGCGGCGGTGAGGATGCGCCCTTCGAGGAGGATTTCCTTCATCACCGCCGGCCCCGCCAGGCGCAGCAACCCTTCCATTTCACCAGGGTACATGGAAAAGCCCAGGCGGTTGATGGGGGCGCCAAAGCGCGACGATTCCCCACAGATGCGCAGATCGCAGGCGCCGGCGATTTCCAGGCCGCCGCCGATGCAGGCGCCGCGGATCAGGGCGACGGTAGGGTGAGGGCAGTCGGCGATGGCCTTGAGGGCGGCGGCGACTTCGCCGTGGTAGTGGAGGGCCTGGGCCAGGGTGGTGCGGCGGCTGACGAATTCCTCCAGGTCGCCGCCGGCGGCGAAGGCTTCTTCACCCTCGCCGCGCAGGACGACGCAGCGGATCTCCGGGTCTTGGGCGAAGTCCAGCATCACCGCTTCCAGGCGCTCCCACATCGCCAGGTCGATGGCGTTGAGCTTGCCGGGGTTGGCCAGGGTGACGGTGGCGATGGGGCCGGCGCGTTGGCTGAGTATGGTTCCGGGCATGGTTTGGTCAACGGGGATTGGTCAAGACTTGCATTATAGGCGGCGGCTTTTGCAGGGCGCGGCCAGGCTTATATAAGATAGAATTGATACCGCATTATTATAGGCACTAGGAAGTGCCCCGGGACAATGGGGCGCATTTCAATAACAAGCGGAGGAAGTAGCCATGAGCAGCGCAATGTATGAGCGGATGCGGGCCAATCCCAAGTTCCAGGAGCTGGTCGCCCGCCGCGGGCGATTTGCCTGGACCCTGGCTTTTGTCGTGTTGGCCATGTTTTACGGTTTCGTGATGGTGGTGGCTTTCGCCCCGGCGTCACTGGGACAGCCGGTGAGTGAAGGGTCGAAATTGACCGTCGGTGTCGCCGCCGAACTTTTCATGTTCATTTTCTTCTGGGTGTTGACGGCGGTTTACGTGCGTCGCGCCAACAGCGAGTTCGACTCCCTGACCCAGGAAATCGTCAAGGAAGCCTGGAAGGAGCAGAAATGATGCGTAAACTGACCGCCGCCCTCGCCCTGCTCAGCCTGCCCGTTCTGGCGCTTGCCGCCGATGCGGTCGGCGCCACGGAAAAGCAGGCCACCAACTGGCACGCCATCATCATGTTCTGCGTCTTTGTGGCGCTGACCATGGGGATCACCTACTGGGCCGCCAGCCGCACCAAGTCCACCGCCGATTTCTACACTGCCGGCGGCGGCATCACCGGTTTCCAGAACGGCCTGGCCATTGCCGGCGACTACATGTCGGCCGCCACCCTGCTCGGTCTGACCGCCATGGTCTATACCCAGGGCTACGACGGCTATATCTACATGCTGTGTTTCTTCGCCGGCTGGCCGATCATCCTCTTCTTGATGGCCGAGCGCCTGCGCAATCTGGGTCGCTTCACCTTTTCCGACATTACCGCCTACCGCCTCGATCAGGGCAAGGTGCGCACCATGGCGGCGATTTCTTCGCTCACCGTGGTGTGCTTCTACCTCATCGCCCAGATGGTCGGCGCCGGCCAGCTCATCAAGCTGCTCTTCGGGCTGGACTACAACGTCGCCATCTTCGCCGTCGGCATCCTGATGATGGTCTACGTCACCTTCGGCGGCATGGTCGCCACCACCTGGGTGCAGATCATCAAGGCCGTCATGCTGCTCTCCGGCGGCACCCTGGTGATGATTCTGGCCATGAGCCAGTTCGGCTTCTCGTTCACCACCCTGATGGAAAAAGCCACCGCCGTTCATAAGCTCGGCGACAAGCTGATGTACCCCGGCGCCCTCCTCAAGGATCCGGTCACCGCCATCTCCCTGGGCCTCGGCCTGATGTTCGGCACCGCCGGCCTGCCCCACATCCTGATGCGCTTCTTCACCGTGACCGACGCCAAGGAAGCGCGCAAGTCCGTGCTCTACGCTTCCGGTTTCGTCGCCTACTTCTTCAACGTGATCTTCCTCATGGGCCTCGCCGGCATCCTCATCGTCGGCCAGAATCCGGAGTTTTTCGAGGGCGGCACGGTGGGCGGCAAGCTGATCGGCGGCGGCAACATGGTGGCCATGCACCTGGCCAAGGCGGTGGGCGGCAACATGCTCCTCGGCTTCCTTGCTGCCGTGGCCTTCGCCACCATCCTGGCGGTGGTTTCCGGCCTGGCCCTGGCCGGGGCGTCGGCGATCTCCCACGACATCTACGCCCGGGTCATCAAGAAGGGGCAGGCCTCGGAAGCCGCCGAAATCCGAGTCTCCAAGATCGCGACCATCTGCCTCGGCTTCGTCGCCATTATCCTCGGCATCCTCTTCGAGAAGCAGAACATCGCCTTCATGGTCGGTCTGGCCTTCGGCGTCGCGGCTGCGGCCAACTTCCCGGTGCTCATCCTTTCCATGTACTGGAAGGGCCTGACTACCCGGGGTGCCCTGGTCGGCGGCTACAGCGGCCTGGTGTCGGCCGTGCTCTTCGTGCTCTTCTCGAAGTCGGTGTGGGTCGACGTGCTCGGCAACAAGGCTGCGCTGTTCCCCTACACCCAGCCCGCCCTCTTCGCCATGCCGATTGCCTTCATTCTGGCCTACATCTTCTCAAAGACCGACTCCAGCGTCCGCGCCCGGGAAGAGGTCGAGGCTTTCGAAGACCAGTACGTTCGCGCCCAAACCGGCTTCGGTGCCGCTGCCGCCAGCAGCCACTAAACCACCGGGAACGAAAAACCCCCCTGGCCGGGCAACCGGCCAGGGGGGTTTTGTTTATCACCCCAGTTCAGGCGGCCTTGGAAGACGGCTCGGTGATCTTGGCCAGGGCTTCGCGGCCCGACAGCATGTGATCGTGCATCGCCGCCTCGGCGAGCAGGGGTTGCCCGGCCTGGATCGCCGCCATCACGGTGCGATGCTCGGCCAGGGACTGCTGCAGCCGTCCTTCGAGCGAAAGGGAATGCAGGCGGGAGAGCTTCAACACCTTGCGCAAGTCCTGGATCACCGTCAGCATCCAGCGATTGCCGGCGATTTCCTGGACCTTCTGGTGGAACAACTGGTTGGCTTCGAAGAAGGCGTCGATCCGCCCTTCCTTGGCGCTCAGTTCGAGGGTTTCGTGGATGGCCTTGAGGGCCTCGATGTCGCCCCGCTTCGCCCGGCGCACCGCCTCGGCGGCGCAGCGCCCTTCGAGCAGCGCCACGAGCGGAAAGATGTCGTCCAGATCCTGGGCGTTGATTTCGGTGACGTAGCAACCCCGCCGCGGCTTCAAGGTAACGAGGCCCTCGGAAGCCAAAACCTTCAAGGCCTCTCGCAAGGGCGTCCGGGAAATGCCATACTGTTCCGCCAGCTTCTGTTCGTCGATCCAGGTGCCCGGTGGCAGTTCGTGGGAAAAGATGCGCTGCCGCAATCGCTCGGCGACTTCCTGGTAAAGCGCGGTAGGTGCGATACGATTAATCATGGTGGTGTGGTACCTATGCAAGAAGGCCTAGGTGGTGCTTGCCTCTATAATTATGGATACAGTATTATCACATCTCTTCTGCTGCCAATATTACTGCACTAGCGTAGAATTTTGCATTCTGCATCATGGGCGCGAAAAAATCGAACCAACGGGGGTCTGTTATGTCCGAAAAATTCTTTGATTCCAATAATCTGGATGCCTGGGAAAAAGCCGCCGCCAAGCAATCTCCCGGCGGTGACATCAAGAATCTCGGCTGGCACACGCCCGACGGCGTGACGGTCAAGCCGCTGTATACCAAGAAGGACGTCGAGGGTCTGCCCCACGCCGACACCCTACCCGGCTTCGAGCCCTTCCTGCGCGGCCCCCAGCCCACCATGTACGCGGTCAAGCCGTGGACCATCCGCCAATACGCCGGCTTCTCCACCGCCGAGGCTTCCAACGCCTTCTACCGCAAGGCGCTCGCTGCCGGTGGCCAGGGCGTTTCCGTTGCTTTCGACCTGGCTACCCACCGCGGCTACGATTCCGACAACGCCCGGGTTACCGGCGACGTCGGCAAGGCTGGCGTGGCCATCGACTCGGTCGAGGACATGAAGATCCTCTTCGACGGCATCCCCCTCGACAAGATTTCCGTTTCGATGACCATGAACGGCGCCGTGCTGCCCATCCTCGCCGGCTACATCGTCGCCGCCGAGGAGCAGGGGGTGTCCCAGGACAAGCTGTCAGGCACCATCCAGAACGACATCCTCAAAGAGTTCATGGTGCGGAACACCTATATCTATCCGCCCAAGCCGTCGATGAAGATCATCGCCGACATCTTCGGCTACACGGCCCAGAACATGCCGAAGTTCAACTCGATCTCGATTTCGGGTTACCACATCCAGGAAGCGGGCGCCAACCAGGCGATCGAACTCGCCTTCACCCTGGCCGACGGCATGGAATACGTGCGTACCGGCATCGCCTCGGGCATGGACGTGGACACCTTCGCCGGCCGCCTCTCCTTCTTCTGGGCGGTGGGCATGAATTTCTACCTCGAAATCGCCAAGATGCGCGCCGCCCGCCTGTTGTGGAACCGCATCATGACGGGCTTCGAGGCCAAGAGTCCGAAATCCAAGATGCTGCGCACCCACAGCCAGACCTCGGGCTGGTCGCTCACCGAGCAGGATCCCTACAACAACGTGGTGCGTACCACCATCGAAGCCATGGCGGCCGTCTTCGGCGGCACCCAGTCGCTGCACACCAATGCGCTCGACGAAGCCATCGCCCTGCCCACCGAATTCTCCGCCCGCATCGCCCGCAACACCCAGCTCATCATCCAGGAAGAAACCCACATCACCAGCGTTATCGATCCCTGGGCCGGTTCCTACCTGATGGAGAAGCTGACCCAGGACATGGCCGACAAGGCCTGGGGCATCATCCAGGAAATCGAAGCGATGGGCGGCATGACCAAGGCCGTCGAATCGGGCTGGGCCAAGATGCAGGTCGAAACCTGCGCCGCCGACAAGCAGGCGCGCATCGACTCGGGCAAGGACGTCATCGTCGGCGTCAATAAATACAAGCTGGCCAAGGAAGACCCCATCGAGATTCTCGATATCGACAACCATGCCGTACGGGAATCGCAGATCGCCCGCTTGAAGAAAATCCGCGCCAGCCGCGACGGCGCCGCCGTACAGGCCGCTCTCGACGCGCTCACCAAGTGCGCCGAAACCAGCCAGGGCAACCTCCTCGACCTGACGGTCAAGGCCATCCGCCTGCGCGCCACGGTGGGCGAAGTGTCGGACGCGCTGGAAAAGGTTTTCGGTCGTTTCCGCGCCAACAATCAGACTATTTCGGGTGTTTACGGAGGCGTCGTGGACGGTCAGGACAACTGGGAAGCCCTCAAGGCGGAAATCGCCAAGTTTGCCGAGGACGAAGGCCGGCGGCCCCGCATCATGATCGCCAAGCTCGGTCAGGACGGCCATGACCGCGGTGCCAAGGTCGTCGCCACAGCCTTCGCCGACCTCGGTTTCGACATCGACATGGGCCCCCTCTTCCAGACCCCGGAGGAAGCCGCCCGCCAGGCCATCGAGAACGACGTCCACGCCATCGGCGTGTCGTCCCTGGCGGCTGGCCACAAGACCCTCCTGCCCGAACTGGTCAAGTCCCTCAAGGCCCAGGGCGCAGAAGACATCATCGTCTTCGCCGGCGGCGTCATTCCGGCCCAGGATTACGACTATCTGTTCGCTGCCGGCGCCAAGGCGGTCTTCGGTCCCGGAACCCGCATCGAGGATTCGGCCAAGAAGGTTCTGGAAGAGATCAAGAAGGCTCGCGCCTGAACCGACGCATGAACCTGAGCGAGGCGCCGGTGACGGGTTCCCTATTGTCGTCCGCCGACCAGACGCTGATCGATGGCGTCCTGGCCGGCCAGCGGCGCGCCCTCGCCAAGGCCATCACCCTGGTCGAATCGACCCGGGCCGACCACCAGCAGCGGGCGCAAGGGGTGCTCAACCACCTCCTGCCCCACACGGGGCGGGCCATGCGGGTCGGCATTTCCGGCGTCCCCGGCGCCGGCAAGTCGACTTTCATCGAAGCCCTCGGCACTTGGTTGATCGACCGGGGCCACCGCCTCGCCGTGCTGGCCGTAGACCCGTCCTCGTCGGTTTCCGGCGGCTCCATCCTGGGCGACAAGACGCGCATGGAAACCCTCTGCCAGCGCGAGGAAGCCTTCATCCGGCCGAGTCCTTCCGCCGGCTCCCTGGGCGGCGTCGCGGAAAAGACGCGGGAGGCCATGCTGCTCTGCGAAGCGGCTGGCTTCGACGTCATCATCGTCGAGACCGTCGGGGTCGGCCAGTCCGAAACGACCGTGGCCGGGATGGTGGACATGTTCTGCCTGCTGCAGTTGCCCAACGCCGGCGACGACCTCCAGGCCATCAAGAAGGGCATCGTCGAAATCGCCGATCTGGTGGTCATCAACAAGGCCGACATCGATCCCCGGGCCACGGCCGTCGTCCGCGCCCAGTGGAAGAATGCCTTGCACATGCTGCGTCCGGCGTCGCCCAACTGGGCGCCCCCGGTCCTGACCGTCAGCGCCCTGCAGAAACAGGGCGTCGGCGAGTTCTGGCAAGCCGTCGAGAAGTACCGCGATACCCTGACCACCACCGGCGAATTTGCCGAAAAGCGCCGCCACCAGTCCCTCGCCTGGATGTGGCAATTGATCGATTCGGGATTGCGCCTGCATTTCCGTCATCACCCCCGGGTGCGGCAGAATCTGCCCGCGCTCAGCCAAGCCGTGGAGCTCGGCACTACGACGCCGGCTGCTGCGGCGTACGCCCTGCTCGATTACCTGAAGCACTGACTCTCGTATTACCCGTTCCTTTTGGGAGACTTCGTTATGCATGACATCATTCAGCAACTGGAGAATAAGCGCGGTCTGGCCCGCCTTGGCGGTGGCCAGAAGCGCATCGACAGCCAACACAAGAAGGGCAAGCTGACCGCGCGCGAGCGCATCGAGTTGTTGCTGGACCCGGAGTCCTTCGAAGAATGGGACATGTTCAAGGAGCACCGCTGCACGGACTTCGGCATGGAAGCCGACAAGACCCCGGGCGACGGCGTCGTCACCGGCTACGGCACGGTCAACGGTCGGGTCGTCTTCGTCTTCTCCCAGGACTTCACGGTGTTCGGCGGTTCCCTCTCGGAAACCCACGCGGAAAAAATCTGCAAGATCATGGACCACGCCATCAAGGTCGGCGCGCCGGTGATCGGCCTCAATGACTCGGGCGGCGCCCGCATCCAGGAAGGCGTCGCCTCCCTGGGCGGCTACGCCGACGTCTTCCAGCGCAACGTCATGGCCTCCGGGGTGGTGCCGCAGATTTCCATGATTATGGGCCCCTGCGCCGGCGGCGCCGTGTATAGCCCGTCGATGACCGACTTCATCTTCATGGTCAAGGACAGCTCCTACATGTTCGTGACCGGTCCCGAAGTGGTCAAGACCGTGACCCACGAAGAAGTCACCGCCGAGGAACTGGGCGGTGCCGTCACCCATACCACCAAATCCGGTGTTGCCGACCTGGCTTTCGAAAACGACGTCGAAGCCCTCATGATGCTGCGCCGGTTGATCGGCTTCCTGCCTTCCAACAACCGGGAAAAGCCGCCGGTGGTTCCGCCCTTCGACCCCACCGACCGCATCGACCATTCCCTCGATACCCTGGTTCCGGCCAACCCCAACATGCCATACAACATGAAGGAACTCATCATCAAGGTGGTTGATGATGGCGATTTCTTCGAACTCCAGCCCGACTACGCCAAGAATATCGTTATCGGCTTTGCCCGTATGGACGGCACCACCATCGGCGTGGTCGCCAACCAGCCCCTCGTGCTGGCCGGCTGCCTCGACATCAAGTCCTCGATCAAGGCGGCGCGCTTCGTCCGCTTCTGCGACGCCTTCAACATCCCGGTCGTCACCTTCGTCGACGTGCCCGGCTTCATGCCCGGCACCACCCAGGAATACGGCGGCATCATTAAGCACGGCGCCAAGCTTCTCTATGCCTACGCCGAATGTACCGTGCCCAAGATCACGGTCATCACCCGCAAGGCCTACGGCGGCGCCTACGACGTGATGTCGTCCAAGCACCTGCGCGGCGACGTCAATTTCGCCTGGCCTTCCGCCGAAATTGCGGTCATGGGTCCGAAGGGCGCCGTTGAGATCATCTTCCGCGACGAGAAGGGCGATCCCGCCAAGCTCGCCGAGCGCGAAGCCGAATACAAGGCCAAATTCGCCAACCCGTTTGTGGCGGGCGCCCGCGGCTTTATCGACGACGTCATCCAACCCCACGAGACCCGGAAGCGTATCTGCCGTTCGCTGGCGATGCTGAAGGAAAAGAAACTTGAGAATCCGTGGCGCAAGCACGGCAACATTCCGCTTTGATCGCCCCGGGAGGATAGATAAATGTTCAAGAAGATCCTGATTGCAAACCGCGGTGAAATCGCTTGCCGCGTCATCAAGACCGCCCGCAAGATGGGCATCAAGACCGTGGCCGTCTATTCCGAGGCCGACAAGGAAGCCATGCACGTCGCGCTGGCCGACGAGGCCGTGTGCATCGGCCCCGCCGCGTCCAAGGAATCCTACCTGGTCATGGACAAGATCATCGCCGCCTGTAAGCAGACCGGCGCCGAAGCGGTCCACCCGGGTTACGGCTTCCTTTCCGAGAACGCCGTGTTCTCCCGCCGCCTGGAAGAGGAAGGCGTCAAGTTCATCGGCCCGAAGCACTACTCTTCGAGCAAGATGGGCGACAAGATCGAGTCCAAGAAGCTGGCGCTCGAAGCCAAGGTCAACACCATTCCCGGCTACAACGACGCCATTTCCGGGCCGGAAGAGGCGGTCAAGATCGCCCAGGGCATCGGCTACCCGGTGATGATCAAGGCCTCGGCCGGTGGCGGCGGCAAGGGCCTGCGCGTTGCCTTCAACGACAAGGAGGCCTTCGAAGGCTTCTCGTCCTGCGTCAATGAAGCCAAGAACGCCTTCGGCGACGACCGCGTGTTCATCGAGAAATACGTGCTTGAACCGCGCCACATCGAATTCCAGGTGCTCGGCGACTCCCACGGCAACTACGTTTACCTGAACGAACGCGACTGCTCGATCCAGCGTCGCCACCAGAAGGTCATCGAAGAAGCCCCCTCGCCCTTCATCGACCCCGCCACCCGCAAGGCCATGGGCGAGCAGGCCGTGGCCCTGGCCCGCGCCGTCAACTATGAATCCGCCGGTACGGTGGAATTCGTGGTGGGTTCGGACAAGAGCTTCTACTTCCTGGAAATGAACACCCGGCTCCAGGTCGAGCACCCGGTCACCGAATTCATCACCGGCCTCGATCTGGTCGAATTGATGATCCGCGTCGCGGCCGGGGAAAAGCTGCCGATCACCCAGGCCGACGTCAAGCTCGACGGCTGGTCCATGGAATGCCGGATCAACGCGGAAGACCCCTTCCGCGGCTTTCTGCCCTCCACCGGCCGCCTCGTCAAGTTCCAGCCGCCCGCCGAAGTGCCCGGCCAGGTTCGGGTCGATACCGGGGTCTACGAAGGCGGCGAGATTTCCATGTACTACGACTCGATGATCGCCAAGCTTATCGTGCACGGCAAGGATCGCGCCGAAGCCATCCAGCGCATGCGGGAAGGCCTCAACGCCTTCTACATCCGCGGTGTGAGCAGCAGCATTCCCTTCCAGGCCGCGCTCATGCAGCATCCGCGTTTTTGCGGCGGCAATTTCCACACCGGCTTCATCCCCGAGGAATACCCCAAGGGCTTCATCGCCGAGGAAGTGCCCCACGAGGACTTCGGGTTCCTCGCGGCGGTTGCTGCCTTCGCCCGCCGCAAGTACATCGACCGCGCTGTGCAGATCAGCAACCAGGCCCGCGGCCTGGGCCGCAAGGTCGGTACGGACTGGACGGTGCTCATCGGCAACGACAAGTTCCCCCTCAAGCTGACCACCGTCCAAGACGGCACCTCGACCAGCTATCTCGTCGAGATGGAAGGCCGCAGCTACCTGCTCGCCTCCAACTGGCGTTTCGGCGACCCGCTTTTTACCGGCACCTGCAACGGCCAACCGATCTGCCTGCAGATCGAGCGGATCGGCCTCGTCTTCCGCATCGCCCACAACGGGGTGATCTGCAAGGCCACGGTGATGACCACCCGCGCCGCCGAATTGCTGGCACTGATGCCGGTCAAGGCCGCCCCCGATCTCTCCAAGTTCCTGCTGTCGCCGATGCCCGGCCTGCTCCGCGAAGTCGCGGTCAAGGTCGGCCAGGAAGTGAAGGCCGGCGAGAAGCTGGCGGTGATCGAAGCTATGAAGATGGAAAACATCTTGAAGGCCGATCAGGACTGCAAGGTCAAGAAGGTCGAAGCGGCGGCCGGCGAAAGCCTGTCGGTCGATCAGGTCATCATCGAATTCGAGTGATCCGCCCCTCGGCGACGGTGGGAGCGACCGCGCTCCCGCTGTCGCAGGGATCTCTCAAGATTTCGGTCGTCGCAAGACGTTGGGCTCGTCTCCGGACGAGCTCTTTTTATTTGGCCCAATCACACCAATTCGCTTTCAAATCGAGACGCGAAGACGAGCCGAAGACAGTGCTGTAGCACGGCAAGGCGAAGTCGACAAAGTATCGGTTTGAAAGCGAATTGGTATCAGTTGGCGCGGCAAGCGTAGCGCACGAAGTCGCTGCCCCGCTCGGCGACTTCGCCGACCAGCAGGTGTTCCACCGGGCAGTCGTCGAGGGCGAGGCCGGTATTGGGCCGCACGCCGGCGGTGGGGGGGACGATCAGGGAAAATTCGCCCTGGTCCTCCTCCGGCAGGAGAAAAGCCGGGATGCGCGTCGCCTTGGTGGCGAGAGGTCCGGAAACCCGCAGGCGCGCCGCCAGCGGATGTTCGAAATACCAGCGGATGTGGCCCGCCAGGCAGCCGTCCTCGAGTAGGCGCAAGCCGCCGAGGACGCCGAGCTGGGCCGCTTCCGGCTTGTCGCTGGCGAGCGCCACCAGGCACGGGGCGAGACGGCGTTCGGTTTCGGTCGGCAGGCGGACGACCCGGGAGCCGATCATCTGCCACGATTCGCTGGGATAATCGACCCGGGCCACGGCACCGGCCAGATTGGACACATTGTCGAAACCGAACACCGCCATCCGTTCGTGGCTCTGGTAGGCGCTTCCCGTTCCCAGGCCGGACGGATTGAGTGGGCGCCGCTCAATCGCCACGTAGGCGTTTTCACTGCCGAAGGCCAGGCGGATGGGCTGAGGTTCGCCCGCCGCCTCGCTTGGCCGGTCCTTGAGCATTACTTCGAGTTTACGCAGCAAGGCGGCGCAGGCCGACGCCGACAGCTCCTTGCCGAGCTTGAGAGACTCGGGAGTCTCCCCTGCTTCGAGGGATTCGATACGTTTTTTGATCTTGCGCACCACGGCGCGGATTTCGAGCCAGCGCGGCCCCCCCTCCGGCACCGTGACGCCGGGCAAGAGCCGGGAGAGCAGTAGCGTCCGGGCCTTCGGGTCGTCGTCCGGAAGGGCCTGGAAGCCGGCCAGTTCGCGCCAGCGGCTGAACCCGCGGTTGGCAACGGTGAGTTGGGCCAGACTCAGGCGATAGGGATCGATGGCTTCGAGCAGCAAAGCCCAGGCAAGGTGGCCGGCAATGTGAGAATCCCCGAGAAAACCCAGGTCAGGGTCGGCGACCGCCGTGCGCTGAACCCCGAGCCCTTCGGCGGTGAGCAGCAATTCGTAGAGCAGGCGCCGCAGGGCGAGGGGTACCTCGTAGCCGCCGAGGAAATGGGCAAATTGTTCAAGGCGCAGGGTGATGGCGGCGCGATGCAGGGCCACTGCGGATTCAGCCGGCCCAAGCAGCGGCACCGGGCGGAGGTAAGCCACCGACAGGGCACGCCACAGGCGCCGCGACAAAGAAAAGGCCTCGCCGACCTCCGGCGATGGGGGCAGCGCCTTGCGCGTGTAGCGGGATTCCAGACCGCTCTGGGATCGCACCACGGCGCTACGCAGCACATCGAGGGTGGCGAAGCGCTCGGCGGCAGAGAGGGAGGCAGCGTCGACAGCAAGTACCTGGCCCAGCAAAGCTTCGAGCTGCTCGCTGGTGACCAGGGGCTGGCCGGTAATCCACTCGCGGGCACCGGCCGCATCGTGAAAAAGGGCTGGCGCTGCGGTGTTCGGTGCGGGCAGGTCGAAACTGGCCATGCTGTTCCCCAGGGGTGGTCGCTGGCGCTAGTGTCGCGCAAGGGCGGGGGTGGGCACAAGACCCCAGGGGGAAGGCAGTTTTTTGCCGGCGGGGTGTATCCCGCCGGCCATTTCGCCGCCGGCTTCAGCCGTCGGCGTTGATGCGGCTGGCCAATTCTTCGAGTACCGCCGCCGCCCGGTCGTTGTCCACCTGGCAGGTACCCGCCGCCTGGTGGCCGCCGCCGCCGTACTTGAGCATCAGCTCGCCGACGTTGGTCCGGCTCGACCGGTCGAGAATCGATTTGCCCGTGGCGAAGACCGTGTTCTGTTTCTGGACGCCCCAGAGGACGTGGATCGAGATGTTGCACTGGGGAAACAGGGCGTAGATCATGAAGCGGTTGGTCGCCCAGATGTTCTCCTCGCCGCGCAGATCGAGGATCGCCAGATTGCCCCGCACGGTGGTGCAGCGTTCGATCTGTTGGCGGGCCTTTTCGGCCTGGTCGAAATAGAGTTCGACCCGCTCCTTGACGTCGGGCAGGGCGAGGATATCGTCGATCCCGTGGTCGCGGCAGTACTTGATGAGATCCATCATCAGGGCGTAGTTGCTGATGCGGAACTCGCGGAAGCGCCCCAGGCCGGTGCGCGCATCCATCAGGTAGTTGAGGAGCACCCAGCCCTGCGGATCGAGGATCTCCTCCCGGGAAAACTGGGCCGAATCGGCCTTGTCCACCGCCGCCATCATGTCATCCGTGACACGGGGGAAGGCCTTCTTGCCACCGTAGTAGTCGTAGACCACCCGTGCCGCCGACGGTGCGTCGGGCGAAATGATGTGGTTGGGCCGTTCGCCGGTGTTGCGCACGGTTTCGGACAGGTGATGGTCGAAGGCGAGGTGGGCGCCGGCGACGTAGGGCAGGTTGGTGGTGATGTCGCGGTCGCCGATCTCGATCTTGCCATCCTGCATGTCCTTGGGATGGACGAACTTGATGTCGTCGATGAGGTCGAGTTCTTTCAACAGCACGGCGCACACCAGGCCGTCGAAATCGCTGCGGGTGACAAGGCGGAACTTCGGGTCGGTCATTTGGGAGTCTCCTTCCTCGGGTTTCGTGTTTGTTTTGCCCATTAAAGCACAAAGCCGCCCGGCTGGGCGGCTTTGCAATCGGGTGCCGGGTGGGGTCGGCTCAGCGTTCCATCGACTCGACGACGGCCAGGGCGGTCATGTTGACCAGCCGCCGTACGGTCGCCGTCGCGGTCAGCACATGCACCGGCTGGGCGGCGCCGAGAAGGACCGGGCCGATGGTGACGCCTTCGCCGCCGGTCATCTTGAGCAGATTGTAGGCGATGTTGGCGGAATCGAGATTGGGCATGACCACCAGGTTGGCCTCGCCCTTCAAGGGGGATTCCGGATTGGCGGCACCCCGGATGGCTTCGGAGAGGGCCGAGTCGCCGTGCATTTCGCCGTCGACCTCAAGGGAGCCGCGGCTCATTTCGGCCACCCGCTTGGCGGCCTCGCTCATCTTGGCGGCGGAAGCCGACTTGCGCGACCCGAAGTTGGAGTGCGAAAGCAAGGCGACCTTGGGCTGGACGCCGAAGCGCCGTACCTGCTCCGCTGCCATGACGGTGATTTCGGCGATTTCCTCGGCGCTCGGGTTCTCGTTCACATGGGTGTCGGTGATGAACAGGGAACGGCCGGGCAGCATGAGGTAGTTCATGGCCGCCAAGGTGCTCACGCCGGGGCGCTTGCCGATGACCTCGTCGACCACCTTGAGGTGCTGGTCGTACTGGCCGTCGACGCCGCAGATCAGCCCGTCGGCGTGGCCCAGCTTGAGGAGCATGGCGCCGATCACCGTGGTGTTGCGGCGCAGGGTCTCCTTGGCGATGGCCGGGGTGACGCCCTGGCGCACCAGGAGCTTGTGGTAGCCGGTCCAGCAGTCGCGGTAGCGCTCGTCCGATTCGGGATTGACGATGTCGAAATCGACCCCCGGGCGGATGCGCAGCATGGCCTTTTCCAGGCGATGTTCGATGACCGACTGGCGGCCGATCAGGATCGGCCGCGCCATGCGTTCCTCGATGACGATCTGGGCGGCGCGGAGGACGCGCTCGTCCTCGCCCTCGGCGAAGATGACGCGCTTGCCCTTGGCCTGGCGGGCCGCGGTGAAGATCGAGCGCATGCCGACGCCGGTGTGATAGACGAATTCCGACAGTTTGCGGCGGTAGGCGTCGAAATCGGTGATCGGCCGGGTGGCGACGCCGGAATCCATGGCGGCCTTGGCCACCGCCGGGGCGATCTTGACGATCAGGCGCGGATCGAAGGGCTTGGGAATGAGGTATTCCGGACCGAAGGACAACTCCTCGCCGGGATAGGCCATGGCCACCTCGTCGGTGACCTCGGCCTCGGCCAGCTCGGCGATGGCGCGCACGCTGGCGAGCTTCATCTCCTCGGTGATGCGGGTGGCGCAGACGTCGAGGGCGCCGCGGAAGATGAAGGGGAAGCAGAGGACGTTATTGACCTGGTTCACATAGTCGGAACGGCCGGTGGCGATGATGGCGTCGGGACGCACCGCCTTGGCCAGTTCCGGCATGATTTCCGGAGTCGGGTTGGAGAGGGCGAAGACCATGGGGCTCTTGGCCATGGTGGCGACCATCTCCTGCTTGAGCACGCCGGCGGTGGACAGGCCGAGGAAGACGTCGGCTCCGACGATGGCGTCGCCCAGGGTGCGCGCCGAGGTGTCCTGGGCGTAGCGGGCCTTGTTGGCTTCCATGTTGGCTTCGCGGCCGACGTAGATGACGCCCTTGGAGTCGCAGACCGTGATGTTCTCGCGCTTGACGCCCAACTGGCACCACAGGTCGAGGCAGGAGATCGCAGCGGCGCCGGCGCCGGAGCAGACCACCTTGATGTCGCCGATTTTCTTGTTGATGACCTTAAGGCCGTTCAACATGGCGGCGGCGGAAATGATGGCGGTGCCGTGCTGGTCGTCGTGGAAGACCGGAATGTTCATCCGTTCCTTGAGCTTCTGCTCGATGTAGAAGCATTCCGGAGCCTTGATGTCTTCCAGGTTGACGCCGCCCAGGGTCGGTTCCATGGCGGCGATCATGTCGATCAGCTTGTCCGGGTCGTTTTCCGCCAGTTCGATGTCGAAGACGTCGATGCCGGCGAATTTCTGGAAGAGACAACCCTTGCCTTCCATGACCGGCTTGGCGGCCAGGGGGCCGATGTTGCCCAGGCCGAGGACGGCGGTGCCATTGGTGACGACGCCGACCAGGTTGGCCCGCGACGTGTAGTCGGCGGCCGTGGCCGGATCCTCGACGATGGCATCGCAGGCCGCCGCAACGCCGGGGGAATAGGCCAGCGCCAGGTCGCGCTGGTTGGTCAGCCCTTTGGTCGGGCGAACGGAAATCTTGCCCGGGGTGGGCAGGCGATGGTATTCGAGCGCGGCTTCGCGAAGATCCTTTTCCACGGAGACTCCTTGGGATGTACTGTTGGGGGGAACCTGTCAGCCTACCGGAAAGCGGATGGCGACGCACGCAATTGCGATGGCGGGCTGACAGCACACACGCCATCATAATTCAAAATTATACGTTTTCCGATAGGGGAGGCCTGTGGAAAACACTTATCTTTTGCCGCCCCGGTGTACCCGACAAAAGGAAAGTGCTGTGCCGCCCCCGGAGCGGCGCAGGCAGCCCCGGGGGGCGGGCGCCCGACGGAAGCGATTCCTCGGTTCAGGGCGCGGGGGGCGTTGGGGGGAGCAACGGCGTCGATCCGCCCCGGCCGGCAGCGGTCAGGCCAGGGCGGGCCGCCGGGTCAGCCGCAGGGCCAGGACGAAGCTGAGGCCGACGAGGGCAGTCAGCAGAAAGCCGAAGAACAATTCCTTGCCTTCGCTCCAGCTCTCGACGGCGGGAAGCGCCAGTTTGGCCAGGCCGAAGCTGGCGACCAGGAGGCTGACGCCGGAAACGACCAGACCCATGACGCGGGACGCCACCACGGCCACCTGGTCGGCCCGGGCGATGAGGCGGGAGATCCACAGGCCGTTGATGCCGTCGGTGAAGGCCATGCCGGCCAAAAAAAGCGTGGCCAGGGCCAAGGCGTGCTGCCAGCCACCGAAACGGGTGGCGGTGAGGGCGAAGAAGGCGGCCTGGGACAAGGTGTCGAAGGACAAGGCAAACAGCGCCCCGACCAGGGCCACCAGGCCGGGCTGGGCGGCGTGGCGTAGCCGTCCGAGCAGACGCCCTTTGAAGCCGAC
Organism: Azonexaceae bacterium; assembly: GCA_009469675.1. Classification (GTDB taxonomy): domain Bacteria; phylum Pseudomonadota; class Gammaproteobacteria; order Burkholderiales; family Rhodocyclaceae; genus SSSZ01. Next base: position 4,983 of record SSSZ01000075.1, on the reverse strand, counting down.
GGGCTGCACCGGTTGGCCGGCTTCGGCCTGGAGGACGGCGGCCAGGTTGAGGCTCCCCAGGGCGAAAAGAAAGGCGATGGAAATCACGGCGCCCAGGGTGGCGAACCATGGCGGCACGTCCCAACTTCCGGCCAGGGCGGAAATGCCGAGGGCGATGAGTACCACCACGGCACCGTGCCCGAGGGAGAACAAGGCGCCGCAATAGCGGGCCAGGGGCGGATTGGCCCGGCTGTTGAAGCGGGTCAGGCCGTCGATGGTCGCCAGATGGTCGGCGTCGAAGCCATGCTTCATGCCGAGGACGAAGGTCAGGACGAGGAGCGACAGCCAGTCGTTGGGAAGCGTTTCCATGGGGCGGTATGAACCAATTGAAATGGTTCATACAAGTCCCGTGCCAGGGGTGTAAAGCCTTGTGCCGCCGATGAAAGGGCGGAAGCCTGGGGAGGCGGCGCATAGTGCAAGTGCCAGGCGGCGCTACCGATCCGGTCAGGAACTTTCCACCGGCAAGGACAAGGTGAACTCGGCGCCGCCGCCCTCGCAGTTGCGGGCTTCCAGGCGGCCGCCGTGGCTTTCGACGATGCCGTAGCTGATGGAAAGGCCGAGGCCGGTGCCCTGGCCCACCGGTTTTGTGGTGAAGAAGGGTTCAAACAGGCGTGGCAAGTTGTCGGCGGGAATTCCCGGGCCGTTGTCGGCAAAGTGGATGCGCACCATGCCGTCCTCCACCCCGCCGGCGATGGCGAGCCGCGGTGCGGCCAGGCTGGCGGTGGCGTCGCAGGCGTTTTGCACCAGGTTCATGACCACCTGCTGCAGGGGGCCGGAAAGCCCGGAACAGGCGAGGTCGGGGGGCAGGTCCACATCGACGGCGAAGCGGGCGGGGGCGCTCTGTACCACCCAGCGCACCGAACGCTCGACCACTTCGTTGAGGTTGACCCGTTCCGGTGTCGTTTTGTCCACCGCCGAAAAGCGCTTCAGGGCGTCGACGATGTCGCGGGTGCGCTCGGCGCCTTCGATCATGCCGGCGATGAGGGGCGGCATGTCGTGGAGAACGCGGTCGATGCGCAGTTCTTGCCGCAGCGTTTGGAGGTTTGGCGTGGCGGCGGCGGGACAGGCGTGCACGGCGTTGAGGTAGCGCTCGATCCGCCCGGCGTAGCGCTGCAGCGACAGGACGTTGCCGAGGACAAAGCTAATCGGATTGTTGAGTTCGTGGGCCACTCCGGCCACCAGGCGGCCCAGGGAGACCATCTTTTCGGCGTGCAGGAGTTGGCTCTGGGTGCGCTTGAGGTCATCGTGGGCCTGGCGCAGGGCTTGGTAGGCGCGGCGCAGTTCGCCCACTGGCCGGCCCGTGACGACCATGCCCATGAGTTTGCCGGTGGGGGACAGCCGGGGGGTGCAGTTGATCGAGACGGGTACTGTGGTGCCGTCGCCGGAGCGCAGGTAAAGCTCGGCGTCGTGGATACCGTCGCGGCCGACCCGGGTGAAGAGCTGTCGCGCCTTGGCGCGCTCGGCGTCGTCGGCGAAGAGATCGAAGATCGGCGTGTGTTCGAGTTCGGCCGAACTCTTGCCGGAAAAATGCTGCAGGGAGGAATTGACCTCTTCGATGCCGCCGTTGCGGTTGCATACGATGAGGATGTCCGACATGGATTCCAGGACGCTCTCGATGAACTGGTGCGATTCTTCGAGGGCGGCATTTTTTTCCTCGAGGGCGACTTCGTACTGGAGGAGGTCGTTGTAGACCTCGTCCATCTTCTGGATCACCTCGATCCAGGCCTGTTCGCCGATTGCCTCACCGGTGGCGCCAAGCGGCGATTCAGCGGGGGGGACGGAAGTGGACATGGGTCTCCCCGGAAGCGTCGTGGATGTGACGGTTTTCGGCCTCGAGGGCGACCCGGTTGAGCTTGCCGTGACGCACGTCGCGTTCGGCGACGAGGGTGTCGGCAAACCGCCGGACGGCCTGGGTCGGACCCCGCGGACCCACCGATTCCCGGCAGGTCTCGTGGTCCAGGTGACCGTGCAGGGCGGCCACGGTCAGAGCGTGGCGGTCGGGCTGCAGGGTGGTGAGGCGCTCCTCCAGTTCCCGCTCGTGGTGGTTGAAGACGTAGGACCGGTTGGCGACGCGATGGTCGTCCCCGTCGGCTCGCCGGCGACCGCTTTCGATAGCGGCGCGGATCGGGTCGTGCACCGCCTCCGAGCGGTTGCGGTAGCCGCGGGTCGCCATCAGGCGGTCGAACTGCCCGGCCAGCGACCCATCCAGGGAAATGGTGAAGCGCTCCATGGCGGCATCCTAGGACGATTCGCGCCGCCAGGCAAACCCCCGCGACGGGCTGAACTGGAACGCAAAATGCTTGTCTGGAATGAGAGGGGCGGTGCTCAACCTGCCCGCCCCCCGGCCGTTAACTCGGGTAGGAGTCGTCAAGGAGGGCGCCATGGCAAACAGGGATATCCGGCTTTCGCTGGCGGAAGAGCGCACCATCTACCATGTCGCCGACGTGGATCGTGCTCTTGAGGACACGGCGGCGGCACGCAACGAGTCCCTGGCCCTGCTCTACGAAAAAATGAAGCAGCGCGGCGGCGGCCGTTTCCTCATCCGCCCCACCGCCGCCGACATGCTCGACGACCTCTACGACACCTGCCCCAATTTCTCCGAGGTCATCGACGAACTCAAGAAATACCTCGCCCTTTCTGTGGCCGGCAACGAACCCATGAGCTTCACCCCGATCCTTCTGCTCGGCGAACCGGGGGTGGGCAAGACCCATTTCGCCAAGGAACTGGCGCGGTTGCTCGGCACCGGGCACGAATTCGTTTCCATGAGTTCCCTCACCGCCGGCTGGATTCTTTCCGGCGCCTCGTCCCAGTGGAACAACGCCAAACCGGGCAAAGTGGCGCACGCCCTGGTCCATGGCGAATTCGCCAACCCGGTGGTGGTCCTCGACGAGGTGGACAAGGCCGGCGGCGATACGCGCTACGACCCGATGGGCGCCCTCTACGGCCTCCTGGAAAAGGAAACCGCCAGCCATTTCAAGGACGAATTCATTGAAATCGACATGGACGCCTCCCACATCCTCTGGGTGTCCACGGCCAACGACGAGCGGGCCATCCCCGAACCCATCCTCAACCGCATGAACGTCTATGAAGTGCCGCGGCCCGACCGGGAAGCCGCCCGCCGCATCGCCGCCGCCCTCTACCGGGAAACGGTTGCCGCCCACGACTGGGGCTTTCCGCCGGAACCCGACCAGGAGATTCTCGAATGCCTCGCCGGCCTCCCCCCGCGGGAAATGAAAAAGCGACTGCTCGCCGCCTTTGGAAACGCCAAGCTGGACGGCCGCAGCGCCCTGGACAAACGCGATATCGAGGCCGCCCCCACGGGCCGTAGCCGCAAGATCGGGTTTTGAACCAGGCGCCCGGCTATTCGGCTTTTGGCTTTGGTCCCGGAGCGGGGCCGCGGTTGAAGGTGAGAAAACGCCCCCGGTAGGCTTCACCGTTCTCAAGCCGGGGGTTGGCCCGCCGTTCCGTCAGGGCGTAGCCGAGGTGATCCATGTGGCGGCAAAAGCCGGACCGGTTGCCGCGGTCGGGATCGACGATGACGATTTCGACGGTGGCGGCCGAATGGCGGTCGATGAAACCGGCCATTTGCTCCGGGTGATCCGGTTCGTAGAGGACGTCGCTGCCGATGATGAGGTCGAAACGGCCCAGTTCGGGATTGGCCCGCGCCCAATGGCCCTCCCGGTACTTCATCGGCGGCAGGTGGTTGAGCAGGAGATTCTCCTGCAGGAAGGCGGCACTCAGGGGATGGCAGTCGCTTGCCGTGATATCGCCATCCCGGCCGTGGATCACCAGGCTGGCCAGGGCCAGCCCGGCCCCGATCTCGAGGATGCGTTTGCCGGCCACATCGTAGCCGTGCATGGCCCGCGCCAAGACCCGGGCGGAGGGCCAGACTTGCCCGAAAAGAGGCCAGCTGGCGGGCGACACGCCGGCCCGTTCAGCTTCGCCCTCGGGGTCGTGGTATTGCTGGCGGTCGAAAAGCGAACGGATGCGGTAATCGACGCCGGCGACCGTAACCGTGTCGAAGCGAACCCGGTAACCCGGACCGCCGCTCAATAGCGGCGCCGTTGCGGGCTGACCGGACCGCGGCTTTCGATATGGCGGAAGGTGATGCGCCCCTTGCTCAGATCGTAGGGAGAGAGTTCGAGGGAAACCTTGTCGCCCGCCAGGATGCGGATATGGTGCTTGCGCATCTTGCCGCCGGTGTAGGCCACCAGGCTGTGGCCGTTGTCGAGGGTGACACGAAAGCGCGAATCGGGCAGCACCTCCATGACGACGCCCTGCATTTCGATGAGTTCTTCTTTGGCCATGGCCATTCTCCGGAAAAATGGGAAGGGGCCTCGGGCCGGGGTTTTCCCGGCGGGCGGTCCCGAAACAAGCGGTGGCGGGCTCCCGGCCCGGCCGCCGAGGGCGTCAATCGACCGGGCGGATGTTGGCCGCCTGCAGGCCCTTGGGACCGTTCGTCGTGTCGAAACTGACGCGCTGGCCTTCCTGGAGAGTCTTGAAGCCGCCGCCTTGAATGGCGGAGAAATGGGCGAAAAGATCGTCCCCGCCGCCATCCTGAGCGATGAAGCCGAAGCCCTTGGCGTCGTTAAACCACTTCACAGTACCGGTTGCCATGTCTTGATTACCTTGAAAAATAAGGGAATTGCCCTGTAGGAGGGCGAAGATCAAGACGGCGGTGTAATGAAGGGAAGAATCCGCAGCACGCGGGAGCTGAACCAGACAAGAACGAAGCGACTTGAATTTCGCTGGCCGGCACTATGCGCCCTAATGCTTGATTTGGCAAACGAATTCTGCCTCGTGCAGGGCAATCGCATGAACATCAAGCGAGTCCGAGCAGTTGAGCGCGATAGAGGTCGGAAGTGGCGGCGATGAGTCGTCGAGCCTTGATGCCGCCCTTACGCGGAGAGGGATCAAGGCGGATGAGGTTGAGGGTGATGTGCT
>SSSZ01000074.1 GCA_009469675.1 Azonexaceae bacterium | reverse complement strand
TGGCTCTTTGCCAAGATGGCACTCATCCTGTTTCTGTTCCTCTGGTTCCGTGCAACATTTCCACGTTACCGCTTCGACCAGTTGATGCGCCTGGGCTGGAAGGTCTTCGTGCCGGTCTGTCTCGTTTGGCTTGTCGTCGTGGGTGTGTGGATGATGTCCCCGCTCAGCCTCTGGAAGTGAGGAGAGAATCATGGGTTCGATGAAGGAAATCTTCAACAGCCTGCTCCTCAAGGAGCTGCTGAAGGGCATGTCGGTGACGGGCAAGTATTTCTTCGCCCGTAAGATCACCGTCCAGTATCCCGAGGAAAAAACACCGCAGAGTGCCCGTTTCCGCGGCCTCCACGCCCTGCGCCGCTACCCCAACGGCGAGGAGCGCTGCATCGCCTGCAAACTGTGCGAGGCCATCTGCCCGGCCATGGCCATCACCATCGAGGCCGAACCACGGGACGACGGTTCCCGCCGGACGACGCGCTACGATATCGATCTGACCAAGTGCATCTTCTGCGGATTCTGCGAGGAAGCCTGCCCCGTCGACGCCGTGGTCGAGACGCGCATTTTCGAGTACCACGGCGAAAAGCGTGGTGACCTCTATTACACCAAGCCGATGCTCCTGGCCAATGGCGATCGCTACGAAGCGCAAATCGCCGCCGACCGGGCGCAGGACGCCCAATACCGATAAGGCGCCGCCGATGGACTTCCCGACTTTCGTCTTCTTCTTTCTTTCGGCGATCCTCATTTTCGCCAGCCTGCGCGTCATCACCGCCCGCAATCCGGTCCATGCCGCTCTGCACCTGATCCTCGCCTTCTTCACCTGCGGCGGCATCTGGTCGCTGCTGCAGGCCGAGTTCCTGGCCATCGCCATCATCCTCGTCTATGTCGGGGCGGTGATGGTTCTCTTCCTCTTCGTCGTGATGATGCTCGACATCAACATCGACCGCATCCGCCAGGGTTTCTGGCAGTACCTTCCCCTGGGGGCGCTGCTGGGGTTCCTGATGGTTGCCGAGATGGGCCTCGTCCTGGGCAGCAAGTACTTCCAGGTGCCCGCCGCCGACGCCGTCCTGCCTGCCGGCATCTCCAACACCAAGAGCATCGGCGCCCTGATGTTCAGCGACTACGTCTATCCCTTCGAATTGGCTTCGATCATCCTGCTGGTGGGCATGATCGCCGCCATCGTGCTGACCTATCGCGGTGCCAAGCAGAGCAAATACACCAGCCCGAGCCGCCAGGTCTTCGTCAAGGCGAAGGATCGCGTCCGGGTTCTCCAGATGCCGGTAGAAAAAGACTGACCCCCGGGAAGACCATGCTTACTCTGTCACTCTCGCATTTTCTGATTCTGGGCGCGATCCTCTTCGCGATCAGCGTCGTTGGCATCTTCCTCAACCGGAAGAACCTGCTCGTGCTGCTCATGGCCATCGAACTCATGTTGCTGGCGGTGAACATGAACTTCGTCGCCTTCTCGCACTATCTCCAGGATCTCTCGGGCCAGATCTTCGTCTTTTTCATCCTGACGGTGGCCGCTGCCGAATCAGCCATTGGTCTGGCCATCCTCATCGTCCTGTTCCGCAACTTGAAGAGCATCCACGTGGATGACCTGGACAGCCTGAAGGGTTAATCATGGAAATGCAGAAACTCTACCTGCTCGTCCCCCTGGCACCGCTCTTCGGCGCCATGATCGCCGGCCTCTTCTGCCGCGTGATTCCGCGCTGGGTGGCCCATACCGCCACCATCGCCGGGGTCGCCGTCGCCTTCATCGCTTCGGTCATCATCTTCAAGGACGTGCTGGCCGGCCACACCTACAACGGCCCGGTCTACACCTGGCTGACCAGCGGCGACTACACCTTCGAAGTCGGTTTCCTGATCGATACCCTGACCACCACCATGATGCTGGTGGTGACCTTCGTCTCCCTGATGGTGCACATCTACACCATTGGCTACATGCACGACGATCCAGGCTACAACCGCTTCTTCAGCTACATCTCGTTGTTCACCTTCTCCATGCTGATGCTGGTGATGAGCAACAACTTCATGCAGCTCTTCTTCGGCTGGGAAGCCGTGGGCCTCGTCTCCTACCTGCTGATCGGCTTCTGGTATACCCGCCCCACCGCCATCTTTGCCAACATGAAGGCCTTCCTGGTCAACCGCGTTGGCGACTTCGGCTTCATCCTCGGCATCGGTCTCGTCCTCACCTACACCGGCAGCCTCGACTACGCCACCGTGTTCAAGAAGGCACCCGACCTGGCCAGCATCTCGATCAACATCTGGGGCACCGCCGAATGGTCCCTGATGACCGTCACCTGCATCTGCCTGTTCATCGGCGCCATGGGCAAATCGGCCCAGGTTCCGCTGCACGTCTGGCTGCCCGACTCGATGGAAGGTCCGACCCCAATCTCGGCGCTGATCCACGCGGCGACCATGGTGACCGCCGGCATCTTCATGGTGTCCCGCATGTCGCCGCTGTTCGAGTTGTCCACCACGGCGCTTTCCGTGGTTCTGGTGATTGGCGCCATCACCGCGCTGTTCATGGGCTTCCTCGGCATTATTCAGAATGATATCAAGCGCGTCGTCGCCTACTCGACCCTCTCGCAGCTCGGCTACATGACGGTCGCCTTGGGCGCCTCGGCCTACTCGGTCGCCATCTTCCACCTGATGACCCACGCCTTCTTCAAAGCGCTCCTCTTCCTCGGCGCTGGCTCGGTCATCATCGGCATGCACCACGACCAGGACATCCGCAACATGGGCGGCCTGAGGAAGTACATGCCGATCACCTGGATCACCTCGCTGGTGGGTTCGCTCGCCCTGATCGGCACGCCCTTCCTGTCGGGCTTCTACTCCAAGGACTCGATCATCGAGGCGGTGCAACTGTCGCATATCCCCGGGGCCGGATTCGCCTATTTTGCCGTTCTCGCCGGCGTCTTCGTCACGGCCTTCTACTCCTTCCGCATGTATTTCCTGGTCTTCCACGGCGAGGAGCGCTTCGGCAAGGACCATGACGAGCATCACGACCACCACGGCGACCACGACGACGAGGAGGTCTCCGTCGACCACCACCACGGCCTGGCGCCGGGGCAAAAACCCCACGAAACCCCCTGGGTGGTCTGGCTGCCCCTGGTTCTGCTGGCCATTCCCTCGGTCGCCATCGGCTATATCGCCATCGAACCCATGCTCTACGGCGACTACTTCAAGGGCGCCATCCACATCGACCATCACGCCCACGGCTCCATGGAACATCTGGCCGAGCATTTCCACGGCGCTGCCGCCATGGGCGTCCACGCGCTGACCACGCTGCCGTTCTTCCTGGCCTTTGCCGGGGTCGCCCTGTCGTGGTTCTTCTACATGAAGCGTCCGGACATCCCGGCCGCCATCCAGAAGAAGGTCATGCCGATCTACACGCTGCTCGAAAACAAGTACTACTTCGACAAGTTCAATGAAGCGGTCTTCGCCGGTGGTGCCCGGCTCCTCGGCAAGGGCCTGTGGAAGGGCGGCGACGTCGCCGTGATCGACGGCGTGATCGTCAATGGCTCCGCCAAGCTGGTCGGCATGATTTCGTCCATCACCCGCCTGTTCCAGACCGGTTACGTCTATCACTACGCCTTTACCATGATTATCGGCCTCTTCGTGCTGATGACCCTGTGGATCAACCGCGCCTAAGGTAGAAAAGCTAGGAATAACATGTCCAACTACCCGCTGCTTTCCCTCTCAATCTGGGTTCCGATTTTCGCCGGCTTCCTTGTGCTGGCCACGGGATCCGACCGCAACGCTCCGCTGGCGCGGATGCTCGCTCTGGTCGGGGCGATTCTCGCCTTCGTCGTGACCATTCCGCTATGGACCGGCTTCGATAACGCCAAGGTCGGCATGCAGTTCGTCGAGCTCGGTTCGTGGATTCCCCGCTTCAACATCAACTACCACCTGGGCGTCGATGGCATCTCGATGCTCTTCGTGCTGCTCAACGCCTTCATCACCGTCATCGTCGTCCTGGCGGGCTGGCAGGTGATCGAGCAGAAGGTGGCCCAGTACAACGCCGCCTTCCTCATCATGTCGGGTCTGATGAACGGGATTTTCTGCTCCCTCGACGGCATCCTGTTCTACGTCTTCTTCGAAGCCTCGCTCATCCCGATGTACCTCATCATCGGCGTCTGGGGCGGTCCCAACCGGGTCTATGCCGCCTTCAAGTTCTTCCTCTACACCCTCTTCGGCTCGCTGTTGTTCCTGGTCGCCCTGATGTACCTCTTCGTTCAGTCCAACGGCAGCTTCGAAATCCTCGAATGGCACAAGCTGCCCATCGCCCTGGGCGCCCAGATCTGGCTTTTCCTCGCTTTCCTCATCGCCTTTGCCGTCAAGGTACCGATGTGGCCGGTCCATACCTGGTTGCCCGACGCCCACGTCGAGGCGCCCACCGGCGGCTCCATCGTGCTGGCGGCGATCGCCCTCAAGCTCGGCGCCTACGGCTTCATCCGGTTCTCGCTGCCGATCGCTCCCGATGCCTCCCACGAGTTGGCCTGGTTCGTCATCGCCCTGTCGCTGATCGCCGTGGTCTATATCGGCTTCGTCGCCCTCGTCCAGGCCGACATGAAGAAGCTGGTCGCCTATTCGTCGATCGCCCACATGGGTTTCGTCACCTTGGGCTTCTTCATGTTCAGCGCCATGGGGGTCGAGGGCGCCCTGGTCCAGATGTTGTCCCACGGCTTCATCTCGGGCGCCATGTTCTTCTGCATTGGCGTCATGTACGACCGCGTTCATAGCCGCCAGATCGCCGACTACGGCGGTGTGGTCAACACCATGCCCAAGTTCGCCGCGCTCTTCATGCTCTTTGCCATGGCCAACTCCGGCCTGCCTGCCACCTCGGGCTTCGTCGGCGAGTTCATGGTCATCCTGGGCGCCGTCAAGTTCAACTTCTGGATTGCCTTTGCCGCGGCCTCGTCGATGATTATGGGGGCCGCCTACAACCTTTGGATGTACAAGCGGGTGGTCTTCGGCGATGTGGCCAACCACCATGTGGCGGAACTCGAAGACATCAACAAGCGTGAATTCCTCATCCTTGCGCTCCTCGCCGCGGGCACCCTGTGGATGGGTCTGTATCCGCAGCCCTTCACCGAGGTCATGCACGCATCGGTCAACGACCTGCTGCGCCACGTCGCCATCAGCAAGATTCAATAAACGGTAGCCGACATGTTCGACAATTTCGTTGTCCCCGATCTTCTGCCCGCCGCCCCGGAACTCTTCCTGGCGGCCATGGCCTGCGTCCTTCTCCTGGTCGACCTGCTGGTCAAGGATCAGCGACGTACGGTGACCTTTGCGCTGACCCAGCTTACCTTGGTCGGCTGCTTCATCATCCAGTTCGCCACCAGCAACGGGCAGATCGCCTACACCTTCAGCAACATGTTCGTGGACGACCTGATGGCCGACCTGCTGAAGCTCTTCCTCTACATGACGGTCATCATGGTTCTGTTCTATTCCCGCGGCTACATCATCGAACGGGAAGCGATGAACAAGGGCGAGTACTACATCCTGGCGCTCTTCGCGACCCTGGGCATGATGGTGATGATTTCCGCCAACCATTTCCTCACGGTCTATCTCGGCCTCGAACTGCTCTCCCTGTCGCTCTACGCCATGGTGGCGATGAACCGCGACTCGGTGGTGTCCACCGAAGCGGCGATGAAATATTTCGTCCTCGGCGCCCTGGCCTCCGGTCTCCTGCTCTATGGCATGTCGATGATCTACGGCGCCACCGGTACCCTGGAAATCACCGGCGTCGCCGAACGCATCGCCATGGGCGGCGTGAACAAGACCGTTCTCGTCTTCGGCCTGGTCTTCCTGGTCGCCGGCCTGGCCTTCAAGCTCGGCGTCGTGCCTTTCCACATGTGGATTCCCGACGTCTACCACGGCGCCCCCACGGCGGTCACCCTGTTCATCGGCTCCGCTCCCAAGCTGGCGGCCTTCGCCATCACCATGCGCATGCTGGTCAATGGCCTTCTCGCCCTGGCGGTGGATTGGCAGGCCATGCTCATCATCCTGGCGGTGCTGTCGATGGCCATCGGCAACCTCGCCGCCATCGCCCAGACCAACCTGAAGCGCATGCTGGCCTATTCCGCCATCTCCCACATGGGCTTCATGCTCCTCGGCATCGTCAGCGGCGTCGTCGGCGGCCGGGTCGACCCCAACCTGGTGCTCAACGCCTACAGTTCGTCGATGTTCTACGTCGTTGCCTATGTCCTCATGTCGGCCGGTTCCTTCGGCATGATCCTGCTGCTGGCCCGGGCCGGCTTCGAATCTGACAACCTGGAGGACTTCAAGGGCCTCAACAAGCGCAGCCCCTGGTTCGCCGGCATGATGCTGATGCTGATGTTCTCGATGGCGGGCATTCCGTTCTTCGTCGGCTTCTTTGCCAAATTTGCCGTGCTGCAGGCGGTGGTCATCTCCGGCTACGTCTGGCTGGCCGTCGTCGCCGTGGCCTTTTCGCTGGTCGGCGCCTTCTACTACCTGCGGGTCGTCAAGCTCATGTATTTCGACCAGCCCACCGACGCTTCGCCGATCAGCGCCCCCATGGACACCCGCATCCTGGTTTCCGCCAATGCCCTGGTGGTGGCCTTGCTTGGCCTGTTCCCCGGCGACCTCGTCCATCTCTGCACCTTGGCCCTGGCCCAGTCGCTCTGAGCGCCCCGCCGACGACCGATCCAACGCCCCGTTCGCCGGGGCGTTTTTCATGGAGCCCGCCGTGACCGACCATTCTCACCTGCACGAAGAACAACTGGCCAGCGAAGTGGTCTTTCAGGGCAAGCTTCTCGAAGTCCGGCGCGACCGGGTCCGCCTTCCCAACCACGCCGAAAGCCTGCGCGAATACGTCGTACACCCCGGCGCCGTTGTAGTCCTGGCCCACCTCGACAACGGCAAGCTTCTATTCGAGCGCCAGTTCCGTTACCCCTTGCGCCGGGCTTTCCTCGAACTGCCGGCGGGCAAGATCGACGCCGGCGAAGACATCCTGACCACTGCCCGGCGCGAGCTGCTCGAAGAAACAGGCCACGAAGCGCAGACCTGGGAGTATGTCGGGGTGATGCACCCCTGCATTGGCTATTCCGACGAACGGATCGAAATCTTCGGCGCCAAGGGGCTCAGCCGGGTCGGCGCACCCCAACTCGACCACAACGAGTTTCTCGACGTCCTTGAACTTTCACCGGCGGAGGCCCGGGAAGCGGTGCGCCAGGGCGAAATCACCGATGCCAAGACGATCACTGCCCTCTATTGGCTGGAAAATCTTCTGGCCTGAGGTCAGCGCCTCCCGCTTAGGCGACACCCCATGCCAACGGGGCTTGCAAACCGATCCTTTGCCGACTTTGTCTTGCCGTGCTGCAGCACGGTCTGCCGATGTCTTCGCGCCTCGATTTGAAAGCGAATGGGTATCAGGGGCGCCGCTGGGTGAGGCGGACCGTCTCCGAGGGTAGTTCGCCGAACAGGGTCCGGTATTCTTCGGCGAAGCGGGAAAAGTGCCAGAAGCCCCAGCGGCATGCGACGTCGCGGATGCTCTGGACGGGCGTCGATTCGTCCCGCAGTTCGCGGCGCACGCCGTTCAGGCGCAGGGCCCGCAAATACTGTATCGGGTTGGTTTCGAAGACGTCGAGGAAACAGTAGTTGAGCATGCGCCGGCTGACATTGACCCGGTTGCAGAGGTCGCTCACCGTAACCGCCTGGTCGAGGTGGGCCATGGCGTAGTCGATCGCCTGTTCGACCACGTGGCAGCGCCCTTTGAAAGAAGGGGCGGGGGTCGGCGCCCGGGAGGCCGACTGCAGCACCTCGACCAGATGGCCCATGATGGCCGAGCGCATGGCCCGCTGAATCTGGGGGTAGCCGAGCAGGGCCGGTTCGAAATGGCTGGGATCGAACATGGCGCTGAGGCAGGTGCGCAATTCGTCGAGTTTTTCCTTGGGCGGTACCAGCACGAGGGGCGGCCCGCCCAGGATCCGCTGCACCTCGCTTTCGCTCCCCAGATTGAGGAAGTCGTCGAGGGCGGCTTCGGGCAGGGTGATGCCGACGATATCGAAGGATTCGGGCGTACGCAAGGCGAACCCCTCGTTGCTGCGAAAGCAGAACAAGGCGTCCGGCGGCAGCGCCTGCTTGGAGAACAGTCCGCTGCCGCTGGAGGCCAGCGGAATGCCGATGACGTAGGAGTTCTCCCACGACGTCCCGGCCTGGGAAACCGAACGGTTGGTCGTCTCGCGGAAAACCTGCATGCCGTCGAACCACATGTCCACCAGAGAGCCGGCAAAGGGCCCGGCCGACAACTGGTTGTAGGTCTGGTTCCACTGGGCCAGGGATTCGGCGTGCTGATCCGAGTCCCGCGTCGTGTGCTTCTGATACGAGAAGGGCGAAGAGATCGAGGTGGCCGACGTATTCATTGCTGTCTCCGGAGTCGGAGGGGGTACTCAACTTATTGTTTTGTAATTCAGTTTGAGGGGCGAGACTGACTGCTCGCTGACACTTTCCTTTCTACCGGAAAATTTCGATTAGGTGAACCCGTTTACCGTATTTGATAGCGCCTTTTCCGATTTCGGATAGCTTCGAAGGAGACCCCTCCGATTGTTTTCCGATTTTGGATACCGCCTCCATTTGACCCAGGTCAACAATTGCTCCAAGCGCCGGAAGAGAAAAATTCGGCCGGCAATGTGACGCGAAGTACTGCAATGGAGGAGGTCGGTGGTGTCAATTTTCAAAACGTTTACCCTTGTCGGAATCGGTACCCTGGTGGGGGCTGTCGCTCCCCTGGTCCATGCCGAACTGCCGATCGATCAGATCGGGGTGGCCAAGCTGCCGCCCGCCAGCCCCTACCGGCTTTATTTCACCGACGTCGCCCTGCCGCACCTGGCCGACGGCCGCATGAGCATCATCGACGGGCGCACCATGAAGCTCGAAGGCATGGTTTCCATCGGCATGTTCGGGCAGACCGCCATTTCGCCCGACCGGTCCGAAATCTACGCCATGACCACCTATTACTCCAAGCTCAACCGGGGTGAGCGTATCGAGGAAATCGACGTCTATGACGCCGCCACCCTCAAACTCAAGGCCGAAATTCCCTACCCGGCCCGGCACGCCCAGGCGCTGCCTAGCCGCGGCACCCTGCGTACCTCGGGGGACGGCCGCTTCATCCTGGTCCAGAACGCCACGCCGGCCACCTCGGTCAGCGTCGTCAATCGCCAGACCGGCAAGATGGTTTCCGAAGTCCAGACCCCGGGCTGCTACATCGTCTATCCCGCCCAGACCGTCAACCGCTTCGCCACCCTGTGCGGCGACGGCACCGTGCTCACCGTCAGTCTCGACGACGAAGGCAACGTGGTTGGGAAGAAGAAGAGCGCCAAGCTTTTCGACCCGGAGGGTGACCCGTTGTTTACCCCTGCCGCCCAGTCCGGCGATACCTATCATTTCGTCTCCTACAAGGGTAACTGGCAGTCGATCAACGTGGCCGGGGAAACCGCCGTCGCCGATCAGGCCTGGCCGCTTGTTTCCGCCGCCGATGCCAAGCAGGGCTGGCGTCCGGGAGGCAGCCAGCCGGTGGCCTTCCATATCGAAAGCGGCACCGGCTACGTCACCATGCATCCGAAGGGCAAGGAAGGCAGCCACAAGAACGGCGCCAAGGAAATCTGGGTCATCGACGTCGCCCAGAAAACCCGCGTGGCCCGGACCCCGGTCCATGAGGCCACCGGCGTCGCCGTCAGCCAGGGCAGCGCCCCCCGGGTCTTCGCCTTCAACACCGAAAAGGCCAGCGTCACCGGCTACGACGGCGGCCGCAAGCTCAAGGCCGTGGCTTCCGGGGCGGGTTTCGGCGATACGCCGACGCTCCTGGAGGTCCAGTGATGTCCGCCCTCAACGCCCTGGTTTTCGATCCGGTGGTGAGCCGCGCCCTGGGGGCGGCCCTGGCCATCGTCTTTCTCGCCGGGGCCTGGCAAAAGCTGCGGGATCCCGTGGTGTTCGAGGCCGCCATCGAGAACTACGGCCTGCTGCCCGCCGGCGGGGCCGCCGTGCTGGCCCGGGTGCTCCCCCTCGTCGAGGCCGCCGCCGGCGTTCTCATCCTGTTGGCCGAGACGGCCCCCTACGGGGCGCTTCTTGCCGTGGTGCTCCTCGCCGTGGTCAGCGCCGCCGTCGCCATCAACCTTTGGCGCGGGCGTAGCGAAATCGACTGCGGCTGCGGCGGCCTTTCCCAGCAGACGCTCTCCTGGGGCCTCGTCCTGCGCAACGGCATCCTCGCCGCCGCCGCCCTCCTGGCCGGCCAGGGGGATATCGGTCGCGACCTGGTGTGGATGGACTACTTCACCGTGCTTGGCGCCGTGTTGGCGCTCATCGGCCTCTACGTCTCAGTCAATCAACTCATGGCCAACGCTCCCCGGGCGCTGGCGACTCGCCACTAAAGGAAATTCCATGAACGAAGCCCTGCTCATCTCCAACGTCTTCCTCTGGGTGGTCGTCCTCGCCCTGGTCGTCGTGGTTCTCGCCCTGGCCCGCCAGATTGGCATCCTCTACGAACGGGTCGCCCCCATGGGCGCCCTCATGATGGACCAGGGGCCGAAGGTCGGCGAAACCGCCCCCACCTTCGATCTCGAATCCCTGGGCGGGGGCACCGTCCGGGTCGGCGGCAACAACGGCCGCAGCCAGCTGCTCTTTTTCCTCTCGCCCACCTGCCCGGTGTGCAAGAAGCTTCTGCCCATCATCAAGTCGATTCATGGCGCCGAAAAATCCTGGCTCGATGTCACCTTTGCCAGCGACGGCGACCGCCCCGAACATGCCGAGTTCTATCGGAAAGCTGGCCTAGCACCATTCCCCTACGCCCTTTCCACCGAACTCGGCATGACCTATCGCGTCTCCAAGCTGCCCTACGCCGTGTTGATCGGCGAAGACGGCCGCATCCGCGGCAAGGGCCTGGTCAACTCCCGGGAGCAACTGGAGAGCCTCTTCACCGCCAAGGAAACCGGCGTCGCCTCGATCCAGGAATTCATCGATCAGCGCACCTGATCGACCCCATCAGCAAGGAGAACAAAAGTGAAATGGTTTGACGATTTCTTCGAAGGCAAGGCCCGCCGGGTCGCCCAATCGGCATCCCGCCGCAGCGCCCTGGTCAAGGTCGGCCGCTTTTTCGTCGGCGCTGCCATCGTGTTGCCCGTCCTGCCCTTCGACCGGGTGGCCAAGGAAGCCCTGGCCGCGCCCAAGAAGCCCGACCCCTCCAACGACGAGACGAGCTGCGACTACTGGCGCCACTGCGCCCTCGACGGCTTCATCTGCAGCTGCTGCGGCGGTAGCGTGTCGAGCTGCCCGCCGGGAACCGAGGTGTCCAAGGTGACCTGGGTCGGCACCTGCCGCAATCCCAACGACGGCAAGGACTACCTCATCAGCTACAACGACTGCTGCGGCGTCACCATGTGCGGCCGCTGCTTCTGCAACCGCAACGAAGGCGAGCGGCCGGGCTACCGCCTGGGCGTTCACAACGACATCAACTGGTGCATGGCCAACAACAGCAACACCTACCACTGCACCGTGGCGGCCATCGTCGGCGTCGGCGAACCGCGGGGTTGATCCGATGAAGCACGGTCTTGCCGCCATGCTCCTCGCCCTCGCGGCGGGGGGGCTGGCGGCCCAGGAAAAGCCGGCGGGCGCCGCCCTCTACGCCACCCACTGCGTGGCCTGCCATCAGGCCGACGGGCAGGGCGCCCCGGGCATCGCCCCGCCCCTGGCGGGCAATCTGGCCAGGCATGCCGGTAGCGGCGGCGGGCGGGATTATCTGGCGCGGGTGCCGCTGACCGGCATGGTCGGCGCCATCACCGTCAACGGCGTGCGCTACACCGGCAACATGCCTTCTTTCGCGGCCCTGTCGGACGGCGAGATCGCTGCGGTGGTCGCCTACGTCCTGCAGGAATTCAACGGGACCGCGTCGGCGGACTGGCTCAACGCCGAGTTCGTCGCCCAGGTCCGCAAACAGGGCGGCACCCCCAACGACACCCACCGGGCGCGGGGTCGTCTGGCTGCCGCCGGGAGCTGATGCCATGAAGAAAACCATTCTGCTGACTCTGCTGGCCTTGGGCGCCGCTGGCGCCTCCGCCGCCGACGCCGGTTCGGCCCGCATGAACTACATGCTCCACTGCTCGGGCTGCCATGGCCTCGACGGCGCCGGCAGCCCCGAAGCCGGCGTGCCGACCATGCGCGGCGCCCTCGGGCACTTCCTGCAACTGCCGGAAGGCCGCGAATTCCTGGTCAAGGTGCCGGGGACGTCCCAGTCGGCCTTGAACAACAGCCAGGTGGCGGAACTCCTCAACTGGATTCTGCAGAACTTCAGTAGGCAGGAAATCCCCGTCGGCGCCGAACCCTATACGGTACGGGAGGTTACGGCGGCGCGGGCGCAGGCCCTGGACGATGTTTCCGGGCGCCGGGGCGAGATCGTCAAACGGTTGCAAGAGAAAGGTTTCCGGATCGACTGACCCGTCAGACGGTCGGCGAGACGGTTGTTGATGTTTTTTTGAGGAGGTTCGAAGAGATGGGCAAGACATTCAAGTTAGTGCCGGCCGCAGCCATGGTGCTGTGCCTGACCGGCGGTTCCGGTGCTGCATTGGCCGCGGTCGGCGACCAGGAGGCCGCCAAGCTGGGCAAGGAACTGACCCCGGTGGGCGCCGAAAAGGCCGGCAACAAGGACGGTTCCATTCCCGAGTGGAAGGGCGGCGTGCCCAAGGGCAAGCACAAGCTGGGGGATGCCCGGGTCGACCCCTTCGCCGGCGACAAGGTGCTGTTCGCCATCGACGCCTCCAACGTCGATAAATATAAGGACAAGCTCTCCGACGGGCAGATCGAGCTCATCAAGACCCGCAAGGGCTACCGCATGGACGTCTATCCGACCCAGCGCAGCTGCGGCTATCCCGATTCGGTCTACCAGCAGACCCGGGCCAACGCCACCCACGCCAAACTTTCCGGCGACGGTAAGGACAACCTGGCCCAGGCCCTGGGCGGCGGCTTCCCCTTCGCCATCCCCAAGAACGGCGCCGAAGCCGTATGGAACCACCGCCTGCGCTGGCAGGGCGAAGGCCGCATCGAGTTCTACCAGACCAACTTCATCAACCCGGACGGCAGCTTCTACGGCCTGGCCCAGGATCAGTGGGTGATGACTCCCTTTGCCTCGGCCAAGGTCAAGTCCCTGGAGGAAGTCGGCGGCTACCAGATGAAGCTCCTCAACCTGGCGACGGCCCCTGCGTCCCGGACCGGGGAGATCATCCTTGCCCACTACTTCCTCGGCAAATCCAACGACGCCTGGATGTACTTCCCCGGCCAGCGCCGCGTTCGCCGCCTGCCGGCCTTCGAGTACGACAACCCGATCCCGGGCTATGAAAACCTCGAAACCGCCGACCAGTACCCCATGTTCGCCGGGGCGCTCGACCGCTACGACTGGAAGCTGGTAGGCAAGCAGGAGATGTACATCCCCTACAACAACTTCAAGTTCGTCGCCAAGCGCCCGGTCAAGGAAGTCTATGGCGGCCTCTATCCCAACCGCGACCTCATGCGCTACGAGCTGCACCGCGTCTGGAAGGTCGAAGCCACCGTCAAGCAGGGCATGCGCCACATGTTCGCCAAGCGCGTCTTCTACATCGACGAGGACACCTGGATGATTATTGCCGCCGACCAGTACGACGCCCAGGGCAAGCTGTGGCGCGTCATGGAAGCCTCGATCTACCCGGCGGTGGAACTCGGCGCCTGCGTCAGCCAGGAATTCATGTCGTGGGATCTGACCGTCAATCGCTACATGGCCGAAAACTCGACCCAGGAAGCCAAGCCCACCGACTGGCTGGCCGGAGCCGAGGGCCGTATCGATCCCAAGCGCTTCGAATCCGACGAACTGCGTCGGGCCGGCGACCGCTGATCCTGTCGCGACATAACGGAGGGAAATTCCAATGAATACGACAAAAATTCTGCGCAGAACCCAGGTGGCCCTGGCTCTCGCCGCCATCGGCGGCGGCCTCGCCACCCCGGCCCACGCCTTCAAGTTCGACCTGGACAACGGCGTTTCCGGAAGCTTCGACTCGACGATTTCCTACGGCGTCCAGCGCCGCATGCAGTCGCCGAACAAGAGCATGATCGGCAACGACAACGGTGGCAACGTGCCGACCACCGGCCCCCTTGGGGAACTCGTCAATGGCCCCGGCCAGGCAGGAAGCGCCATACCCGACTTCAATTACACCAACGTCGACGACGGCACCTTGAACTACAAGAAAGGCGATATCGTTTCCGCGGTGCTCAAGGGTACTCACGAACTTTCCCTCAGCGAGCGGGGGAACTGGGCCGTCCTGGGAAGATTCACCTGGTCCTCGGACTTCGCGGCCATTCATACCGACCGCACTCCGCTCCATAGCGAAGCGAAGAATGCCCTAAAGCAGGACGTTTCGCTGCTCGATCTCTGGGTTTCCAAGGATTTCAAGCTTGGCGACAACTCCGCCAAGTTCAAATTCGGCAACCAAGTTATCAACTGGGGTGAAGATATCTTCATCTTTGGCGGCATCAATACCATTCACGCCTTTGATCTGCGCAAGGCCCACATTCCGGGCACCCAGGTCAAGGAAATCCTCATTCCGGCGCCGATGGCGTCGCTCAGTACGGCTCTGGGGGGCGGGTTTTCGACCGAAATGTATTACCAGTTCGCCTGGAACGGATTCAAGCTGGATCCGGCCGGTACCTACTGGTCCACGGCCGACTTTCTCGGCAAGGGGGGCAAGCGCGGCGCCTTCTTCCCGACCAGCGTGAGCAATCCGTTCTTCGCGTTGCCCGGGGGGGATTTCGACCCGACCCGGGGGCGCACCCTGGATTGGATTGCCGCCAACGGTGCCGGGGCGATTCCCGTCGAGCGGGACAAACCCAAGCGGAGCGGCCAATACGGCATTAACCTGCGCTACAAGCCGCCCGGCGGAGACACCGAATATGCCGCCTATTACGTGCGCTATCACGACAAACTCCCCTTCGTCGGGTTCAAGACCAACGGGGTCGGGACGCCCAACCTGCTCGGTCTGACCGCGGTCGAGCAATACGGCGAAGATCGTAATTTGTTCGGACTGTCCATGAACACCAAGGTCGGGGACTGGGCCTTCGGCGCCGAACTGTCCTATCGCCCCAAGGACAGCGTGGCGGTGGATCCGACCGTACCCACTCAGACCGGGTCGCGTTCCCGGCTCCAGTACAACCTCGCCGCGCTGTCCAACAATTTTGCTGCGCCGGCGATGGCCAACGGGTATAGCAACGAGCGGAAATTCCAGGCCCACGCCACGGCTTTCACCTGGTTGCCGCCCGAACTGACCCGCGCCCTGGGCGCCGCCGACGGTGCGTTTCTGGCTGAGGTGGCGGTTACCCACTACCCGGGCCTCAAGCTGAACGGGGAGATTCCCTACCTCCTCAACAACTATGCGCTGCCCGACAAGACTTCCTTCGGTTACGTCGCCGAAGTCAGCCTGACCTACGCCAACGTCTTCAACTCCGGTTGGACGATGACGCCGATCATCGACTTCTACCACGACGTCAAGGGCACCAGTCCGAACACCATCCCCTTTATTGAGGGGCGCAAAGCGGTAGCCATCGGTATCACCTTCGACTACCACAACCAGTGGAAGGTCAATTTGGGGTACAGCACCTTCTTCGGCGGCGGCAATCTCAACCTGCTGCGGGATCGCGACGTGGCGAGTGCAACCGTGTCCTACACCTTCTAGTCTCTCCTCACGGGCGGCGCCGGTCCGGGCCGCCCGCTTTTTGCAGCGAAATTTTTGCCTGCTTCCGGGTAGGTTTGCGGGTGGGCTGAATCGTCATGTCTAGCATTGTTACTTTCGTCAAACGCCTGGAAGATTTCTTCTTCCGGTTCCGGGTTCCGACCCTCGTCCTGCTCGTCGCATTCACGGCGGTGATGGGTTTTCTCGCCTCGCAGTTGCGCATGACTGCGGGTTTCGACAAGCAGTTGCCGGTGGGGCACGAATACACCGACACCTTCTTCCAGTACCGCACCCAGCTGTTCGGCTCCAACCGCGTCATGGTGGTGGTGCGGGCGCGCCAGGGCGACATCTGGACCCCGGCATCCCTCAAGAAGCTGCACGAGGTCACCGAGGCCGTCCTTTACCTGCCGGGGATCGACCGTCGCTCGGTGCAATCCCTGTGGACCCCGAATACCCGCGTCTATGAACTGACCGAGGAAGGTTTCCAGGCCGAGGACGTGATCGGCGGCAACGTCACGCCGGAAGCCCTCGACACCGAAAAGATCGCCCGCATCCAGGACCGCGTCGTTCGCGGCGGCTACGTCGGCAGCCTGGTGGCCAACGACAACACGGCGTCGATGATCGTCGCCGACCTGCTGGAAGAAGACCCCTCCAGCCACAAGAAACTCGATTACCTCGAACTCGCCGCCAAGCTCGAACAGGATATCCGCGCCAAGCTCGAAACCCCGGAACACGAAATCGAAATTGTCGGCTTCGCCAAGCAGATCGGCGACATTGCCGACGGCGCCAAGGGTGTTGCCCTGTTTTTCGCTCTGGCGACCCTGCTCACCGCCCTGGCGGTGTATTGGTATTGCCGCTCGATTCTCCTCACCCTCCTGCCCATCGCCTGCTCCATGGTGTCTGTGGTCTGGCAATTCGGCACCCTGACGCTCCTCGGTTACGGCCTCGACCCCCTGGCCATTCTCGTGCCTTTCCTCGTCTTCGCCATCGGCGTCTCCCACGGGGTGCAGCAGATCAACGCCATCTCCAAGGCCGTGGCCCACGGCGCCGATTCCGAAGGTGCCGCCCGGGAAAGCTTCTCCGGCCTCTTCATTCCGGGCACCCTGGCCCTGGTGACGGCCTTCGTCGGCTTCATCACCCTGGTCATCATTCCCATTCCGATGATTCGCGAACTGGGCATCACGGCTTCCATCGGTGTCGGCTTCAAGATCATCACCAACCTCATCATGCTGCCGCTCACCGCCTCGTTTTTCCGCTTTTCGCGGGATTACGCCCTGCGGCTCGAAGCCCTGCAGGACAAGCGGGGCAAGGTCATCGAACGGCTCGGCTTCATCGCCGACGTCAATCACGCCCGTACCGTCCTGGCCGTGGCCATCGTCCTCCTTGGCGTTGCCGTCTGGCAGAGCCACGGCCGCCATATCGGCGCGCTCCAGCCGGGGGCACCGGAGCTGCGGCCCGATTCCCGCTACAACACCGACATCGAGAACATCGTCAAGCGCTTCGACTTGGGCATGGACGTGCTGACCGTGGTTTTCGAGACCCCCAACGACTCGTGCAACAACTACGAGATCGTCAACTACATGGACCAATTCACCCTGCACATGGCCCAGGTTCCCGGCGTGCTCTCGGTGTCGTCCCTTTCTGCCCTGGCCAAGTTCGCCAACGCCGGCCTCAACGAGGGCAATCCCAAGATGACCGCCCTGCCGCGGGACAGCAAGGCCCTGCAGGTGGCCATCGGCTACCTGCCCGAGGCGGGGGGGCTGTTCAACCGCGCCTGCACCATGATGGCGGCCAACATCTACCTGGCCGACCACAAGGCGACGACGATCAAGCCGGCCATCCAGGCGGTCAAGGATTTCCGCCGCGACAACGACCCCGCCGCGGTCGGCATCAAGGTCCGGCTGGCCTCCGGCAACATCGGCGTGCTCGCCGCCACCAACGAGAAGGTCGAAGAGCGCGAACTGCCCATGATGCTCTATGTGTACGCCGCCATCATGATCCTGGTGCTGCTCGCCTACCGCGACTGGCGGGCCATGCTCGCCTGCTGCGTGCCGCTCACCCTGGCCACCTTCCTCGGCTACTGGTTCATGAAGACCCTCGACATCGGCCTCACCGTCGCTACCCTGCCGGTCATGGTGCTGGCCACCGGCATCGGCGTCGACTACGCCTTCTACATCTACAACCGTTTGCTAATCCACCTCTCCCGCAACGAGCCGATGAAAGCGGCCCTTGAAGGCGCGTTGCGGGAGGTGGGTATAGCAACGATCTTCACCGCCATCACCCTGTCGGTGGGTGTCGCCACCTGGGGCTTCTCGGACCTCAAGTTCCAGGCCGACATGGGCATCCTGCTCACCTTCATGTTCATGGTGAACATGCTGATGGCGATCACCGTGCTGCCCGCCTTCGCCGTCAAACTCGACTCCCTCTTCCCGCGCCGGGGGCCGGTCAAGGCCCCGGCCATCGGCCACTGATTCGGAAACCATCATGAAGCTTCGACTGATCTCCCTCGGCTTGGCGCTTGCCGTGCTGGGCGTTGCAGGCGCGGCGCCGGCCGCGGCTCCCGAAGGCAAGCCGGCGGCGGCGGCCGCGTTCCGCACCGCCCCCAAACTGGTCAATCCGGAAAAGGCCCCGATCTATGCCTCGGCCGTGGCCGGCAAGCGCGTCGTCGCCGTCGGCGACTACGGCTTCGTCATTCTTTCCGACGACGGTAAACGCTTCCGCCAGGCCGCCGCCGTGCCCACCCGGGCGCCCCTGACCAGCGTCTTCTTTCTCGACGACAAGCGGGGCTGGGCGGCCGGCCACGACGGCACCATCCTGACCACCGCCGACGGCGGCGACACCTGGCAGATGCAGCGCGAGGAGCGGGGCAAGGAGCGGGTGCTGCTCTCCATCTGGTTCGAAAACCCCAGCCACGGTCTTGCCGTCGGCCAGTTCGGCCTCGCCCTGGAAACCCGCGACGGCGGCAAGACCTGGCAGGAGCGCCGGCTGGTGGAAGGCGAGGCGGGCGACAGCCATCTCCAGCAGATCGTCCCCGGCGCCGGCGGCCTGCTGCTCGTCGCCGGCGAGGCGGGCAGCATCCTGCGCTCCGACGATGCCGGGGCGACCTGGAAGGCCATTCAGACCGACAACAAGGGGTCGTTCTGGACCGGCCTCGTGTTGCCCGACGGATCCGCCCTGATGGCCGGCCTGCGCGGCCACCTCTACCGCAGTACCGACCGCGGCCTGACCTGGAAGGAGATTCCCAGCGGCACCCAGCAGTCGCTCACCGCCATGGTGCAGCGGGCCGACGGCAGCGTGCGCATCGTCGGCATGAGCGGCGTTTCCCTGGGAGAAAAAGAAGGGTCCGGCATGGCCCAGCCTTTCGCCGCACCGGCGGGCCAGGCCAGCGTCTCGGTGACGGCCCAGGCGGGGGAGAAAAACTTCGTCGCCACCGTCCGCCCCGACCGGGCGGGCCTCACCAGCATCGCTGTCGGGCCGGCCGGCGACGTGCTGTTCAGCATCCTCGGCGTCGTCGCCGGCCGCTGAGCTTCGCACCCCCATACCCCCACCGCGGCCGGGCTGCGGTGGCTACGTCCCAGCCGACGGGCCGGCTTGCGCCCAAAAATCCATAACCAAAGGAGACACAGCATGACAGCACTCGACAAAACCGACTTTCTGAGCGAGAAAACCCGCCAATTCCTGGCCGAACGGCATCACCCGATGCTGATCGGCGGGCGCTGGGTGGATGCCGCCTCGGGCCAGAAACTGGAGGTGCTCAACCCCGCCGACGAAGCGCTGATCGCCACCGTTCCCGCCGGTTCCCCGGCCGACGTGGACGCCGCCGTCAAGGCCGCCCGCAGTGCCTTCGAGACCGGCCCCTGGCCGCGGTTCAAGCCGGCCGAGCGGGAACGCCTGCTGCTCCGTCTGGCCGACCTGGTCGAGCGCGACGGCCAGACCCTGGCCGAAATCGAATCCATCGACAACGGCAAGTCCGCCGCCATCGCCCATGCCGTCGATGTCAGCGTCGCCGCATCGTTCCTGCGCTACATGGCGGGCTGGGCGACCAAGATCGAGGGCAGCACCATGGACGTTTCGGTGCCCTTCATGCCCCAGGCCGAGTTCGTCGCCTACACGCGCAAGGAGCCGGTGGGCGTGGTGGCGGCCATCGTCGCCTGGAACTTCCCGCTTCTGCTCGCCGCCTGGAAGCTCGGCCCGGCCCTGGCCACCGGTTGCACCGTGGTCTTGAAACCGGCCGAGCAGACGCCGCTGTCGGCGCTCTACCTCGGCCGCCTCATCGAAGAAGCCGGTTATCCCGCCGGCGTCGTCAATATCGTCACCGGCGATGGTCCCGGGGCGGGGGCGCCCCTCACCGGCCACCCCGGCGTCAACAAGATCACCTTCACCGGTTCCACCGAAGTCGGCAAGCTGATCGGCAAGGCAGCCATGGACAACATGGCCCGCGTCACCCTTGAACTGGGCGGCAAGTCGCCGGTCATCGTCCTCGAGGATTGCGACCCGGCCATGGCTGCCGCCGGCGCCGCCAACGCCATCTACTTCAACCAGGGCCAGGTCTGCTGCGCCGGCTCCCGTCTCTACGCCCACAAGAAGATCTTCGACCGCGTCGTCGCCGATCTGGCCGCCGCCGCCAACGCCCTCAAGATCGGCCACGGCCTCGACGCCGCCACCCAGATCGGCCCCCTGGTCTCCCGCGAGCAGATGGACCGCGTCTGCGGCTACATCGACATCGGCCGCGCCCAGGGTGCCGAAGTGGTGGCCGGCGGCGGGCGGGCTGGCGATGTCGGCTACTTCGTCAGGCCGACGGTGCTGACCCAGGTCGAGCAGAAGATGCGCGTCGTCCAGGAAGAGATTTTCGGG
The DNA here is from genome assembly GCA_009469675.1 of Azonexaceae bacterium. GTDB lineage: Bacteria > Pseudomonadota > Gammaproteobacteria > Burkholderiales > Rhodocyclaceae > SSSZ01. The sequence goes on along the minus strand of SSSZ01000074.1, from coordinate 218 downwards.
CCGGTGGTGGTCGCCATGCCCTACGACGACCTCGACCAGGTCGCCGCCTGGGCCAACGACACCCCCTACGGCCTGGGCGCTAGCTGTGTAAACCCACCAGGTTGTTCAGTAAGGTGACGCGGGAGATGGGGGGCTGATATTGAAGGCTGGCATGAGGTCTGTGCCAGTTGTATTGATGCAGCCAGAGCGGCAGATGCCGAGCGCGATGGCTGGATGAC
>SSSZ01000073.1 GCA_009469675.1 Azonexaceae bacterium | reverse complement strand
GCAGCGGGAACCGCTCCCATTGCCGGCTGCGCTTGGTGAGCCCCCAGACCGCGCCCGTCGCGTCCATGAATGTCGCGAGATCGTCGGGCTCGACATCCTCGTTCACAACCCAGCCCTGATCCACGACGGGCAACGCCATGAGCTCTGCCGTCGTCATGTCCTTGGGTCGCTTCACGGCTTCCCCCGCTGCTGGTCGTTCAGCCGATCCAGGCGCTCGATCTCGGCCAAGATGAAAGCCCCGGCAATCACGAGCGCGCGCCTTGGAGCGTGCAACTTCGGCTGGCCCTCAAAAGGCCACGCAACGTTGGCGGCTATCATGAGACGTTCCGAAACGCCGTCGCTATAGCTCTTTGCCGCGTTCTGGAGCGCATAGGCCGCCGCAGCGCGGCCAAGCTCGCCGTTGCCGTGCTCGTCGTCATGGGCAAGCGTCCAGCCCTCCTTGATGATTTGACGGTGCCGCTCTTCGTGGATTTCGTGCAGTATTTCTTTACGTGTCATCTGCTCAACCTCCCTGCTGCGAGCGTATCAGCGGTGACGGGCTTCCACCGTCCTCCTTGCCCGCGAGGGCGGCGCGGGCTCTATCGTGCCATTCACTGCCGAGCGCATGTGGCGGTTCTGGGCCGTCTTTCTCGTCAACGGCTTGGCGGACAACCCCCTCCAACTCCGCGATGCGCTTCTGCGCGGCGGAGAGGGCGGCTTCGGCAACATCGCGAAGGTGCTCGGCATTCTGCTGCATGGCGACGGCGGTCAGCTCGTCGCTATGAGCGCATTTGATGGCCGTATCGAGGACGGCCTTCTCGTCGCGCAGATATTGATTCTCTTGTCTCGCCTCATCCCTCTCGCGCGTCAGCCGCGCATTGGCGTTGATATAATCGTTCAGCAACGCACCATTGCCATCGACCTCGGCGCGGTGGCGCTCGATCAGGGCGATGATGGCGGAGGGGTTCGCGGCGGCGATGTAGGCGGCGTCATGCTCATTCTGGTCGTGGTTCGTGTGGTTGCGATCACAGTCGGCGATCATGGCGCTGGTGCTGGCATAGACACGCGATGGCATGCGCGTACCGATCCGCCATTCTCCCGGCGTCGCCCTCCGCGCCAGCGCCAGCAGTTCGTCGTCGGTCATCAAACCCCGCGCCTCATTCATCGCGCTCTGCGTGGGTGCGTGGCATGGTGAATAATCAGCGCCTTGCCGAAGAGTGTTATCCACTTCAATCTTATCCCTCACCCGCGCCTCTGCGGCGAGGATGGCGTCGGCGATCTCCTTGGCCTGCCGTCCAGTCAGGAACGGCTTGGTCTTGTAGATCAGCGTGGCAAGCCTCTCCCGCGCCGCTGCGATGGAATCGGTCATGGCTTCCTTATGAAGCTGTTCGTTGATATCATCGAACTTTGCTTTCATCGCCCGCCTCCCGCGCGGATGGTGTCGGCAAGCACGGCGGCTGTCGAGCGAGCAAGGTTGGACGCCTGTTGCCTCTCCAATTCTGCCGCCACGCGATCACATGCTGCCGCGCACTCCTCCCTCACCCGCGCCTCTGCGGCGGCGATGGCGGCGGCAACATGATGAACCCTTCCCTCAAGAGCCGATCTGGCCGCCGCAATCTGTGCATTGGCCTGTCGGGCGTGAGCCTCATTACCCGCGCCCGAATAGCGTCGCCTCTTTTTTATTAGGCCAAGGGCTTTCCGCGCCGCTGCGATGGAATCGGTCATGGCTTCCTTATGAAGCTGTTCGTTGATATCATCGAACCATGCTTGTCCGGTTGTCGCCCAAGGCTACTGCCGGTTGGGCCAGCTATAGGTACGCGGGCCTTCGCCGACTTTGACGGACGTGGCCCAATACAAGTCGTTGCCGTCGAGCATGACCTGCCCATTCACATAGGCATCCGGCCCGTCGCCGTGGACGCGCGTGATGACGAGCGGATAGGTGTCCCCCTCGCGAACCTCGTTGCCCACATGCACTTGCGCGCCTGTCTTGTTCTCGCGATGCCAATCCATTTTCGCGCGCGCGTCTGCGCGACGGCGGTTGATCGCCTCAATGTCTTGCGGCCCGAGGCGGTAGTGAACGATGCGTCCAATCGTCGGTGTCATTTGCTCTGTCTCCTTCAAGATGTGGTTGTTTGGGTTAGAACCGGACAAGCATGCATCGAACTTTGCTTTCATCGCCCGCCTCCCGCGCGGATGACCCGCGCGCATTCGTCCGCGGCTGCGCTTCTCGATTGCTCGCCGCGCATGTCCAGTCCGCTCTTGAATTTCGCCCACCAGGACTGAGCGATCTTGTCGCAAGTAACGGCGCATTCCTCCCGCACCCGCGCCTCTGCGGCGAGGATGGCGGCTGCGATGCGGTCAATCTGTGGCTGCATTGCTGAGTCGCAGAAATTGGCGCGCGCCACATCTCGCGCTGTCTCAACCGCAGCCCGCGACGGCTCGGCGAGAATGTGCCGCGCGCCGATCGGCACGAGTGCTCGCGCTCCGTGCGTGGCGAAGTTCACGGGCTCCATTTCGGCATCAGCCGCATCCCGCGACGGCTTGGCGACCTGCGGGAATGCGGCGAGGATGTACGTCGCGACGATTCTTTCTTCCGGCATTATGTGATGCTGTGGGCGCGCGAGAATTCTGCGTGCCGCTGCGATGGGGTCGGTCATGGCGTCCTCGCTTTGAGAGCGGCGATGCAGAGGGCGAGCACGGCGGTCGGGGTGCCGACGCATTTGGTAAAACCGAATGATCCTGGCGGCCCGACCTCCGCGCAGCATTCCCCATCGACGCGATAAACAATGTAATCGAAACCATCCGGCACCAACGACAGCGCCGCGTCGAGGCTGCTGGTGTAGTGCTGGGTCCAGAAGTTTTCATCACGCGCCGTCACCGGCTTTGGTTTGAACGCGCCGATGGCGTGCGCGATCTCCGCATCCAACTCGCGGCTTCCCGCCGTCGCGGCCTCAAGGCGTTCGATGAGCGTCATGGCGTCACCCTGTAATGGCTTCGTGCCCACGCCCGGATTGCCTTGATGAGAAGGTCCGGTCTGACGCTCAGTTGATCCAGCCACCATGCCAACTCTCCGTGCTTGTGTTCGGTCTGCTCTTTGTGGTGTCTGTGGCACATCGGGAACGTCCAGAAATCATGCGGCTTCGTCCCCATCCCCGTGACACCGGCCCTGAAGTGCGCGGCCTCTGACGGCGGCGGGGCATCGCAGAGAAAGCACGGCAGCGACCGGATGTAGGCCAGGTGTCCGGGCAGTTCGATGCGCGGCTCGCGGAAGAAGGGTGCGTTCATTTCGGCGGCTCGGGAAGGGGCATCCAGTGGCTCGGCTCGATGCGACCGCCCGGTAGCTCGATCTGATCGCCCTCGTCGTCGCACCACTCCCAATATACGCCACCATAGGCCGCCGTGGCACGGCAGTAGCCGATGATTTCGCTCGGCGTCATGTCGGGAAAGTAGAGAAACACGCGCGCGCTGTTCGTGCCGTGCACGCCGCTCGCGTCCGCTGGTTCCGGCATCACGAACGT